>CAZSDA010000001.1:0-369638 GCA_964605535.1 uncultured bacterium
CGCTTCAGTGCACATAACAATACAGAACCTTGCTTTTTTTTCGCAAGCACCTTTTGTTTTTTTTCTTTTTTTTCTTATTTTTTCTGCTGAAGACTATGTGTGGAAGGGGGACGAAATGACGACGGTCTGATGACCGCCGTCCAAAATGGGACTATTTTTTGGGATGTTCTAAGTTATAGAGCTCTTCTTGTTGATCTTCTGCGTCTTCGTCCAAAGGAATGGCGAAGATGTCCGTTTGATCAGGCTCTACAATTATCTTTGAAGGCTCTTTGGGAAGAGAAGATGGTTTTTGTCCATTTTCAGCAAAGGCGTTGCAGGTTGCAAATACTGCTAGTGCGAATAGAATCCTAAATAGGTTCATGTGTGTTCTCCTTGTGGACCAAACCATAACAGATACTTCTCCTGAGGTCAATCCAGTCAAATTCCAAAAAACAGACCATTGATAATACTGAATATAAGAGCAAATGCCAGTGCCCACCAAAAGTTATCCACTACAAAGCCTGGCACGATCGCCCCAACAAGCAGAATCATCAACGCCATAATCACAAAAGTGAATAAGCCAAGGGTTAGAATATTGATAGGAAGAGTTAAAATTAACAGGATTGGACGGATAAATGCATTGACTAACCCCAATACAACTGCGACGATAAGCGCTTTTGTCCAACCACCCTCTAAATGGATGCCCGGAAGTATGTAAGCAGTCACAAATACAGCTACCGTACTGATCACTAACCGTATTAAAAGATCCATTGTCTACTCCAATTTCAATGTTGCATGAACAATATGCTGAGCATCCCCATTTTTGAAGGTAAACCCTGCTTTTTTTGAGATATGAAGCATCCCGGCGTTTTCGTCCAGTATAAATGCGTGAATGGTCTTGATCCCCTCTTTTTTAGCAATCTCGATTCCATTTTCAATTAAATATTTACCAATTCCCTGACCGTGAAAAGTGTCCGCAATCAGCATTGTCATGACCGCCTCTCCTCTGCCTGGTATGCGGCTTAGGCGGATAACACCTGCAATTTTTCTGGTTTTTTCCTCCTGTGCCACGAGTGCAATCTCTCTATCAAAGTCATTAAAGCAGATGCGCAACAACCGTTCATGTGCAATCCGCTTATCTAAAGAAATGAAATCGAAATAGCGCTGCCTTACGCTATTTTCTGACAACTCCTTGTGATAAGCAATTAAATCCGCCTCATCTTCAGGTCGAATGGGGCGCATGCAGAAAGTGGCGCCCGACTTTGATTGGAATGTTTGAACGTACTGAAATGGGTAGGGCCGAATTGCCAATTTCGGTAGTTCGCTATCTTTCACAGTCAATGGATAGAGGATGATGCGTGCATCCAAAGCTACCATTCCCTGGTCGGAGACAAGAAGAGGATTGATATCGCACTCTTTGATGCGCGGATTTTGTGTGATCATCATCGAAAATCGCACTAAAAGTTCGGCGAGCAAATCCATATTGATCGGCTTTTTCCCTCTCACTCCTTTAAGAGCTGTTGCAATTTTTGTCTTCTCAATCATGCTAAGCGCAAGCGCTTTATTGAGAGGTGGCAGAGCAAGAGATTTGTCTTTGAAAACCTCAACCAGTTGTCCTCCCCATCCAAATAGAAGGACGGGGCCGAACAACGGATCAGGTGCCGCCCCTAAGATCAACTCATACCCGTCCAACTTAACCATTTTCTGGACAGTCACTCCTTCAAAATCTTTTGCAGGAACGGCAGCCTGAATCTCTAGAAATGCTTTTTCCACAGCCTCCGGGCTTTTCAAGTCGAGTTTAACGCCTCCTACATCAGACTTATGCGTGATCGTGTGCGAATAGAGTTTAAGAACCGAAGGATATCCGATTTTTTCAGCATGCAGGCGCGCTTCCTGGACAGAATGGGCAATTTCAGTCTCTACAATTGGAATCCCATAGTCTGCAAGAAGGCGTTTAGATTCATATTCATCAAGCAACTCCTTACCACTCCTAAAAATAGCCCTCTGATCTCCGCTCTCCTCTGATTGAAATAAGGAAGGATCAGGCATTTCATAAAGAGTCTGAATAGTTTGGCTATAGCGCCACATTGCTGAAAATGTTTTGGCAGCATCGTCGGGGTATTCAAAGGTAGGCACTCCGGCTTCATTCAGAAGTTTTACGCCTTTAGCAACGCTTTCTCCGCCCATCCAGCTTGCGAGAAGCGGCTTTGAAGTGGAAGCAAACGGTAATATTGCACGCGCAGCTGACTCCGCATCCGTCATGTCCTGAGGCGAAAGGATTGCAAGCAATGCATCGCATGCGTCGTCCTTGCCGATAATTTCAATCGCATCTGCATAACGTTTAGCATCGGCATCCCCGATAAGGTCGATGGGGTTATTTTTGCTCCAGGCTGCCGGTAGAACCCTGTTTAAAGCTTCTAAAGTTTCTCCCTGAATAGGGCATAGAGAGGCGCCGGCCAATATGGCCGCATCAGTTGCTAATACACCGGGACCACCTGCGTTTGTGATGATAGCCAGATTGGGGCCTTTAGGCCGTGGCTGCCTCGCAAGAACTGAAGCCATCTGGAAAAGTTCACCTATAGACTCAACCCTTAAGACTCCCACCCGTTCCAGCGCAGCATTGAAAATCTCATCGCTGCATGCAAGAGAACCCGTATGGGAAGCTGCCGCTTGAGCTGCTTTTGCCGTTCTTCCCCCTTTGATCACAATAATCGGCTTTTCAATCGCAATTTCTCTTGCTGCAGATAGAAATTTCCTGGGATTTCCGATTGTCTCCATATAAAGAAGCAAACTGGTTGTCTCAGGATCATTGCCTAAATAATCGATCAAATCCCCCCAATCGACATCTGCCATTGATCCTATAGATACAAAGGCACTAAATCCTATTTTTTCCTTTAAACTCCAATCTAAAACGGCTGTACACATTGCACCCGACTGACTAATAAATCCCAAATGGCCTTTTAAGGCTTGGCCTCTAGCGAAGGTTGCATTTAAATTTGAGTGAGGGTTCATAACTCCTAGGCAGTTAGGTCCGATCAATGGGATCTTTGCATTTTTTGCAATCTCTACAAGTTCATCTTCTAACTGGGCTCCTTCAGGGCCCATTTCCTTAAACCCTGCGGAAATCACAATACAAGAACGCACCTTGGCTTCGACACACTCTCTTAATACAACCGGTACAGTTTTAGCAGGCGTTACAATCACAGCCAGGTCGACCCTTTCAGGAATCTCTCTTATGCAGGAATAGCACTTCATTCCTAAAACCGCGTTTCGTTTTGGATTGACCGGATATATTTTTCCTGAAAACCCGCCACTTTTTAAATTGGTAAGCAACGTTCTTCCTACGGTAGCCTCTTCATCCTTTGCTCCAATCACAGCTATGCTTTTAGGGTGAAAAAGAGGATCGAGACGAAGTTGAGAACGAGCCATGAAGTTTTGCGATGGGTCTGTAAAACCTGTCATTTTTTGACGCCTTCAAATTTTTTTGTTACTATTCATAAGTATGGATGAATTTCTTGAAGATCTCAAGAGCGGGGAAATCCAGGTTCGCGACCGATGGCAATTTGAACTGAAGTCAGACTTCCATCCAAGCCCTGCTGCTTTTGAAAATCTCTACATGCAGGAATTTTATTTTTTCATTCCGAATGCCCTGCAAATAAGCAATGACTCATTTTCAAAAACAGACTTCTACAAAAACCTTACCAATTTCGTACGCTATAAGACCCCAGAACTAAGCCTTAAAGAACTGGTGGATCCTAGCTGCGAAGCATCGCCTTTTAATAGAATTCCAGAACTTATCCAATCTCACAAGAAAGACAAAATCGAACAAGAGCTGAAGCTCATTGGCAATATCTTTAAGAGCTCGGTTAGAAACTCAGTAGCTTTGATCATCCACTCAAAAGACCATCAGGAAGAAAAGATTTTTTCACTTTGCTCAGATATCCAAACGTTAAGAAAACGCTTTGATGAACTTTCAAAATTGATTGAGCCGGAACACGTCAATACAAGCTATGTAGATGAATTTCTATCCAACACGATCGACTACTACTTAACCGGGCTTTTGAATGAACTCCGAAAACCTGACTGCGCTCTTAGTAGACAGGCTGATAATGTACTTTGTCATTTAATCCTTGACGAACAGCATCGCATTTCACAAAAAAGATCTTACAGAGGTACAGCTGAAGAGATTCTTTATCGAAGTGGCCTCCTTAAAAAATATGTCCTTGATGCTTTGCTTTTGCCGGTTAATAGAGCTTCTATTCAAGAGCGCTATGGAAGCCTCATCGCAAGTTTAGCCGCCGGCATCGCAATGTGTGCCTATCTTATGCTTTTTGTGTGGCAAGGCTCTATCTTCGTGATCAATTCCTTGCCGTTCCTGTTGCTTACAGTTGCCGCGTACGTTTTGAAGGATCGCCTGAAAGAGGGCTTAAAAAGCCTCTCTTACCAAAGGGCTTTTTACTGGTTTTCAGACTTTGAGACCGAAGTGAGATCCCCTACAGGCGAAAATATTTTGGGCGTCATGAAAGAGTTTTTTACCTTTATTGAATCCAATAAACTGCCGGAAGAAATACGAGCGATGAGAGATAGGGATTTTCATACTGTTCTAGAAACGTACAAACGTCCTGAGCAAATCATCTATTTTAAGAGACAAGTACGCATGTTCACAAGGCACGGGGAAAACAAAAGCAAGCTCTCTGCTCTAAACATTTTACTGAGATACAACATTTTCGATTTTTTGGATAAAGCAGGAGATCCCTACCACGATTACCTTTCTCTAGACCCGATGACGCACACGCTCACAAAAACGCAATTACCTAAAGTGTACCATCTAAATGTGATCCTTAAAAACCGCTATTTAAGCACAGACAATTCCCCTGTTTCAGAAATCAAAAAATTCCGCATCATCGTGGATAAAAATGGGATCCGCCAAATTGAACACGTTCATTAATTTCTTCAGTACATATACCCAAAAGTTCATCAGCGACAACTGTTATGGAAAAGCCTCTGCGTTGAGCTTTTTCACCCTTCTTGCCATCATCCCCCTTCTTGCTGTCGCTTTTGGAATTGCCAAAGGCTTCGGATTTGACGAAACGCTCGAAAAGCTAATCCTTGAGACTTTTTATCAGCAAAAAGAAATCGCAATCAAAGTCATCACCTTCGCAAGGTCCGCGCTCGATCAGGCCAGAGGCTCTCTCATCGCCGGAGTGGGCGCTCTAGCTCTCTTCTGGAGCTGTTTTGGAATAGTCGCAAGCCTTGAGCAGGCATTTAATGAGATCTGGCAAAATGGAAGCGTACGCTCCATTGGAAAAAGAATTATCGATTTTCTTCCTCTACTCATTTTTTTTCCTTTTTTCATTGTCGCTGGCAGTAGTCTTACTTATCTGGTGGTAAGCAAAGTGGTAGAACTCACTGTAGAAACAGGAGTGTATGGATCCGTCCAACCGATGATTTACCTCCTCTATCATGGCCTACTTCTATTACTATCCTGGATATTTTTTTCTATTATTTTTCTTTACATTCCCCTTTGCACCCTTCCTGTATTGCCGACTTTGATTTCTAGCCTAATTGCCGCCTGTTGCTTCCAAGCGGTTCAGTGGGCCTATATCAATCTCCAAGTGTACCTTACAAGCTATAATGCCATCTATGGTAGCTTTGCGGCAGCGCCTCTATTTTTACTGTGGTTACAGGCAAGCTGGGTGATCGTCCTAGGGGGGGCCGAATTCGCTTTCCTTCTTGCAAACCGCAAGAATATGTTCCAGAATGGAAGCAATTTTATTACTGAAAATGAAGCACTTATGTCACTCTGCCTCTTATGTAAAGATAGGGCCGAAAGACACAAGCCGATACAAAGCTCTGGAGAGATAGCCAAAGAGTTGGGTCTTTCTCCTTTCGACAGCAATCGGCTGTTAAACATTGCGATTCATAATCAAATTTTGCTTAAAGGAGAATCCTCTACAGGAAATTCTGGATTCTTCCTCATATTTTGCGAAATGTCAGATCTACACACAAAAATCGCTCATGCAGTAGCAAAAGAACATTTAATTCCTATCGATCAATTGACTAAAAATCAATAAAAAGTAATCGAATAGGTGGCAAGTCAGGTTTTAAACCTGACTTACCAAGAGCCTAAAAGCATTATGAACGGATTCCATCGAATCTAGTGCAGGATAACGCTTTTTAAATTCAGCTATCCAGTCAGGATGGCGTATTATGTGACTTATCTGTTCAAGGATGTCGTTGCTATTATAAAATAGTGATTTTCCAAAATGCTGAATTGTTGCAGATAAAAGAGTAAGACAAGGGTCGATGTATTTTAAAACTTGAGCTTCTTCCTTTAAAGTCCATAAATCCATGTTAAGTTTATTTTCTTTTACAGAAGTAATTCTTTCAAATATTGAAGAAATAACGCCATTAAACATTTCTATTGATTTTTGATATTTGGAAGGATCTAGGAATAACAAGTTCAATGTAACTAAAGTATGACTAAATTGACTGTAAAGGAACTTCTCATCTGATGAAATCACCAATATAGCATCCAGATGAGCTTGAATAAATTCTTGATCCGATAAATCTCCCTCCACAGTTATACCTTTGACGACTTCTCTCATCTGCCCCTGCCGCTCGATATAGCCATTTATTCTTGATCTTGTCAATTCGGGTCCTGGAACAACAACGTAAACTCCGTCATTTTGTATACCATCGCGATCAATGACGAATGTGTCTAAACGGAAACCTATTTCTTCATAAGCTTCTTGATATCCGCCCTCTAGCATAGATAGAAATGGGAGCGCTACTTCCCCTGAGAGCTGCGCTGGAAAATCGCGACGGGTTTCCTTCCTAAATTTCTCACTAAAAAAATTGTCAACATTAAAAGGCCCAAAAGTTTCCTCATTAAATTTAAATAGATAGCTACGCTCCTCAATGGGTCCTTTTGTTGCCCCAATGATTTGAAAAAATCTATTTCCTTTTTCTTGAGCATCCTGATCTAATTGGCAATAGTCTTCTAACTTAATGGGATTTTCTCTAATTCTTTTTAGCAATTGCTCCGTCATGTTTTTACTAATCGAAGAAATGCCCCCCAATTCAATATACTTGCCTACATAAAAAATTTCTTCTTTATTTAACATTAGACCATTCCAGTCTAGATGCCCATTGAGACTCAAAAATCTTTCCTTTGTAATTTTAGCACTTGTTATAATATCGGTTTTTTTAGGAAAATAAAATTTGTTCATATAATCATTCCCAGTTGGTATCATACACGCCTCTCGTCTTCTTGGTTAAACTTCATATTTTATTGGCAAATTAATTAGCTTGTATATTATCTACACGCATAAATTATTGTCCACAGCTACTGTAGAGGGAATTAGCCTTATACCGCTCAATCAAAATGATTTGATCTAGCAGATGGATTTCAGATGAGAAAAAAGCATCACCTCTTTTTCCCACCTTCTTCCAAGTGAAAAGAATGAAAGAAACGATGGATGATGGGAGCAGAAATAATCCCAATTACAGAAATGAAAATCAGACCGCTAAATAATGCATAAAAGCCTGCAAATAACTTGCCTGCATTGGAGTGGATGGGAGAAAGAGGCCCCATTCCAGATAGGATCATCGCCGCTTCAGCGAAGGAATCGACCCAGGGAAGGCCCTCTATATAGTGATATCCTAAAATCCCAAGAAAAAGCGCCACACCGATCAAAGAAGCTGCGATCAAAATGTGCTTACCAAGGCGATAATAAAAGCGATGCGGCGGAATTAAGGGTTCTTTGTGATGCTCATAGATCATGGCTCACCTAGCCCAATCAATAAAATTGAATATCCAAGAGCTCCTAAAATAAAATAACGATACGAATCCCCCTCCTTGGCAGGCAGTTCATAACGCATCGCATTCATGATCAAACCACCTGCAACGAATGCTACAACAAGTGCAATTAATGTTTCCGGAATATTGAAAAAATACCCTGTAAGCCATCCTAAAAGAAGCGCCCCGACAAGGACCCAACGCGCCTGCATTTCATAAGATTCCGGATGGTCTTGTGATAGATTATGATCGTGAACGAAATAGTGAAGACCAATTGCTATCGTAAATAGCCAAATGGGCTGGATGCTAGGATCAAGAGGATCTGCAAGGCTTGCCCCAACAAAAAAGTTAAACAAAGAGTAGCCAGCCATTGAGATCCAAAACTTACTGTCCCAGGAGCCTTTTGAAGGTCCCTGCAACCCATAATAAAAGAGCATTCCGCATAAGGCAATGAGGTAGGCATGTTTATCCAAATAGGGTACAACCCCATTAAAACTCTGCTTTAAAACAGGTTGGCTAGCACTCAATGCAGGAAGAAGATCAACAAATACATATCCAAAAGAGACTCCACTTGCAAATGATAAAAAGCGACCATGCCATACCCACCCCAAAAACCGCGACTGGTTTCCAAATAGGTGGATAAGAATCAAAATGCTTAAGGCAAGCAGACGGTCCATATTACTTTTGAAATACTGGAAATCAATGCACAAGTCAAGGATATAGAAAGGAAATGAAACGGCTATTTTTTGGTTTCGAATTAATCGCTCCCTGGAATGATCTTCCACTCTCGAAAAGACTGCTTCCTCCTGAAAGACGCCATTTAACTTTGGCTTTTCTTGGCGATGTGGAGGAGGAAAATTTGCTTTCGCACATTGTGGAAATTCCAAAGCCTCCATTTCTGGTGGGTAAGTGCGGCGTTTTAGATACTCTTACCTTTTTGCCAAAAAGACATCCTCGCCTAGTGAGCTTCCATGCCGATCTGGGATCCCATTTCAATGCCTGCAAAGAGTATGCGGCCGCCCTTGAAAACTGGCTCATTACTCTCGGCTACTCCTTCCACCAAGACCGCGAATGGCTCCCCCATGCGACAATCTCTCGGGAGGCCACTCAGTTCGATCGCTGGAAAAGCCATTTCACTCCCCTCCCCTTCTACTTTGACAAACTGCAGCTCTACCAAAGTTTCCCTCAAATGGATTACCGCCCTTTGAGAACAGTAGAAATGCTCAAGCCCTTTGAGGAATTGGAGCATACTGCAGATATCGCTTTTTTAGTCCGTGGTGAGACTATAGAGGAAATTCAGAAAAATGCTTTCATCGCTTTAGCTTTCAAAGCCCCTTCTCTTTTGCATTACCCCTTACACATGCAATTTAAAAGCCAAGAAGAGATTGTCAAGGGCCTCAACCAATCACTTGCCTCTCTAGATAGCTGTGAGGGTTCTCCTTTAAAAGCCGTGAGTTATCATGGGGAGATCTCAACAATTGCCCCTAACCAGTTAGAATGGGAGATGATCATCGATGTCTGATCTTAAAAAAATCGCTCCTGCCACTTATCTTCTTGAACAAAGAGAGTGGATGAAGGTACCAGGACTTATCATCAGCAATCAAGAGCTATTAAGTGATCCTGAGATAGAAAAGCCCTTAGAACAGGTCGCAAATGTAGCCTCTCTTCCCGGTATATTGGGCTACAGCATTGCGATGGCTGACATGCATTGGGGGTATGGATTCCCGATTGGAGGAGTTGCTGCCATGGACCGTGAAAAGGGGGTCATCAGTCCAGGCGGGGTCGGCTATGACATCAATTGCGGAGTGCGACTCGCTCTTCCTCCAATCTCATTTCAGGCAATTAGCATGCAGAAAAAAAGGGAACTTCTGCAGGAAATATTTCATACTATCCCCTCAGGAGTAGGTCATGGCGGCCCCTCTTCCACGCGCCTTTCTGAAGAAGATTACAGGCAACTCACAACGAAAGGAGCTCTTTGGTCGATCGAAAAAGGATTAGGCCTGGAACAGGATTTAGACAGGATGGAAAGCTATGGCGTGATCCAGGGAGCCGATCTTACTCAAGTCTCTACCGTCGCAAAAAAAAGAGGTGAACAGCAACTTGGATCGATAGGTTCAGGAAACCACTTTATTGAGATTGGCACAATCCAGGAGATCAAAGATCCTAAAATTGCAGAGGCGTGGGGTGTGGTCGAAGGAAACTGCTACATCCTCATCCATACCGGCTCAAGAGGCTTTGGTCATCAGATCTGCCAGGACACCCTGGATGAATTCGTTCAGAAGGGTTTCAGCAAGCACTTACGCGATAAGCAGTTAGCTTGTGCACCCATCTTAAGTCTCGAAGGGCAAAATTACTTCAAACGGATGGCAGCTGCAGCCAATTTCGCATTTAACAATCGGCAGCATATTTTGCACCATGTCAGAAATGCCTTTCAAAAGATTCTCAAGATTCCTTATGCAGAGATCCCCCTTCTTTATGATGTCTGCCACAATATCGCTAAAATGGAAATATATGAAATAAATGGAAAGGAACACTCAGTCTGCGTGCACCGCAAGGGAGCCACAAGGGCATTTGGTCCTCACCATCCGGAACTTTCCTCCTTCTTTCAAGAGACAGGTCAGCCCGTTCTCGTCCCGGGAGACATGGGAAGGGCAAGCTACTTAATGGCAGGCAAAGGAAATATGAAAACTTTCTGCAGCTGTTGTCACGGTGCAGGACGCGCCAAAAGCAGAATCCGCTCCATGAAGGAATGGGGATCAAAGGATCTTATTGAAACGATGCACAATCGAGGCATCATGGTGATGGCCTCTTCCAAAAAAACAATCGCAGAAGAAATGCCCGATGCTTACAAAAATGTAGAGATGGTCGTCGAAGCTTCAGAAGAGGCAGGCTTAGCCGGCAAAGTTGCAAGGCTAAAACCTGCACTCGTTATCAAAGGATAAGCTTATTTTAGGACCCCGACCTCTCTCCATGCTGTGACAATTGCATTATGGACCCTGGGCTGTTCTTTAAAAAGCAGTTGAGATGAGGCAACCGTCGCGTTTGCAAAATCAGCAAAAGTTGCATTATGCTGAATCTTGTGATTGACCATCACATCATAGACAACCTGTCCTGTATAATCCCAGCTATGACCGCCTAAAGCGACAGATGCTAGGCCAAACCAGCGATTGGGAATGCCTGAATTGTAATGAACTCCGCCATAATCACCATCTTCAGTATTTGGCAAATCGACATAAGCTCCCATGTGATCCGGCTGCGGGTCTTTTCCTATTATGCTATTGTCATAGGCCGTGCCAGGGTGGAGCATCGAGCGCAGTGACTGCTTTTGACCATCAGGTTTATCTGCCAGTACAAAGTCGCCGATTAACCAATCCGCCTGATCCACGGTTTGATTCATAGCCTGTTGCTTGACTTGAGAACCAAATATATCGGAAAAACTTTCGTTCAAAGCTCCCGACTGCAATTCATAATCTAAGTTACATGTGTATTCCGTAACCGCATGGGTCAGCTCATGTCCTTCAACATCCCTATCATTCGTAAAAGTTAAGAAAGTGCCATCGCCATCGCCATAAAAGATTCTCTTTTTTTCCGGATCCCAAAAAGCATTTGCTAAGTGCCTGTCATAATGAACGACGGATTCGATATCCATTCCATGATTGTCGAGAGAATTCCTATTGTAATGGTTGCGATATAATTCCACAGTTTGAACCGCTCCCAAATAAGCATTCTGTGCGGTTGTATCTCTATAACGGCCATTTTTCATTTTCAATAGCCTGCTTGTGTTTGTGCTATGTTGTGCATCCAAAACATAAAATTTAGGTAGCTTATCCTGCACCTTTCCAATAATACCTGCCGCAACTCGATGCTCTTTAGTGTGCTTTATCTGACGCGTTCTTTTTGCGAGTTTTAGTGATCTTTTATAATCTTTTCTGTTCTGGCCCTCAGTGGCATTCTTGATTGCATTTTCCACATAGGGAGGAACAAAGCATGGTTTTTTTCTCTGATGGGAAGTCCCATATAGGGAGTTATCCTTTGAAACACCTAACACCATAAAAGCCTCCTAAGGGGTTAAAATCCGATGAATCCAGGGATAACTCAGGAATTGATTTAGGTCAACGTGGTGGGCTTCATGAATGTCGCAACATAAGTACGGTTCCAGTAATTGCCACTCTTCCACCACTCTTTCAAAGAGTTGAAACGGTAGCGGTATAGATGAGCTCTAATAAAGCGTGGCGGACGCTCAGGAAAGGGGTTTTCATCCAGTAAAGCGAGAACTTCAGGCGATCCCTGAAGGAGCCGAGTGATAAAACTTTGCCACCAAGCATCTCGCGGCTGAGATGATAGGGCCTCAAACCATAGCTGCCAATCAAGTCGAGGATGCAAGGGGGCAATCTGCTTAGGAGCGCAATTCAACTCCTGTGGCTTATAGCGAAATTGATAGGGCTTCCACTCTTTCTCATCATTACTTCCTTCCAGAATGATCTCATTGCGCTGTGTCGTCATCCAGGCAAATAATCCATAGTGATTGACCAGGCAGAAAGGATCAATGAAGCGCCAGTAGCGCTGCAGATAAGGCACAGGGCGTATCTGTCTCACTAGCGCTAAAATGTTCAATAGAAGCATCGCTGCCCCTACAGCATTTAAGACTGGTTCAAATAGGGAAGGCTCAGGAGACGTGGTTGCTTTGAATGGGAAAAATCGATCATCGATCAATGTCATCAGAAGAGCAATCGTCAATAAATTGAAAAATGCAAAATTTCCTGTTGCTAGGATCGCAAGTTGAAAAAGAATGGAAAGAACCGCTGCAGAAGCTCTTATAGAATCTGTCCCCAAAAAACCCAACGGAACAAATAGCTCAAAGAAAAACACCAGCACGGTCAAAATGCGACTCGCTCCTGCAAAAAGCCCCGAAGCCAAAAATCCACCCCAATTAGGAAGCGGCTGCGTCTCGAAATGACAGCACATGGCGCTCCCCGATGCCCAAGAAGGGCAGCGAGACTGCAGCTTAACAAGGCCTGATGCAAAGAGCAGTCTAAATGCCAAAAACCAAATCCAATAAATGATAAACACTGGAGGTGGTGAGGAGAGCGAAAGAAAAAAACCTGCCACACCAGCCTCTAAAAGTAGAATATCCCATTGAAAATTCAGAAAAGGCGCACCCACTGTGACAAAGGAAAGGTACAAAGCCCAGAGAATCAGTATGAAAAAAGGGGGCGCTATTCCAAAAAAAATCAATAAAGATAGAACAGCCCCTCCAGCAAGACAAAGACGTAAAAAGCTATCATCAGAGCGATACCAGAAGAGGGTCGGAAAATAGAAAAATTTCTTTTCACTGAGGCTTTGACCTACTCTGAATAAGAGATCCTGGATCGGCGCAATGCCTCTTGATCCATAAAGGCCTAAAACTTGTGTAAAGAGTGAATAGAAAGCTGTGAAATAACTTAAACTGAGCAACTTTAAGAAGAGAACTTGTCCTATCAGGTGATGCTCTAAATTCACCTCTCTACTCCGATCTTCTCTACGATCATCATGTTAGTTGTGCCGGAAATTCCAAAAGGGACCCCTGCCGTCAATACGACGAGGTCTCCATTTTTGACAACGCCTCTCTGCAAAGCAAACCCACTCACAAATTCAAACGCCTCAGAAACTGTCTTGGTGTAAGGGCCGAGAGCGGGCACAACTCCCCAATAGAGAGAAAGTTGATGATAGCTTTTTTCTAAATAGGTCAAAGCAATAATAATAATTGCCGGCCTTAACCTTGACACAAGACGAGCGGTGCTACCGCTGCTCGTAAATGCAAAAATAGCTTGAGCATTTGAGCTATAGGCAGTTTTTACTGTTGCAAGTGTTACCGAGGAGGGAACATCGGGATAGATCAGAGAGCCATGTTCTGCAAAAAACAATTTGTAATTGAAATCAGACTCAGCTTCTTGGACGATCTGCGTCATCATTTTAACCGTTTCAATCGGATATTTCCCTACCGCAGTTTCTCCGGAGAGCATGACTGCACTTGTGCCATCGTAGATGGCATTCGCGACATCAGAGGCCTCAGCTCGGGTCGGACGCGGATTGTTAATCATCGATTCAAGCATTTGAGTCGCAGTCACTGCGGGCTTTCCTGCCAGATAGCTTTTTTTGATCATCATTTTTTGAAGTACAGGAACCTGACTCAAAGGCACTTGAACACCAAGATCACCTCGCGCGATCATGATCCCATCCGCTATCTGGACTATGGAGTCAAAGTTGTCGACCCCCTCGCGATTTTCAATTTTCGCAATTACTTGAATCTCAGGCTTTTTATGTATTATTAATTGCTCTTTAATCTTTAAGACATCTTCTGCGGAGCGGATGAAGGAGGCCGCAATAAAATCGACATCTTGCTCGCACCCAAATGCAATATCCTGAATATCCTTTTCTGTCACCGCCGGCATGTGATGGTTCAAACCCAAAATATTGACGCCTTTTCCTGAGCGGATCGTCCCGCCATTATTGATTTCAATGATTACACCATCCTGCAACTTTTCAATGACGCGCGATGAGACATAGCCATCGTCAAAAAATATTTCCTGACCTACATGCAGCAAATCGATGATCGATCCGGGCGTAATCGTGACTGCAGAGGCATCTCCCTCAACCTCATTTTTGATAAGTTTCCAGCGATGCCCTGGCTGTAAATTGATTTGACCACCTTGAATGGCGCGCAGTCTGATTTCAGGACCTTTTGTATCCAACATGATTGCCAAAGGCACATTCAATGCCTTGCGCACCTGCTTCAAGAGATTGATGACCTGCAAATGCTCGACATGAGTGCCATGGCTGAAATTAATCCTCGCCACATTCATGCCGGCTTCGATCAACTGTACGATTTTTTCATACGAATTTACAGAGGGCCCGATAGTGCAAATAATTTTCGTTCTGATCATGAGGCCTGTTACTCACTAGTTTCCCCTAAAATAGTCAAAAAAAGAATTAATTTGTAGGATGAGGATATGAAAAGAGCATGGATATTTTTTCTATTACTCTCAAGTACGCTTTCCGGAGAGATTCAAGAAGTCACTGTAAAGTGGAGTCCCCAGCTTTGCAAGAACAGCTGCTTAAAACTGATCGATCAACGCTTTTCCAAAATGAAAGGGGTAGAATCAGTGAACATCGATGGCGGCAATGGTGTCATGAAACTCACATGGAAAAAAAAATCTCCTTTTTCCTATACAGACCTTGACTGGAACATGCGTTGGATTGGGCTATATATGACCTACGTACGCATCAGTGCAAAGGGTAAGATCCTTAAAAAGCAAAAAAACTATTCTTTACAATCTAAAGATGATCTCACAACCTTTGAACTCATTGGACCCGCAACAAGTTCCAATCCTAACCTCTCTGTAGAAGTCAACAGCGTCTTCAATCGTCCTTTAAGTCCTCAAGTTATCGCCGATCTCGATGAAGCGATCAAAAAAAAATACCTAGTCTCAATCGACGGACCTCTCTTTGAGCCCTGGAGAGGACCGCCCTTAAGAGTTGTTGTGGGCAGGGTAACCATAGAGCGCCCTTCTGCTAATAACCCGACTTCAAAGTAAAATATTTAATCGACCCTGAATCTCTTTAGGAGGTTTTATGCTAGGTGATGAATCTCGCATTGATTTGGAAAAAGAGCCTCTCATAAAAGGCCCTCCTGTGGCTACTGAGCAGGAACTCACTGAAAAAGAGCTGCCATCTCCGCCACCGTCCCCTATTTCGGAACAAAAAAAATCCAAAAAAATGTTCACATTAAAATCTGCATTGATTCTGCAAAAATTCAAAGGGTTGCAGCAACGCATCCATGACTTACACCACAAACCCGTACATCCTCATGAAGTCACCGCTTTTGCGACAGAACATTCACTTCACGCTCAAACCTTTGAACAACTACAAAGGCTAATTGATAAAAAAATGGTCCAAGAGAGCGAAAAAAGAAAGCTTATGCGGTTCGTGGATGATGTTCTCTATGAAGGAGACCGGCAGGCGCTGATCGAAAAGCATGGGGATGGAGGC
The DNA here is from genome assembly GCA_964605535.1 of uncultured bacterium. GTDB lineage: Bacteria > Chlamydiota > Chlamydiia > Chlamydiales > Parachlamydiaceae > CAZSDA01. Next base: position 15,809 of record CAZSDA010000001.1, read on the forward strand.
AAAATTACAACTCTTTTGGGAAAGGTTCTATTTCTCGTCGATCAACAGTTAATACCAGCAAAATGGAAAGCGCAGTCAATCGACCGCATTTTTCAAGAAGCCATCGAGAAGATCAAACAAACGCTTCCATTGCCTAAAAAGGAGGAAGCTGCAAGGGAAGAGTTGGAATTAAAAAGACAAACAGCGCTTCCTGTCGAAATAGGAAAGCTCCTTATTCTTTCCGACGGTTCTTTAAATAGCGGTCTGATTCCCGAATTGAATAAAAACTTCGTTAACCTTGAAGAAGAAACCTTGAACTACGCACAGAGCCTAAAGAGCGGATTGCAACTGATCCACCAATCATCGAAGTTTAAAGAGTTGATCGAGTCTCTAAACCCTAATATTTCTCCCCAAGGAGCTGCTATCGTCCGCAAAACGCTTCATCTAAGCGATAATGCTCCCGTTACCAAAAGAGACTCTCTCATCTGCCTTCTATCTGCTTTTTTAACTCATCTAAGACAGGGGCAAAGCGGCTCCTGCTTTGCCACATTCATTGCCATCGAGCAGCAAAAAATGCGTCCTGAAGAAACCATGAAGGATCTCATCCAGCTTCTTGAAAAGGGGTCCCTTATCAGAATTGTCGATGACAAAGAGCAATCCTTTCCATACATGATCGATTCACTTGATGAAGAAACTCCCTCCCACCCCCTACTCAGAGCTTGGGAAAACTCAATTGCAGGAATGGCAGAGGCTGAGTCAGGAGGCCTTTTAAATTCCGCCCTTTTTCGTTCAATTGCTTATCTTTTCAGAAAGCAAAGAAATATGATGCCTTGTCTTGGCTCGCAGCACGCCGTAGAGATGAAACTACTGGAAATTCTCAAAAATGACACGCGGTATCTTTATAATTCGAGGAGCAGAAGCACACCTGCAGATACCCACTCAGGCGCATTTGTTCTTCACAAAGTCGCAGAGGGAAAATTCATTCCCATTGAGGATGGCCATGCCTTTTTTAATCTGGTCATCGATATTGTAGAAAAAATCGCTCCACAGTGCACAGCTCTACTTCGTGGGAATGAGGAAGCACTTCTTTTCAAACTTTTAAAAAAATACCACCCAAACAATTGGGGCGTAACGCACAGCCGCCACTCCATTGAGCTCTTAAAATACACTCCGTGGAAAACCTGCACGGGAAATAGTCCAAAATTATCTCTGAAAGTCTATTTCTCAATGCAAGAAGATCCAAAAATTTTGGAGTGGAAATCATATGATGCTAAAGAATTAGCAGAAAATTTACTCACTTTCAGAGCGACTGCTTCTCAGGAGCTTATTCCCGTCAAGATAAGCTGTCAGCACGCTTTCTCACTTTTACCGCATCACCCCTCTATTGAGAACCTTATTCACTTTGAGACGCTACAGGCTCAAGCTGACAAATTTAAGAAACTCCCTCTTACAAAATCGATGCGTCATAAGATTCTGCAAGAACTTTCCTCTACTATGCTCACAAGAGACCAGTGCGCCCTTTTTTTAGAAAAAATGTCTAAAGCGAATCTTAAAACAAGCCTTCACCATTACAGAGAACTACTCTCAGTGAACCTCTTCGATTTTTTGAAATCAGAGGAGGATCTACATTCATTGCAAAAGAAGATCGATCTTGTCATTTTCAAAGCTTTGCCCCTTTTGATACGAAAGGAAATTGAGCACTCGATAGCGGTCATCGGAGACTCCAACTGGCAGATTGGAACTCACGATATCAATTACGGCATAGGCATCAACCCGGCATCAGGAAAAATTGAACTTCTCAGCGTATTGGATGATGGCACTCTTTACAAATTCCTTACTCAAAGCACTTATCTTCAAAATCATACTTGGGAGGTGTATTGTCAATAATTTATTGATGATTGCCATTGAGGCATATTTTTGCTAGTATTCACGCTTCATAACTATCCAGGAAACGACAAATGACTTTTAAGATCGACAATATCATCATAAAGGAAACCAATAGACATTTTGAAGTATCTTACAAACTAATGGAAGCAGATGGTGCCGTCTTCAGCGTGAGAAGACGCTTACCCCATCGTATCTACCCTACAAATCGGGTCACAAGTCTGCTTAAACAAACCCTAATGGAAGAGGAAACCATTGATCGCGGCGCGGCACACTCCGATACGATTCGCATCAAGGCGCGTCGCTGCAGGTTGCTTGAGAAAAAACAAGCGCATCTAACTGCTATTCCATTGCCTCCGACATCCTCTTCGGAAGGTATTCAATCTTTAACTCAAGAAGTCAGGCAAGCAAAAAAAGAGCTTCAACATCGCATTGACTCGATCGCTCTGCTCGAACAGGAAATAGCCCAATTGAAGGCAAAGCTCGATCACCTGATGAATGAAACATTGGAAAGACCCTGGATCGAATATTAATAGCCCCCCTGCCCCTGCCCTTGCCTAATTAACGTTGCTTTTCTTCGACAAGCCCCAATCTTTGACATACACCTAAAACATTGAAATTGCATTGTGGAATAGACTTTTTTGAATTTAATCGGGCACGGGCAAGGGCACGGGCACGGGGTTTAATGCTTTAGTGGAGATCTCTCAGAGATAAATTCGATATCATCGAGATCGCTCTTTTTCAACTTTCTTTTAGTATCTACCTGAACGTCAAACATTTCAGGATCCAGATCGACTTCAGCGATATCTTCATAAAGAAGCTGTTCTGAGATCTGAAGAATTTGCTCAGACGTTAGGCGCACTCTCTCTTGAGCCGGGACACCGACAGCGGGTGAGACTTCCTTAGGGCTTGCGCCAATGGATTGTGCTGCAGCTAGTGCAATGAGAGAAACCAGTTGCATCTTCTTTTCTCCAATCAACTTAATTTGGTATAATCCTCTAGACATCCTATACAAGAGAGCTGCTTTGCCGTCCATACTTTTAAAAAATGTGCGCGTCCATAACCTCAAGGGTGTTGACCTTGAGCTTCCCTATAATGAACTGATCGTCTTTACTGGGGTCTCAGGTTCGGGAAAATCTTCCCTAGCCTTCGACACACTCTACATCGAAGGGCAAAGGCGTTACGTAGAATCGCTTTCTACCTATGCGCGCAAACTGGTCGGCGATCTCGCAAAGCCTGACCTGGAATTTGCAGACGGGATCACTCCGACCATCTCTATCGAACAAAAAAGCGGCAGCAGGAATCCCCGCTCCACTGTGGGAACGCTCACAGAAATCTACGATTACATGAGAATTCTATTTGCAAGAGTTGCCATCCCCCACTGCCCTGTCAGCGGCGAAGTAGTGATGCCTCAAAGCCGTGAAAGAATCATTCGCACTGCCCAATCTTTCCCCGCGGGGAGCAAAATGATCCTTCTGGCACCTTATGCCAGGAACAAAAAAGGAGAATTCAAAGAAGAGATTGCCGATCTTATTCGAAGAGGATTCACAAGGCTCAAAATTGATGGACAGATAATCTCTTTGGATGAACCTGTAGAACTGGATCGAAATTTAGCTCACGACATCGATCTCGTCGTCGACCGCATCCAGGCAGGTGAAGAAAACAGATCGCGGATTGCTGAAGCAGTCACTTCCGCACTTGAACTGGGAAAAGGGCTTATGACAATCCATTTCCCTGATACGGGCGAAGATCAGCTCTTTTCCATGCACGCTTTCTCGCAAAAATCGGGACTCTCCTACCCCTCGCTTGAGCCGCAAGATTTCTCCTTTAACAATCCCTTGGGCATGTGTTCTCAATGTCTGGGGCTTGGGAGCGTACAGGAATTCGATTTAGACAAGGTGATCGATTCTGAAAAGAGCATTGCAGAAGATTGCTGTTCAGTTGCTAGCTCCTATCAGACAGTTCGTTATGGAAATATCTACTCCAACCTGGCAAGAATCTTCTCTTTCGATCTTCATACTCCGTGGAAAAAGCTCTCGGCTGAAGCTAAAAAGATCTTTTTGTATGGCACTCCTAAGAAATGGACAAAAATGTTCTTCAAACACCCTGTGACGGGTGCAGAATGGCAGGACCATGTGCAGTGGAGAGGGGTTCTTTACGATGCAAAGACGCGCTTTTCGGAAGCAAAAAGCGACCTATATCGAGGAAAAATGCTTCGATTGATGCGCGAGCAAATTTGCCCGGAATGTCATGGAGAAAGACTCAAGCCGTATCCTAGAGGAGCGACAATTGGAGGGAAAAGGATCGGAGAGCTTTCTGCCATGCCGATAGAGGCTTTGTATGGATTCTTTCTGGATTTAAAACTGCCTTCCCTAGAAACGAAGATTGCATCCGACCTTCTGAAAGAGATCCTAAGCAGGTTAAAATTCTTGCTCAATGTGGGACTCAATTACATCACACTAGACAGATCGTCGCCCACTCTTTCAGGAGGCGAGGTGCAAAGAGTGCGCCTTGCATCGCAAATTGGATCGGGTCTCGTCGGCATCACATATATTCTGGATGAGCCATCCATTGGATTGCACCCACGTGATAACCAAAAGTTGATTGCTACCCTCAAGGCCTTGAAAGAAGTCGGAAACAATGTGATCGTCGTCGAACATGACGAAGAAACAATGCTTGAAGCAGATAGAATCGTGGAATTTGGACCAGGTGCCGGAGCCAAAGGGGGCCGCATCCTTGTCAATGGTTCCCTAGAGGAGCTATTATCTCATCCGGACTCTCTGACAGGTGCCTATCTGAGTGGTCGTAAGGAGATTCCGATTCCCAAAAAACGGCGCAAAAAAGGAGCACAGGCTATCCGGATTCTTGGGGCTACTCACCATAATTTGAAAAGGGTCAATGCCTCCTTTCCGGTCGGCCTTTTTACATGTGTTACAGGAGTTTCCGGTTCAGGGAAATCCTCATTAATCTCCGATATCTTATATCCAGCTCTCTCAAATGCGCTTTTGCGCTCCGATTTATCTGTTGGTGCTCATGAAAAAATTGTGGGAGAAAAGCTGATCGACAAAGTGATCGAAATTGACCAAAGCCCTATAGGAAGAAATCCTCGATCAACACCTGCCACCTACATCAAACTTTTCGATGAAATCAGAGACCTATTTGCTCTTTTGCCTGAAAGCCAGGCGAAGGGATTTACAGCCGGAAGGTTCAGCTTTAACGTCAAAGAGGGATCTTGTTCTGAGTGTCGAGGGATGGGCATGATCAAGATCGACATGGATTTCCTGGACGAAGAATGGGTTGAGTGCCCTGTATGCGGCAATAGAAGATTCGATGCTGAAACGCTCTCGGTGTACTACAAAGGGAAAAATATCCATGACATTCTGGAGATGGACGTCGAAGAAGCGCTGCAATTCTTTGAATCCATTCCCGCTATCCGAAAAAAGTTGGAAATGCTGCATCGCGTGGGCCTCGATTATATGAAGCTCGGTCAGCCATCGACAACCCTATCAGGAGGCGAAGCACAAAGGATCAAACTCGCCAAGGAGCTATCTCGCCCCTCAACCGGAAAGACTCTTTATATTCTCGATGAGCCAACTACCGGACTTCATTTCCACGACATCCAGCACCTGCTCAAAGTGCTGCATCAACTGACCGATTTGGGGAACACGGTGGTCGTGATCGAACACAACATGGACTTAGTCAAAACGGCTGACTGGATCATCGATCTAGGTCCTGAAGGAGGATCTGGCGGCGGTGAGATTCTTTCAGAAGGCACTCCAGAACAGGTTGCAAAACAAAATACCCCTACCGGCATCGCATTAAAGCAAATGCTAAACTGCACAATAAGCGAAAGGCTGTCGCGTCTTACAGGAAAGAAAAAAAGCATCCGCTCTCCGATCGAAACAATCACTGTCGAGGATGCGGAACAAAACAACTTAAAGCGAATCTCTTTAAATATACCCCGCGGCAAAACAACGGTTTGTACCGGTCCCTCAGGATCGGGAAAGTCCTCCTTTGCTTTTGAAACAATCTACGCTGAGGGTCAAAGGCGCTACATTGAATCACTCTCTCCTTATGCCCGGCAATTCGTCAAACAGATGCCTAAACCGAAATCGGGGCCAATCGAAGGCCTCTCGCCAGCTATCGCTATTGAGCAAAAGACCCATTCCGGGAATCCAAGAAGCACAGTCGGTACGATGACTGAAATCTATGACTACCTAAGAATTCTCTACGCTCGTCAGGGAATTCCTCACTGCCCTGAAACAGGTGAAGAGATCCGCTCAGTCAGTAAGGAATCCGTTGTAGAGTCCATTTTGAGACTGCCTGATCAAACAAAAATTCAGGTGCTAGCTCCTCTTGAATTGAAAAAGCAGGACCGATTTGAAGATCTGATCCAAAGGCTTCGGAGGCAAGGGTATTTACGCATCCGACTGAACGGAGTTTATCATGAACTGGATCAACCGCTTGAGAGTTTTACCTATGACAGAAAGCGTAAAAACAGCATCCTACTGGTCGTTGACCGCATTGTGATCGATCCTTCTGTCAAAATGCGCCTGCTTGAAGCTGTGGAAACAGCCTCCACTATTGGCGGCAAGCAAGTGGTGATTGCGCGCGAAGATAAAGATGATTATTACAACCTCTCCTTTTCTGTCTTAAGCACAGGAAAGTCATACCCTGAAATTACCCCTCACACCTTTGCTTTTAATAAGGCTGAGGGCATGTGCCCCGATTGCCTGGGACTCGGCTTTACATATGGAGCCAATCTTTCACAGCAACCCGGTTATTCCGAATTGACGACATCCCAACTACTCCATCTTTTTTGCGATTTCTACGGTGCCGAAAGCATTAGAAAAGCGCTCCTTCTTTGGTTTGATGCCCAAGGAATCGATCTTAACAAGCCCATTAGCAGCTTAACTGCCTCCCAACAAAAGCTAATTTTTCAGGGTGGAAGCGAAGAGCAACCACTGCTTATGCCGGATGGCCTGCATCTAATTTGGAAAGGATTTGACAAGGCTCTTGCTCAATTGGGTAGAGGTGCTAATTCTGAAATCAAAGAAGCCATTCTACCCCTCCTTAACGAAAAAATCTGCTCTAGTTGCAAAGGTGAAAGGCTTAATCCTCTTGCAAGACACGTCATCCTGAACACTCTTTCAATCGGCGCCTTTTGTGCACTTCCGGTAGAAAAAGCGCTATCATTTATGGAAAAACTCTCTGTTGTTGCACAGCAAAAACAGCTGCAAGAAGTGCATGAACAGATTGTATCCCGTCTCTCTTTTTTAAAAGAGGTGGGCATCCCATACATCTCCCTAGATAGGCGCGCTCCTTCCCTTTCCGGAGGAGAAACCCAAAGGATCCGACTGGCAAGACAATTGGGAAGCGGCTTGACAGGAGTGCTTTATGTCTTAGATGAACCCACCATAGGACTTCATCCAAGCGATAATGAAAAACTCAATCAAACTCTGGATAATCTAAAACAGCTTGGAAATACGCTTCTCATGGTGGAACACGATCCACTCACTCTTGCGCGCGCAGACCACTTGATCGACTTTGGTCCTGGGGCAGGCGTCCATGGAGGCCATGTGACTGCACAAGGATCATTTAGCGAGATCCTCGCCAATCCAGACTCTCTCACAGGTGCTTACTTGAGCGGTCGCAAATCGGTAGCTAATCAACCGCGAAGAAAAATTGAATCCCTACCCAAACTAACCATAAAAGGGGCCGCCCTCCACAACTTGAAAAAGCTTTCAGTCGCAATTCCAGTCGGAGCTTTCACCTGTCTAACAGGTGTTTCGGGATCGGGAAAATCGACACTTCTCCATGAAATCATCGCTCCTGCAGTTGCAAAAGGACTCCACAAAGAGGATCTTATAGACTATCTGGGGGCCAAAGTCGGTGGCATCAGCCATTTTGACAGAATGATCTCAATAGATCAAAACCCGATTGGCACAACCAGCCGCTCAGACGTCTCTACCTATGCCGAACTTTTGGGTCCTATCCGCGAATTTTATGCTAAACTGCCAGAAGCCAAAGCCAAGGGCTTAGAGCCGCGCTACTTTAGTTACTACCACCGTGCAGGAATGTGCACCCATTGCTTTGGAATGGGTTATAAGCGCGTCGAACTGCACTTCTTGCCCACGTTAAGAATTGAGTGCGCTGAATGCCATGGAATGCGACTAAATCCTGTGAGTTTAGGGATCAAATACAAAGATAAAAGTATTGGCGATCTCCTCAACTTAACCGTTGCGGAGGCATTAATTCTTTTTGCTGATCACCCCAAAATCCGCCGCATCCTCGACACGCTAGCTTCCGTTGGCCTAGATTATCTAAAGCTCGGTCAAGAAATGGCCTCATTATCGGGCGGGGAAGCGCAAAGAATCAAACTTTCAAGAGAATTAGCTAAACGCTCAACAGGGAAAACGCTCTATCTTCTCGATGAACCTACGACAGGCCTACACTTTTCCGACATTTCCTTACTTCTAAGGGTACTGCAAAGACTTGTCGACAAAGGCAACACCGTGCTCATGATCGAACACAACTTGGAAATGATCAAAAATGCCGACTACATCCTCGATCTTGGCCCAGGTGGCGGCGACCAAGGCGGCCGTCTCGTTGCCTCAGGAAGCCCTGAGGAAATCGCTAAAAACAAAGCCTCACTCACCGGCCGTTACTTGTAACGCTCATGCCAGTCAAGAAATGTCTGTTGTCTTAACAAATTCTCCCCTAAGATAAAATATTGTAAAACACAAAAGAGGTTTCGATGCCGGTGGGAGATATCAATTTAGCTGAGCAAAGGCTTACCAGAAGACAAATAACGCCTGAGGACACCTCTGCAAAGCATTCTAAAAGATGGAAAAAAATTAATCCACATCATGAGGGACAACGCGACGTTGGAAAGATCTGCGCAGCCGTAAGTGTTGTGCTCGTATTTTTGATGTTGGGGATGTCCCTCACAAACATGTTCGGATTTTCTGCTCGTCTAAGTTCGGATTTAGAATTCTATGCTTGTGCGCTCGCTCTATTCACCGCAGCCATGGTTTTTCCTTGTCACGACTACACAAATTCTCCCCTAATATAAAAGGAAGCTTCTATGGAAATAGAAACAGTGACTTCAGAGACTACCCAACTCAATCAAAGTGAGACAAAAACGAATAAATTTTCGAGATCCTCGCCAATCCTGACTCTCTTACCGGCGCCTACTTAAGCGGATGCAAATCAGTAACAGTCTACCCGCGAGTAATCGGGCATAAATTGAGAACGATCATACTCGTACAGCTGATGAGGGGGACAAGAGAGGAGGCAGCGCCTCCATAAATCAAACGTTTACTCAATGATGTATCACTGCTTGAATATGCAAATATAGCTCCAATATAACAAATCAAAGATGAAATCACTGCACAAATAGACAAAATTGCGAGCCCCTTACGCACCATTTCAGTTTTACCGTCTTGAGAGAACCAGCGCACAAGACGTCCACGCCAAGAAAGTTCTAGACCGATATTTGGCGGCAAAGCATTGCCTTGATTCATTTGCACTGGATGTTCCTCAAGAGCATGGGGCATATTACTCATCTCTGAATGCCTTGTTATTATTCAGGTGCATAAGAGAAGCAAAGCACATTTCCGCAAATTGAAGAAACGCCAATATTCCTCAGACTTTTTGGATGTATCTATCCCGGTCCTCACGATTTTGAGGAGGATCATTTCGAAAAAGACAAGCCACAAAAAGCCCGACAATTGAAAAAAATGAAGCATAAGATATGACAAGACCGCTAAAGTGCAAAATGTTGCGATTTTTCTGATTAGCGACCTCTGAACTCGTTAGAACAACCCCTATTCCCACAAGAAGAAACAGCATTGAAATTGTGCAGGCAATGTTCGTCCAATGAGCATTTTTAATCCTATCTCTTACTTCCCCATATCTTTTAAGAGAACAAGTTGGGAGACCAGAGGTTTGAATGGAATTCATAGCATTACACCTTTTTGACTAAAAAAAATCTACTCGGAATCTCTTTTACAATTGCAACATGCCCGCTGGCTTCATCAAAAAAAACTCCGTTCATTGACTGCAAAGATAGCTGCATTTCACGGTACGTAGCCGGAGTTCCATGCTCGTCCCGCTCAGGCAGAGAAAATTTTGTGCCACATCTCACTGAAGAAAAGTAGTTTAAACGCCAGGCTGCGGCACCTTTTTTCATCGCCTCCTGAAAGGTCGCTCCAGCAACTTCTGTGGGAGCCTTACCTCTATACCATCGGAAAATGCCATCATCCTCTAGCATCAGCTCTAGAAGCTCTTTTTTTTCATTTCCGATCTCAGCTAAGTGAATCAGTTGCGCCATGAAAAGTATGATCCGGGATGAGCTGTCATTTGTCAATGTCTTGACGCATTTTCTACTTTTTAACCCCTGATTGCGACCTAATCCATGGCAAAACGCTGCAGAGTGATTTTAGATTTTTTAGCTTTTTTTGAAGGACATGTCGAGACATTCCAAAAGAAAAGATAAAAAAGATGAACTCCCTCTGTGGATGATTTGCCGTGAGCGTCACTTAGAATATGCAATAGAGCAAAGTAAACCTTCATGTTAGTCGCTCCCTTATACCTGTCAAAAAAGCATCTACTAGTTTACGTCACTCACCAAACTCTAGGAGTTTGGCTTCGATCCGTAAATACGCATCTGCATTTTTTTACAGGCATGATGAAGCGAGATTAGGTCGCAATCAGGGGTTGAAATGAAAAATAGGAAATACCCACCCCTTAAGGGGTGGGATTGTTTAACGAGTGAGGTCGCAGTACGATTAAGGAGCTACATCAGCGAGCTTTACGATTTTTATAGAGGCTGCAGCTCCTGTGTCAAAAGCGAGCGTTGCATCAGTAATTGTGACGGCTTGCAAAGTGTCTCCCGCCGCGGCGGTGAGGATCGTTTGCTCAACGATGATCTCTCCTGCAACCATGAGTGTTGCAAATAAAGCTCCTACAGGGCTGGCGTTCAGCGCAAAATAAACGCCGGCAAGTTCTACTGTTGTTTCTCCAGGAGGAATATTTCCAGGATTGACATAACCGGTGAAGGTGACCTCGTAGACTCCTGCTTCAGCGAAGGTAAACGTCGAGCTGTTTGTTTGGGTGATGCCGGTGCCTATCGTTTGTGAATAGGTCCCAGTAAATTGAACAGGTTGACCGTCAGTATATAAGAAGGGAGAAGTATCTCCATCAAAGTTGCTTTCTGCATAGAGGGCACTTAGCGCAAAAGCCGGTCCGGCTGGCCCTGTAGGTCCCGTAGGCCCTGCAGGCCCTTGAGGTCCCGTGGGGCCTTGTGGGCCTTCTTTGGGCTGCCTGCAGCCCATCTGAATGTCTGTGTCGCCATGCAATGGTTGGTATACGATTGCCGAAAGCAACATTAAAGGACAAATCCAATATTTCATTGAATGCATAGTGTTTCCTACCAGTTATAGTTCCAGCAACATCTTCTTTCTGTAAAAATGATGCCATTTCTTTTGATCGGTTGTTTTAGAAAATTGAAGCAGTCTGAACTGCATTCAAAGCAATCCCATAGGCTGTCAAGAGGAATTGAAAATAGCACTTTTCCCTGCAAGCAGTTTCCGTTCACTCGATCGTATGTGTAAATACCCTCTAACTCAATATATTCGCTATATAGCAAAGCCAGTCTTGCTTGTGGACCGATGATATCTTTAATCTCTCTGTGGCCATAGTAATAACCGCCGATAGCTGCATAAAGGTCGAGTCCGCAGTAGATGGGTGCGCGATAGCCGATCTCTCCATCTACCCCGTAAAGATTAAATTCATACTTCCGGTACGAAGCAAAATACCCATTTCCAATTTGATTAAAGCTTGTTTTCCGACCGCTAAATCGGCTATTGCCGATGGGGATGTAGCCGTTGACCCTGGCATCGAAACAATCACTCAACCATTCAACTCCAATCCCGATCCTATTGAGGAAATGATGTTCCTTGCCTAAAGGTTCACAATTGCAATAATCACGGAATTTAAACCGTCTGCAGTCGTAATACAAATTTGCTCCGAACGCCCCCGTGCAATCACAGGGAGTCCATCGGAATCCAATACCCGCACTTGCTGCCCAAGTATCGTTTTCAAGAAGATAAAAGCTGGTATCTACAAGTGGAACCCAATTGTCTTGTATATCAGGGGCATACCAGATTCCTGTCTCCAGGTAGTTTTCTTTAAGACCGATATATCTGCCGCAAGCTCCGCCCGCTTTTAGAAAAAGTTCGTTATCGGCTGCTTCAAGATATGCTGCAAGGAAAAGGAAAAAAGTGAGGATTTTTTTCATATTTTTGTTGATATACCGGCAAGGATAATTTGTCAAATTCACGACTTTTTTTTATACTCATTTTATGAAAATTCACACGATACATCCCGGATTAATCGACATTTCAGAAAACTATCGGGGCATACTTTTTGATGCTTATGGAGTTTTCTGGGGCGGCAATGCTTTTGGTGAGCTACCCGGCGCTAAAGAGGTGATGGAAAAACTGGTAGCGGAGGGCAAATGTGTTGGCATCTTGTCGAATGCCACGCAGCTTTCGGATAAAGAGATCGAAAAAGTGAAAAGACACGGCATTCAAAAAGGCAAGCATTTCCACTTTTACATCACTTCCGGCGAAATATGCCGCAGCCTCTTTCTTCATGAAGAGCTTCCTTTTCCAACTCCCAGAAAAACTTTTTTTCTATTTGGTGGTGCACATCCACGTTTTTCATCGCATGAAGCAATCTTTCGGGAAAGTCGATTTAGGGAAGTAGATAAGCTTGATGAGGCTGATTTTATCTACATTTCAGTTCCTCATAAAGACGGCGAAGATCAAACCGATCCGGAACTGTTTCGTGAGGCTGTCGAAAAGATCGCAGAGTGGCGCTTGCCGATGGTGTGTCCCAATCCCGATCAATTTGCGCACGAAGGCTCTCCTCCCCAAGCTGTCGTTCGGCAAGGCACTATTGCAAGCCTCTATGAAAAGATGGGTGGAGAGGTTTTTTATATAGGCAAACCACACAAAAAAGTGTACCAAAAGGCGTTAGAGCAGTTTGTTGAATTTGGGGTCTGCCAACCGAGTGAAGTTCTCATGGTAGGAGATACCCCTGAAACCGATATTAGAGGTGCAAAACAACTGGGGATGCGCACAGCGCTCGTTGTCCGAACAGGCATCATGGCAGACCGGATTGATCAAAAAGGCTTTGAAAGATCGATGGCTGAACTTTCAACTAATGATCTACCCGATTATTTGCTTGAAAGCGTTGCGTATGCAAAAGGGTAATCCCTTGACAAGGTTTTAAACCTGACTTGCCCCCTACATCCTCGCTATAACTCGCAAAAAACAGTTAAGATGGCGAAGTTAAGGCCGAAGTCAAGGGTAGTCCCTTGACAAGGCCTTAAATTTGCTAGATTAGCTGTTTCTTGCAGTTGTAGCGAGGATGTAGGTGGCAAGTCAGGTTTTAACGTTCCTTAGAAAATATTCATAGGCCTCTGATAGAGACAATCTATCTTTTGGACTATATTGAAGAAGATTCCTCATTAATAATTTCATAGAGTCACTACACTCATTCATGTTTTCAATATGTTCATGAATTGTGTGTTGATTCAAAAGGTCGCACGGAACATTATTTAATATAATCCGATGCTCAAATGAATTAGCACAAGTACGTCCTGTAAGGAGTTCGAGAATAATCATCCCTATGGCAAAGCTATCCACTTTTTGATCCCGCAAAATAGGGATCACTTCCTTACGGGCAATTTTTACTATTAAGTTTGGAGGAAAATAGGTGCGCGTTCCTTTAAGATCATTAAGATTTGGATCAACTGTTGAAAAACCGAAATCTCCTATGATGGGCCGCCTGCTCTCAATAAAGACATTTTCCGATTTCAAATCTCGATGGTACACGCCAGCTCGTTCCATAATGGAACCGGCAAGAAGAATATCTTCAATCACAAGGTAGATCTCGAGCTTAGGTTTATCAGGGTTTTGATCCTTTAAGTAATCAAATAAAGTGCCTCCAGAAGCTTTTTCAGCCATTAGTCCAATGGCCGCACCATTTTCTTGTACCTCTGTGTACTTCATGAATAGATCTTCACGTCCTATTTTTGCAGCTTCTTCTCGAAGGACTTTTGAAATATTTACGCAATTGTGAATATCTTCAAGAAAGGCTTCTCGATTTACATCCGGCACGCCCTCCAAAAGCACTTTTTTCTTCACTCGGTAAGGGGTTTTTCCTACAGTAAAGGTCGCCGAAAAACAGTTTTTTGTCGCACCATTTCCCATAGGATCATTGATCGGCACTATTAATGTGCGACTGCGCCCACTTTTTGAAATGAGTGTAAATTTCCTTGAGGAATCCTGAGGAATTAGCTGTGGTGCTGGAAGGGCATCAACAGGATTAAGATTAATTGCCCTTTGCGCCCGTTGTTCAACACGAACCTTGATATCCTCATCTAGTTCTCTAAACCCACGCAATGCCTTTCTATTTGTTCGGGAAGTATAAGACAAAGCGGAACTGAAGTTTAAAATAAAATCAAGCATTCAATTATTTTAAAGGATCTATAATTAATTGTAAATTAGATTACCGGCAATTAAGAATTCTTTATATGACGCTTTAGCTTTTCTTAAATCTATAATTAAATAATTAAAATTTAAATATTTAATTTTGTTATAACAATAAAAGGGAGAGTATTATGGTATCCCGTTCTGACCCACACTTTATTAATAACTACACTCGATAATGACAACCCAGCTTGTCCTTTAGAAAGATTTTTGTGTATGATGCATGCATGACTGCAGAGAAATTTCCATCGAAAAAAAACCATCGCTTAAAATGCAATAATTGCATGCAGAGCAGCAGCATCTCATCCGCCACAAAACCCCATTTCTGCCCGGTGTGCGGCAAAGCCTACGATGACTCCCCTTCTGAAGGAATTTCTGACCACTCAGAATCTGGCGTCTCATTAGTCGAAGGGCATGAACCAAATCCACAAGCTGTCCAATTCACCTTAGGCCCTTACCAGGTGCTAAAAAGCATTGGGCAAGGAGGCATGGGCGAAGTACTTCTCGTTTATGACACTATTTGCGGGCGGAAAATTGCCCTTAAAAGAATCAGAACTGATTTAAAAGAGATCCATCCGATTAAAACGCGCTTTCTCAAAGAAGCACGAGTCACAAGCCAACTCACACATCCCTCTATCATTCCGATCTACTCCATCCACCAAGAGGAATCCACTTACTACACAATGCCTTATGTGGAAGGAGAGACACTCAAGCAAATCATTAGGAAAGCAAGACAAAAAGAAAAATCAGGGGAAATTCCTGATGCAGTCGAAGGGTCTATTCCCGCCCTGCTGCGCATTTTCCTTACAATTTGCCAAGCAGTGGCCTACGCCCATTCCAAGGCAGTTTTACATCGAGATATCAAGCCTGAAAATGTGATTGTCGGAAAATATGGCGAAGTGATGATTCTCGATTGGGGACTTGCAAAGCTTGAATTTACTGAACAATCTGACGAAGATTTACCTGAAGCCTCCGCTGAACAAAGTCATCCGATGCACCAAATTACCAAAATAGGCAAAGTCGTTGGAACAGTCTCTTATATGGCTCCTGAGAGGGCTCTCGGAGCACAAGCCACCAAAGAGACCGATATTTATTCCTTAGGTGTGATCCTCTTCCAACTTTTAACATTGAGGCTCCCCTTCTTAAGAAAAACATTAAAAGAATATAGAAAAGTGGCAGGCAGTGAAATCACCCCAGACCCCATCGAGATCGCTCCCTACCGAGACATTCCAAAAGTTCTTTCCGCGATCACTAAAAAATGCCTATCTGTCGACCCGAAATCGCGTTACAACTCCGTGGATCAACTCATACGGGATCTTGAAAACTATATTGGAGGCAGGTCTGAATGGTTTCCGGTTGCAGAACTGAGACAGGAAAATAAGGAGGATTGGGAATTCCAAGTCAATGTGCTCATTGCTGAGCATACTGCCATCACAAGGCCGACAGAGATGGTCGAATGGGTGCACCTCATGATCTCTAAGGAATCTTTTGCCGAATCAATCAAAATCGAGACGGAAGTAGAGCTCAAAAAGGGATCGCAAGGCATCGGATTTTTGTTCAACATTCCGGAAGCATTAGAGAGAAAAGAGATATATGATGGCTACTGTCTCTGGCTGGGAACAAGAGGAGGCCACCCTACGCGCCTTTTAAGAGCCTCGGTGGAAGTGCTCCCGGCACCTGATATCTATCTACAAGAGCAGCAGCGCTATCTTGTAACTATTGAAAAAGTGGGCAACAAAATCCGCTGCTATATCGATGGAATTTTGCAGCTCACTTACATCAGCCGCATGCCTCTCATCGGCACTCACGTTGGCTTGCTTACTCGTGATGCCCTTCACCAGTTGGGCACAGTCAACGTCTTTGTAGGAAGCCAAAGCATCCAGGTCAACTGCTTATCAGTGCCTGACGCTTTTTTAGCCAATAAAGATTATAAAAATGCCCTCGCAGAATACCGTAGGATCGCCAGCGTATTTCCTGGCCACGCAGAGGGCAGAGAAGCAATTCTCCGCGCCGGCATCTGTCTGATTGAAGAGGCAAAAAGCCAAGCGAACGATGCGTCTTTATTCGATGCTGCACAGGAAGAGTTTGAAAAGTTGCATGAAACTGCAGGAGCGCCTCTTGAATACTTAGGAAAAGCGCTTATTTATGAAGCGCAGAGGGATATTGAAGATGAAGTCAAATGTTTTGAGATCGCTTTTAGAAGGTATCCAAAACACCCTCTCCTTCATGTTTTAAATGACCAAGTGCTCTTTAGGCTAATTGAAAGTGCAAGCCAAAGCCGCAAGGCAACCTATCTATTCCTTCTTCTATCTCTTCAATATCTGCCACAGGCTCTAAAAACCCCTGCAAGCATCAAGTTAATCGAAAGCGTCAAAAAGCATCAGGAAATCCTGCCTTGGTTTATCCCAAGCCGCGAACCTTCCCTTGAAGAGGAAGAATTCAAACTTCAGCTTGCCTTTTGGGCCAATAAAAGTTACGTCCTAAAAGAGATTGCAAAAGGGGCAGAAAATCGAACCCTTAGATTGAACGCCTTTGCAGGGCTTGCCCTTTTAAAGGATCATGATGATATTCAACCGCTTTTAGATGCTTTGGATGAGCAGGAAAAACCACTGATTCTCCCTCTCTTTTTGGAGTTAAGACCGCACTACTTTCCGACAGTGTTGGATGCGCCGGAAGCGCTCAGATTATTCAGGGTGCTTGCAGATCAGGCAATAGAATCCAATAAAGAGGAGTGGCTTCTTTCCGCTTTGGAGAAAATAGCATCCCCCTTGCCGGAACAGCTTGTGCCCCTCAAAATTTGGGCTCTTCTTTCGTTAGGCAAATTAGAGGCAGCAAAATCTGAGTTTGAAAAATTGCCTGAAGATCTTCTATTTCAAGAAAACTCTATTCTCTACTATCTCTATGGAATTTACTTGATTGCAACAGAAGGTGAAGAGATAGGATATGCGCATTTTGGTCTAATTCAGGATGCCTACTTTCCCAAAAGCTGCGCATTGGGCTCATATTCTTTAATGGGTAAACTTGCTCCCATATGGAATGATCAAGCTTTTGAATACGAAAAGAGAGAACTCCGAAAAGAGCTCTCCCTCTTCAATAAATTACGCCACCGTAGCGGCGGCTAATTTGTTCAGCTTTTTAGTAAACAGCTTTCCGGCAGCAAGAGAAAATACGCCTGTGCCAATCGCAGCTACAATTCCAACAGCCATTCCGCCCCAGATGATAGGGGTAATCGGATTGGGAACAAACATGAGAAGAGCCAACCCGGTAATCGTCAAAATTCCTAGCACAATTTTCATAGCCTGAACGCCTTTCATGATTTTGATCCTGCGATCCACAAGCTTGACGACAGGTTGAAGCCTATCTGAATCTGCATTTTGAAGCGTTTCCAAAGTAGTGCACTGAGCGCTGGTTAAGACCCGGAAAAACGAACGGCTGTTTCTTTGACTCGTTAAATCCATAAGAGCTTGGGCTGGTCGATCGGATTTTAATTGTTTGAATTTTGATCCTTGCTTTCTGATAGAATGGATTTCCCAGCAGTTGCAAATCACACCAAAAACCTGAAGCGCTATCGCTGCTCCCCCAAAAATATTGGAAGCCATTGCGATTCTACTCGCAATCTTTACGGAATTGATAGCAAGACTGGATAAAATCGTCGACACACCATCTGAAATGGCGCCCACAGAATCCAAAATCCTAAAGGACGGGATCGCTTTGTACTTTCCCTTAGCCTTTAAAGCATCTCGAACTGACTCATCGATTGTCAACACGGCAAATAGTCCGATTCCGGCAGCAGCGATGGCGCGATAAGGCCTTAATCCCTTGATCACATCAATTGCATGGCTACTTTTAGCGGCTGCACAAGTGCTGACAGTAAAGCTCATTAGTTTATCAAAAAAATTACCCACAGTTTCGACTCGCCCGTACTTAGGAATACTATCTTTAAAAGCCATACAATATCGCTCCGTGCTTAAATTTTAATAATATTATATAGCGCGAATCATTAAGATTCAATTAAAATATTGATTAAATATAATTAATTCTTTGCTTCTAGATTGCGAAAAAGCATGCCCGGATGCTGGAAACGCTTTTCGTATGGAGGGATCTTTCTGACAGAAATGACCTGTTTGACTTCGCCATTCTTCTTTCTAAGGACGATTTTTCTGTGCCCCATGAGAAGGACCCCTAAAATCCTAAAGAATATGCGGTTAGACTTTTCGGGGGCTTTGCGGGCAATTTTAACAATTAAACCAAAGGGGCCAGCAAGCTCAAGATCTAGAAAATGCATGTCGAATAGCTTCTTCCCCTCTTCATGGACAAATTTTACCATCTTGTGTACAACCCAATCGGTGCAGTTGTGGACGAGTATTTGAAAGGCAAGATTTCCTATTTTCGCGTTTTTTAAGTTTTTGCGGAGCGACTCAAGAAGGCCCTTACCCTTCTCTGCCGTAATGGTATAAGTTCTTTCCCGGACCTGCCGTTTGTAGCGTTCGTTATTATCCGGATACTCAATGACAGCTTCTTTTGTTCCGCAAAGGTAACTCAACAGGTGCACAATCCATTTTGGGTACTTTTTAGTAAATTTTCCCCACCCAAAAGTGTAATCGTATCCTCCATTCCCATCAGGGATCAGAATTCGAAAGAAAGAATGGGATCCAAAAGTATTTAGTTTATCTTTAGAACGGGTCGCGACTAAAGTAAAGCCCCAATTTTCTCCATCCAAATAGGGGCTGCATTTCGCTTGAGCCTCTTCCAAGGTGTAATGCGCCTTCATGGGCAATTTTTTGTACCAATCAGGGTCTTCAAGATCGATCTCATCTGCAAGAGAGCCATCCGGCCTCACAGGGCTTTGCCGGTGAGCATCCCAGTTTCTAATTCCATCTTCAAAAAATGCCAAGAAGCTTTCATCTACATATTTTCTGCGAAAAATGGTGAAAATTTTTTCCACTGTCAATGACAAGCCGTGTGAGAATTGAACCTCTGTTTTAGTGTCGAGGATGCTGACAGCTTTGCCTTCCATGAGAAGCGTGACATCCTTTTTGCCATCAGATTCAACGCATTGCAATGCAGAACCACCAAAGGCCCCGATGTGCGTTTTCAAATGGCAATGTTCGATCTTACGCACGATCGAAGGAAACTCAACAAAAATTTTTACAGATAGGGAGTTTAAGACAGACCATTTAAAAAAGCGTTTCAAGAGGCGTGAATCTTGGAGGAGAAGAGTGAGATATTTTGGATAGCGAGCCAATTCTCGCAATTGGAGTAGCTCAGCGTCGGTGAGCTGTAAATCAGGCGACTTCCCGTAGAAGATCTCCTTGCGTTTCCAGGCTAGGGCCTTTATCCGAAGTTCAGAAAGCAACTGCTCATCAGGGGCATCTAAAGCGTCTTCGCCCTGATAGGCACTTCCCAAGCGGTACTCTAGCGAAAGAGACCGCAGATGGACCGCCT
Source organism: uncultured bacterium (assembly GCA_964605535.1). Taxonomy (GTDB): domain Bacteria; phylum Chlamydiota; class Chlamydiia; order Chlamydiales; family Parachlamydiaceae; genus CAZSDA01. The sequence goes on from CAZSDA010000001.1 coordinate 35,680, forward strand.
GCTTTACCTTTTTTGTGGCAAAGGGGCTCTTTGCTATATCTTGTGCATACTTTGAGGCCTCCGCAACTCGCTGCTTTAAGTCATCACTCGATAACTCAGGGCATAGAGGGGCCTTCTGCTCTTCCAAACGGTCGAGCCCGCGGATAAATCGTTTAGCACTAATAGCTGCAAAGATAGTTGGCATATACGACTGAATTTATCAAAAACGTATTTAAATTCAACCCTCCAACGTTTAATTGCACAAAATATCGCAACCACATTCTGAGGCATGCTGCCGCGGACTGTTCCGATGAAAGCGGAAGCAGCACTTAAAGAAGCTGCTAACACCTTCTTCACAAGCAGTGCGGGCAGATAGATCTGTCCTGTCTCAAAAAATGGATGAGAGGACAGCGATTTGGCCACTTTACGCCCCTCTTCGATAATCCAGATCTTGCGGAAAGCTCCCAACGGCAGGTGCAAATGTGCCAGCACCGGCACTTGCCATCTTGCGGGAAGCTGCTTGATCCAGCGGAAGAGATGGGCGATAGGCCCTTGGGGTTCAGTATCAAGAAGCTGCATACGGAAGAGGTCAGGCATTTTCTCGCTGCCGACCACTCCCTCAAGTTTTTGATGGACCCATTTCGCGCAATTTTCAGATTCGATCTGATACACAAGATTCATGGTGCGCGTTGTGATGATATCCTCTTTGAGGCCATCCATAAGTTCCAAGCCCTGGCTTGCATTCAAAGCAAATGGGCGAAAGGCAGTTTGTCTGTGGGTGTAATACACATTGTCGTCAGGATAGGCCACAGTCGCATGCACGTTTTTGGTAAAGATCCACAACTTTTCAAAAAGGTTCTTAGGGTATTCTAAAGCCAATTTACCAAAGTCATAGAGGGCATACACTCCCCTGCCTCTCGGGATAGCAATTTCCAGATAAGCGTGTGTCTCTTCGTAGTCAAGATTGGGCTTTCCTCTTGTTGCACAGGCTGCTGCTACCCATTGGTGGGGTTTCAAGGCAACGCGATAGCGTTGCCAAATTTGACGCCTTGTCAAAAGCTCGAAAATAGGCATTTGCTCCCACCAGCGTCGATTGCCGAGGTCCACCCTCACGTAGTCCCCCTTCTCTACATCCCAATATCCTAACTGATGGATATTCCAGTTGACGATCCCGTCAGCCATAAATTCTAAATTGCCAACCTCAGTATCCTTATGAGCAAAAATGTTAAAAACATCTGCGATCGGCAATTGATACCCTCCACGGAATTGTATGGGAAGGGATGGGTCTAAAATGCTTTGATCATGACCTTCAAAGGGAAGTGTCAAATCCTTTTGCTCTACACCATCAATTGACAGTGCAGTGCGCATAATCTTTAGTTTGCCTCCACCAAATCTACTGATCCTTCCTGAAAGTCCGCATAAGAGCAAGCGCCCGACAGATGCAGGAAACTGAATAAAAGGAGATACGTCATTTTCATCTCTCAACACCCAGTTAAGAAATTCCCCTCTAATTCCACTGTAGTTGCGTATTAGGTCGATAAATAGCGGATAGCGGGACGCGTTTTTGAGATGCACTTCCTCTCTAGGGGAGATCGAAACCTGAGTGACAAGGGGGTGAGTTCTTTTCCACTCCACGGCATAGCCACGCAATTCATCGACGATATCATTAGAAACCTCTCCAGGAGAAAAACCACCATTTTCCTTTTCAAGTCTATATTGCAATGCAATGACCCGCTGTCTCAGTCTCCCATCCGGATCCTGATTATTTTCAAGCAATGGGCCCGCGCTCTCGATCCAAAATGCGAAGAGGTCATCCTTGTCTTTTTCGAAACGGACAGGCACTGTTTCGATGTAATCGAATTGGCCGATCAACTTGTCGACGTGGCTAACCTTTTGTTCCGATTTTCCGGAACTAGAGGACAAAATTGCCTGGATGCGGCGAAAAATGCCGGCAATTCCTTCCCCTATACCTCTGAGAGCCTCTCTTGGATTGATTAATTTTATAGTCTCGTTCATACTAACCCCCGGATTTGCTAATTTTAAGTTGTTGATTATTAACAACTTGAATCTCAACACTGGCTTTATGTCGAGATTCCCATTAATTGCGAATCCGCTCTCTCCATCGCAAGATTTATGCCATACGAGAAGCACCTTCTCTCTCTACTTGTTTCATAACAAATGGTTTGTTAGAATTCAACTCATGCAAAATCTTCCAAAGGCTTATGAAGCCAAACTCGTCGACCCCAAATGGTATCAATTCTGGAATGATCTAAACATCTTCCAAGCGAAAAGCGACAGCAATAAACCCTCTTTTTGCGTCGTCATTCCTCCCCCGAACGTCACAGGCGTTCTTCATATGGGACACGCTCTTGTCAACACACTGCAAGACGTATTGGTGCGCTGGAAAAGGATGAGTGGTTTTGAAACTTTATGGGTCCCTGGCACTGACCACGCCGGCATTGCTACGCAGACTGTGGTCCAAAGGCATTTGAAAAAGCAGGGAAGAGAATATACAAAAGAAGAATTCCTGAAAGAGACTTGGAAGTGGAAAGAGGAAAGCGAAAAAACAATCCTTAACCAGATCAGGAAGCTCGGGTGCTCATGCGATTGGAGCAGGCTCCGCTTCACCATGGATGCTAATAACAACCGTGCCGTACGAAAAATGTTCAAAATGCTCTTTGATAAAGGGCTGATCTACCGCGGCTACTATCTTGTGAACTGGGACCCCGTCGCTCAAACAGCTATCGCAGACGATGAAGTGGAATATGAAGAGCGGCAAGGATCGATTTGGCAATTTAAATACCCACTTGCAGATGGTTCGGGAACGGTATCTGTCGCCACAACACGCCCTGAAACAATGCTTGGAGATACTGCCATTGCCGTTTCGCCAAAAGATGCGCGTTACAAGAGCTTCATCGGCAAAGAAGTGAAGCACCCCGTCACAGGCCGCTTGATTCCAATTCTTCCCGACGCTTTTGTCGACCCTGAGTTTGGAACAGGCATGGTCAAAATCACCCCTGCTCATGATCCCAATGACTATCAGATGGGTTTAAATCACAAACTTCCCATGATCAACGTCATGACGCCTGATGGAAAAATCAACGAAAATGGCGGGATTTATCAAGGAATGACTCTTTTAGAAGCTCGGGAAGCACTGGTTTCTTTCATGAAGGAGAAGGGTCTTTTAGAAAAGGTATCTCCCCACACAAACCGCGTCGGCATTTCCTACCGCTCGAAAGCTGTGATTGAACCTTATCTTTCCAGACAATGGTTTGTGAAGATGGAAGGGTTTGCTAAGCGCCTCAAAGAAATGGTGGAAGCAGGCGAAGTCAAACTGAAACCGGAAAGCTGGCAAAACACCTATTTCCATTGGATCAACAACTTACGCGACTGGTGCATCTCGAGACAGATCTGGTGGGGTCACCAGATCCCGATCTGGTATAAAAAGTCTGACCGGTCGGTCATGATCTGCCACGATGGCGAAGGCGCACCTGAAGAGGTCTTAAAAGACCCCGAATCCTGGGAGCAGGATCAAGATGTCCTCGACACCTGGTTTTCCTCCGCATTATGGCCCTTTGCGACCTTAGGCTGGCCAGATAAAACAGTGGACTTAGAACGCTTCTACCCCAATTCCACACTCATTACAGGACACGATATCCTCTTTTTCTGGGTAGCCAGGATGCTAGCATTCGGCGATTTTGCAATGGGCAAGCCACCCTTTCCCGAGACATTTCTGCATGGCCTCATCTTTGGCAAGTCCTACTGGCGGAATCAACCGGGAGGAGGGATTGCCTACCTCTCCGAGGAGGAGCGAAAAGAGTACGACCTCGGAAAACCCATACCGAAAGACGTGCAGTTCAAATGGGAAAAAATGTCGAAGTCAAAAGGCAACGTCATCGACCCCCTGGAAATCATCGATGAATATGGAACAGATGCGATGCGCATGGCTCTCTGTGCCAGTGCAACACAATCGCGTGAGATCGACCTCGACCGACGCAAGTTTGAAGAATTCCGCAACTTCACTAACAAAATTTGGAATGGCGCCCGGTTTGTGTTGATGAATCTGGAAGGTCTTACTTCAGATGACTTGGCGAAAGGGATCGATCCCTCTCAGTTCCGTCTTGAAGACCGCTGGATTCTTACCAAACTTTCTGAAACGATTGCAACTGTTACAGAAAAGCTCAATCAGTATGAATTTGACCAGGCAGCTCTTGCAGCTTATGACTTTTTCTGGAAAGAGTTTTGTGCCTATTATGTTGAGATCAGTAAACCGGTACTTTTTGGAAAAAAAGGCACTCCGGAAGAAAAACTCCTCAAACAAAAACTACTGCTGACAGTTTTATCGCTATCATTGCGTCTTTTGCATCCTATGGCTCCTTTCATTACGGAAGAGCTCTTCCAAACCCTAAAAGCGATGTTTCCCGAAGGAGAAGCTCCCCAAGCAGACCCCCTCATGCAAGAGACCTTGAAAGCCTTCCAAGCAGAGGCGTGTGCAGTGGCTCCTTATCCAAAGGTGATCCTTGCATCTGACACCGAAGCGCTGGAACAATTCAGCAAAATCGAAGAGCTGATCTATGCTCTAAGGAACATCCGTGCGGAAATGAAGCTACAGCCGCAGGTGGCAACCGATCTCGTTCTTCTTGCTCCTAAAGAGCTACCCTTCTCGGGCATCCTCCATGAGAATAGCAGAATCCTCGAGGCGCTGGTCAAGATCAAGTCTTTGGAAATCACTGCAACCCCGCCTTCAATGAATCAAGCTTCGAAAGCTCATTTTGCAGGCATTACCCTTTTCGTACCCTTACCTGAGGAGTGCCAGGCAGCAGACGCTGCAAGGGCCAAAAAGGAAGAGGAGCGCTTACTTGCCCAAATCGAAAGGATAGTCGCACAGCTGGAAAATGGGGAATTTGTAGCAAAAGCGCCTCCACAACTGATTCAAAAGCAGCAAGCTCTTTTGGCAGAAACACGTGAAAAGCTCTCTGCACTAAAGTCCCACAAAAATTGATCTCTTTTGCCCTTTTTTTAAAATCTCTCCAAATTAAATATTGGCTCAGAATTGATTAAATTTGTACAAATGTTAACATTGTCAATATGGGAGGTAAGGCATGAACACAAGAAAGGCATTTTCTGAGGCGAGAAGCGAACTGACAGAGATTGTCAACCATGTTGCGTTTGGACATGATCGATATATCTTGACTCGCAATGGTAAAGAGTTGGCTGCCATCGTCCCCATACGTGACTTAAAAGCTCTTGAAGAACTTGAGGATAAGCTGGATTTGGAAACGGCAAAATTTGTAGATAAAGACATCAAACAGCATGGCAAGGTGAAGTGGAAAGACGCTAAGAAAGAGCTTGGCCTGTGAATTATGAGATAGAATTAAATCGCTTAGATGTAAAGTGCGTGGATCCAGCTGTTCTTTTCGCGCTCCTGAGAAGCGCTCTGCCTTTAGAATGGTAAAAAATCTTTGCTCTCATTTACATAGCGTTCATTCGCTTTGCACCTAAACACTTATTGACGCTTACCTGGCATTCGACCGAAGTTGATGACCCCATCGAAGCGTTCGTTGATCTCCTCAGCTCTATTATTAAATAATAACGCTAAATCTGCCAGTTGCTTAGAAGTAAGTTGAGGAATCTCCCCCTCCCCGAATAGTACGTGAAGCGCTACTATCTTCGGTTGAATCAAGTGGATATCTTGTTTTGTAAGCTTTGGATCGTTTAACCATTCTTCAATCACATAGAACCGAGCGATGTGATCTGGTCCTTTCAAAATCGCCAAGCGCTCCTCCGCAGTATGTTCCCTCAAGGAGGGCTTAGAAGAGAAACTTCTTGTGGGCAGGTCACTAACCTCCTCAGCAACAGAGGAAGAGACAGGATTTTTTTCGATGGAAGAGGCAGGATTTTTTTTGATGCGTCCCTTGAGCATACACGCTCCAAAAAATGCGGGAACTATTAAGGTAATTGTGGAAATAATGGCTAAAGCGCAAAGGAGTTTCTTCGATGTGGTAGTCGCATTTCTCTTAGGATGCTGAATCAAATTAAAATAATTCTTTGCTACATTTTCAATTCTCATTATTAGCCTCCAGCATCGGCTTTTGTTTATAAAAAATTATAGTCAATACATATCTAATCTGTCAATCAAAAGCAGAAAAAACTTTTATACAACACGCTCAATTTACAAATGCCTTTCGTCACCTAAGGCGCTCTGCCTTTAGAATGGTTAAAAACTCTTTGGTCTCTTTCGCCACGACGCCAGAAAGAGCAAGCAGTGCGATGAGGTTAGGAAAGGCCATTAGACCGTTAAAGATGTCCGAAATCTTCCACACGATGTCCAACTCGAGGACAGCACCAGGTAGCACAATTAGTGTGAATAAAATGCGGTAAATGGGAACTGATCTTTCCCCAAAAAGGTACTCCACACACTTCTCGCCATAATAGGCCCAGCCGATTAATGTTGTGAAGGCAAATAGAAGAAGACCTGTCGTAACAATGTAGCCTCCCCAAGGGAAGACGGAATTGAATGCGGCAAGCGTCATCGAAGCGCCATTAAGCGCGCGTCCTGAACTATCCACTGCACCAAAAATATCTGTCACTCCTAAAACAAGTCCTGTAATGCTGCACATCACAACTGTTGCAAGAAAACTGCCCGTCATTGAAACGAGAGCCTGCCTGCCGGGAAGGTCTGTTTTGGCAGCTGCCGCAGCAATCGAAGCAGTCCCGAGCCCAGCTTCACTTGTCATCAAGCCGCGGCTAATTCCTACTTGTACGGCCATTGCGACAGTAGAGCCTGCAAAAGCTCCTAGAGCTGCATCAGGTGAGAAGGCGTGTTGCAAAATAGCAAGTGCCGCAGCGGGAACCTTGTCAATCAAAACAATCAAAATGAGAAGTCCGCCCCCAATGTAGAGGATAGCCATGAATGGAACTAAATAGGCGGCGATTTGACCGATGCTCTTAATGCCGCCAAGAATCGTGAGTCCGGTTAGAATGGCAAGCACCACGCCTGTCCAGAAGGGATCAACTTGAAACATACTGCTCATGACATCTGCAACGGAATTAGCTTGCAGCATATTGCCACCACCAAAGGCTGCAACGGCTCCAAAAAAGGCAAAAGCCGCTGCTAACCATTTCCACCCCAATCCTTCTTGAATGAAGTACATCGGGCCGCCGCACATTTCTCCCCTTTTATCGATGGTGCGATACTTGACAGCCAAGAGCGCTTCCGCATATTTGGTCGCCATCCCAATAATAGCTGTCACCCACATCCAAAAAAGAGCTCCTCGGCCACCTACAGTGATCGCTGTTGCAACACCTGCGATATTTCCAATGCCAATCGTCGCAGCCAAAGCAGTCATTAAGGATTGAAAATGGGTAATATCCCCGGTTCCCTGGCCCGGATGTTGAGGCCCAAAGGCCAATTTCAAAGCGTATGGCAAATAGGTGATCTGCAGCCCTTTTAAGCGAATCGTCAAATACAGTCCAACGCCAATAAGAAGGATCAGCAAGGGGAAGCCCCATACGATGCCGTAGGCTAAGTCGAGATAATTCAGTAATGTGTCATACATCAGATAGGGTATCCTTAAATTTTTCTGGCATCAGCCTCTTGGCGGATCACTTTAATAAAAGCCTTAGTTTCTGAAACTATAACAGGAGACAAAAAGATCAAAGCAATCAGATTGGGAATCGCCATCAATCCGTTTGCAATTTCAGCGATGTACCAGGCCATATCGAGCTGCAAAGCTGCGCCCGGAATGATGATAAGGCAGTATAAAACGCGGAAGACAAATACACTTCTTTCTCCAAAAATATACTCACAGCACTTTTCACCATAATAGCCCCAAGCCAGCACTGTAGTGAAAGCGAAAAGGGTAAGACCGATCGTAACGACCCAACCACCACCTAAAATGCCGGTTTCAAAAGCAGCAATTGCAAGTTTTGCACCTGAAAGAAGCGTCCCATCCTCTCCTTTCATGCCTAACACGCCCGTCGAGGCAACAACGAATGCTGTGATCGTGCATACAATAACCGTTGAAATTAGAGCCCCTGTCATATTAATGATCGCCTGCCGTCCAGGGATATCTGTTTTTGCAGCAGCTGCTGCAATTGATGAAATGCCTAATCCCGCTTCGTTAGAAAATACGCTTCTCGAAACTCCAAGCTGCATAGCAATCATGAATGCGGATCCTGCAAGCCCTCCGGCGATTGATGAAAAGTCAAAAGCCTTACGAAACACATCTGTAATAATTGCGGGAAGATGAGAGGCATTCAACACGATTAAATAGAGACCTGAACCAATATAGAGTGCTGCCATCACTGGAACCAATACTCCGGCAACATGGCCAATAGATCGAATACCGCCAAGAACGACAAATGCGGTTAAAAGAGAGATTCCGATTCCACAGGACCATGGATCCAATTCCACCACTTTTCCTAAAGATTCAGCGATTGAATTGACCTGTACGAGATTTCCCGTTCCTATGGCTGCAAGGATTCCAAATGATGCGAAAATGATAGCGAGCCACTTCATTTTCAATCCATGCTCAATATACTCCATCGGACCGCCCACCATTTCTCCTCGCTTGTCGAGAACCCGATACTTTATAGCAAGAAGCGACTCTGCGTACTTAGTGGCCATTCCTAAAAGTGCTGTTAACCACATCCAAAAAAGTGAACCCAACCCCCCATCGACAAGCCCCGTCGAAACTCCAACAACAGCTCCTGTTCCGATAGCTCCTGCCAAAGTAGTCATCAACGCTTCGTAAGGATTGATATCGCCTTTTGAGCTCTTTTTTTGTTCTGCAAGAATTTGAGTAAATGCATAACCGAGATAGCGGAATTGAAACCCCTTCAACAAAAAGGTGAGATATAAACCGGTCCCAAGCAAAAGGATGAGAAGAGGCACCCCCCACACCCAATCTCTCAGCGCATGCAAAAATAGGTTGAATGATTCCATGTTAAGGCAGCCTTAAATCGGTTTGAAATTACTACAGTTTACTGCTTTTCTCTTTTTTGCCGCTTCAAAAATTTTACAAATTTTACCCTCCTGGACTAAGATATCCCAAATCAAACGGAGACACTAATGGCTAGCGGTATTGAAAGAAAAGGACAGGTGAATTGGCAAAATCGTTGCGAAGGAGTGGCAAAAGCTACAGCTCACCTCGCAATTGCTCTCCTGGCAATTGCTGCCGTTGCCAATCTGTTTGAAATCATGGATGGGCAATCATTGCTATTTCAAGGCTCTGCAACGCTCATTTTTAGCGTGAGCATCATCCACATCTGCAGATTAGCGTGCAAGAGGTTCTCTTTGAATCCGAATCAGCTGCTGCTTCTTTCAGTTTTCTTAGCCGGCATCTCAATTGGAGCCGCACGGAACTACATCACGCATTTAGACCGGGAGAACGTATTGAGTTGTGAGAGAGAGATGGCCGCCCATTGGGAAGAGTGGGTCACTCAAACAGATGCAAGGTGTCGCATAGCCGAAGATGGAAAGCCTTTTGTACTCGGTGTTCCTGTTAAGCTCACCCACGCCTGGGGAGAAAAACATGAGTATCGCAGTTTCCAAATGGGTGAAGTCAACATTCCAGAAGAGAAAACTCATGCATTCATCCCGCTTGATAAATTCTCTGATCTGCCTGACGGCATCAAAAATTTAAAAGAACTGTTGGGTCCCGCACATTTTAAATATCTTCTAGTCAATGAAACAGCAAACAAAAATTATATAGAAATTCACGGGGATGCTCACTACAAAAAAGAATTCAATCCTTGCCGAGAGGGGTTTAAACATAAAGAAATTCACAAATGCTTCTCTCAAGCTGCATTGAATTTTCTTTGCAAGATGGAATTGTTGAGATTCGAATAAGGGTTTAAAAAAAATAATATATCAGCCATATAAGGGGGAAACGTCAAAAATAAAGGAGCCCCCATGGCCGACTTTTCCCGTTTCCGTTCCGTGTTATATTTTGAAGCTTTTCTTTTCATCCTTCTGGGCTGCATCGCGATTGCGGCCCCCCAATTCACAACGCTTGGGGTAGAAATACTTGTTGGTGCCCTGTTCGGTGCTGCCGGTATCGTTCAGCTCATCAGGCTTTTTCAAGCTAAAGATGCGCCGGGATTTTGGTCCTCTCTTTTCAGCGCAATATTAAATCTGGTCTTGGGTGGACTTCTGCTATTCTATCCAATAGTAGGAATTGTCTCATTGACTTACCTCTTGATCGTCTATTTTGTTTTGGATGGAATTTCAAAAATTTATTACGGATTTCAGATTAAGCCCAGAGAAAAATGGGGTTGGATCCTTTTTAGCGGGATGCTTTCAATCATTTTGGCAGGTTTGATCTTTACTGGACTTCCAGGGTCTGCGACCTGGGTCATCGGGCTCTTGTTAGGGATCAACATGCTATTCTTTGGAATTGCTGTTGCAAGTTTCACAGCTGCATTGCCGAAGGTTTAGAGCGAACGAATGCAATCTTCAAAAAAACCAGTCGTCTGGATGCTCATCATCACGGCGCTGGTTTTACTTTTCATCCTTCTTCTGCAGCCTTTATCTGTTTATCTCTTCCACAAAGAAATTTCTATACTATTTCCAAAAGGGTTAATCGGTCTTGAGCAAAGAAATCTTCTCCTCATCATTCAAGCGATCATGCTGATGGTCATTGTGCCTGTCTATATTCTCACCTTTTACTTCTCCTACCGCTACCGCTCAGACAATAAAAATGCCATTTACGACCCTGACCTCGTCGACCATAAACTGCTTGAAGTAGTGTGGTGGGGCCTACCTCTTCTCATCGTGATCATCATAGGCTGGATCACATGGGTTAAAACGATGGAACTAGACCCTTATAAACCAATCGCTTCTGATAAAAAACCGCTACGCATCGAAGCCGTTGCCTTGCAGTGGAAATGGCTTTTTATCTACCCCGAACAGGGAGTGGCTGCAATCAATGAAATGGCTTTTCCTGTTAATACCCCCTTGCAATTTAAAATCACATCAGACGCTCCCATGAACTCCTTCTGGCTCCCCGCATTAGGTGGACAGATCTACGCAATGCCAGGAATGACAACGGAACTCAATCTGATCGCTAATGAGCAGGGAGTTTTTCGCGGCTCTTCTGCAAATATTAGCGGAAAGGGCTTTGCCGGAATGACATTTGCAGCGCATGCGACCTCAGAAGAGGGTTATAAGCAGTGGCTGGAGAAGGGAAAAAATTCAAGTCAGAGGCTTGATTGGAACAACTATCTTCTCCTCAGAAAACCAAGTGAAAATGTAGCTCCATCACTTCTACAGCTAAGCGATAATAGCCTATTTCACCAAATTCTCATGCTCTACATGCAAGGAGAGGAGTAATGTTTGGCAATCTCACGCTTGAAGCTTTTCAACATGACACTTTGCAAAACATGGCGATTCTTGGAGGCGCTGTCAATGGACTCATCATCCTTGCGCTGATCACATACTTCAAAAAGTGGACATGGCTTTGGAAAGAATGGATTACGACAGTCGATCCTAAAAGAATCGGCATCATGTATATCGGCGTTGTCCTCATTATGTTTTTAAAAGGAGTCGCCGATGCTCTCATGATGCGCCTACAACAAGCGACAGCTGTTGGCGAAGCGAGCGGACTCCTTAGTTCAACGCACTTTCAGGAGGTATTTTCAGCCCACGGCACGACGATGATCTTCTTTGTTGCGATGGGCTTCATGTTTGGCATCATGAATCTGATCATTCCGTTGCAAATAGGCGCTAGGGACGTAGCATTTCCCTTTTTAAACGCATTGAGCTTTTGGCTTTTTACTGCCGGAGCGATGCTGACTTTACTCTCATTAGCCATCGGTCATTTTTCAGTTGCCGGTTGGCTGGCTTACCCTCCCCTTTCGGAACTCGAGTACAGTCCTAATGAGGGGGTCGACTATTGGATCTGGATGGTACAAATTTCAGGGGTGGGTAGCACTCTCTCCGGCATTAACTTCCTCGTGACGATTCTAAAAATGCGCTGTCCCGGTATGACTCTGATGAAAATGCCCATCTTTGTCTGGAGCTGTCTTTGCTCGATGGTTCTTGTGATCCTCGCCTTTCCAATCCTCACGGCAACCCTTCTTTTATTAACTTTAGACCGCTACCTCGGCATGCACTTCTTTACCACAACCGGAGGCGGTAACCCGATGCTGTATGTCAATATGATCTGGGCTTGGGGGCATCCGGAAGTGTATATTCTCATCCTCCCTGTATTCGGAATTTTTTCAGAAGTGGTGCCAACATTTGCTGAAAAGCGGCTTTTTGGCTACATCTCCATGGTTTGGGCGCTAATCACGATCACAGTCCTCTCCTTCATCGTTTGGCTCCACCACTTCTTTACCATGGGGGCAAGCCCTGAGGTCAATGCCTTCTTTGGGATCATGACCATGGCCGTTGCCATTCCTACAGGGGTCAAAATATTCAACTGGCTGTTCACCAAATACCGAGGAAGAGTCCATTTCACCTCCCCCATGCTTTGGTTCTTTGCCTTTCTATTAAACTTTAGCGTGGGTGGAATGACCGGCATTTTGCTTTCATCTCCGCCTGTAGATTTTCAGGTTCATAACAGCCTGTTTCTCATCGCCCATTTCCATGGCATGGTGATTGGCGGAGTGCTCTTTGGATTTTTTGCGGGCTTTACATACTGGTTTCCCAAATTTACGGGATTTTTCCTCGATGAAAAATTGAACCGGTATGCCTTTTGGTGCTGGCTGATCGGCTTTTTGCTTGCATTCATGCCCCTCTACATGCTTGGTTTTATGGGAGCCACGAGAAGACTCGATCACTACGATCCTGCGACAGGCTGGCAGCCACTTTTTATCCTAGTGCTTATAGGAGCCTTCATCATTGTCTTAGGCGCCACGATCCAATTTCTTGGGCTCTTCTGGAGCATCTACAAAAGAAAGGAAAATCGCGATCCCACAGGTGGTGATCCCTGGAATGCAAGAACGCTTGAGTGGTCTATTCCTTCACCGCCGCCTGTTTACAACTTTGCCGTCATTCCTGTTGTCGACCAGATCGACCCCCTTTGGGCTACAAAGAGAGAGAAAAAATCTTTACAGCCAATAGAATATGAAGACATTGAGATGCCGGTAAACAGCGCGATGCCCTTGTATATTGGATCTGCAAGCCTCCTCTTCGGATTTGGGATGATTTGGCACATATATTGGTTAGCCGCCTTAAGCTTTGCAGCTATTTTAGCACTTGTCATTGTCCAGCTATCTAAAAAATCGCCTCATGAGGTCATTACGAAAGAGCAGGTTAAGAAAATTGAAGAGGAGCTGCGAAAAATAAAGACATGAACGATCCTTTTCTCGTCCATCATACTGTAGAGGAACATGCAGACAGAAGCACCCCTGACCCTCATCAGGATCACTTTTCCAAAACGCTCTTAGGCTTTTGGACCTATCTGATGACAGATTGCCTGCTCTTTGCAACCCTATTTCTGACATATGCAGTGTTTAAAAATAGCACCTTTGGCGGCCCCGACTCAAAGCAACTTTTTGAATTACATATACCCTTTGCGGAGACAATGATCCTTCTAACTAGCAGCATCACTTCCGGATTAGCGATGCTAGCAGCCGTAAGGAGCGACACGCGCAAAGTGTTCTTATGGCTGACAGCCACCCTTCTATTAGGCGCATCATTCCTTGCATTAGAATTCACTGAATTCCATCAACTTTTCAGTGAAGGAGCTACATTTCAAACAAGTGCCTTTCTCTCCGCGTTTTTCACACTTGTAGGAACGCATGGAACCCACGTTGCCTTTGGACTTTTGTGGCTCCTCGTGCTTCTTGCTCAATTTTTTCTCCAAGGCACCTCGATCGACACTTTCCGCAGACTCGCCCTCTTTACTCTCTTTTGGCACTTTTTAGACCTCATCTGGATCTTTATATTTACCTTCGTCTACCTATTTGGAGTGATTTAAAAAATGCACGATCCCAGTCTCAAAGAGCTTCAAAAAATGTGGCCAGCCTCTTACAGAGGCTATTATTTAGGCTTTCTGCTCTGCTTTTTGTTTTCGTCAGCTTCATTTGGATTGGTCGCCTTTACCACTTTACCGACAACCACTCTTCGCTATATTTTGATAGGTTTAGCACTCATTCAGGCAGCGATTCAGCTAAGGTTATTTCTCCATTTAGGCAAGGAGGAAAAGCCGCGCTGGGAAAGTGTAGTCTTTTATCTCATGCTGATCATCTTGCTCATCATTTCAATTGGCACCCTCTGGATCATGTTTGACTTAAACGTCCGCACGATGGGTCATCATGGTTAATTACGCATTACTGCTTAAACCCGGCATCATCCTGGGCAATCTGATTACACTCGCCATAGGCTTTATTCTTGGTTCAAAAAGCGCACTCGACATTCACCTCTTTTTAGCTACCTTGCTAGGTCTTGCATCCATTATTGGATCTGCCTGTATCTTTAATAACTACATTGATCGACCGATCGATCAACTCATGGCTAGAACGAAGAAACGAGAAGGAGCGTTTCAAGCAATCGGAGTCTCCAAAGCCCTTGTGTTAGCCACGCTTTTAGCCATTTTTGGAGGCGTTACGCTCCTTCTTTTTACAAATCTGACTACATTCCTACTCTCAGCTTTGGGATTCATAGTTTACGTCTTGATCTATAGCCCTTTGAAAAGCAAAACAATCTTCGCAACAGCTATCGGCAGCATCGCAGGCGCGATCCCACCGGTAGCAGGCTACACGGCGGCAAGTGGAGCTCTAGATTCAACTGCGCTTCTACTTTTTCTGCTCTTAGTCTTCTGGCAAATGCCCCACTTCTACGCAATTGCCCTCATGCACATGAAGGACTACTCCAAGGCTAAGCTTCCCCTGCTACCCCTCCTGAAAGGCACAACCCGCACCAAGGTTCACATGGTGCTCTATATCCTATGCTTTATCCCCATCACTCTGCTTCTCACGCAAAACCCCTTGCCTCTCCTCTTGGGAATAGTCTGGCTTGTTCTCAGTCTGCAGGGATTTTATACTTGCAAAGATAGCCTCTGGAGCCGCCGCATGTTCCAGTTTTCCCTTATCACACTAGGAACCCTTTGCTTGTCCATCTTGGCTTAATTTTACTGCTAAAGCAGTAAAATTAAGCATAAAAACAAGAAGAATAGTGATATTAATTTTTAAAACGAATAAATTTACTGTTATAGCGGTAATTTATGAGGGGGTAACGTTGTCGTGGATAAGTCTCTATTGGCAGCTATGGTGCATTTTCATCGAAAAAAAAGTGGATTATCGCAGGCTGAACTTGGAAAACTGGCTGGTGTTGGGAAAACAGTGATTTACGATATCGAAAAGAGCAAGCTCTCTATCCGTTTCGACCTCTCATTCTATACGAAATTCAGTACGCACCAGAGCTGTTTCCTGAAATTAAAAGAATCATCGACACACAAAAAAAAGAAAGTTTAGTAAGCTCTACTCACATTTCTTTCAAAACGCTATTTTATATCACTGGCTCAAACCAAATTCTTCTAGACAAAGAGGTGAAAGAAACGCTTGTAGGAAGAGCCAGCTATTTCTACTTAAACACTCTTTCTGTGCATGAGACATTGCGCGCATTTCCGAAGACTGAAATCAGCGAAATTCTGTTTAGAGGAGGGTGGCCAGAACTTTACATGAATAAACTTCTGGATCCGATCCAATACATCAACGACTACGTACGTAACTATATTGAAATGGACATTGTTTCTAGTGCAGGCATTGTGAAGAAAAAGGAATTTCACACGGTGCTGGGAATGTTAGCAGCCCGAACAGGCAACTTATTGAACCATTCAGCCCTTGCAAAAGACAGCGGCGTCAAGTCCATTACTGTTCAAGAATGGGTTTCAGTTCTTGAACGCACCTCCCTTCTATACCTACTTCCTCCGATGGAATCTAACCTTAGTGACTGCTCCCTCGCCTAAAGGCGAAGGCTTCTAGGGATTTCACCCAGGCCATCCAATCCGAGGGCCAAAATATTTTTCGCTGCATTCAAGTCTCTATGTGCCGTATACCCGCATCGTGAACACTTGTGCTCTCTATTTGTTAGATTTTTGGGTTCCAAATGTCGGCATTGCGAGCATATTTGACTTGTGTAAGCCGGGTTCACCACTCCTAACTTCCTACCAGCTTCTGCCGCTTTGTAGGTTAGGAATTGACGAAACTGATTCCAACTCGCGTCCATTATGCTTTTTGCAAAATGAGAACTTTCCACCATCTGTTTGATGTCTAAATCCTCAACGCAAATATATTGATATTGATCGACAATCTTTCTAGTTTCTTTGTGGCAAAAATCCTTTCTTTGATTTTTGATTCGTTCATGAATTTTAGCAAAGGTCTTACCTGCTTTGCGGCGTTCTTTGGAGCCTTTTTCAAGCTTACTCAACTTACGCTGTGCTTTTGCAAGAGCCTTCTCTCCATTTCTAAAAAATCGAGGATTTTCAATCTTTTGCCCATTTGAAAACGTAGCGAATGATTCTATGCCCACATCAATCGCTATTGCTTCAGTCTTCGGTTCCAATGGAGCAGCCGCGACTTCACATGATAGGGTAATATTCCATTCTCCAGATGCTGTCTTTTTGATAGTGCAGGTTTTGATTTCTCCTTCGATATCACGATGCATCTTAATTCGGATGTGACCAATTTTAGACAGGACAATTTCTTTACCAAGCAGGGCAAATCCACTTTGCGGATAACAGAAGCTATCATAGCGATGCGCTCCCCGAAATCTAGGGAACCCAGGTTTTTCTCCTGACTTACACCTTCGAAAAAATGATTGAAAAGACTTATCCAAGCGATCGACGATGTTTTGCAATACTTGTGAATGCACTGTTTTTAAAGTAGCTCTTTCTTCTTTAAGGATTGGCAAAAACATGAGTTGTTGGTACTTAGAAAGTGAGGTCTCGAGCTCTTCATAAGCAATTTTTCTTTGCGAGAGCAGTTCATTGTAAAGCCATCGGCATTCATCCAGCTGAGCTTGTAGCAATTTAGCCTGTGCTTTTGTAGGACGCAATCTGAATTGAAATGACTTTCGAACAAACATGTGCACATGCTATGATTCGGTCTATGAATTTGTCAAGCGATTTAAGAAGGGGACGAAACTGTGTTTTTGTGATGCATGTGCACTTGGTCTTTGTCACAAAATATCGGCGCCATGTATTTACAAAACCCATACTTGAGGAGCTGCGGAGAATCTTCCAAAGTGTATGCGCTGATTTTTCTGCGGAGTTAGTGGAATTCGAGGGAGAACGGGATCATGTACACTTACTTGTGAATTACCCGCCGAAAATTTCTGTATCCAAACTCGTAAATGGATTGAAGGGTGTCTCTTCACGAATGATCAGAAAAAGCGGATATCCAAAAATTCAACAATCCCTATGGGGCAACAGTCTTTGGTCTCCTAGTTACTTTGCTAGTTCATGTGGTGGTGCCCCCATAGAAATCATTAAACAATACATCGAGCAACAAAACACCCCTGCTAATTAGAGGCGCGATTCATCTCAGCCCTAAAGAGCTGAGTTTTCTCGCGTCCTTCGGATAAACGTCTTACAAAGGCCCCAAAAGTCTATTTCCTCGACACAGGACTCGCAACACGCCTCCAAGGATGGATGGCAAAACAACCTCTCCTCAGCAGTCCACAAACAGGAGCTCTCTTTGAAACCCTTGTATTGGCAGAAATAGTCAAATGCATCATAAATTTTGGAAAGAATTGGAAAGTATTTCTTTGGCGCACAAAGGAAGGCGAAGAAATTGATTTTATCATCGAATCTGATGACGGGAAAATCATTGCAATCGATGCTAAGCTTAGCATTCACGGGGCAGATCCAACTCCCCTACCGGCCTCTTTTGCAAAAACATTTCCTCACGTTAAAGAGTTAGTTCTGGTTACTTATGGAGGGAAAAAGATACGCTTAAGTCAAAACTGCCTTCAAGTCCCAGTCTCAGAACTCACTCAGTTTCTTTTGAATTTCTGATATAGTCTTTAAATTGTTTGCTCATAGGCGAACAGGAGTAGGAAGCGATCCATTTACCCAATAGCATAGGATGCTCTTTTATAGAACGTTTAAAATAGTTCCATAACGCATCCGCGTCCTCTTTTACAGAGAGATCATAGCCAAATTGAAGAGTCGCTTCATAAGGAATCAGGGTCACATAGGTGCGAAGGCGCATTTCAAATAACTTTCGAAGCAGATCTCGATCCTCTTGCAGCCTCACATCGAAACCAAATTCTGAAGGCGGACAACAAAAGTCAAAAACATTTAGAGATAGCATCTCCATCTTCTTATGATCCTGAGGTGTAGATTGATCGATTCCGAATAAAGGAGAGATGCGAAAAAGTGGATCTATATATGAAAGAATAAACGCGATCTTAAAGAGATGTTGATGATCTTCAGGGTCTTTCGGATCAAAACCCCACTGAAATCCATAATAGGTAAACTGTTGTGGATGTTCTACAGCCATTTGCAAAGACAGCTTTTTCAATAATGGTTTGTCTGCAGAAATGCAACGTTCATCGTAAAGAGCCGGCATCATGTCCCTTTGTGGATGGTTTTTCAAATAAATTTCACACAATTGCAAAATTTTTTGACGCATTGAAGGTATGCTTGGGCTCAATCGCATAGCCCTAATAAGTGGATAAAGTGCCAAAATTCCTCTTTCAGCGACGATGAGTTTAGCAAACTCATCGACGGCTTCCTTGTCATCTGGGTTTTCCGGATCTAATTTGTAAGAGCTGAAAGAGGTAAATCCCCAATCGCGAGATTCCTCCTTCAATCGAAGTGCGCGGTGCAATTTAAATCGCGTACCTAAAGGGGATTTGGCATAGGAAGCGACCCACTCGTTCAAACAAAAAGGATGCTTCCTTAAACCTTTCTCGAAATGCTCCCACACAAAATTCACATCTTGCTCATCGCTTAAGTCGTAGCCGAATTGTAAGATGATCTCATAACGAAGCACATCCATTTTCGGAGCCATTTGCTTCAAAAGATCACGGAGCAATGCCTTATCCTCGTCAATCGTTAAGTGAAAGCCAAAGCTCGAAAATAACTCTAGAGAAAATGAAAAAGAGGAATAAGTTTCTGCCAATGTTTTGGCACTCTCAATCAGTTGCGGCCTGATTTCAGGATCAGAAGCATCGAGCCGCCAATTCCCGAGATGTCTTAGAACCATCGAGGGGTTTTTCACAACTCCTATTCGTACGATGTTCATGAGATGTCTTTTATCTTCAGGATCATTTCGATCAAATCCCTCAACAATAGAGTCGAAAGTGAAATAATTTGCTTGCAGGGCCCAAGACCTTAGCAACTCTTTTGCACCTGCCTCTTTTAAAAGTTGAATAAACTTTACATCCGGATGAGGGCACAGCTTTACAAACAGCTGAAGATCCTCCGCATGATGCAGATCCAGGCCCATTTGAGCCAAGCAGCGAGGCGTTAGACATCCTCTGCGCTGCAAGGCAATTTCAACCGCTTCAAAAATTTGTCTTTTCTCTTCTGGGATTTTTGGATCAAGCCCTGAAAAAAATGCGAGCTCGCCTACGGGACGGCTCCAACCCTCTGCACACTTTTTCATCTTAAGGGATTTTTCTTCAGCACTATCGGAAAAGATTTTGATAAGCAGCGGCTGAAGGCGATCTAAGACAGTATCTGAAAGGCTAGGTAGATATTTGCAGTTACAGAAGATGCAAATGACTTGATCAACTTCATCCGAACATAACTTAATATTTTTCAATTGTTCTAAAATAGGAAATACTTTATTCCTAAAATAGTTGTCAGGGGTTTCCTTCGGCCTTTTTACCGCTTTATCAAGCTCGCGAATTAGCTGCTCTTCTACTCGCATTCAACGTTTCCGGGAAGGATGCCTTGTGCCGCGAGGCTGAGCGCGTCCGCAGGTCACTGGAACTGCCTTTATTGAAGGATCGGGCTCAAAACCTGAGAGCGCGATTTTGGAGAATTCGCTTTTGAGCAAGCGCTCAATGTCCTTTAAAAGCTTATGCTCATCCACGCACACCAATGAAAGCGCTTCACCCTGGCAGCCTGCACGACCTGTACGCCCGATCCTGTGCACATAGTCTTCAGGAACGTGCGGTAATTCATAATTCACTACGACAGGCAGCTGATCGATGTCTAATCCCCGCGCTGCGATGTCTGTTGCCACTAAAACCTTAATAGCACCCTGTTTGAAATCGGCTAAGGCTTTGGTACGTGCCGATTGGCTCTTATTGCCATGAATAGCCGATGAAGAGATCCCATCGTGGACAAGTTGGGAAGAGAGTTTGTTCGCACCATGTTTCGTGCGCGTAAAGACAAGGACTTGCTGCCATTTTTTCGATGCAATTAAGTGAGAAAGCAGCTCTCTCTTTCTTTTATTGTCTACTTGATAGACCGATTGAGAGACGAGTGGAGCAGCCGTATTGGGCTTGGTGACTTCGATCAATTTGGGTGACTTTAAAAAAGTATCTGCCAATTTTTTGATTTCGCTAGAAAATGTAGCAGAAAAGAGAAGGTTTTGACGCTGTTTCGGCAAAAGAGCCAAAATTTTGCGTATGTCATGGATAAATCCCATATCTAACATCCGGTCCGCTTCGTCCAGAACCAAGATTTCCACTTTGGAAAGGTCGACGATTTTTTGAGACGCAAGATCCAAAAGTCTGCCTGGAGTTGCTACGAGAATATCCGTTCCATTCCTCAATTGCTTAATTTGGGCATTGATGTTAACCCCACCCACCACAGCAGCCGATCGAAATGGAAGATGCTTGCCATAGGTCTGAATACTTTCACGAACTTGTGCCGCCAATTCCCTTGTGGGAACCAAAATCAAAGCGCGAATGACAATCTTTTGCTGTTGACTGCTTGAACGCTGCATCAGGAGCTGCAGCAAGGGCAAAGTAAAGCCCGCTGTCTTTCCGGTCCCAGTTTGAGATCCTGCCAAAAGATCATTTCCCTGAAGAATCAAAGGGATGGCTTGCTGCTGCACCGCGGTAGGAGTGGTATAACCACTTTCGCTAATAGCACGTAATAGCTCAGAGGAAAGGCCTAAGGAATTGAAGGTCATCATCGTTTTTTCCCATTAAATCCCACATCCTCTGAGGCAAACTATCAGTGGCATAGAATTCAAAAAAATTTAAAATTGAAATAGCTCTGATTACTAACCAGATCGACTTATTTCCTACCTACTATACGGGCTTCGCGACTTTTATAACACACTTATTTTAAAATACATTTAACTTTTTTCATGATATTAGCTGGAAAGGCTGGGCATTTCCTATTTTCAACTCTTATTGTGCGAATATAACATCTTAGCTAGAATCCTAAGATGGGATGTAAAACGAAAGTAGCGCTCATCCTATTCTTAGCGGTCTTTTTCTCTATACAGTTTAAGCTGACCCTGTTCGGCGGTTTTATGTGGCCATTTTCCGGTCACCGTCTCTTTTCACAATTGGCAGTGCCGCAAAAAACCATTGTCCAGGCCGTGTTAAAAGATAGTGAAGGCAAAATCTACTTTGTCCACCCCGGTCGCGCCATCCCGATCGAATATTCCCGCTGCTCAAGCCTTGTCCGCAAGCTCTATGCCGAGGGGAACAAAGACAAGCAACAGCTGTTCTGTTCTTACTTACTAAAGAGGTTGAACAACGCCCCCTGGTGGGCATTTGATGAAATGTTTCCCGCTATTCGACCGGATCCTCCCGCCCATTTTGTCGAAATCCACTTCGAGCATCATGCCATCGAATTCCGGCAGCTCCCCTACCCAGATTCAATCCATCGCCTGGAAAGGAGGCCATTATTCCCCTAAACCGCTTTCTGTTTAACCAACCAAATGCATTTGAAAAGTTAACTTTAGTCAGGATCTCTCTTTCCCTGATCGTAGTCCTGCTGCTTTTGTTTGGGCCTTATGATGACTTTTATATTGAACTTGCCCCTTGGCTTTATGCACCTCAGGCGCCATTTCACCATTTCCCTAATCTAGGAGAGCATTTCTGGACCTTAAAATACAGCGTCATGCTGCTTGCACTTGGATCAGCCTTCAATTTCAAAACGGCTCAAATTCTCTTTGCGATCGCCTTTTTCTTTTTCAACTTCTACGTCAAAAGCTTTAGCACTACCTGGTGGATCACCAATACTCACTTGAATTTCTTTGCAATCGCCCTCTGCTTCGTACCGCAGAAAGGCACTTTAAAAGCTCAGGAGCTCGCTTCATTTCTTATCGCCTTCATGATGCTCTATATCACTGCACTATACTTTCAGGCAGGAATCTCGAAGCTGATCCATGGTGGGATCTACTGGTTTTTTGATGGCTACAGAATCTGGACTGAAACAGTACTACTTGGCACACCCTTTGGAAAGTGGCTCACACAGTGGCCGCAACTGTTTACACTGATGAGCTTTTTCACCGGCATCTTTGAATTGCTTTTGCCAGCTCTTTTTCTACTGCGCACCACTCAAGGGAAAATGGCCCTAGTCGCGTTTCTCTTTCACATGGGAACCTTTCTTGTAATGGGAATCTCCTTTTGGTTTTTGTGGGCACTTTACCCCGCCCTGTTCTGCTCCAAACTATGCCCCTTTGTTCAGTTGTGTTCAAAGCGTGATGTAGGGTGCAAGTCAGGTATAAACCTGATTATGTCATGAACTCCTTTTCGTTCGGATATAGATAGGAAAAGTAACGCCTATTATTCCGGTTGAATGCTTCCACAACCTTCACGATTTCCGATTCTGAAAAATGTCTTTTCATCTCAAAAATTTTATCGAGAGGCGCGAAATAACCTCGCTTCAGCTCGATTAGGACAAAATAGTAGTAATATTTCAGCTCAATATCTTTAGAAAGATCAAATCCATCATTATATAAGCTCTTTACATCTTTTTGTCTTCGATGAACTTTTGCTCTCATCATTTTGAGCTCACAACCGATGCTTGAACCTCTATAGATTTCACACCAATCGTCTAAGATGTTCACATGATGATAATCTACATAGGCAGCGTCATTGCTAAGAAGCCCCCATGCCCAGGCAACTTCCTTACTCGGTGCTTTTTCGGAGCAATCACTACCACACCGGAATATGTGCTCAAACAAGCAACGCACAATTTTCTGAACAGAACTATCATTGGGATCGATATGGTTTGCCTTAATTGCGCATTTGAAGACTCCAAGAATTGGATCAGCACACCAATCATCACTAAGTATTTTCCCTCGGACTCGATCCAATTTTATCTCAATTTGTCTCAGGCAATTCTTAAGTTTGTATCCCGGATAGCTTCTCAAATCATTGCAAATTTCTAACATAGCGATTTCACCTCTTAATTGTGAGTAATTCATCCCAGGCGGTTGTGTAGCGCGGCGTTCGATTTCCCAGGTGCTCTTTGAGCGAGATTCCCTCAGCAGCAAACTTGAGGGCGGAGTGGCCGAAGTGCTGGTTTGTGCTGTCGATAAGCTTCATCAGGCGCGCATCCCTCACTCTATCCTTGCCGGTTTGTAGGAGCTGCAGCTGGTAGCAGGACTCAGGCACAAGCCCCGACAGGGTCACGCCCGCTTTTTTGTACAAGATTCCTTTACGAAAGAGCTTAGCAAGGAGAGATTTTGCGCTTGTGATCAATTCGGGCGTGTAGCTCGTAGCTTCCATAAAAAGAGCACTCTCTTGGTTACCCATACCTTCCTCATCGATGAGATAGAGGTTGAGCGCATTGGCAAGCAAACCCTGCTCCCGAATTCTCTCTGCGGCGCGCGCTGCATAGGTGGAGACAGCTTGTGCAATCTGCTCGTAGTCGCCTTTCTTTTCTGCAAATGTACGAGAGCAAATGACCGATTTATTGGGAACAGGCTCTTCTTGGAGCTGCAAACAAACTTTCCCCTGCAGCTCAAGAGCAATGCGCGCCCCCACAATCGAGAAATTTTGTTTGATCCAGGCTGGAGGAAGTTCTATAAACTGCTGTGCAGTTGTGACACCTGCTGCTTTCAAGCGCTCCTCCATGCGGCGGCCAATCCCCCACACTTCACCTACGGGAAGCAGCTCTAAGACGCGGGCGCGATCGTCCCAATCGAGCAGCACCCTTATGCCACTATCTAGCTTCTTGGCTAAATGGTTGGCAACTTTAGCAAGGGTCTTCGTCACTGCAATGCCAATGGAGGTGGGAATGCCCGTGCACTTGAGCACCTGAGCGCGCATTTCGGCGCAGATCGACACATCTTCAAGGATAAGAAACGCCTCATCGATTGAGTACACCTGCATCATGGGACTGTATTGCCTTAAAATGGCCATGACGCGCGATGAAAGATCTCCATAGAGCGGATAATTAGAGGAGAGGACCACAACGTTTTGCGTTTCAAAAAGAGCGCGGTACTGGAAGGCGGGTGCCCCCATGGGAATTCCCAAGGCTTTTGCTTCTTTAGATCGGGCAACGACGCACCCTTCGTTGTTTGAAAGGACGACGACAGGCCTGTGGTTTAGCCTAGGATTGAACACCCTTTCGCAGGAAACGTAAAAGTTATTGCAATCGACCAATGCGAAATTCACGCCTTATGCACCACATAAGTGACCACGCCCCAAACCTGAAAATCGCTTCCTTCAGAAACAGCAATTTCAGGAAAGGCGGGATTTTCCGCTTCCAAAACCACTCGCCCTCCATCCAACCGAATCCGCTTAACGGTGAACTCGCCATTTAGAATTGCAATGACGATCTTGCCGGATGAGGGTGTCAACGAACGGTCCACCACCAGAATGTCTCCTGGCTCAATCCGAGCTCCCAGCATCGAATCCCCTTCCACGCGGACAAAAAATGTGGAAGGAGGATTTTTCACGACGAGCTGATGAAGATTAAGCGCTGCATCCATATAATCGCCTGCAGGAGAGGGAAAGCCCGCCTGGACGCTTGATGCAGCTAATTGAACCTCTTCCAAGGTCATTACAGGAGCTATCGGATGGATCGAGAGACTTTGCTTCTTTTGCATAACTAAGATGTTAATCTTGAATGAATTGAAAAGCAACATCCTGAGAAATAGTACCGCAATAACTCACTGCTGTTATCTGTGATAAAACTGTAGAAGGTTGGGAGCCATCTGCGACGCCGCTGATCACTCCCGTCGAAGGGTCGATTGTAAACCCTGAGGGAAAATTGGTCCCAAAGAATATAAAAGGCCCCCCGCCTTCAAAATAGGAAGAAGCATCGAAAGAAAAAGCGCCAAGAGGGACAGTAAGCGTGCCGATATTAAGTGTGATGCCAGCCTCCCTGCAAAACTCTCTCACCTTTTCGTCGCTGATCGCTAACACCTGCGGCCGATAAATTGCAGGCGCACGAGCAAAACAGAGCACAGCCTCCAAATCTTCACAGGAACAATCAGAGCTACTCGGGCTTTTTCCAAACTGCTTGGAAATCTCTATGCCAAACCGCGTTGAATTGGGAATGGAATCAAACCCTTTTGTGCTTTCAATAAATAAACCCCAACCCAAACCCTTACAGAAGTTTGTAACGCTTCCATTGATCCTCGCTTCCAAAAAGAGGTAAGGTCTTCTAATCTCCCCATTCAGATGGAGCATGAACCCTGCAAAAGGGTAATGGTAGTGCAAGCCTCCACCTGGCCCTTCCAAGATCCGCTTGCCTTCAAATTTGCGATTAAACTGCAGGTAGTCATAAAAAAGCGTTGCTCCCAACATCCCAGCTCCGATCGTCCAACGGCTTCCTGCCTGCACCCCCCACATATCTGCACCACAGATCCTGCGCATGTTAATCTGATTTTCGTCAGGAACCAATTTTTCAGGCAGTTTCTTGTCAAAGCCATGAGAATAGGTTGCTCCTAAATCGACATATTCGATCCATTCGCAAGGCGTTTCCAATCTGTAGGCAGCCCCGACCCCATATTGATCCACCCACTCATGCACGTGCCCGGATTCAAAATGAAAGCCGAGCTTCTCTCGCAGATACTCAAAAGTGCACTTAAAGAGATGCGACTCCTGAAATGAGATGGCATAGGTGCCGTTCACCCGAATATCCCTTAATCCCGCTTGCAGAAGCCCTGCTACCGCCTGATTCTCGTTGACAGCAACAGGATCGATCACGAAAAAGAGATCAGGAACGTTATGCTCTCTTATCCCGCCACAAAGAGACGAATTAATCCAGAGTATAGCCAAAACAAACAATCGCATAAGCCGGATCATGCCAGTTTACGAATTACTGTTGCATAAGATTTTTTTCAATATTATGGTTTGAATCATGACGTACAGAATTGAAAGCGACAGCATGGGCGATGTGCAAGTTGAACATCACCGCCTTTGGGGAGCTCAAACAGAGCGCTCACTTCACTTTTTCGCAATCGGCGATGAACTTATGCCTGCTGCACTCATCCATGCATTTGGACTATTGAAGGGAGCTTGTGCGGAAGCTAACCGCTCCTTGGGTCTTTTGCCCGATTCTCTTGCTGCCCCAATCATAAAAGCTTCTCACGAAGTCGCTGAAGGCAAGCTCGACGAAGAGTTCCCCCTTAAAGTATTTCAAACAGGAAGCGGCACGCAAACAAATATGAATGCCAATGAGGTGATCGCCAACCGGGCGATCAGTTTGCTTGGAGGCACTGTCGGAAAAAAGCACCCCGTGCATCCGAACGACCATGTCAATCTCTCTCAATCCTCAAATGACACATTTCCTACCGCAATGCATCTTGCGGCTCTTCTCGAAATTGAAAAGCGCCTTTTGCCGGCAGTCAAAGAGTTAAGAGATGCATTGGCGGAGAAGGAAAAGCAATTTCAAAATATCCTGAAAATAGGACGCACCCATCTCATGGACGCCGTCCCCATGACGCTAGGCCAGGAATTTTCCGGCTATAGAGCGCAACTTGATGAGGCAATCCGAGCCATCGATGCGACGAAGGTCGAATTTTACCCCCTAGCTATTGGAGGGACCGCCGTCGGCACCGGAATAAATGCTCCAAAAGGTTTTGGGGACAAGGTTGCTCAAGAACTGAGTAAAAAGACAAAGCTCCCCTTTGTTTCAGCGCCTAACAAATTTCTATCCCTTTCCAGCCACAATGCCTTCGTGTATGCGAGCGGCGCACTCAAAGGATTGGCTTGTGCACTCACAAAAATTGCAAACGACATCCGCTGGATGGGGTCAGGTCCTCGTTCAGGACTTGGCGAACTCACTCTTCCTGCCAATGAGCCGGGCTCTTCCATCATGCCGGGAAAAGTCAATCCCACTCAGTGCGAAGCACTCACGATGATTGCTGCACAGGTTTTTGGAGACGACACCACAATCTCTTACAGTGCAAGCCAGGGAAACTTTGAGCTCAACGTGTTCAAGCCGATCATCATTCACGCCTTTATCAGGTCGTTAAATCTTCTGGCAGACGGCTGTGACAGTTTCAGATCGCATCTACTTTATGGGCTGAAAGCAAATGAAGATGTCTTAAAAAGGCATCTAGACCGTTCCCTCATGCTCGTTACTGCCCTAAGCCCCGTTTTGGGATATGATACCTGTTCAAAAATTGCAAAGAAGGCCTATTCACAAAACAAAAGCTTAAGGGAAGTCTGTCTTGAGGAAAAACTCCTCTCTGCCGAAGAATTTGACAACCTAATGCGTCCGGAATTAATGGTATGATTTCTCAAAACACCTTTATGAAACAAGCCGGCATTGAAGTTCCCTTGATTTGCGGAGCCATGTACCCATGCTCAAATCCCGAGCTTGTTGCAGCAGTCAGCGAGGCAGGCGGCTTAGGAATCGTGCAACCCGTCGCAATGACCTACGTCCATGGGTATGATTTCAGGGAGGGACTCCGTTACATCCGGAAGCTTACAAAAAAACCGTATGGCGTCAATATCTTAGTTGAGCAATCCTCCAAAATCTACGAAAACAAAATGAAGCATTACCTTGAGATTGCGCTGGATGAGGGCTGCCGCTTTTTTATTACCGCGCTTGGCAATCCGCGCTGGGTGGTCGACATGGTCAAGCCGCATGGCGGCATCGTCTACCACGATGTGATTGAACGGAAATGGGCATTAAAGGGGCTCGACGCTTCAGTTGATGGATTCATCTGCGTTAATAACCGTGCGGGAGGCCATGCAGGAAGGCTTTCGATGCAGGATCTCTTTGACGAAGTGAAGGATCTAGGGCTGCCCCTGATTGCTGCGGGTGGAATTGGAGATGAAAATGATTTTCTAGAAGCGTTAAAGATCGGCTATCAGGGCGCTCAACTAGGCACACGCTTTATTGCAACAGTTGAGTGCAACCAGAATGCACACTATAAGCAGGCAATCCTAGATTCGACAGAAGATGACATTGTGCTGACCGAGAGGGTCACAGGCATTCCGCTCTCCGTGATCAAGACGCCCTATGTCGAAAAGGTGGGTACAAAAGCAAATCCACTTTCACGCTTTTTATTGCAAAATCGCCATACAAAGCCTCTCATGCGCTTTTGGTATGGCTTGACAGCTCTCATGGCTTTTAAGCGCTTCACCTTAAGCGGCGGCTCATCCAGAGATTACTGGCAAGCCGGTAAAAGCGTGGCTCATATTCAGAAAATTGAACCTGCAGGCGCTATCGTAGAAAGATTTCGCAATGCAATTACTACCAACCTCTGACCATTTTCAAAGAGGGTTGATGTCCCAATTGGGCAGCTCTTTGAAAATAGGCCTGTCCCCTTTCAGGTTGATCTTTGCCACATATACTGTAATGCTTACCCAAAAGATAGAGCGCCTGAATGTGATCTAGTGAAGCGGCCTCCTCAAGTAATCTTAACCTTTCGGGAGAATAAGAGCCCTGTTCGGAAAACAATTTCTGCGATTGTAAAAATGCTGCCGATGCCTGGCGGTTTTTGATCCTAGCTTTTTCAATCTCATCCGCATGATCATTGACTTTAACTTGCACTGACGCCTGCTCCCTAACTTTAGAAATGAACCCTTCCAGCTCTTGCAATTTAAACCCGGAAGCCAAGCCGCACGCGCTCGCCATATCACGCTTTAGCACATATACTTTTTTCTTATTATCCTTTTCTAGAACAGCGACGACTCCGCCCTTAAACAGAGCAGCAAAGACAACTCTCCAGCCGGAAAGTGTTTGAATAGCAGGAGCTTCTTTCACTAAAGGAAGTGAAAGAAGGCCCTGTTCAACTTTAAAAAACCCATTAATTTTTATTTCCATACTTACCTCAAAGCAATGAGTATCGCATAGAAACATTAAGAAAGAATTAATCTGTGGATTGCATCAATACTCCCAAGAGAGCTTGTGCATACTGATCTGAAGGATTCGAGAGCTTTCTTAACCACCTTTGGGCTGCATTCAAATCTTCAACAGTAGACCTTTCGTATCTAAGATAATAGTCAGCAAGAGCTAATCTTGCATTGTCAGCTTCGGCGGTTTTCTCTTGACTATTTGCAAGCGCGATATAATCATCCCTATTTTTTTCTATTTGACTTATGAGGTCACGAGTTAATGATTGAGGACGAGCCACATTTTTTCTTTGAAGTGCAGCTAATCGCAGTGCACTTGTCAATTTGACCTTATATTTCTTTATTGGTTGAACAACAGGTGCAGGTGTTGGCTCAGGTGCTGGCGCGGGTTTAGCTTCTTCTACAGGCTTAGAACCAGCGGCATTAATAATATTTTGCAGATCGTTCCATTTAAATCTAGAGCCTAAAGCCTTGCGAACATCTCTCTTTGATAATGTAACCATGATCGTTTTGCCATCATCTGGATCTATGAAATCGACAACTCCGCCAAAAATCTTCCAAAAAAGCCTTTTAATACCCGATATATTTTCTATGTCGATACGAGGTTGACTATTAATTATTACTTCGAATTTATCTACACTCACAAAACTTTTATTATTAGTAACTTTCACTCAAAACCTCCAATTCATTTTCTACAATTATACATTAAATATTATTAATATTCAATAAAGCACAAAAAATCATGTAAAATACAAAAAATATTATAATATAAATCGACTAGGAGGAAAGTATGAAAATGGCTTCCATACTTTTATTCATTCTACTTAGCGCTCCACTCTCGGGAGCCGTCACTGTGATGGAACAACCCTCATCACAGGGATTTAATTACGGAAGCTGCATCAAAGTGGCTCAATCGGGTTCAAACCGATCAGCCTATAGCTTTTATAACGGATGCGGGGAGGAGCTGTGGATTAATGCCTGCATTGAAGGTTCATTCAACAAAACACAAATAGCGCGTAGTGCAAAGGCGATTCAGGTCAATGGACGCTTTACCATTTACCCATTTTTTGACATCAATGTGAAGAAAATCACTTGGACAGCGCACCCTTATCTGCCTGTAGTCCCCGGAGTATGCGGTCTGCCTGCAAAGAAAAAATAAGTAGAACTTGAGAGAAATTACAAGTCAATCAGCCATTCCCTCTGGAAAATAAAGTGCATCGAAACACTATTTTAAAAACACCTTTTTTCCCAATTTTTTGGATAAATCATGATTAATTTTGATCGTTTCTCTTACGATTTGCATGAAACTTTGCGTCTTTTGCGTTTTATTGTTTAAGAAGTACTCTGAACAGTGTAATCGCTCCGGCGGGAATGCCTAGTTTCTTGTTAATAGGTAACCACAAACGGTCAATCGACGCAAGGGCCAAGGCCGCACTGAGCGAGGGTAGCAGCAACGTTGCCTAAGGCAATCAGGAAAAGCAGCCAAAGAGCAGTTCTATCTAGTCTATCAGCGCCATTCTGTCCTGCCATAGCCTTCTTAGCGTCGTGCAGAAACAAAAGCAGGGCAACTGCCACGACAGTGCTAACAAAAACGAGAAACGACCAGGTATAGAGGCTAAGCCCCCAGAAAGGCACTCCGAAAAGAGGAAAACCAGGACAAACGTGGAGGAAAATCTGCCTTAAAGCAACAAAACCTCCAAAAAAACAGCTTAAAAGCATCATGCCATAATGGGTCGTGCTTGGCCCGAAGCGCACGTTCATGAGAGCTCCCATGCACACTCCCAGCATCCCCACTCTTTGTAACAGACAGAGAGGGCACGGCTCTTCATTTTTAATGAATTGGAAGGCAAAAGCGCCCAGCAAAACGCTTGCGATGACCAAAGCGATCAGTGCATTCATTACCCGTTCAATCATCGAATCACCAGAGAATCTTTAATGTGTCTGTTGCATGATGCCAAAACATTAAGCCCGAGAGCGCCATTCCAATAGCCCAGAAAAAAATCGCGGTCAGACGGTAGCCAAAAACAATCGACAAAAATCCTGCTGTAAAGACCGCAAATAATCCTGCCATCATGATGGCTTGTGTATAATATAAATGCCTAATTTTGTAAAAAAAAATTCAGCTCCAGATTTGCCATAGAAAAATAGCCGCAGGAATAACGGCAAAGGCAGTAAAGAGAAGACCAATAGGTAGATAATATCGATAAGTGATGGGATAGCCGCGTTTTTCTAGCATTCCGACCGCAACAACATTAGCTGAAGCTCCAATCGGTGTGATATTTCCGCCAAGACATGTTCCAACCAGAACGGCGAAAGCCAAAAGAGGCAGAGGAAAGCCAAATGCGTCTGCTACTTTCTGTACGACAGGGATAATAGCCATGATGAAAGGGACATTATCAACGAATGCAGAAACACAAATAGACAAAATGAGTATAAAAAGATAAATGGCCAGTAAGTCTGCCGGCAGACTCGAAACGGTCCATGATGCTAATGCATCCATCCAACCCTCAACGCGAATAGCTGCAACCAGAATAAATAGACAGAGAAGAAAAAGAGTCGTTTTCCAATCCAACTCCCGCATTAACTGAAGACTATTTCGCCATTTCAAAAAGAGGGCGTTCCAGGCAATCCCAATTAATGACAAAGCGATCGCAGTTGTCCCCGCAAGCCATGTCGATTCGGGATCGAACGAAGAGAAAAGAGCTAAAATCAGGATCAAACTCAAAAGAAGTAGGGATGGCACCCAAGACTTAACCTTTTCTACTGTAAGGAGCTCAACCCTTTGCCTCTCTTTACGAAACATCCAAAATGCTAACAGCAGAGTGGATAGAGCCCCTACCTGCAAGACAAAAAATAGACTTAACTTTCCTTTGTAGAAAAAAAAGTCATCAAAAGTCATTCCTAAAAATGACCCTAAGAGCATGCTTGGGGGATCTCCTATCAGAGTAGCGGCGCCTTGAAGGTTTGAAAACATTGCCAAAAGGATCATTGGATTTACAGGAGAGATCTTTAATTTATCACATAACGCGATTGCGATAGGGCCAACCACAAGCACAACCGCTACGTTTTCGACAAACATCGAGATCACGCTTGCAAAAATCAATAACCCCAAAAGGGCAGCGCGAACGCTTTTCAAGTGATCGACGATCCATTCTGCGAGAACTGCCGGCACTCGTGACAGCATAAAGAGATCAGCTAGAAGCAAAGTTCCCAAAAATAGCCCCATTACATTCCAGTGGACTTCCGAAAACGCTTCTGCAGGAGAAAAGATTCCAGAAATAATCAATGCCAAGCTACCTAATAGAGCTATCCAGGGCTTAAAGGAAGGCAAGAAAACAAAGAGTGCATAGCACAAAATAAAAATTATCAATGCTGTCATACCGAAAAATAGTTATCAGATTTGAAGAATTGCATCAACCTCTAAGGACTTACCGCGGATTCTATCGTTTAAATTCACAATTTTGTAACGTAAATTCTCTATGTGGAAAAACCTTAAGTTAGAAGACGCTAAGACATTGACAGACCTGTTCAATGCAACCCCTACAGGCCTTTCAGATCACTCTTTTGTCAACTTGTGGATCTGGAACTGCTATAGAAATTACAAATGGGCCTTGCTGGAAAAAAACTTATGCTTACGCGGAGAGGAAAATGGCCATCCATTTTATCTCATGCCAGTGGGGAATCAATTCACTTCCACCCTTTTTGAGACCCTCGTTGAAGAGATGCCCTCATTTAGCATGAGAGCGATCAGCGAGGAAGCCCTATCGACAATCACCGCTCTACTACCTGATTCCTACATATTTGACGAAGAGAATGGAAGAGCAGACTATCTCTACGATTTTGAGCATCTTCTCGATCTTAAAGGCAATCAATACCAATCCAAGCGCAACTTGATTCACCAGTTTAAGGACCAGTATGACAGCACTTACCAACTCATTACAAAGGACAATTTGCCGGCAATCATCGATTTGCAAAAGAAATGGCATGCACAACATGAAAAGAGTGTAAGGATAGAAGCTGAGCATCAGGGGCTGCTTTCTGCATTACAAAACTTTCAAGAGCTTCCCCTTCTCGGCGGCAGCCTTTTCATCGATGGAGAGCCTATCGCCTACACCTTAGGCGAACTGATCGGAAACGAGACTCTTCTCATCCATGCCGAAAAAGCCCTTACTGATTTCAAAGGCGCCTACCAAACAATCAATCAAGCCTTTCTTCAGCATGTGCCCAAAAGAAAATATGTGAATCGGGAAGAAGACCTGGGCCTTGAGTCCTTAGCTCACGCCAAACACTCCTATCACCCACTAAAAATGGTCAAAAAATTTAGGCTGACGAGCCTACATCATCATCGTTAAGCTGAGCTGCCTCTTGAGCTGCAATTTTTTGAGCTTTCTCCTGAAGCGCAATGGGGTCGTACTCCTTCAGTGCTTCCCGGTTGCCTAACGATGCTGCCTGCTTAAGAAATTCTTTGTATTTTGTCTCATCCTTTGCAACTCCCATAGATTTATCGCCATTGCGATACATCTTAGCTAACTCAAAGGCTGCCATAGCATTATTTTTTTTCGCTGCTTGCTCATAAAATGTGAGTGCTTTGCCGCTATCCGCATCGCCTCCTATACCTCTTCTACAGAATTCTGCCGCCTTGTAAAGAGCTGTGGCATCCCCTTGATCTGCTGCCGCTTCATACATAGCTCGAGCCATTTCAAGATCTTCAGGTTTTCCAGCCTTCTCAAGATCTCTCGCCTCTTGACAGAGAACTCGTGGATTGCTGGCCTTAGCATTTGCAATCGCACTTTCAATAGTGTCAGTTTTACGAACTCCCCAGCCTTTGGCCCTTAACAAGATCAACTTAAATGCAGCTCTTAGATTGCCAGCCTTAGCGGCATTGTAAAAAGCTGTCGTCACATTTCCCGGCTTAGCTTCAGGGTCTTTTTCCTTTATTTTTGCTTCACGATATAGAACTTCGGACCTTGCCTGGTTGACCAGTTTATTAACCTCATCGCGAGAAAAGACTGGCCTGCCTGCTGCATCATCAGATGGCACAGAGATAGTATTTCTTCTAACATTTTGGACAGGCGAAGTCGCAGCTCCCGGCACGATCGACTTCGCGCCGATTTGGACTCTCCCTGCCGCGCTATCCAAACTGCCCCTCCTTCCGATGGTCGGTCTTGTCCACTCATTTCCACCAGAAGGTCCAATTTTTAAACTCATAAACACCACCTACTACAGTAATATTATAAAATAATTATTTAATTATTGTAATAATAAACAAAGTCGCGTGTTTGTTAGGAATCAGGGGGAGGGAGACGGGGCAGCGGGGCTTGCCTCCCAACTGCCTATAGCGATAACTCTAGCTGTGATGATTCAGCGGATTTAGCCTTGATCGGCGGCGGATTTGTTCTTGGCATCCTGCTTAGTCCATTCAATCACGCCCCATATGCTCATAGCCAAATAGGCGGCGAAAAGAACTGCTTGCGAGTAAGCACCCATTGAAACGTCGTAGATAATCCATCCGGTATTTCCAATAGTCCAAAGCCACTGCCCTATTACGTTCCGCTTAATGACGAATGCATTGCCCAAAAGGGAGATCATGACCAAAATCCAGGACAGGTTTTCTAGTGCCACAGAGAGCCTCCTTAATTGTTTAAGCCAGTATAACTGGGTTTCATTCTTTGCGTCAAAAAAATTGACTTCAAATCCTACGTCACAGAGACTATTGGATTAGCAAATTGGTGGGTCGAATGAAAAAGCAACTAGGAAAACTCGAAGTGATCTGCGGATCGATGTTCTCAGGTAAAAGCGAAGAGCTGATGTACCGCTTAAGAAGAGCTGAATATGCTAAGAAAAAAGTTTTGACAATCAAGCATGAGCTTGACAATAGAAAATCTTACTCCTGCATCGTGAGTCACGGAGGCTTTCAGAGAGAAGCGTATCCTTTAGGCGGCTGCGAAGACAGTTTAAAAACGCTTCAACAACTGGTTGATCCCACTATCGACATCGTTGGCATTGACGAAATCCAATTTTTCCCGCCACAAACAATCGACATCATCCACGAATGGCTCGATAAAGGCATTCGCGTGATTGTTGCAGGACTTGACCTGGATTTTCGCGGCGAACCCTTCGGTATTGTTCCACAGCTTCTCGCAATGGCAGATGAGGTTTCGAAGCTAAGAGCTATCTGCCTCTCTTGTGGCAACGAAGCAAGCTTTTCTCAACGATTAATCAATGGCAGCCCCGCCCGATACGACGATCCGATTCTTCTTGTCGGAGGCGAAGAGTGCTATGAAGCGCGCTGCAGGAAGTGCTTCTCGATCGACAGACGCATCTCTTACGCGGAGGCTGCACCAGTATGAAAAAAAATCTCGATACTAGAGGGCGCCTGATGCGTCTTATTCTTGCCCTCTTTTTACTTGCTTACGCTTGGTTGAATTCCAGCTGGATCGCTCTGGTTTTCTCCCTTTTTACCTTCTATGAAGCGCTTGCAAGCTGGTGCATTCTCTACCAGCTATTAGGCATCAATAGCTGTCCGATCGACAAGAAATAGGAGAGAATTAGCTCCTCTTTTGAGCTTTTTTTAGACACTCTATCGCCTCTTCATCTTCCACTTGTGCAAAATTGCGGTAAAACTCACCAACCGCCATGAAATCGTAGGGTGTCGCAACCGCCACCACTTCATCTGCCACGAGACAAATCTCATTATAACTATCTGCAGCAGCTACTGGGATCGCTACCACAACTTTATTCGCACCACGCTCTTTAGCTGAAAGAACCGATGCGTGCATGGACGCACCTGTTGCCAGTCCATCATCCACGAGAATCACGATGCGCCCCTCAAGATCGATCTGAGGGCAGTATTTTTGAAAGGTCTTCTCCTTAACAAGAGCCTCTGCTTTTTTCTTTGCGATCTCTCCTTGTAACTGGCTAGGCGAAATGGAAAGCCTGTCCAAAAGGGACTGATTCAGGAAGACGGTGCCATCTGCACACACTGCCCCCATAGCAAGCTCCGGTTGAAAGGGAGCCCCTATTTTTTTTACGCTCATGATACCGAGAGGAAGATCCAAGCCATCGGCAACTGCATCTGCCGTAACGACGCCACCTCTAACCAGTCCTAGTACGACGGCATCAGGATTTTTTTCATATTGCTTCAACAGAGGAACCAAACGCTTTCCTCCATCCGTTCTATCTAAAAACACCTTCATTTCTCCATTTGCTCTGATTCAAAATTTATCATATAATTATTTTTACGGATCAAATCCGATTGGAGGAAGTATGAATCAGACAACGACCTGGGTCTTGGTTGCGAACTGCTGTCAGGCTAAATTTTATAAAGTGGTCAAGTTTCCAAAGATCGAAGAATTTCACATGCTCGAACATCCCGAAAGCAAGCTTAGAGATCAGGAGCTTGTTTCCAGCAAACCGGGGAGAAACTTTCAAAGCGGGG
The DNA here is from genome assembly GCA_964605535.1 of uncultured bacterium. Lineage (GTDB taxonomy): Bacteria > Chlamydiota > Chlamydiia > Chlamydiales > Parachlamydiaceae > CAZSDA01. The sequence continues at coordinate 72,234 of CAZSDA010000001.1, forward strand.
GAACCACAAGACACTCCTATGTCCCACAAACTGATCCTAAAAGACAAGAAGCGGAACAGTTCGCAAGGACCGTGGCTTCTTATCTCTCAGCAGAACATCAAAAACACTCTTTCTCAAGGCTCTATATCGTTGCCTCTCCCTCATTCTTAGGTCAATTAAGGCAGCATCTTAACAGTCAAATCAGCAAAACAATCGTTGCTGAGATCGATAAAGACATGTTAGATCATCGAGAAGAAGAGATTGAGCAAAAGCTTGTCGAGGTTTAAAAAGAGTATTAATGCAATCGGCGATAGAGGGAGGATTTGTTTTGGTCGTATTAGCTTACCTCACTTACTCCTTGCTCTATCCCGATAGATTTTGAGATGATCAGCTTTTTTATACTCATTGCACTACTCTGTCTGCTATCTCCTTTGCTAGGGCGTTACATCGCTCGCGTTTTCACGTCGCAAGATTTTCCGATGCCGCGATCTTTAGGAACTCTCGCAAAACTATGCTTCCGCCTTTCGCAAATAGATCCCCAAGAGCAAATGAATTGGAAGCAGTACGGATTTTGCCTCTTTGCATTCAATCTAATTGGTCTTATCGCCCTCATCTTTTTGCAGCTTTTTCAAGGATATCTTCCTTTAAACCCTGAAGGGTTTGAAGGAGTCCATTGGTCGTTAGCATTCAATACTGCAGCAAGTTTTGTGACGAATACCAACTGGCAAGCCTATGCCGGTGAAACGACAATGAGCTACTTCACGCAAATGGCCGGATTGACCACCCAAAATTTCTTAAGTGCAGCCACGGGAATGGGGGTTCTGCTTGTGCTGGCCAGAGGATTGATCGGCCAGGAGACTGATAAACTTGGAAATTTTTGGAATGACCTGGTGCGCATGGTCATCTATGTCCTTCTGCCGCTTTCGATTCTCTTTTCGCTCCTTCTAATTAGCCAGGGAGCCATCCAGACATTATCTCCACATGCCGAGGCGACAACGCTTGAGAAAAATGAGAAGCAGGTGATCCCTCTTGGACCTGTCGCCTCTCAAGTTGCTATTAAACAGCTTGGAACAAATGGCGGAGGGTATTTCAACGCTAATAGCGCACATCCCTTTGAAAATCCTACTCCCCTCACCAATTTTGCTGAACTTTTTGCTATGATTCTGATACCCGCTGCAACAGTTTATGCATTTGGAGAGATCAGCGGAAAATTGAAACACGCTAAACTACTCCTCTATGCGATGGCCATTCTCTGGCTCCTGGGAGGGTTTATGGCCATGTTTTCAGAAGCGATCCCCAACCCCATCATAGATGGATTTACAAACCTCGAAGGCAAAGAGGTCCGTTTTGGCACAGATCCTAGCATCCTTTGGGCCGTTACAACGACTGCTACTGCCAACGGATCGGTCAATGCAATGCTCTCCAGCCTTTCTCCTTTAGCCGGAGGAATAGCCCTTTTCAACATCCTTCTAGGAGAGCTTCTCTTTGGAGGCATTGGCGTCGGCCTTTGCAGCATGATCATGATGGTGCTTTTGACTGTCTTTTTGAGCGGCCTAATGGTAGGAAGGACCCCAGAATATTTTGGGAAAAAAATTGAAAGAAATGAAATGCAATGGGTTGTTATGGCCGTGTTGCTTCCCGGAGCTCTGATTCTAGTCGGCGCCGGAATCTTTTGCTCCCTAACAACCCCTCTTGAAAGCATCAGCGCTAGAGGTCCTCATGGGTTGACTGAGCTCCTCTATGCCTTCGCTTCAGCTGCCGGCAACAACGGAAGCGCCTTTGCAGGATTAAATGCAAATACTGATCTTTATAATGTCGTTTTGGGCATCGTCATGCTGCTTGGTCGCCTCTCTATCGTGCTGCCCAGTCTAGCTATTGGAGCTCTTTTTGCCTCAAAAAAAAGTTCCCCTTCTACTCTCGGGACATTTTCGATCGAATCTCCTCTATTTCTGATTCTGCTCATTGCGACCATTCTCATCGTCGCCGCCCTCACGTTTTTTCCGGCACTGACCCTTGGACCTCTCGTTGAACAAACTCTCATGCTAAAGGGGCGTACTTTTTAAATGGCAAGAAACCACAATGCCCGATTTTTAACCCCAAAAAACCTTTTAAGCGCATTTGTCGACGCATTCTTCATGCTCACTCCCCAAGCACAGCTGAAAAACCCTGTCATGTTTGTCGCTTATCTGGGAGCTATTCTCACTACCGCAAGCGTATTGCTCGACTTAAAAAACGGTCTCTCCTCCTCTTTTGAGATTCAGATCTCTCTGTGGCTTTGGTTCACTGTCTTATTTGCCAATCTCGCGGAAGCGATTGCGGAAGCAAGAGGGAAAGCTCAAGCCAAGAGTTTAAGACGTACGCAAATTGAGGCTTTTGCCCGCCGGGAACAAAACGGGGTCGAAGTCAAAGTAGCTGCTGGAGATCTCTTGAAGGATGATATCGTCATCTGCACAGCCGGAGAAGTGATACCGGCAGACGGCGAAGTGATTGAGGGTGTGGCCACAGTGGATGAATCTGCAATTACGGGGGAATCGGCACCTGTCATCCGAGAAAGCGGCGGCGACCGCAGTGCTGTGACTGCTGGAACGCGGGTATTAAGCGATCGGATCAAAATCCGCATCACCTCTGACCCCGGACAAAGTTTTTTAGATCGGATGATTTCACTCATTGAAGGATCGAGGCGGCAGCGAACCCCAAATGAAATCGCGCTTCACATTCTGCTCACTGCTCTAACGATGATTTTTGTGATCGCCACAGCTTCACTAAAGACATTTGGATCCTATAGCGCGCATGAAGCGCACCAAGATTTTTCCCATATATTGACACTTCCCGTCCTCATCTCCCTTCTGATTTGCCTGATCCCTACCACAATCAGCGCACTGATCAATGCGATCGGCATTGCCGGCATAGACCGTTTGATCAGGCGCAATGTGATCGCTTTAAGCGGCCGTGCGATTGAAGCAGCAGGCGATATCAATCTCCTTATTCTGGACAAGACCGGGACGATCACGATCGGAAACAGGATGGCTACGGAGTTTATTCCTGTCTCAGGTGTGAACGAAAAGGAGTTGGCAGAGATCGCACAGATCGCCTCACTCTCTGACGAAACGCCCGAAGGCAGATCCATTGTGGTCCTGGCCAAAAAAGAGCACAACTTGAGAGCCGAACATCTCCAAACAAAGCACACAAAGTTCATCCCCTTCTCTGCCCACACGCGCATGAGCGGAGTCGATATCCTCAATGAGAAAGGCGAAGTGGTGCGGAGGATCCGAAAAGGGGCAAGAGATGCCATAAAAATACAGATCGAAAATGACAGTGGCACCTACCCGCAAGGGCTCGATGAAGCAGTTGAGCTCATAGCAAACCAGGGAGGCACCCCTCTTCTAGTCAGCGATGACAATCGAGTAGTCGGAATCATCCACCTTCGAGATGTGATCAAGAGCGGCATCAAAGACAAATTCGATGCAATGAGAAAAATGGGAATCAAAACGGTAATGATCACGGGCGATAACCCCCTGACAGCAGCTGCCATTGCCGCAGAATGCGGAGTCGATGAGTACATGGCTGAAGCAACGCCTGAGATGAAGCTCGAAAAGATCCGTTTAGAGCAGAAAGGTGGACGTCTCGTCGCGATGACTGGCGATGGCACAAACGATGCGCCAGCGCTTGCTCAAGCTGATGTGGGCGTAGCCATGCATACCGGCACTCAAGCATCCCGGGAGGCGGGAAACATGGTGGATCTCGATAGCAATCCAACCAAACTGATCGACATCGTAGAGATCGGAAAGCAGCTGTTGATCACAAGGGGGGCTTTGACAACATTTAGCATCGCAAACGATGTAGCCAAATATTTTGCAATCATTCCTGCGATTTTCGGCACTCTTTACGCAACTGAAAATACATCAGACTCCCCTCTTGGCTTCATGAACATTATGGATTTGCACTCACCGCAAAGTGCAATCTTAAGCGCTGTGATATTCAATGCTTTGATTATCGTTGCTCTCATCCCACTTGCCTTGCGTGGAGTGCATTACCGCGCGCTCTCCTCCGATGATCTCCTTAAACGCAATCTCCTCATTTACGGGCTGGGTGGTTTAGTGGCCCCCTTCATCGCGATCAAGGCTCTCGATTATTGTATCACCTTAGCGAGGCTAGCATGAGCAAGGCTTTGAAACTCTTTCTGATCCTTACTCTATTGACCGGCATGATCTACCCTCTCACAATCACTCTTATTGCATACATGATCGCTGCAAACAGCGCATCTGGCAGTCTTCTCAAAAGCAATGGAAAAGTAATCGGATCCCTCCTTATCGGCCAAAAATTTGAAAGCGAACGCTACTTTTGGGGAAGGCCGTCAGCCATCGCCTATAACCCCTTTCCCTCAGGAGGCAGTAACCTAAGCCAAACCTCAAGCCAACTTAAGGAACAGGTGGCAGCCAGACTTTCAAAACTGTCGCTCAACCATCCCCCGGCTGACCTTCTATTTACTTCTGGAAGCGGAATAGACCCGCACATAAGCTCTCAGGCTGCGAAAGTGCAAGCAGATAGAGTGGCTAAAGCGCGCGGAATCGAGGCTGCACAAATAGTAAAGTTGATCGAATCTCTTGAGGAATCTTCGCTCTTTTCCGGCTCAAGCAGCCCATACGTCAATGTTTTAAAGATGAACATCGCTTTAGATGGCCTCTCGAAAACAACGGAAAAAGCTCCATGACAGAAGAGACAAGGCGTTCTCCGGAAGAATTTTTAAAGATCATTAAAAAGGAGGAGGAGGAGAAGAAAAAAGGGCGCCTTAAAATTTTCTTAGGGATGGCAGCAGGTGTTGGGAAAACTTATGCAATGCTCCAGGAAGCAAGAGAACTTCGCGATTCAGGAATCGACGTCGTTGTTGGTATCGTTGAAACCCATGGCAGAAAAGATACGGAAGCCTTACTGGAGGGTTTTGAAAAGCTTCCCCCTCAAACTTTGACATATCGTGAAAAGGAATTTAATGAGTTTGACGTCGACAAAGCCATCAAACGCAAACCCGAAGTGATTCTACTCGATGAATTAGCTCACAGCAATATCCCGGGCTCTAAACATGCAAAGCGCTGGCAGGATGTCTTCGAACTACTGGATAGCGGCATTGATGTGTATTCGACCTTAAATGTTCAGCATATCGACAGTTTGAACGACATCGTGAAAGGCATTACACAAATTACTGTCCATGAGACGGTCCCTGACCATGTGATCGAACGCTCCAATGCGATCCGCGTCGTCGACCTCACACCCGATGAGCTCTTGCTAAGGCTTAAGCAGGGCAAAGTCTACCTTGGGGATCAGTCTGTCATCGCCGTCAGAAACTTTTTCCATTCCGATCGACTCGCTGCACTACGTCAGCTTATTTTGCGCTACGGTGCCGATAAAGTCGACAGAGACCTTAAAGCCTTCGCACCACTCCAGGAAAGGTTAGCGGGCTGGAAGCCTCGGGAAAAATTGATGGTTTTGATCGATGAAGACGCCTCTTCTCAGCAAATCATTCGGGCAACAAGAAGATTGGCAGCAGGCTTGGACGCCCCCTGGATTGCCCTTCATGTTGTCACTTCTACTCATATCGATCCCAAATTGACAGAACAGCTCTCTAAGAACCTTGCTCTTGCCCGAGAACTTGGCGCTGAAGTGGTGACGCTGAGTAATCCCGATCTCTATGAAGCGATCAAACAGGCTGCAAGAACGCGGGAAATTACCCAAATCGTCCTGCGGAAAGAAAGACAAAAGCATATTGTAAAAAAACTGACTGAGGAGTCTTCTGTAATCGACCTGCACATCATCAATCTTGAGGCTTCCAATCCTCCTCGAAAAATGCGTTTTGAGCCTCCTACTTGGAGTATGCAATACATCTGGGTTCTGTTATCCGTCCTGCTCATAACTTTTGCTTGCTGGTTCGCCCTTCCCTTAATTGGCTATAAAGTCATCGGTGTGCTCTTTCTTTTGGCTATCCTCTACTTTAGCCTGTTTTTCAGAAAGGGCCCCCTCCTCTTTGCAGCCGTTTTATCTGCTATCATCTGGGATATTTTATTTATCCCTGAAAGGGGCAGTGTTTTAATCAACGAGACTGAGGATATTGCCCTGCTCATTCTCTACATTCTAACGGCCGGGATTACCGGCATCCTCGTCGACAGGCAAAGGCAGCAGAAAGAGTTACTGAGCCGCAGCGAGGAATCGTCCGAAGTATTGTATGCCATTGCACGACAAATTGCCTTAGAGGCTCCTTTTGAAACAATTTACAACTCAATTAGACTGCATCTTGAAAGACTATTGAACGGCAACGTGACCATCCTGCTAAAAGACAAACAAAATGAATTGGAATTTGAAAGCACCAACATTTTTTACGAAGATGAAAAGGAAAAGACCGTTGCCAGATGGGCCTTTGAAAATGGCAAAGACGCTGGCTGGTCCACTTCTACCTTCTCCACGGCCCAAAACTTGTTCATTCCTTTAAAAGGGTTTCGCACAGTCGCAGGCGTTTTAGCTTATGAACCCAAAACAGCTGAAAAACTGACAATTGAGCAGTTCAATACTTTGCATGCGATCGCCCAATTATTAGCTATCCATATCGAGAGAGTATCTGCAACTGAAGAGGAAGAAGGATCTCAAATCTCGGCTCTCAGCGAAGAAGTCTATGCAGGTGTTCTCAAAAAGACCTATGAAACGATCCAAAAGCCAGTTCTCACCATCCAAAATGCCGTTGGAGAGCTCGACCATTACCATCGCGTCTCCCTGGTCAAAACCGGCGTCATGACGCAGATCCATGCGATTGAACAGGGCCTTAATGAACTGCAGTCCATCATGTCAGATCTTTCATCAGCAGAAAAGTGGATCGAAGGAACCATCACTGCACGAAAAGAGAGAGTCCCTGTAGCAAAATTGCTTGAAGCTGTCATCAAAAGGATAGAAAGGTCCTCCGAGAACTTTACTTGGGAGGTCAAACTGAAAGATAAATCCCTAACTCTTTATTGTGATAGCCGCTTGATCGAATCTGCTCTCAATAATTTCGCCCTTCAAGCTATGAAATACGCACCTCCCGATTCGACCATATCGATCGTAGCAGAACGGGAAAACGATTACGTCATCCTTTCTGTTGCAGATCAGGGGGAACAGATCCCCCCTCATGAACTGGATCTCTTCATGAAGGGGAAATTTGAAGCAACGCAAACTCCTCGGCTGGGCTTCTGGACAGTGAGCGCAAAAGAGATCGCTAGGCTGCACAGTGGATATCTTCGAATCGAGAACCTACCCGAAAGCGGGGTCAAAACCTCTCTCTATCTTATTGACGATAAAAGCTAAAACCGCTGAGTGCGGACATGGCAATAGGGTTCCTTGCCCGTTTTTTCATAGTAATGCTGATGATACTCTTCCGCAGGATAAAACATCTGAGCAGGAATAACTTCTGTAACGACATTGACCCCCTTTTTCCGTAGCTCAGCGATCAACTCTTCCGCTGTACGCTTTTGATTTTCTGAGAGATAAAAGATTGCAGAGCGGTACTGTTCGCCTCTATCCGGGCCCTGTCTGTTTAATTGCGTAGGATCGTGAATCTCAAAAAAAATCTTTGCGAGATTGCGATAAGGCAGGCGCGACGGATCAAAAAGGATCTTGATCACTTCTGCATGGCCCGTTGCCCCAGAACAGACATCTTGATAAGTAGGATCTACCGTATGCCCGCCCATGTACCCCACTTCTGTGCCTGTCACACCGGGCATCTTTTTGAGCAACTCCTCTACGCCCCAAAAACAACCTCCTGCAAAATAGGCGATCTCTTCATTCTTTTCGGTCTTTGCCGGCATAAAACGCAGCGAAATCGAATTTACACAATGACGTACATTGGCAGGGGTGAAACCCTCTCCTTCAAACACATGCCCTAAATGGCCCCCGCAGCGCTTGCATAGAATTTCAACCCTGCTACCGTCTTTGTCAGGTATTCTTTCTACAGCTCCGGGAATCTCATCATCAAAACTTGGCCAACCGCAACCGGAGGAAAATTTACTGGAAGAAAGATAAAGCGGTGCATCGCACCTTCTGCAAAGGTATACACCCAAATCATAAAGATGTTCATATGGACCTGTTCCGGGCCTTTCTGTTCCCTTTGAAACGAGAACCTTCTCCTCAGCGGGATTTAAGTGATGATATTTTCTCATATAGACACACAATGCTACTATTTTAAAATTTTTTCGAGCATTGCTTTAAATCATTTATTTCGTTACACTTGTAAAGCAACATTAAAAACTGATCGCTCTTAACATCGCGGTCTATCACAGCAGGAATATATAAGATGACCGCATTTAAGGACTTTAATTTTGATCCACGCATTGATCAAGCTCTAGAGGAACTGGGATTTAAAGAGCCAACGGCAATCCAAACTCAAGCTATCCCCCAAGTGATGAACGAAAGAGACATCATTGCCTCTGCTCAGACTGGAACGGGAAAAACAGCTGCATTTCTTCTCCCTCTACTGCACATGATCGCCAATTCTCCAAGAGAAAAAGGGATCAAGCCGGTAGCTCTTGTCTTGGTTCCCACACGCGAACTTGCCATGCAAGTGGCTGAAGAAGCTAAAAAATTTAGCAAGTTCCTCAAAGCTAAAACCGTGTGCATCTACGGCGGCGTACCCTACCCTTTACAAAAGCGTTTTCTTTCCTCTCCATACGACATCCTCGTGGCAACACCGGGACGCCTTATCGATCAGCTTCAGCAGCGTAAAGTCGACCTATCCGCCATCAAAATGCTCATTCTCGATGAAGCAGATAGAATGCTCGACATGGGCTTCATTGATGCTGTTTTTAAAATCGCTAGCGCATGCCCGGCAAAGAGACAAACACTTTTGTTCTCAGCCACTATCGACAAAAAGATTCTTCCTATCTCACAAAAACTGCAAAAAAATCCTTTTGAGATCCGCATTGAACCGCACAAAACCTCCAATGAAAATATCGATCAGGAACTTTATTATGTCGATGATATGAATCATAAGATGCAGATCCTCGAGCACCTCTTGCGCAAAGATGAAGTGACACAGTCTATTGTCTTTACTTCAACCAAAATTCAAGCCGAAGAACTTTCTAGACAGCTTTACGACATGGGATACCAATCCGGCTCCCTCCATGGCGACATGAACCAAAACCAACGCACCCGAGTGATTGGCAGATTGAAAAAGGGCGATATCGACGTATTAGTAGCAACAGATGTTGCAGCACGCGGAATAGACATCGCCACGCTTTCCCACGTGTTCAATTTTGACTTGCCTTTCCACGCTGAAGACTTCATCCACAGAATCGGCAGAACAGGAAGGGCCGGAGCTAAAGGGACGGCGATCTCGTTTGCCGCGCAAAGAGATGCAATTGCTCTCTCCAGAATCCATAAGCTTTTAGGTAGACCTCTTGTCGCTAAAACTATCGAAGGGCTTGAACCGAAGAAAAGAGAGAAAAAGGCAGGCCCTAGACCCTTCGATAGACGCGGCCCCAAAAAGCCTTACGGAAGAAAATTTTCGAGAGCGCCCCAGCGCTGATAAAGCGCTTCGATCTCTGCTTGCAATGCTGCGATCTCGCGATAAACAGCGAGCGCAGCTTGCGCATCCTCCCCTTTAGACTCTAATGAAAGCTCCAGTTCAGCCAGCTTCTTTTCCTTCTGCTCGATTTTTGCAGGCAGTCCCTCTAATTCCTTTTTTTCGTGGTAACTGAGCTTCTGTTTAACTTTTTCGGCTACAGCAGCTTTTGCCGTCTCGCTTTTGACCGGCTCCGGCTTTACATTTTTCTGCTGCGCGGCTTCTTCCCATTGAGCATAATCGGCAAAAAGAGTGTGATCCAGCCCTACGCCTAGCCCCAAAATATGCGTCGCGACTCTATCCATAAGGCAGCGGTCGTGCGTCACTAAAACAACAGCTCCCGGAAACTCCTCAAGACTTTCTTCTAAAACCTCCAGCGTCTGAATATCGAGATCGTTTGTGGGCTCATCCAGAAACAGTAAATCAGCCGGTTTCAGCATCAAACGGGCAATCAAAATTCTAGCCCTCTCCCCTCCCGAAAGGCAGCTCACAGGCAAATTAAGGCGATCAGAGGTAAAGAGAAAGCGCCTGGCCCATCCATTGACATGGATCTGACTGCCATGATAATCGACATATTCGCTATTAGGAGAAAGCGCCTCTTTCAAAGTGAGATTGAGTGGGATGCTTTCGCGATGCTGGTCAAAGTAGACAATTTTCAGATCCTGCGCCATCTTTACGGTGCCTACATCCTGCGGCAACTCTCCTGCAAGTATACGCATCAGTGTCGTTTTTCCCGTTCCATTTGCACCTACGATTCCGAGGCGCATCTTTGGAGAAAGGGTGAGATCGAGATGAGTAAAAAGAGACTTTCCATGGATTTTTTTTTCTAAGTTCTTGGCAACCAAAAGTTTTTTCGTTTCCCTTTCAGAGGCTTCAAATGCAAGATCGACTTTTTCCTTCTTATTGCGCAACTTAAGACCCGATAGCTCATCCATTAGAGCGTAAGCTCGCTTGACGCGAGATTCCGATTTAGTTGTACGCGCTTTAGGAGAGCGCCTTAGCCAATCTTGTTCGGTTCTGACCATGGAAGCGATAGCTCTTTCACGCTGCTCTTGAGCTTTGAGGAAATCCTCCCTTTGATCCATAAAGTCAGCGTACCCTCCGTTTGAGGCTAATAATCCTCCCGGATAGCACGGATTGATCTCTATGATGCGGTTACAGCAGTTTTCTAAGAAGTATCTGTCATGGCTGATGAGCAGATAGGTCAATTTCTCTCGCTGTAAAAACTGCTCCAGCCATTCAATGCCTTCTAAGTCGAGATGGTTTGTCGGTTCATCTAACAGAAGGAGATCCGGCTCATCCATCAACGCCTTTGCAATATCTAGCCTTTTTTTCCAGCCGCCTGAAAGTGAAGAGGCTAAAACAGTAAAGTCTGAAAACCCCACCTTGCTCAATAAAATAGAGGCTCTCACCTCTTTCTCGTGCAGATCGCCTACAACGCATGAAGTCACAAGTAAATCGAGAATTGCCACAGGGGGAAATTGGGGCGATTGGCCGGCATACCCGATGCGCATCCCCTGCTGGTAACTAACCTTTCCATCATCAGGAAGCTCTTCCCTTGCAAGGATTTTTACGAGTGTCGATTTACCCGCTCCATTGGGCCCGATCACACCAATGCGATCGCCCTTCTCAATTGCAAAAGAAAGATTTTTAAATAAAGCTTTTGTGCCAAACGACTTAGAAATACCATGCGCTGCTAACATGGGTGATATTATCGCTTTCATTGGGGATTCCCGTCAAACATCTCCTGTTGTTACGGTTTGACAAAAGTAGGAAGATTGACTAGTCTATTTTTTTAGTAGGAGTGCAAGAGTAGATTCTTGAAGCAGTTTGGCGATCATATCAACAAAGGAAGCGATCTCATTAAAGAAGCAATCCGCACTTTAAAAAACTTGAGAGAAGGCGTTACTCTAGGAAAAAATCTGTCTCTTCATAAGCTACAGAAGCAAGGCAGAAAATGAAACATGTCGCATATGATTTAGTCTTAGACTACTCTGTCTCAATGCCTTAACACTTTTCAGATTTAAAGTCATAACGCAGAGGCGGGGAGACGCTGAGAGACGGGGAGATTGTCAAAAAAAAAAATTTAAAAACCTCTTTTTCCCCAATTTTTTTGATAAATCATGATTAATTTTAATCGTTTCTCTTAGGATTTGCATGTAACTTTGCGTCTTTTGCGTCTTTAGCGCCTCTGAGTTTTAGTTTTTAAGAGGTACTCTGAACAGTATAATCGCTCCAGCGGGAATGCCTTCCATTGAAACGAACAGACATGATTTGGTTTTTCTTGCGCGAATTCAAAAAAAGATAGATGGTGAATTTGAAGGACCCCCCTTAAAAGAGGTCGATGTCAAAACCAAAAAAGGAGTATACCATGAAAAGGTTGTTCCAAATCGGAGCCCTGTTCTGCGGTTTGCTGTTAACAAGCGGCGCTTATGCTGCTGATGCGATGCAACAAGGCCAGCCTCAGGCTCAAGCTCAGCCCCAATATCAGGGCCAAGATGGTCAGTGCCCTGCAGACCATCCCTGTGCCGATCAAGCCTGTAATGAGTGCTGGTGCCTTTATTGCCACTACGAGCCTTGCTACTACACAACACGCCGCTGCGTCGAAGAGCAAGTTCCTTGCAAAAGAACATGCTGCCGTTATGTCGACAAGTACTATGATGTACAGCGCTGCAGATACGTTCCTCAGTATTATACTGAAAGATGCTGCAGAAAAGAGCCTGAGTACTATGAAGTGGATGAATGCAAAACTTGCAAAAAGTGGGTTTGCGACCGTCAGTGCCAATATGTGCCTCGCTACTACTGGAAGCACATCTGTGGCAAACAAGGCTGCGACACTCCTTGCCCTAAACAGTAAACAATGCTGTAAGTCAGGTGGTGCTCTATCACCTGACTTACCATTGATAGATCAAATTCAAAGCAGCTCCCATATCTACAAACCGAGTCCTGATAAAATCGAAAGGATAATTGGGCTGGCCTCCATAAAGTCTTGTCTCGTAAAAGGGCATTAAGCCAATAGCCATCCGCTCAATCCGATATGTGAAGGGCAACTCAAACCGATAAGAAACTCTATCTCCCATGCGTTGTGTAAGAGAATCGTGATGTGGATCGTGCGTAACTCTGCATTTTGGGCTAAAAGGGTAGCGCATCTTAGCGTTGAAGCCCAACTCAAGATAAGAACATGGATAGATGGCGGTTAAAAACCCAAACGAAATAAAACCGTATCGCGTTCTAAAGTGAGCATGCAGAGGGCTTGGCGAGCTAAAGTTGTTTTTTTCACAATACCCCCCACCTCCTACGTAAGGTGTAATAGATGCCTGTAGCCCCTCTTTGCACTGAAAAGTATAACCAAAGCGCCCCTCTATCGACTGCTCAATAAAATTCGAAGAGAGAGCTGCCCCTCCACCCGTATGGCCGCTTAAAGATCCCCTTGCAGAGTATCCCTCTAATCCTACATACCATCCATAGCGTTTAAAACGCTCTAATTGCAGCCTAAAACCAGTCATCATTCCATGCTGCCGCGTCCCCAAATCCTTCATCCGAGTGACATGATATTCTTCAACAGATAGGGTTGCTTGCGTGCGTTTCAAATTAAAATCGCAGACACGATCCTCTTCAAGAGCTCCTAGAAAGGCAGTGAAGCAAAGAAATATAATCACAAGCATGCCCAATTATAAATGGTTCTTGTCAAATAGTTCAAGAGTCCTCAGACTGCAAATTTTAAGGAAATAAGGGGTTGATATGCTGAAGTGCACTCTGCTTACTCTGCTATTGCCTATGACGGCGACTGCTGAACAGCTAGTCCTATTTTCTCCAGAAGGCAAGCAGTTTATACTCGATGTTTCAGATGAGATGACTGTATCGGAGCTTTCTCTTGGAATCTGCCCCGGCTGGATGTTTTCGTTTGAAAAATCAACATCTAACTCCCCAAGGGACTATCTTAAGCCTGTGAGTGGTGAAGAAAAAAATGACATCGCGTATATCGTAAATACGATGGGGATGAGCTCGCTTGCAAAAATCGCAAAAGCAAAATCCTCATTAAAAAGTGCGGGGGCTCGCATCGATCATATCCACCCCTTGCGGTTTTTAGGTACGGTATTTGCAGACGACAAAATGAAGGCTTCTATGCGCTCTCTTTACAAAAGAAGCTGGGTGTGGGATGAATTTTTTGATGGAATCAAGGATAGCCTGAATGAGGAAACAGATCGAGGCACGATGAAGGCAGAATATGTGCTGGATTTTACGACGAACTTAAACCTCTCTTATGAAGAGGTTCAAGGATTTATTCTACAAAGAAAATGGGAATCTTTAATTCGAACCTTGATCTATACAATCCCAAGGAACCACGATGTCAACCGTTACGATATGTGAAAGCAAAGTAGAGCTTGTCAGGAAGTTTGCTTCAGTAGCGTCTGAGGCTCTTCTAGATCCCGATTGTATTCCATTTACTACAGAAGGGTTAGAGGGCTTTCTTGGTTACAAACTAATCGGTAAGACTGCCATTTGTTTTGGTGATCCCGTCTGTCCCAAAGAAGATTGGAAAGAGATGGCTTCCCGTTTTCAATCCTTCTGCTTAAAAGAAAACTATTCCTGGATCTATATCATGGCCTCAATGGCTTTCAAATCAATTGCATTTGAACTTGGATGCAAGAGCGCTGTTCAATTCGGCATGTCTCTTTACTTAAACCCTCAGAACGACCCCTTTCAAAATACCGGCGAAAAAGGAAGCCTTGTTCGTAGAAAGGTGCGGCACGCCATCAAAGAAGGCGTAACCGCTGAGGAATATAAAGGCAATAGCCCTGCTCTTGAGAAAGAGATTAAGGAAGTAGGAGAGCAGTGGTTAAAGTCGCGTCGCGGCCCTCAAGTGCATATTTCCCATGTGCATGTCTTTGAAAACCGTCCAGGCAAACGCTGGTTCTACGCAGTTGTTCAGGGACGCACAGTAGGAGTTCTGATTCTCAACCGCACAGAGACTAACCAAGGCTACCTCCTAAATCGTTATCTTGTTGCGCCAGGAGCTCCAGCAGGGACCGCTGAACTCCTCGTAGTAACAGCTCTCAATCAGTTGCGTAAAGAGGGCTGCACAAGTGCTTGCTGCGGAACCGTTCTGCAAGATAAAATCACCCAAATCGAAGGGTTTTCCCCCCTTCAAAACGGTATTGCAAAAGGCGTTCTTCGCCTAGCAAACCTCATCTTTGGGTTATCTGCTCGCAAAGTGTTCTGGGATAAGTTTGAAATGGAAGAGGAGCCTTCCTATCTCATCTTCAAAAATAACACTTTAAGCATACGAGAGCTGCGCAGTCTCGCAAAAGCACTGAATATATTTTGACGGAATAAAAAAAATCATTTATCTACAAAGCTTTAATAGGAGTTCGCTATGCAACAGGTACTTTTTATCTCATTGACGCTTGTGTCCCTAAGCGGCTGCGGCGCAATCAACGAGACATTTGCAGCCTTGGAATACAACCGCCAGGCTATCGACAGAAGCACACAAGCTATTGAGGCAAATGTTTGTGCTATTGAATCAGCGAATAGAGGCATCGAGGAAAACAAGAGACAACTGGACGCAATAAACGCAGCGTTAGAAAAGGCAGGTGAGTCATAATGGGAAAAATACAATGGACCATGCTCATGATTGCCCTAAGCACATCGAGCTGTGGAACGATCCAAAAAATGAATGATCTGGTCAATGAAAGCAGTTGCTCAATCGATGCAAATACTGATGCGATCAATAGGAGTACTGCCGCCATTCAACGCAACGCCGCTCTCGTTGAAGAGAGCAGCGAAGCGATTAGAAAAAATCGTGAATTGCTAGAAAATGCAAGTCACTGAACAAGCTGCTCGGCATTAACGACGCTCTTTTTGCCAAACCAGATGGACCAGAGGGTTCTTGCGAATGCCTCTCCCTTGATTTCGCCGGTCTGCTTTCCGTTAATCCACACTTGCACGCGGCCATCGGGCAGCCAGCGAAGAACCTGTTCCTCACCTTTTGTAACATCGTGGTTAAATAGAGCGATGTACTGCTCTACTTGCTGCTGCAATTCTGAGGAGCTATTACCGGTCATCACCCCTTTAAACGACTCATGGTAACCCTCTACAATTTTGGCTGCATCGACAGCACGCACCCATTTTAATGTGAGCTGCTTGGCGCCTTTGCTATCGAGGAGCTGCTGCACTTTATCCGCTCCGGTAATAGACCCAGGATTTTCGATGTAGCTCGCCACACTGTAAATTTTGACGATCAATTTTTTCCTCGTAGAAATGCCGGTTATGCCGAGTTTATATTCTTTTCCGGCATCACTAAAAGTGACTTCCTTAGGAAAAACCTCTCCTGTCGAAGGATCTTTCACATCGGACTGAGCACACAATTGCGCAGTAAAACAGGTAATTGCCACAGCAAAAAAGCTGTAAATCGATCGCCACATAAATTAACTCCTTTTGTTATTCTCTAACTTTAGCTTATACCACTTTCTAAAAATCTACGTTCAAAAGTAAGCAAGCGGTTGCAGCTAAGGAGCATATGACATGTTACGAAAAATTGGTCCCACACAAGACTCTTTTAAGGTTAATACCCCCCACGAACACAACTGCCAAATTGCTCACCGAGATCTTCGGCAATATCTACAGTCTCTCGGCATTCTCGATGAGTCAGGATGGCTGCAAGAGGGCATAACGCTTCCTGATTTGCCTATCATAGACCCTAGAGGCAGAAATCAGCTGAATGATCTTTTAAAACAGCCAATTTCGGTTGTTGCAGGCAGAGTGCGCAAACAATATACACTTAAAGAATTGCTCCTTCTCTTGGCAAATGGCAAGAGACGAGGGAAAATTCAATTAGTCGGGAGCGACCTCAAAAGGATTTTAGGGTCCTCATGGTTTGCCAATGCAATCGAAACATTGATCAAAAAAAATGCCAAAGTATCCCCTAAAATAGACTTTGAAGATACTTCCTTGACAGAGCGTTCAGATATCGATTGCAGGTTTGTAATAGAAGATGGTTCTCCCTCAAACGTCGCGGCCTGCGACTTTCTTCAATCACTAGTTTTAGAGCAATCCGAAGGACAAGCTCAAGATCTACTTCCCGCTCTTGAAGAAGAATTCAAATATGGATACTTCTCAAAAAATAATAGCGTCCTTTTGCGAAAAGATACTGTTGATCTTTACATCTGCCAAACAGGTGGAGCTCATACAACCTTGACCCATGAAGATCTGATTCTTGATATCACCCTATTTCTGTCAGATGAAAATGCTCTACTCCAACCACAAGGGGACATCAAGAAGGGCTGGCAGGCTGTAATTGCTCATTTCCTGCAACTGATCCAAGTCACAGAAATCAACCGTTCGACATGGTCTCGTGTGATGATTAAAAGATTTAAAGGATTTAATCTATCGACCCCTCTACCCCAAGAGTTGTACCAAGGAATGGTAGCGGAGCGCTTAATCAAGCAAACCCAAAGTTACTTTGAAACAAAAATCCTCTATCCGAAGGAGCAATTTCAATTTCTGCTGTTTGCAACAGCGGATTTAATGGCCCAACGCATCGCACCGGAGATCGTCTCAGGTTATTTTTACACCTTAAAAGCCTACATAAACCCCGTTCCTGATGACCTCACAAAAATCGCTGACCTCTTTGTTGCAAGCCCTATCGACCTCACCATCAGCATCTTAAGAATTGAATCGGAGAAAAGCCCATTTCTTCAAAAATCTTTGAGTCCAATCAGTCTTGAATGTGCAATCGAAACTTTAGCAAGCTATGACGCAACACAAAATTTTCCCCTAAAAATGCTATTCAGCCATTTCAATCTCGAGCAGCAAAACTCTCTTGAGGCTGCTGACCAGCTGCCATTTATTCTTGTCCAAAAATTTGCCCCTTCTGAATTGGGCCGTCTGTCACTATATTATTCTCAAAGAAATTCTATAACTTATCCCTTCTTCGCTTCCGCAATCGCTCTACTTCTACAAAAAGGGTTCACCATACATGCTGCACAATTTCTAACCGAAAATATCCACAAAGTGCGGATTACAAGTTCAGACATCTCGCAACTATTTTCAGAAATCACTTTAAAGCTATTAGCTCCGCAAGATGAAACCTCTATGATGACTGCAGTTAGGTATTATCTGAAAATGATGAGCGCCTGTCTCAAAAAAAATGACAGAATGAAAAGAGAAATGGTGGAAAGCCTTAAGCATAATTTCTCTTTGTTAATGAGGAACAATGCCCCTATACCAGCTCTTGAATTACTTGCCTATTCCGCAAACGATGAAGAGCTCATTCTCCGAGATCCCGCACTTTGGCTTAATGCTTTGCAAGCTTACGGATCCTCTTCCCACACAGATTGGCATGTGGTGTTTAAATATTGGCAAGTAGCTCAAAAATGCGATCTCTTTGGTAATATGCGGTTACCTGGTAATTATGTTCCACTTTTCTCAAGCTTTCTGACTGAATTATTTAAAGGAACTCCTGAGGAGGCAGACACAGCTTTTATCCTTTTTGAAAAAATAGGCAGGGAGCTTTTGAGCCGTGCTACAAAGCAAGAAGCAAAGGCGTTAACCCTTTCAAAAAAACGCAGAGAGGCATCGATTGCAAGAGGAATCGACACAGCTTTTAGTTTAATGGAGAAGCTAATTGCTAAAAAAATTCAGCCGGACGAATTCTGTCAGCTCATCGATATTATCAAAGCCCCTCTTCGCAAAGATCAATCGTGGGAGAAAGTAAACAATCAATTCACACGTGCCTGCATAGACTATTTTGCCCTCCCTAACTCATCTGCTGCTATCCTGCAGAAATCTGTTCTTGAACTTGCGACATCAGAAAAATCGCTTCGCTTTCAGACATTAATGATTGAATGCATTAAACTAGGGCCTCTTTCAAATGAGGCTGGCACCATGCTTCTCGTTTGGTTGATAGAGTACACGGGAAGGTCTCATAGCCTTAACGAAGCACTTTGCCATTGCCAAAATGATTTAATCTCTGCTTTGCTCAGAGTCGAAAATGGTCATCGCTTTCTTCAGGGGCTGCATGTATTAAATGCACTCAATCTTCGGTTAGATAAATACGCTCCTGAGATTCTGAATATTCTAATTAATCTCTACAAAAGGTTCCCAAAATATTCTACGGACCGGAATGAAGCTGTCAAACAGCTGATAGTGATTATTTCCAAACAACCTCTAAATCAAAAGCAATTCGCAGCAGTTTTGAAATTCGCCGAAACCCTGATCATCGACAGACAGTTTGAAGATGGAGTCAATCTCCTCTATTCTCTGATTCCCGGTTGTTCTCCTGTACAACTTACTGAAACCGTTGCACGCTCTCTCTCACTTTTAGACGGAAGCAATGAACATCAAAAAGCCATCTGGCTGATTGAACAAATGCATCTTCATTTTCCAGCCGAAAATGAAACCATATCAAAAATTTTTGGGGCGCTTTCAGAGGCATTCTATCTGTTTTCAGCCGCGAAAACAGCAGAATTTGCGCCTCTATATATCAATCAAGAACGCAACCAACGTGTATTTGCAAGGATGGTTCAGTCCGATTTCAAAGGAGTCAAACAATTTCTGGTTAGAGGATTTGTTCCAGAAATCAACATCCTTAATAAACTCCTCCAAGATGCACTATGCCACACCGACTCTGAGTTGCGCACAGTTGTTTGGGCAGCTGCTAGAAGACACTTTAATCCAATTCTCAGTGAGCCAACCGATTCTTTTCGATCCATTGAAAATTTACAAATTTTTGCGTTATCTAAAGACCTTCTCATCTCTTTAAAGCCAAAAGAGTTGAGTACAGTTGCATTAGAATTAGACAAGAGCATCGACTCTATTGCCCATATCGATGAGAGCCTCTACAAACGATTCTCCTCCGCTTACCAATTTGCATATTTTTCTGACTATTGCTCTTTAGTTGACACACGCATTTCAATTAAAAATGCTCCTTCAGATGGCATCCTCAGAAATATTCTGCTTGGAAGGCGCCTCATTGTCAAATTAGATAGACGCAACATCCACAGCCCGGAATGGGAAAGAACGGAAAATAAACTAGTAGAGATATTATCTAAGTCAGCCACTTCCGATTTGTTCTTTAAAGGCTGGAAGTTATTCGAGAGGTTTCCTTACCCTTCTAAAACAGATGGGCACACCAAAGACATCTATCTTTCATTCCTTAATGGATCGAAAAAATTCATAAATGTTGATAATCCAGTAAAGACGAGCCATCTAGTTCGAACGATCACTGAAAGAGTTTATCAAAGAAGGCAGGGCTTTTCTCTTTCAGAGGAAGACTTTAAAGCTATGGCTCATAGCCTATCTAAGCATCCGATTTTTAAAGACCTACTGAATCGTGCAGCGCCTGCAGAGAGATTGCTTTTCTTGGATATAAAAAATCTCATCCAAAAGCTGACTGAGAATGAAGATAAGGAGTACCGTCAGTTATTATGGAAAGAGTTTTTTCATTCAATAGGAAGGCTAATCGCGCCAAAATCTGTAATGATGTATTTAATACTCCTTATGCCTTTACTTAGCTTAATAAAAGAACATATGCCTATATGGACATTCAGAATGATTGTTTTTCTTTTAGCCTTTTCGGTCACTCTCCATCGCAAAGATGTGATTGCCTTTTTCATTGCCTTCATAAGCAGTGTATATGTGGCATATTTAAAAAATAAGGTGTTACAAGCTGAAACATGATTAGAAAATGCTTGCTATGCTTGGCTGTGGTCTCTCAACTTGGCGCATCTGACGTAAATTGTGAATATTGGCAGCTCTTGCGTGCCAAGCAATTGGACTTGCCCTGCAATTTCTCTTTGTATGCAACAGCTGAAGCGCGCTTCAACCATTTTCTTAAAGAGTTTTACTACTGGCGCCTTGCTGAAAATTTAGCATGGAAGGCGCACGAAAACCTCACCTTCGAATTGCACTATAGCTACATCCACCATCAGCCCATTGGAACGCAATTTTTTCGGAATACTCAAAGGATCGAAGCAGAAATCAATCCATCCTTTTCTCTTAAAGATAACGCACAATTGGTGATTCGAAACCGCTTTGAGTGGCACAAAACGAACGGCGATCCCGTCGTTACCCGCACCTTTCGCCAGAGATTAAAAGTCACCCTTCCTACAGAGGACTCTTGCTGGCCAATCGCATGGTTTGTTTCTGAAGAGTGGTTTTACCGCTTCAACACACACTATTTTACACAGAATGAACTGATACCTATCGGATGCACCTTAGAGGTGTGTCCTCACTCCACCCTGGATCTATTTCTCATGCTGAGAAATTTTCTGAGCGAAAACCGATGGAGGAGAAGCGTTGTCCTTGGAACTGAATTGAAGTACTAATTTTCCAAAAAAATCAGTTGCCTCAACAAGAGTCGAAGAAAAGGGCGGCTCATAAACGGAATGGCTTCCCTCAGTTACAAGCCAAAGGGCACTATTTTCCCATTTCTGATGGACGGAATAGGCCATTTCAGGAGGACAAATTGCGTCCCATCTTCCTTGGACAATTAATGCAGGAAGCTTAGACACTTTTCCAATCTCATTAAGAATCTGGTTATTCTGAAGAAAAAACCCATTCATGGAATAATGGAGAAAAGTCCTTGCAAGATTGAGCGTTAACATCTTATTTTCTAGACGCTTACTCACCGCTTCTCTGGAAGGCCTATGAGTTGCGCAGATAAAATCGTAACGCATGAACTCCCTTGCAGCAGAAAAACAGACTGCAGGGTCGCTATCCATGACACGTCGATAGTATGCTTTCATCAGATCAGACCGCTCATTCTCGGGGATAAATTCCACCATCCTCTGATGCGCTTCAGGATAAAAGCGTCCCATCCCGTGGAGGATGTGGTGGCAGTCTTCAACTCTTGCCAAAAATACTCCGCTCAAAATAAAACCAAGACAAGAATTCGGATGAGCCTGTCCATAGAGCATTGCTAAAGCTGAACCCCATGACTCTCCAAAAACCACCCATTTGGCAATTCCTAAATGGTTCCGCAACTTTTCAATATCCTCGATTGAGTGTTGGGGCGTGTTCTCCTCAAGCAAACCAAAGGGAAGAGAGCGCAGAGCCCCTCTCTGGTCAAACAGAATCACTTTCCACACCTTGAGATCAAAAAACCGAGTGAGCTCAGGACTACAAAATCCTCCCGGTCCGCCATGGAGGACAACAACCGGAATACCCGTCGGACTTCCATAAATTGCATAGTAAAGGGAATGGGCGTCTGAGACTTGCAAATAATTTTCTGAAACTAGCTTTCCAGGCCGATAAAGCTGCCTGCTATCTCGTCGCTCTTCGAGAGCAAAAAGAGAGCCCAACAATAATGTAAAAAGAACCGCTAAGCGAGTCATGGCAACCGGGAGCATACATGATTCTAATGATTACATTAAAATTTATTTTTAGTATGTTTCGTCTATGCCTTCCGAAAATGAAAGCAGCCGAAAAATCATTGCCTTAGGAGCGACACTCCCCTTTTTTATGGCCATCCCTCCAATTGTCGGGTGGTATTTAGGGTCTTGGATCGACCACGCTTTAGGAACAGCTCCCTATGCGCAATTTTTTCTACTTTTTTGCGGCGTTATCTCCGGAGGACGAGAGGTGTGGAGAATCGTAAAAATGATCCGTGCGGAAAATAACCATGAGTGAAGCAAAAGGCCTCTCAGAACCACTCAATTTCATCACACTGCTCCACGAAGCCTATCGAGAAGTTTCGATCCTCAAATTTCTGCATGCTTGGGAAAATGTTGTCTTTGCATTGATAGTATCTATCCTCGTCACTGCGATCTTTTGTTGGGGCGCTAAAAACCCATCGCTTGTTCCTAGCGGGCTGCAAAATTTCTTGGAAGCATTAGTGGAATGGCTAAGAACTCTTATCGGGGACGTACTGGGACCCTCCGGGGACAAATACCTCCCCTTGTTAGGCTCGATATTTATCTACATTCTGGCTATGAACTTCTTTGGCCTAATCCCTTTGATGAAATCCCCCTCCTCTAATTTAAATATCACAGCGGCCCATGCTTTATGTGTCTTTCTACTCGTTCAGTATCTCAACATCAAAAACTTGGGCATTCGGGGGTTTTTCTACCACTTAGCCGGATCTCCCAAAGATGCGATTGGTTGGTGCCTCTCCCCATTACTTTTCCCAATCGAAATTCTCACTCAATTCGCAAGACCCATCACCCTGGCTTTCCGTCTTTTCGGCAACATCTTTGGCGAAGACATACTGATCGGATATTTTACCCTCTTGGGAGCTATGATGATCCCCGCCCTCTATCCGATCGGCATCCCGCTACAGATCCCTTTTATTTTTTTGGCGCTACTGACAAGTGTCATGCAGGCGCTTGTGTTTACATTATTGACCGCCGTGTACATTTTGCTTTCGATGCCGGAAGCAGAAGAAT
This sequence comes from uncultured bacterium, assembly GCA_964605535.1. GTDB lineage: Bacteria > Chlamydiota > Chlamydiia > Chlamydiales > Parachlamydiaceae > CAZSDA01. The sequence continues at coordinate 95,172 of CAZSDA010000001.1, forward strand.
CGCATTAAATGGAGTAGAGTATGGATATAGGTTCCGCATTTGCATTTGCAACTCCCCTTGCAGTAGGAATTGCTGCTTTGGGATCGGGAATTGGACTTGGAATTGCCGTTGGAAAGGCCGTCGAGGCAATCGGGAGACAGCCTGAGGCATCAGGAAAAATCTTGACGACGATGATCATCGGGGCAGCATTGATCGAAGCGCTTACAATTTACGCTCTGATTATCTTCTTTATCACTTTGGGAAGAACTTAAATATGGATCTTCAGATCCCTCAGATCCTTTCTCAAATTATTGCCTTCGTCATCATGGTGTGGGTCTTAAACCGCTACGCCTGGAAACCCCTTCTCTCCATTTTAGACGAGAGAAAAGAGAGAATCGCAAAAGAATTCTCTCAGATCGAAGAGAGTAAACAGTCTCTTGAAGATCTAAAGAAAGAGTATGAGAAAAATTTGAAACAAATCCACGCACAGTCTGAAGAAAAATTTCAAAAAGAGGTAGAGAAGGCGCGCCGCTACGGCGAAGAGCTAAAATCGCAAGCAAAAAAGGACTCGGAAGAGCTAATGCAGCGAGCTCTTGAAGAAACCGCCCTTGAGATCTCAAAGGCCAAATCTGAGCTGAAAGTCGAAATTGCCGATCTGGTCGTTAAAACAGCTGAGAAGGTTTTGCAGGAAAACCTGAAAGACCCCTCTTCCCAGAAAAATCAGGTATTGAGACGTCTCGAGGAGGCAAAATTTTGAATCCCGAACGACTTATTGAACGCTATGCGGAAGCAGCATTACCGGCCTTTAAGGGTGATCCTGAAGCGGTAAAGGAGCTTGCCGAACTCTTCGAAAAACAGCCGCTCCTTCTGAGCTTCATGCGCGCACCGATGATTAGCGAACAGAAAAAACAGAAAATTCTGGAGCTTGGATTTGGAAAAACACCCGAAATCAAAGCTTTTCTTCTCCTTTTGATGCAGCAGAGCCGCCTTGCCCTTTTGCCTGCCATTCTTGCGCGCTGCCAGGAAAAACTGGAAGGAGCGAAAGCCCTTGTCACAGTTGCGGAAAAACTCGATAGCACGACAGAGAACAAACTGGTTACAGAGCTGAAAAATGCATATGGAGTCATCCCCTACGCACTTAAGATCGACCCGCGATTAATCGGAGGCTTTACTCTGCTGCTCAATAACCGCCTACTCGATGCGAGCATTAAAGGCTCATTGTCAAGAATCAAAAAGCAACTGGAAAGAGGAACATGCGCTTAAATCCCGATGAAGTCACCTGGAGCTTAAAACAGGAACTGGACAAGTTCAAAGAGGAGTTGAAACTCGAATCGATCGGCTATGTACTCCAAGTGGGTGATGGCATTGCACGCGTCTATGGACTAGACGACGTGATGATGGGCGAATTGGTGCAATTCAGCAATGCAACGCTTGGAATGGTCATGAACCTCGAAGAGGGGCATGTAGGAGTCGTTCTGCTAGGGCCCGAGGAGGGAATTAAAGAAAAAGAGATTGTCAAAAGGACCGGAAAACTTGTCTCAGTCCCCGTAGGTCCCGAACTATTGGGCCGAATTGTAGATCCGCTAGGAAATCCCATGGATGGAAAAGGAGAGATCCATACGAGTGAAATGCGGCCTTTAGAGTACGTTTCGCCAAACGTTGTGCAAAGATCGCCTGTTGAAGAGCCTGTTGAAACAGGGATCACTGCAATTGACGCAATGATCCCTATTGGAAGAGGCCAAAGGGAGCTGATCCTTGGAGATCGTCAGACAGGAAAGACCACGCTTATCATCGATACCATCCTCAACCAGAAAGATAAACATCTCCACTGCATCTACGTAGCGATTGGCCAGCGTGCCTCCTCCATTATCCAATTAGCAGCCCTCCTGGATGAGCGCGGCGCCATGGAATACACGACGATTATCGCAGCGCCGGCAAGTGCTCCTGCCGCTATGCAATATATTGCGCCCTATGCCGGTGCCGCGATGGGCGAATATTACATGTATGGGAAAAAGCATGCGATCTGCTTTTATGACGACCTCACTAAGCACGCTCAAGCCTATCGGCAGCTTTCGCTTCTTCTCCGGAGACCGCCCGGGCGCGAAGCATATCCCGGAGACATCTTCTACCAACACTCAAGGCTACTCGAAAGAGCCGCTAAATTAAATGACCAGTTAGGTGGAGGCTCACTGACAGCCATCCCCGTCATCGAAACACTAGCTAATGACATCACAACCTATATCCCAACTAACGTCATTTCAATTACAGATGGACAGATCTATCTCGAATCCAACCTCTTCAATACAGGGGTTAGGCCAGCGATCAATGTGGGCAATTCGACTTCGCGCGTAGGTGCAAACGCTCAAACAAATGCGATGAAAAAATCCGCAAAAGGGCTAAGGCTTAATCTTGCCCAATACCGTGAGTTGGCAGCATTTGCGCAGTTTGGATCCGACCTCGACGAAAAGACTCAAGCCCTCTTAAGAAGGGGCGAAAGAATGATTGAGCTTCTGAAGCAGGATAAGTACTCGCCCTGCTCGCTTGCAAAAGAGGTGATCATCCTCTACGCAGGTACTAGGGGATACCTCGATGACATACCGATTCATGCCGTCAAAGCGTTCGACGAAAAATTATGGCTCTACATCCAAAAGGAGAGGCCGGACATACTGGAGCGCATTGCGAAAACGAGAGACCTTTCTCAGGAAGATGATAAAATTCTAGATGGCTTGATGGGTAATTTTAAGCAGGAGTTTAAGCTCACCCTATGACCTCATTCAGAGAAATTGGCACTAGAATCAACGCTGTAAAAAATGTGCAGCAGATCACCCAAGCGATGGAAATGGTGGCAGCTTCCTACCTTAAAAAAGCACAAACCAGGATGCAACATTCGAGGCTCTATGAAAGAAAAATGGATGAGATCTTTCTTTCTTTAAATCTCATGAATCCAAAGAGACTGCTTCCGGAGGCCCCAAAAAAACTGGCCCTAGTGGTCATTGCAGGAGACAAAGGCCTTTGCGGATCCTACCACAGCCATCTTTTCAACAGAGTAAGTGCTTTTTTAAAACCATTGAAGAAGGAACAAGTCGACCTCTTTCTATTTGGAAGAAAGGCAATCTCATTCTTCGCTGAAAAAAAATGGCCCATCCTTGCAAAAATTGAAAACTGGGGTGGAAAATTCAGCAAAAAACAGCTCATGGACCTCACACTTTCCTGGATCTCCTCACTAACTGACCACACTTACGATGGAATTGCCGTCATCCATACCCGCTTCGACAGCTTTTTGACCCGCCATGTGGAGCTCTCAAACCTCTCTGAACACTTTAGTCGCAGGCCAAACTTTCAGGAAAGCACTACCCTTTATGAACCCTCTCAAGAGAGCTTGTATCGAGAGCTATTTCCTCGCTATTTGGCTTCCAAAATGCAACTTTATCTCGATGAAGCCTACACAGCTGAATTGGCAGCTCGTGCTTTCTCCATGCGCAAAGCGACTAACAATGCGAAAGAGATGGTCGAGCAGTTAACGCTCAAGCGCAATAAAATTCGCCAGGCTGGCATCACAAGAGAAATGATCGAAATTACTGCAGGTGCACAAGGAGTGTGAAGTGACACAAGGAATTTTAAAACAGGTCGTAGGACCAACCGTCGAGATCGAATTTCCGGAAGATAAGCTCCCAGGCATTCTCAATGCGATCAAAATTAAGGATGAATCCCGCGGGATCGATGTCACAGCAGAAGTGATGATGCACATCGGTGATGGCCTAGTGCGCTGCATTGCACTCTCATCAACAGATGGCCTGATCAGAGGAATGAAAGCAATTGACACAGGGGCGCCCATCCAGGTGCCAGTAGGCGCTGGTACTTTGGGACGGATCTTGAATCTTCTTGGGGAACCGATTGATGAAATGGGTCCCTTGCAAGGCACTTTGCAAAATGCTTCGATTCACGCACCGGCACCGCCTCTTGAAGATAGAAAAGATGCCTATGAGATTTTCGAAACAGGCATTAAAGTGATCGACCTAATGAGCCCCTATCTCAAGGGTGGAAAGGTAGGTCTCTTTGGAGGTGCCGGCGTAGGAAAAACAGTGATTGTGATGGAGCTGATCGGAAATATTGCAAGGCAGCATGGAGGCCACTCCGTTTTCTGCGGCGTTGGAGAAAGGACGCGAGAGGGAAATGACCTATGGCTTGAAATGAAAAAATCAGGCGTCCTTCCCAAAACGAGCCTTGTTTTCGGTCAGATGAATGAGCCTCCTGGAGCAAGGCTCCGCGTCGGTTTGACAGGGCTTGCAATGGCAGAGTACTTCCGCGACCATGACCACCAGGATGTGCTCCTGTTTGTGGACAACATCTTCCGCTTCGTGCAGGCCGGATCCGAAGTTTCGGCGCTTTTGGGGCGTATGCCTTCTGCAGTAGGCTACCAGCCTACATTAGGAACAGACATCGGCAGTTTTGAAGAGAGAATCGCTTCTACGAAATCGGGATCGATTACCTCTGTGCAGGCAATCTATGTACCTGCGGACGATTACACTGACCCGGCTCCTGCAACGATCTTTACCCACCTTGATGCTTCCACGACTCTCTCAAGGCAGATTGCAGAGCTGGGAATCTATCCGGCTGTCGACCCGCTCACCTGTTCCTCTCGCATGCTAGACCCTAAAATCATCGGGGCTGACCATTACAATGTCTCAATGATGGTCAGAAAAATCCTCCAACGTTACAAGGAGCTTCAAGACATCATTGCTATTTTAGGAATCGATGAGCTTTCTGACGAAGATCGTCTAACTGTTGCTAGAGCACGGAAAATCCAGAAATTTCTCTCCCAGCCTTTTTTTGTGGCAGAAACATTTACAGGCAGACCGGGAAAATACGTCAAAGTAGCAGATACTATTAAAGGCTTTCAGATGATCATTGACGGCAAGTTAGACGATTTGCCCGAACAGGCGTTTTACATGGCAGGCCCCATAGAGGATGTAATAGAAAATGCAAAAACAATCACTTGAACTGACCATCTCTTCTCCCTTGAAAGAACTCTTTGAAGGTCTTGCAAATTCTCTCACCGCTCCTGCTGCCTATGGGTATCTGGAAATACTTCCAGGACATGCAAAGCTTACAGCTCTAATCAAAAACGGAAAAGTCACGGCAATCGACCAAGCCGCAAACGTGCATACCTTTGAAGTGAAAGGAGGGGTTCTCTCCGTATTAAACAACAAAGTTTCACTTCTTTTGGATGATGAAATATGAAAATCCCTACATCGACCTTTCATCTTGAGCCCTGGCGAAAGCTTATTGTATTGAGCTTAACCTCTATCGCTATGTGCTTACCGATCATCGTTTTCATCGGCTGGCTCTCTGCAAATAAACCTTTGATCTTGCTGAGAGAAGATTTCTATCCAATGACTTTCAATACATCCGTGATACTCATCTCATTGGGATTATCGCTTCTGCTGCAAACCCTGCATTATAGAACGGCTGCCCTGATTGCTATCCTCATCTCTCTGATCCTCTCATCAGCCTTTGGATTTGAATCGATTACCGGATTCGACCTGGGCATCGATGAAATGCTGTTTAAATTGAATGTGCAATTCCCCTATCCCTTTCCGCCTAGGCCTGCAGGATACACTTCTCTTGGCGCATTCTTGCTTAGCATTTGCATTCTTTGCCTTTTTTTCAGGGATAGAGCTTTTTTATTCACCTGGATTGCAGGGATTTTGTGCGCTACGACATTTTCCCTATTCCTTATGATCCTCTACGGCTATTTAGGTAGCTTCCAGCTGGGAACCTACTCATTTGATGACACGCGTGTTGCAGTGCACACGGCCATTTCCCTTCTACTATTAAGTATTGTGTGCCTCTACCTCACCTTCCATTCCGTCTATATTTTCCCAAAACAGGCCCTCTATTTTTATTTCTTCCTGGGATTTTCGCTTTCAATCGGCGTTGCAGTGGCAACCAATCATGCTTGGAAAAAACAGGCGCGCATAAACTTGCAAAGCGTCCTTAAAATTCACGCATCAGAGATGGCTAATCTATTAAGGCTGAAATTGAAAAAAAGCTGGCTTGCCGATCTTCAATTTAAAAATTTTCTAGAGCTCGATGAAGAGCATCTGGAAAAGTTTATTCAAAGTAAAGCGGTAAGCGCTCTTGGCACCGACGAAAAATTCCTCAATCTGCTCATCTTAAATCCTGATGGCACTCTGTCCAAAACCATCTTTGGCCCTCCTCTTTCGGATAATTTAAAAAATTATTTAAAACAGCTTAAAAACGCACCCGACGGCTATTTTCCCTTAAGCAGTTCCAATGAAGTCCAATTTTTAGCCCTAAAAATAAAGACCCTTCTCAAAAATTCTGAAAAAGAAATGGTATTCATTTATGACTCTGAATCTCTTCTTCACTTTAACATTCCTCCCGATCTAAGTTCCAAACTGACACGGATCAAAATCTTTTTCGATCGTAAGCTATCTTGCGAACACATAATCTCCCAAATGGATGAGAAGGCTGTTGCTTATAGCAACGACACTTTCATGAATCTAAATTTCTGCATTGTGCTTGGAGCTAATGAACGGTTCCTAAAAGAGTTCGGAGGCACTTTGGGTTCCATCCTATGGATTTCGGGGCTTGTCATAGGTATTGTCGCCGGATGGTTTCTCTATCTTTTGCAAGAAACCAGAAGCCTCGTTATGGAATTGATCAAGGCAGATAGCGCAAGATCTCTTTTTTTCGCAAATGTGAGCCACGAAATTCGTACGCCTCTTCATGGCATCATTGGAGTCACTTCTTTATTAAAAACAACTCCCCTCGATGGAAAGCAAATGCGCTATCTCACCATTCTAGATCTTTCCTCTCAACATCTCCTCGACCTGATCGATAATATTCTAGATATCACGAAAATCGAATCGGGATCTTTAGTCATTGTGAAACAAACCTGCGATTTGGAATCCGTTTGCGGAGATATCGTCAAACTCATCAAAATCCGTTGTGATGAGAAGCATCTTCTCTTAAGCTTTAAATACCTGGCTGACGCCCCCGGAGAAATCAAACTGGCAGTGGGCGCCTTTAAGCAAATCCTCATTAACATACTGGGAAATGCGGTGAAATTTACCGAGGCTGGCTCTATTCTTCTCGAGGTCCATCTCCAGGCACTTGATGGCAATAAAGGGCTGATCGAAGTCAAAGTGACAGATACCGGCATCGGCATTCCAAAAAACAAATTTAAGCTGATTTTCACAAAATTCGCCCGAGTGGATGAACAGCTCTCTATCAAAAAGGGCGGCACAGGCATCGGGCTCTATCTTAGCCAGTTACTCGTGAAAGGGTTAGGCGGAACCATACGCTTTGAAAGCGAGGAAAACAAAGGCACAACCTTTTACGTCACCATCCCGACAGAATTTTCAAACTAACAATTATCTTTAAAAATAATATATTGCGAAATAATTTTTTTTAATTCATAATTAAATAGTAATGAAATAAAAACAAGTTTCGCAATGATTGAGAGATTAAGAATAAAGTTCTTTCATCGCCACTATGATCCCTCTACCCAGAAACGGCACGATTCAAAAAAAAATATAAGATTTCCCCTGAATGAAATCCCTGATGCTGATACACCCAGATATAAAACAACCCGCAAAATTATCAAAAAACCTCCAGAAGCAACAATTGAAAATGTGCATACTTTCCCAAGTACGCCAGCGCAAAAGAAGGCATTCTGTGATCAGGTCAAACAGGGCGATTTAATCATCGTCAAATTAGTTGGAAAAAAAGACATAGAAAAAGTCGATCCATTCATTCGTATCTTTCAACAGACAGCGAAAACTATCAAAATTGCAAAAAGATCTGTACAACCAGAAATAGTACACGTCGCCTTGGTAGTTGGAATTGATAAAGAAAAAGGACAAGTGATCATCTCTGAAGCGATGCCTTAGAAAAAGTCTGGTTTAAGAACGGTCGATTTATTAAGCCACAGCTCCTGCGTCTTAACTCAAGGCATGGGATATAAATATGAAATCTATCGACCTACAGAAACTTATACAACTGTAGCTCAGAAAGCTGCAATAATCGCAGAGCGGATAGCTCCGAAGGCGCCTTATCTCAAAAAGCAAGATGAAGTTTCAACAGTTCCAGAGACAAATATCAACCGCTTCTCTTTCGGATTGGCTTTCAAATCGATATTTAAACGACCTAAATCCCTTGAAAAATCAACAAAGGCCCAGGAACGCATATTTAAAGGTCTTGTTGAGGAGCAGCTTCATTCCAACGTTTCACTTGGAGACAAAAAAAAGCCCAGAAAGTTTTACTGCTCATCTTTTGGAGCCCAAGTATTTCAAAAAGTTGTTGCCCAAGAAGCCTTGAGTAAGTATTTCGAAGAAAATCTCGCTTTTAAAGAGGAATTTGAGCAATTTATTTCAACATTAAATAAGGATAATATCGACACTAAAGCCATCTCCCAATGGGCAAAAAAAGCGGCAAAGGAGCATGGAATTGCCCTTGTAAAGAAAATTAAAATCTTCAATGTCGACTATAAGTACATGTCGCCCCAAGATTTCGTCTTGCACGTTGAGAATCATCAGATTGCAACACACATTGCCGATCTAGTTCCGCCTAAGTAGCCGCAGAAGCTCCAATAGACATCCTGCATAATTCATTCCCTTGCCCTATTAACTAGTTAAGCTAGTTTTTGTTCAGTCATTCCCGCTGGAAAATAAAGTGCTTCCAAACACTATTTTAAAGACACAACGCAGAGGCGGTGAGGCGCGAGAGGCGGAGAGATTCTGCAAAAAAAAGATTTAAAAACCTCTATATTTCCAAATTTTTTTGATAAATCATGATTAATTTTGATCGATTCTCTTAGAATTTGCATGAAACTTTGCGTCTTTTGCGCCTCAGCGCCTCTGCGTTTTATTGTTTAAGAGGTACTCTGAACAGTATATTCGCTCCAGCGGGAATGCCTGACCATGGCCCTTATTCCCACAGAATTTTCAAACTAGCGCTCTTAAGGACTGTATTAACTCTTACGAACTCTCGCCAACAATTTCACAAATAGATTCTTGTTGTTTTGATCGCTCCTCTCCTCTTCGCTCCAGCTCTTCCAGGCAGCCATTAGAGCTTCCCGTAGACCACTAGTAGGCCTTTCGTCAAGACATTGATCCATGGCATCCATGATTTTATAAAACTGATCAAAATGGAATTCACTAGGACGGGCTAGGGATTTCCCTATCAAATCCACCGCCCAATCCCGAAACATGGTCGCAGACACCCCAGTCAATTTCCTAAGATCTCCAAAGGCACCTGTGCGATAAAACTCATTAAATCTCTTTAGCATATACAAACGCTCAGTCTCAGTCCGCCTTATACGTGCATTACTCGACTGCTCCAACGTAAGATTATTCAGCTCTTTTAGGAGTGGATGGTCCATGAGCTGTAACGTAGTGTTCGCATTGATATAAATGTTTTGCACATATTGAAATAGCGCTGACGCTTTCTCAAATGGTAACTGACCCAAACCTCGGACCAATTCTTGACTCCAGTTAAAAAATTTGCGCACAAGACCTGGATACGCCTCCTCTTTGACTTCTTTTGTCAAAGTATCGCAGAGCCTCAAAAGCTTCCCAATTACAAATTCTGACTGAGTTGACCTAAATTTGTCTAAACGACTAATAACACCCATTATTTTTTGAACTGAATTTAATACCTCAAAATCCGATTCCATACTCTTAGACCAACGAACACTCGCATTTAACTCATTAATAAGATAATAAGATATGTGGCGATCGAAAATCTCGTATTTCTCCTCATTGAGTAAGAAGACCAAGTAATGCTCAGGAAAATCTTTAACAAACTCGATCAAGAGCCCAGTCACAACTTGCGACATCGGCACCAAATAAATATGTTTACCCAATCGATCTACTGTTTCAAAGTCTTTTAAATTGACAGCGCGTATTACATCACAAAACATGCAAACGAGATCAAAGCTATTCTCTACAAACAATTTCCTTTCTATGGCAGCTCGGCAATTTTTGATTAAATCCCGTTCCTTCGCTAATTCATTTAAATCACCTTTAAAATCTACGGATTGGATCGCCAAAAACCGAATCAGGTCCACAGCCTCAATTGTCACTTTTTGTTGAATGCATTCAAAAAAAGCAACTTTGTTAAAAACAATTCCACTCTTTAAATAAGTCTTATGCACCTTCCATCGATCAGAAATAGGAATACGGGCATCTTGATAGAATTGCTCAAATAGATCACGGTCATTTTCTAAATCTCCATTTTTGAGCAAATGGAAAATAAATTGAGTATATATAGGCAACTCGTTGCCTATGATCTCAATTTGAGAGCGCAGTCTTGATTTGACTACTTCCTGAGCCTTTGCTTTTAGTGACTCATCAACTGGCAGAGTCATCAATGACAAAAGAGCGAAATTATTGAAACATTCAATAGGAGCGCAAAGGAAAAACTGCGGGGATATCGAACCATTTTTCAGAAGCCTCGGAAATAGCTCAGCCAACCCGACAGCCATTGTTTCTTGATCCAGGTTCAACTCGCTTATCAATGCCGGTTGATCTAATAACCAATCGACCTGCCTTTGCCGCACAAGATTAGACCCTTTCTCGACAAACATCTCCTGATAAATCGGCACCGAACGCCTTTTTAAGAGCCATTTCATAAAATAACTGTGCTGTTCAGGAAATCTTTCAAACAGACAATCTAAAAAGCTTCTATTCTGAAATTGCTTTGGAATCCTATTCAATAATTTTTCTACCATTTCACAGGTCAACTTGTCAGAATGCACCAACGCATCAACGATAGACGCGACGTGATTGCTTGTCATCAACTCTAGAAGCCATTCAGGACGATCTGCCATCAAAGAAATCTCTTCCTGATCAAAAGCCGGACAAACAGCTTTCCAGGCGAGGAAGGAGTTTTTATCTCCATTAATCGCAATCAATTCCAATACTTTTTTTCTAAATAAAGGAATATAGTTAGGAAACGCTTTGAAAAGCTTTAAAACCAACTTCCACTCTCGACACTCAAGTGCATGCCTAAAGAAGTTTTCGCTTAAACTGGAGGGAAGCCTTCCTTTAAGATCATCCCATAGCTTAACAAAAGGAATAAGCGCATTTAAATCCTTCAATCCTTCCTGTGCAATAAGGTCGATATAGGGGGTCAAAACTGCAATCCATTCCTTATTCAAATTCATTCCATCCAACCACCAAAGCGGCAAAGACTCATTGGAAGAGGACTCAAAACAGTTCAAAGTAAGCACTATCGCTTGTTGTAACTGTTCACTCGATGTGAAGTGGTTGTGGATTGAGGCAATCAGTGCGGGAATCTCTCTCTTAAGTGGCATCGTGGATAATATCTTAAAGAGATTTAGTAATAAGCTAGCGTTATGCGCATCTGAACACTGCATGCAAAATGACTTGATATCATCCAGCTCAGGAGCCGTCTTGCAACGCGAAACAATTTGGAGAACATCGCGCAGATTCTGCGATTTGATCGAATCATTTAAACACACCTGAACGAATCGCTCTAGATAGGGCCACTGAACTCTTTCTGCGCAATCTATAGCCTCACCTATTCTTCCTGCGTCCTTCAGATAGCGCAATCTACTCTTTTTCTGTGCCTCTGTAAGAGAGCGTGGTAGGGGCCAAGATTCCATTTCAAACAGAGGCACACTAACCCCTCTTGTTTCCAGCTCCCATGCAAATAATAAATCTTTTGTCCTCTGAAGCAGCCCTAAAAGAGGCCCTTCGACCTCTTTTAAATCAAAAAGAGTTTCATCGAGAAAATATTTGCGCTGTAATCTATCGTTTAACTGAGCGATAAAGTGAATTCTACCTTTTAAGCCCAATGAAAGCAGGAATGCATGAATGCGCTCTGACACTACAGCCCGTATTTCGACTATGTCAATAATGGACAAGCGCACCAATTGATCACCGTCGGCATTAGGAATCACTTTTTGTACGAGCTTAAGAAGAACCGGCTTTTCCAAAAGCGGCCATTTTTCTCCTATCATTTCGATAACCTGTCTTGTAGCTCCTCTTTCCAAAAGCCAATCGAGGTAGTCACAGGCTTCTTTGGGATTGTTTTTTATCTCTCCCTCAATTCCTTTTAAGCTCACGTTATCCAATCCATTTTTTAAAAATGGAATCACCTTTCGATTTAAAGTGGCCTTTTCATGAAAAGTAGTTCTTTTCGATAAGAGGAATTGATAACACTGCGACCGTTGCTCTTCAGAAAACCGTTCTGTTTGAAGACAAGTAATTGCAACTTGCTCATATACCGATTCAGGCCCATCATATGAGTCCTTGTAGTGCTCTAAAACGGCGTACAACTCGGAGTCATCTAATTGTAGTAGCGAATGCACCTTCAGCTCATTAGAAAAGCGAACGCCTCTATTCTCAGCAACTTTCAATAACTCATAGGACGATCGGCCTTTACAGTTTTGGATCGCTTCAGCTAGAAGTTCCTTCCCCGGAAGCTCTTTAACCAATGGCAATAGAAGGCTTAGTTCCTCATAACGCCTCTGATAGGCCAAATAATACAGCCGCTGATTCAATAAAACCTGAGAGATTCCTCTAGGGGGTATTTTATGAATAAATTCACTTGAAAGATTGGCTGGGACATTAATCCCTCTCATTTCAATTTTCCAATAAAGCTCATGGGACGGGTCATTTCGCAACAAATTCAACAATAAACTTTCGGCATCAGATGCATCGAATAACTTTTCATTTACCAACAACGGATACTGATACTCAGGAGGCAGTGTTGCAACTCTTTTAAATCTAGTTTTTTTCTCTACTTGGCTAAAGCTTGCATTCAATGCCTCCAGTAGCAACTTTTCAGAGATCACTTTTTCAGTAATTAAAAATGACAACAGTTTAAAACCAGGACTGACTAGTTTTTTAAATTCAATCCGGAGCAGCTCGGGCTTTTGTTTCAAAAATTCAACCAAGGCCCTAAATACCTCTTCAGGCTGATGCATTCCTACATGCTCTTTCCAAAGCTCCACAGTTTGTGTGGTCGCGAAGTCAGACTTTAAAAGAGTTTCGAGGAACTCCATCTTGGTGATAGGAAATCTAACCCTCAACTTATCCCCAAAAAGAGACTGGATGTCCTTTTGATCTTGTGCGTTCGCCCCTTCAATCACCTCAGCAATTGATCTTTGCAGTTCAATAGGAAAGTCATGCCCTAACTTTGGGCTTAAAGCATAAAATAAATTTGAGTAGGGATTGTTACTTGATATTTGCGGCTGAGCAAATGGGATGTAAAAGAGAAGCTTTTTCTCAAAAAATCCCCTAATTACAGGGTGACGTTCCTCTTCTTTCAGAGGAGGCAAAGGCAAAGGGAAAAATATTGGAAAGCTTTTTAAAATTGGATGGTTTGGAACACACTCTGTAAAATAATAAAGTTCTGAAACAAACTGCTTGAAGGATATCTCGCGAAGATCGATACCGTTCCACGTCTCATTTCTTCCTACTATCCCCTTCCAAATGGTCTCGACTTTCTCATGTTGCTCTTGAGGTGCTAGTAAAAGTGTATTGATAGTGAGTGCTAAAGGATTCGCACCATGGTTTTCGTATCTTGACTTAATAGCGTTGCATAATTCTGATGCCGCAGCAATTCCAAAAAATAGCTCACTAATTTCGAGTAAAGTGACCCCTTCCTCGACAATCCGATAGCCATTCATTTGATGGTTCAAAGCAGCCAAAACAGCACGAAAATCATCTTTATGATGTTTCTGTACTCTCACAATTTTTAAACAGGAATCGACCACCGATTGCCAAAATTCACCATTTTGGGCAACTAAACCAAATCCCTTATAGGAGTATTGAATGGCTAGCGCATCAATCGAAAAGAGACATCTACGCTTTTCGTCTAAACATCCGAAAACCAAATCACAGCTGTCTCCAATTTGTACAATAAATAATGGCTGGCTTGTTGTTGTGATCTGGTTGGGCAAGGGCACAATGATATTTATTTTTAGACTGGGATCAATTTTAAGAAACCAATCGGCAACAATTTGTCGCAATTTAAGCAAATCATCAACAGTGAACTGTCCATATGCGATCCAGTCGATGTCATTAGGAGGCGGAAAAGTGGGTAAACCCTTCCTAATTTCCTTCCAGCAACTGTCTGCTGACTGGGGATCAAAGACAGGATTTTTGACATTCATTCTATAATTAATTACGGACTCAATCTGAGAAAATGGTGCCATAAGAGCTCTTGCATGACTTCCACGATGCAAAAAGGTAAAAGCAAAACCATGCAATTTAAGGGCTTCTTGCAGACCAATTACCATCAAACTATAGGTAAGAGCAGAACCTTCTATGATTCGGCTGTTAAAAAATTGATGGATTCCATTTTTTATTTCCGGAACCATGTTTGGATAAGGAGGAAATCGGACATCCGATAAATGGCAACTTTCATCGATCAACCCCATCTGAATGAGGAGTTGATCTAATTTAGTGGCTTGTACCTTATTTCTTCCACCTGCCGCCTCCTGCCTTGCGTCTCTTTTTTCAACGGCTTGAGAATAGTTCGAAATGCTTCTGTTAATTGAATAAGACATTTAATCTACTTAAATTTAATATTAAACAGACTATATTAGTTTAAATCAGATTAAATCTCAACTAAACAACAAAAGACAAATTTATGCAGAAAAGAGAGATGAATAACGCTAACTTAGCGTTTGATTATCCAACAGCGATGGATCTTAGGGTCTGAAAAATCAATCGGTTTCGTTTTAGCCGAAATCTCTTCGATCGTACAGCCAGGAAATAGAGTAGAGTCAAAGATAAACTTGCGGGAGTTAGTGCTAAAATAGATTACGCCTCCCCTATTAAGAAGCTTAAGCCCCTTTTCAATTAAAAAAAGATAATCTTTTTGAATATCAAAAAGCGCTTGCATCTTTTTAGAGCGAGAAATGGTCGGAGGATCGATCACAATCAAGTCATAGCGCGAAGAGCTGCGCAACTCATCATAAAGGAATTGTATGCAGTCTGCTCGGACGATCTGATGGGTGGCAAGCGGGATCTTATTGAGGATGAAATTTTGCTTTGCCCAATCGCAATAGGTATTGGAAAGATCGACGCTTTTTGTAAAAGCAGCCCCGGCAAGGGCTGCTTGAACGGAAAAAGCAGCGGTGTAAGCGAAGAGATTTAAAACTCTTTTTCCTTTTGAATTTGCAGCCACGATCTTTCTTGTTTCCCGGTGATCTAAAAAAAGGCCTGAGTCTAAATAGTTTATAAGATTAACCCAAAAGCGCGCTTTTCCCTCGTGCACCTCAAAATACTCATCAGTTGAGCCCGCCTTTTCATATTGCCGTGTTTCTTTCTTTCTGACACGCGTGCGCCAGAAGATTGCATCATCTGCAACTCCAAAAAGATTCTTGAGAGAAGTCTCTAAATCTTCTTGCAACTGTGCCGGTGGTTCCAGATCGTCCTTAGTCCTAGCAAAATAGTGCACCGAAAATCTACCCGCATAATATTCAATCGCAAGAGGAATTGTAGAAATATCTCGGTCAAATAGACGAAAACAATCTGTGCCGAAATGTTTTGCCCATTTAACAATCTCGCGATAAGATCGCGCAAGTTTATTTTGCAGGGGAGAGCCCTTTTCTAAAGTCTCAAGCAAAGGCAAAAGGCGTAGATCTGAAGTCATAATTTCAGTGTTAATATAAGTAGAAATGGATTTATTGGGAAGAAATGAATATTCAAACAACTCCGCAAGAAGACCTCTTCTGGAAATATAAAAAAATATACTGCGGAAACGCATCGAACAAGATCATAGCCGAGTTAAAAAAGATATGCCAAATAGAAAAGATATTTTTTGAAAATCTTCCTATCGTCACCCCATGGGCCAAAGATCCCATTTTATTACGTGGTGATAATTCACTACTATTTCCTGCGCGGATCAAGAATCGGATTGAATCACAAGTTTTCATACTCGATTTTCTTGTTGAAGTGAAGCAGCTCTTTTACGAGGAGGGGCGCCCCTTCCAGCAATCCGTAATGGGTTGGGTGCTAAACAGCAACCTTCAAGAACGTTTCATTAAAGCAAATTTTCACAGGGCCAAAGAGGCTCCCTTCTACTTCGAAGGAGGAAACTTGCTTAAAGTGCAAAATCGGTCAGGAAAATCCATGTATCTCTCAGGGCCCTGTAATCTTCTCTACACACTTTTAAATGCCGGCTCAATCCCCTATTACTGGGCTAAGAAGGAGGAAATCTTAAAAAAAGCGAAAGCAATTCCTAAGGATGCACCTCTTTTCGGTCAGAAGAAATTTGAAGATTTAGATCTCTTTGAAAAATCGTGGACCGATGAGGAAAAGAAATTAGCGGTTCGCATTCTTTATGCGTTGGCAGAGGTCATTAAGGAAACTATCGCAAAAAAGCTCAAGATCCCGGTACTTCATTTGGGCCACTTTTTGGAGGCACCTCCAGACTACCACCTCGATTTATTCCTATTGCCGGCACCCGGAGGAGTCGTCTTTTTACAGGACCATAATTTAGCGTGGCAGCTTCTTGAATCTATTAAGAAGAATAATCACTGTTCTCAGAGCGAAATAAAGCGGCTTGAGCTTTACCAGCAATCCGCCCTTTACGCTATAAAAGAAGATGAGGAAAAACTCAATCGAATGGAAGAGGCGCTCACCTGTGCGGATTTCACTGTTGTCAGAGTGGCAGGAGCTTTTTTTAGCAATGGTGTAAAAAAGAGGGTGGCGGTAAACTTTCTCAACGCAGTCGTTGGAATCGGCAAAGATTGTGCCTATTGTATAACAAATGCTGGCGGACATCCCGCAGAACGCCTCTTGCAAAATCACTGGCTTGAAATCATGCAGAAACATGATATCCGCAATGTCTACTTTATGGAGGAACCCAATGAGGAGTTTGCCAAATCGGGGGGAGGTGTCCATTGCCTACTGCAAACAGTATCTCATCTAGAAGAAGATTACGATTTTCGTTTAGAAGAATCTGAAAATTTGAATTGCGAGGAGATTGACTACTTCTCCCGTTCCATGCCACTGCTGTTAAAAGAAATCATGAAGGACTTAGCAAATGATCTACCTCTTTGACAACCAATCGCGTGAATCACTAGAAATTTTAAAAATACTCAATACCTCTGACCGCAAACTGGGATTTAACCAAAGTGATCTTCATCAAAGAATCGGATTTAAGACTATCGTTCACTATCTTTTGAAAAAACCAGATGATCTTACCGGCTATGAGTGTTTAACCTATTCAGAATATATCCACAGATGGAGAGAAAAAGTAGAAGTCTATTGCAAATCTCCTTCATCAAAGTTACTTTATCAGGACACAAGCCCTCTATCTAACTTTTTACGTTACACTGCGTTGGCTATCTCGTCAGACGATTTGCCTTTAAAATACAAGCAGCGTCTCTTTACTCTTCTCCAACAGCTGGAAAAAATCGATCCTACGCTGCAGAGTGTGACATTCGATGCTTTCCGTGCCCTAAGAGGCTCTCTCAAAGCCAAACGGCATCTTCGAGCCTTTTCTAAAAATCGTTTTAATCCTATGCAAGTATCCTTCCCTATGCCGGAAAGCAGACTCAATAGATCCTTCCCTCCATTAGGGCCCTTCAAGAAAGCAGTTGCGATGAAAAAATTTCTGATAGGCAGTGATGGAACAATACACACAAAAAATTTGATTGATATTGGCAAAAAGGAGGGATTTAAGGTTGAAAAAACACCGATTACAGCCTCTTGGTCAAGAGACATCTTCCTTGCATTGAGCCACTATAAGGTACTCATTCCTGCCGAAATTCCCTCTCAAAATGGAGCGGCATTCAAAGGAGAAGTTGGCTATTTCCTTCGCCATGGAACGCCTCAAGGCAGAAACTTTGGACTCATGGGCTGGGTAGACATCTCAAAAAAAACAACCGAAATGTTGAAGGGAAATTATTTAGGAGTATTTGAAGCTCCCTTTTACTTTGAAGGAGGAAACCTTCTTAAAGCAACAAATGCTACCGGTGAAACCGTATATCTTTCAGGGTCTTACAACCGGCTTTACACAGCCTTGAATTGCCGCTCCCTTAGAAAATTAAACATCTCTCATAAAGATGTTTTGAATATCCATAAGAAGTTGCCTCTCGAACAAGCTGAAATTGAACTCGCATTAGAAAAACTTAACACACTTAACCTTCTGGATGGATTCCCAACAGATGAAATGAGAAAAAAAGCCGCACAATTATTTTTAGCTATATCTGCCATCGTCCATGAAAAAATGGAAAAAGCCCTAAGTAAGCGGTGTATTGAAATAGGATCCCTGCTAAAGCCTCAGATCGAATTTCATCTGGATACATTCCTTCTCCCTGCCCCGAAAGGAGTCATACTTATCCAAGATCATGCCCTTTCTGCGACACTTTTAGATGAGCTCCTCAAGAAGGATAATCTACAGCCAACGATCAGAGAAAGACTGGAACTATACTTATCTGAGGCAAAAAAACTAGAACTTTTCGAAGGCAAAGATCTGAATGAAACTGCTCGCAAGTTAAGAAGCGAAAATTTCAATGTCATCGGCGTACCAGGAAGTTTTTTTACAAATGCAAATTCCAGAATTCCTGGGGTCAATTTTCTAAATGGCTTCATAATCGATGGAACAAACTCTCTTTACGCCATTACCAACGGAAGCAGCCATCCTGCTGACGCTTATTTACGCACACTATGGCTTGAAACATTACTGAAAATTGGTGTCGAAAAGTGCTATTTTGTGGGAAGAAATACTCAGGATATCGATCTGGGAGTATCCCATCACTCCTCCTATGCTGAAGCAGACCAATTCAGAAAAAACCACGGTGGTATCCACTGCTTTGCAAATGACTTAGGAGCAGACGAACTTTTTTTCTCATTCAGACAACATCCTGACCCTAAACCTTCGCTTCATGCCGAACAAAAACCACCCTTTAAAATTGCCCTTCCTCAGTTCCTAAGCGAACTGATAAACTTAATGTAGCAGTTTAAATCGCCGATCTTGGAAAATCGCAAAAAGGAGAACATTTTTGGAAAAACTGATCGCCGGCATCCATAAATTTAGGGAAGAGGAGCTTGGCCGCTACCAGGGCCTGTTCCGCAGACTATCGCGAGAAGGGCAAAATCCCCATACCCTATTCATCACCTGTTCCGACTCACGGGTTTTAGCGGAACTCATCACTCAAAGCGAGCCCGGAGATCTATTTGTCGTGAAAAATGTCGGCAATATCGTCCCTCCTTCACACGCCGAAGAAATCAACGGCTCCACTGCCGCTGCCATCGAATTTGCCGTAGAAACACTGGGTGTAAGTGATCTTGTGGTATGTGGACATTCCGGATGCGGCGCTATGAAAGCGCTTATTGAAGGAGTTCCCGATGGAAAAAAAATGCCTCATTTAGAACGCTGGATCGAAGTTGCAGCTCCAGTTAGGGATCTAATCCGGAAAGACTATAATTTTCTAAATGATCCGGAGAGCAGGCAAAATGCTGCAGCAGAAGAGAATGTGCTTTTTGCACTTGAAAACCTCTGCACCTATCCTTCAGTCCGAAAGCGCCTTTTAAACGACACCTTGCGCCTTCATGGCTGGTATT
Organism: uncultured bacterium; assembly: GCA_964605535.1. Lineage (GTDB taxonomy): Bacteria > Chlamydiota > Chlamydiia > Chlamydiales > Parachlamydiaceae > CAZSDA01. The sequence goes on from CAZSDA010000001.1 coordinate 114,731, forward strand.
TTCAAATTGCTACAGCAGAGATGTTTGCCTACGACCTTCAGTCACAACAATTTGTTCCAGTTGAGAGAAAATGAGCAAAATTGCGCTTTACTCGCTTCTCTTAGTTCTTGGCTTGACCGGATCGCAGTTTTTAAATGGTTGGGGAGAGGAAACGATCAAAATCCTAACCATGTTCTGCCTTTCTTTCATCATGATCAATGTTGGACTTGAGTTTGACATCGAAAAAGACAAGCCGGGGAAATACGCCTGGGATTATTTGATTGCGGCAACAGCTGCCACTTTTCCCTGGATATTTTGCGCAGCCTATTTTACATGGGTTCTAGACAGTCCATCGTGGCAGGAAGCCCTCCTGCTATCGCGTTTCGCATCTCCCACGTCCGCAGGCGTCCTTTTTACAATGCTTGCTGCAGCCGGTCTTGCCTCAACATGGGTCTTTAAGAAGGCACGCATCCTGGCCATTTTTGACGACCTGGACACCATCCTGCTCATGATTCCTCTGAAAATCCTTCTGGTGGGCATGCGCTGGCAACTTTTTGCAATACTTGCCGTCATTATTCTTTTGCTATACATTGCGTGGCGCTATCTGCATAGATTGCGCATTCCTGCAAGTTGGCCCTGGATGTTTCTTTACTCGGGTGCGATTACAGCCATTTGCGAAATGATCTACATCTTCAGCAAAACAATTGATGAGGTCTCCCCTGTACATCTCGAGGTTCTCCTTCCAGCATTTGTGCTTGGGTGTGTGATTGCCAAGCAAAAACATCATGATACAGATGAGCGTGTTTCTACAAGAGTTGCAGCGCTATTTATGGTTTTAGTGGGATTATCGATGCCTGTCATCCATGCAGAAAGCAATGATTGGTCAACTTTAGCCTGGCACGTATTTTTAGTGACGTTGCTTTCTAATCTAGGTAAGATGTTTCCCTTTTTCTGTTACCGCAACGAAGCCTCTCACAAAGAGCGTCTCGCACTATCCATTTCTCTTTTTCCAAGAGGTGAAGTGGGAGCGGGCGTCCTTGTCATTTCGATTGGCTACGGCATCGGCGGCCTCTCCTTGACTGTTGCCATCCTCTCCCTTGCCTTGAACCTCCTGCTGACAGGAGTCTTTATCGCCTTCGTCAAGAAGCTCATCGTTCCGCGCAGGGCCTAATTGAGAAGTTGCTGGACTCTGCTGATGAGAGGTTCAGGGTAGACTGCTATGAGAGTAAGTAGCGCTAACCCTGCATAAATGACGGGAGATGATACCGCAAACGATCCCTCTTCCTCAGAAGCAGTTTGGAACAAGAGGACAACCCCTCGAATATAATAGTAGGCTGCAAGGACGCTAGCAAATAGCGCTAAAATGACAATGAATACATTTCCTGCTTGTAGGGCAACTTTAAATAAAAACAGTTTTGCAAGAAAGCCAGCAGTCGGCGGAATACCTGCAAGAGTCAAAAAACTCAAAGCAAGAAGGAGTGCTGAAACTGGTTCCCGCGAGAAGAGGCCTTTCAAGTCGATGAAGAGGAGACCTTCTGAAGAGGTCTCTAGTGTAGCTAGAACGTAAAATGCACTTAAGGTTGCAATGGCATAGACGCATAAATAGAAGTAGAGAGCGGTTGCGGCCTCCGGCCCTCCTGAAGCTACCGCAATGACCATCAGACCGGAGTGGGAGATGCCTGAATAAGCAAAAAAACGTCTTAGCTGGTGCTGTTTCAAAGCCACAAAATTTGCGTAAATAAGAGTGGCACAAGCTATCCAAAGAAGCGCATCGCTCCAAATAAAGCTAAAGGAAGGAAGGGAGAAGAGAAAAATCCTACTGAAGGCAATAAACGCGCCAGCTTTTGTGCCGACTGACATAAATGCTGTCACAGGCGTTGGCGATCCGTCATACACATCTGGCGCCCAAAGATGAAACGGCACGAGAGCTGCCTTAAAAGATAACCCTAAAGTGACAAGAGCAATTCCAGCCCAAAACAGGGTTATTTTGCTCCCTTCCGTTAAGTTTGCAAATGTGGGCTGCAGCGCACTAAATTGCGTCGTCCCCATCGCTCCGTAGAGCAAGGCAATGCCATACAGAAGAAGAGCAGATCCGATAGATCCAAGGAGAAAGTACTTCAAGGCAGCTTCTCTTGAATGGTTCCACCCTTTTTGATAGCAGCAGAGCACATAGAGAGGAATCGATAGCGTTTCAATACCCAAAAAGAGAATCAGGAAATCTGCAGAAGCTGCAATCAGCATCAATCCCAAGACAGCAATGGAAAGAAGAAAATAGAACTCTCCCTGCGTAGCAGGAAAGCGCTTAAAAAAGGCTCTGGCAATCCAGGTAGAGAAAAATCCGATCAGCAAAAACAGCTGCAAAGCAAGGACTGCAAATGGGTCGATGACAATCCATCTAGTGAGAATGGTGTTGGAAAGCGGAGGGGCGCTTAAAGTGCATAGGAAAGAAGCGAAAAACGAAGCTGCAGCTAAGAAGTGCGAAATCTTTGCAGCAAACTTTGGTAAAAATGTTTCAATAAGAAGAATGAGGAGTGCGCCCAGAAGAAGAGTGAGATAGGGGCTGAGTGCCCATAAATCTTGAATAGTGAATGACGGAGTCACTTGACAATCTCCTTTTGAGCTCTCTCAGCCAGTTTTAAAACAGGTTGTGGATAAATCCCAATAATGATCAGAGCCGCAGCAAGGGCAATTGGAAGAACTCGATAACTGCCTTGCAAGTCGCCTTTTCCTGCAAGTTCGCTTTTGGCTGGGCCAAAGAATAGAAGCTTCATCCAGCGCAGCATATACAAAGCCGAAAGAATGACACTGCCTAACAAAAGAGCAAAGAGCCAAGGATCCTGACGGAAAAGCCCTATGAAGATCAGTAGCTCACCGATGAAGTTATTCGTCCCAGGGAGTGCTACCGCCGATAACACAAAAACTAACGCACTCCATGCTATCCTGGGATAGTACTGCACTAACCCTTGAGCCGAACTGAAGGCAGTCGATCCCGTTCGCGCGAAGACCCATTCGCAAGTTAAAAAGAGAGCGGCAATCGTTAAAGCGTGGTTGAGAGCCTGCATCACTGCGCCCGTGCGCGCAATCCCCTCCCAAACAAACAGCCCCACCCAAATGAAATTGACGTGGGAGAGACTGCAATAGGCTATCGTTTTTTTAAAATCGGTCTGTCTATATGCTGCAAAACCCGCATAAAATACCCCGAAGATGGCAATGAGTGCAATTGGGAACCCATACAGCTGCATCTCTTCCGGAAATATTCCAACCCCCACCCTCAAGACGCCAAAAATTCCGGCCTTTGACAGAAGCGATGAAAGGAGAATCGTTCCTCCGGTGGTTGCCTCATAATAGGTTTGAGGAAGCCAACCATGAAAAGGAAAAAGTGGCGTTTTGACGGCAAATGCCAGCATGAAGATTAAAAATAGAGGCAGTGCATGTGCCGGAGCTGTCAATATATCAAGCTTAAATGTGTGCTCTGCACTGAAAAGATAAAGACCTAATACAGCTGCAACAAGAAGAGTCGATCCTGCAATCATATAGATCAAAAACTGCATAGCAGTCTTTCTTCTTTCCGGCCCGCCAAAGGCAAAGAGAATACAAAAGATGGGAAGCAGCATCGCCTCCCAGAAAATCGTAAAGAGAACGAGATCGTTTGAAAGAAAAAACCCTGCTACAAGAGCTTGGAGTAAAAATGAAAGGCTTGTAAATGTCGAAGTGTATTTTTCCTGTGCAAGCAAAGCGATCGGCTGAATGATGAAAGCAAGATAGAGAAAAAAGAGAGCCAAAGAATCGCATTTCAATGCAAAACTGATTCCAAGAGCGGGAATCCAGGGGTAATCTACTCTTTCACCGATCCAACTCGTTCCTCCAGTAAGAAGCAGTAGAAGCGGAAGAGCACCCAAAAGAAACAGAAATCCCCTTCCCATCTGCCTGAAAAAGAGGGACACAACCGAAAGACCGAGAGGCAGAAGTATCAAACTAATCATGAATGATCCTTAAATAGAGAAAAAGAGCACAGGCACCAAGTGCCATCCAAGCAGCATAAGATCTGATCTGACCGCTTTGCATCAGGCGCAAACGGCCTGCGATGGCAAATACGGTCTCATTGATTAATCCTAAGGAGCGTTCAAAGAATCTTGGTTCAAGAAAAAATGCGGCTGCTCTTGAAATTAGATCGAGAGGAAGAACAAACACCGAATCATAAATCTTATCGACGTAAAACGACTGCTTCAAAAGCGGTAGACTTCTCTCCTTGCCATCTGAAAATAGCCTCCAAGAAACTAGAACAGCCGCAATGGAGGCGGCAAGAGCGATCCATGTCCAGGGATTGATCAGCAATTCATGCGAAAAGGCCATTTCAGATTTCGAAATGCCAATACCTTCGAGAAAGTGCTCTAAAATGGGGCGCTTGCCGGTGGTGATTCCCAATAGGCCGACAAAAAGCGTTAAGCAACCCAAAAAGGCCACAGGCCCCAACATCATCAGGGTCGGTTCAAGCGCTTTTACGCCTTTTTCTTTGCCCCAGAAGGTAAGTGTATAGGCACGCATGAGATAAAAGGCTGTCAAAATCGAGGTCGACAAACCTGCAGCAAACAAAAAGTAGTGCCCTGAACTCTCCTCCACTTCTAAAATGAGATCCTTGCTGAAAAACGCAGCGAAAGGGGCTGCTCCGGAAAGAGCCAGCACGCCCAACAAAAATAACCAATGGGTTTTTGGAAATTGTTTATGCAGACCACCCATATTGCCCATTTCAGTTTCGCCATGCAGCATGTGTACGACGTTGCCTGCAGAAAGAAAGAGAAGAGCTTTCACAACCGCATGTGTCGTCAGATGGAACATCGCCGCATAGAAAGCTCCCACACCGCAAGCAAGAAACATAAAACCTAGCTGGCTTACCGTAGAAAAGGCTAGGACCCTCTTTAAATCTGTCTGTCCAATCGCTGCTAATGCGGCGTAAAGGGCTGTAAATCCGCCAACCGCCCCCATCCAGAACAAAGTGTCTGGCGAAAGCACAAAAAGCCCATGCAATCGCACAACAAGATAAACTCCTGCCGTGACCATTGTGGCAGCATGAATTAAGGCCGAGACGGGAGTAGGTCCCTCCATCGCATCCGGCAACCAAGTGTGGAGTGGGAATTGAGCCGATTTACCGGATGCTCCCCAAAATAGAAGCAGTGTGATCAATAGGAGTACGGGAGCGCTGGCTGAACTGCTACCCATCTCACTCAAATTCGCCGTCCCTAAAAAGAAGAGGCTTAAAACGATCCCTGCAAGCAGACCCGCATCCCCTACTCTGTTAACTATAAATGCTTTGAATGCAGCGTCGACTGCTTTCTGCCTCTCATTCCAGTAACCTATCAAAAGATAGGAAGCTAAGCCGACGCCCTCCCAGCCCACAAATAGCAAAACGATGTTGTCGGCAAGAACTAGAAGAAGCATCGCAAAGATGAAAAAGTTCATCTCGCAAAAAAATCGTCCGTCATCCTTGTCATGATCCATATAGCCGTTAGAATAGATATGGATCAATCCACCGATACCTGTAATGATTAAAGACATCCATAAGGAGAGAGGGTCGAGATGGAGTGAAAAAGGAATCTCCAACCCTTCAACGGCAATCCAGGTGTAATATTTCGCGGTGAAAAAGCTATTGAGAATATAAAGTGTGAGAAAGCAGGCAAAGGAAGCGCAAACGGCAACTGTTGCGATGATTCCTGCAGTTTTGCGGCCTATCTTTTCTGCCAAAATCAGCAAAGTAATTGAGCCTAAAAGAGGAAAAAGCAAAGCTATGATCAATAGTTCACTCATGCTATCCCTTCAACTCATTATATTGATCTAAATCCACCACTTCCTTCGATCGAAACTGATTGATAATTAACGCTAATCCAATAGCTGCTTCAGAAGCTGCTACGACAAGGACAAAGAAAACCCAAGCCAATCCAATCTCATTTCCCCATTGCCTTGCGAAGGCTACGAACAGCAAATTAGCGGAGTTCAACATCATTTCAATCGATAGAAAAAAGATCAGAGCATTCCTTTTCAAAAGCACTCCTGCAGTCCCAATAGCAAAAAGACAAAGGCTGATCCATATGTATAGGGCTATTTCCATCAGAGCCTCCTCTTAGCGATATATAGACTGCCGATAATCGCTGCCAAAAACAGCAAAACCACCGCTTCAAAAGGAAAAAAGAAGTCTAAATAGAGATCTCTTCCCAGAGACTCAACTGTTCCATATCGGACAGAAACGAGCTCTTCGGCAACCAAGCTTCTAAGGCGCACGCCGATTACAGCAAGAGCAATCGAAAAGGCCGCAACAGATCCAACCACAAGTAGCCTGGAACTTAATCCCGCATAAGTATCGATCTTTTGATGCGCATCTTGAAACAGTACGATGACGAACATAAACAGCACCAAGATCGCTCCTGCATAAACCAATATCTGCATGACTGCAATAAAATCGGCTTCCAATCCCAGATAAAGGATGGAAAGCAAAAGCAGTGTCATTAAAAAGCTTAAACAGGCATGGACAGGCTGTTTTAAAAGAAGAACCCCCAACGAAGAAAGAAGAAGCAGCCCTCCCACAATCCCATCAAATAAGGTCAAAGCATCCATCAGATTTCCCTCTTTGGATCTCTTCCTGAATCACCAGGCAGCTTTTCAGTCAGCTTTTCCTTTGTGTAGATGAGAGAGGCGCGGTCGTAACTCACGAGATCAAATTCATTGCTTAATATGATCGCCCCGGTAGGACACGCTTCTTCGCAATAGCCGCAATAAATGCATCTCAACATGTTAATCTGAAAGTCCTCTGCATACCGCTCTCCGTGGGAGTGCGGCTCTCTCGGATTATTCTCCGAAGCTTTTACATAAATTGCCTGCGAAGGGCACACTATCGCGCAAAGTTCGCATCCTACGCATCTTTCAAGCCCATCGTCCCACTTAGTCAGATAGTGCCTCCCACGGGAGCGCATCGGCAGTTTACGCTTCTCTTCCGGGTAGCGAATCGTAACGGGCTTTCTGAAAGCATGCTTTAGCACTATGAATAGTCCCCAAATCATCGAAAACACTTGATAGATCTTTTCTTTCATTGCACCACCAGCCGGTAAAAGGCCGTAACAACGAGATTAAGGGTCGCTATTGGAATTAATATTTTCCAACCAAAGCTTAGCAGTTGATCGTAACGGAAGCGCGGCATCACAGCCCGCACCCACATAAAAAAGAAGACAAAACAGGCCACTTTTAAGGCATACCAAACCACAGGAAGATCGTATGGTCCGTGCCATCCTCCGAAGAAAAGCGTTACGGCTATCGAGGAGACGGCTAAGATGTTGATGTATTCTGCCAGGAAAAAGAGAGCAAACTTCATGCCTGCATATTCTGTATGGTATCCGGCAGTAAGCTCCTGTTCTGCTTCAGGAAGGTCGAAAGGGGCGCGGTTAGTCTCTGCAAAGGCAGTGATTAAGTAGATCAAAAACCCTATTGGATTGCTCAATACAAACCAAAAGCCCTTTTGTGCATCGACAATACCCGTCAGACTCAATGTCCCTGCAGAAAGAATGACAGTCAGAAGCGAAATTCCCATCGGGATCTCATAGCTGATCATTTGAGCTGTTCCACGCAACCCACCCAAGAGAGAGTAGCGGTTATCTGAGGACCAGCCCGCAAGAACAACTCCATATACGGCAAGTGAGGAGATAGCTAGCAAAAACAAAATTCCGGCATCGACATTAGCGATCGACAAAGTGATTGGACGACCGGCAATCTCAACTGTTCCCCCAAAGGGAATCAAGACAAAAACAGAAAGGGCTGTCATGAGAGAGATCGCAGGAGCAAGCCAATAGATAAATGGATCAGCACCCTTGGGCTTGAAGCTTTCTTTGCATAATAGCTTCAATCCATCCGCAATCGGCTGCAGTAAGCCCAAAGGCCCCACTCGCGTCGGCCCGAGGCGCATCTGCAAACGCGCCATCAAAATCCTTTCGAGGTACGTCATGTAGGCGGCAGCCCCAAAGAGCAGAAGGATCACTAAAACCCCTTTGACCAGTGTCTCAATGAACATCGACCTCGATCCCGTTATACAGTTCTGAATCCAGGTTATACACAAAAATTGTTTCAAATCCTAGAGGCAATACAACAGTTCCTAAAGCAACTCCCTCATCCACTTGCAGAGGTCCGCATACCTTCCCTGTTTTTCCCTGAACTGTCACTGCCGACCCATGTATTAAATTTCTCTTTGACGCTTCTTCAGGAGCAATCCGTATCGTCGGCTGCTTGACAAGCTTGAGCAGATGCTCATCTCTTTTCATGCGGACTCCCCGATCAAAAAGCGCAGGTGCAAAAGTTGCCTTCAATTGATTTGATGCTACAGATTTTGCAGTTGTCTTTTGCACACTCTTCACTTGCTTATGCCGGACAATAGGCTCCTTCAATTTCTTCCGGAAGGATTCATCAACGGCAATCGGACTTCCTAAGCGCCTTGCAAGAAGTTTAAAGATCTCACCATCGCTTAATACCCCTTCTGGAATCTGCTTTCCCGAGCGCACCTTCCGCAATCTGCCTTCGATGTTGATGAAAGTGCCATCGCGTTCATGGACCGACAGCACGGGCAAGACAACATCCGCATCTTTTGCTGTTTCAGTCAAAAAGAGATCTTGGACCACGAGGAATGCAAGCTTATCCTTGGCTTTTGCCCAAACGACTTCCGAAGTTTTTGCCTTAGGATTGCACCCTGCTACATAAAGGAATTTCCATCCCGACTGAGAGGCCTGCTCCAGCACTTGCTTTGCATTTAACCCTCTTTTTTCCAAAGGGGCGTCCAATGGCCCAATATCAGGCCGCATCCCCGCTAGACGCAGCCCCATGCTGTTTCCGGAACCCTCTAAAACATTAAAAGAAAGGCCGGCATAAATTTTCTGTAATGACGCAAGCAGTTCCCCTCGATAAGGTAAACGCAGATACTGAGACCCGACAAATACAGCTCCCCTGCCTTGCAAATCCTTCGGCGGCAAGTGATCGAGCTCAAAGCCCGGAGCATGCAATCTAACGTCGGTCAAATGCGGTGCTATTTCAGGCGCATAGTGGCCAGAATAATAGACTTTGCATCCCTTGTTTATCGCCTGCTTTAGCCTTAGCCACAACAAGGGCATCTCTTCAGTGATGTCGCACCCCAAAAGCAGCGCATAGGAAAGCTCTTCGCAAGACCCCGGAGAACATTCCATTCCGGGAGGAAGGCCCTCTTCGTCTATGGCAAAAAGCGGCTCTCCAATCCGATGATCGAGGTTGGAAACGCCGCAACATTTCCTCATCAGCTCTTGAAGTAAAAATGCCTCCTCAGTCAAAAGAGCATCCCCTCCAAAGGCCGCAAGCTCTCCTGATGGGATCGCATCCTTCATTTTAACTGCAATAAGATCGAGAGCCTCTTCCCAACTCGCTTTTTCAAGGGTACCATTCCTTCTCACCATTGGATGTGTCAGCCGCTCATCAGAAGCGCTGTATTCATATCCAAACCACCCCTTATCGCAAAGCCAGACGTCATTGACCTCTGGATCGCATTTAGAACGGGTGCGCATCACTTCACCATCGCGGCTATCCAAAGCCATGCTGCATCCCACAGGGCAAAGAGTGCAGGAAGTTTCAACCGAAGCATTGTCCCACGGACGTGCACGAAAACGGTACACTTGACTCGTCAAGGCCCCTACGGGGCAAAGCATGATCGTATTTCCGATAAATTTGGATTCGACAGGAGCGCCATTTACGGTACCTACTTCAGTTTTATAACCCCTTTCAATGAACTGCAAAGCGCTATCGCCGGCCACCAGATCGCCAAAGCGCGTACATCTGGCGCAAACAATGCATCGTTCGCGATCAAGCGTTAACACAGGTCCTAAAGGGACCCCTTTTGTAAACTTGCGCTTCTCTTCATAAAAGCGGCTTTGCCCAGGCCCATGTTCAAGGGCAAATTCCTGCAGAGCACACTCCCCTCCACGGTCGCAAATAGGACAATCCAAAGGGTGGTTGATCAGCAAGAGCTCTAAAATTCCCTTTCTGCCTTCGACAGCATGCTCGCTCGCCGTGCGGACCACCATTCCCTCAGTTGCAACCAACGTGCAGGAGGTTTGCAGCTTTGGCATCTTCTCCACTTCGACAAGACAGACACGGCAAGCGCCAAAGGGCGCCATCCGGTCGTGATAGCAAAAAATCGGAAGCGTCGTTCCGATCGACTGGGCGGCATGGTATACAGTTGTCCCTTTGGGAACTGTGACGCATTTCCCATCGATTGTCAGAGTGATCATTTCCATTATATTCTCGCCTTCAAATAGGGATAAGAGATCGGCATCTGAGGAAGGCCTTTTGAGCCTGAATTTTTACGAATCGCAGCTTCAAACTCTTCCCTGAACTCCAAGATAGCGCTTAAAACAGGGGGTGCAGCTCCTGGTGCCAGAGGACAAAAGGAGTTTTCTGCCATCATGTGGCATACGTCATCAATGGTCTTCAGATCGGATTGAGTCCCTTTCCCGCACAAAATTCTTTCGAGGATCTGAGTCACCCAACGCGTTCCTTCACGGCATGGCGTGCATTTACCGCACGATTCATTCTGATAAAACTGCATTAAGCGGTGAGAAACCTTTACCATGTCGGCAGTATCGTCCAAAACGATAATCGAAGCAGTTCCTAAAGCTGACTTGCGAGCCGCTAAAGATTCAAAATCCATCGAGATCTCTAGGTCTTTTTCAGTCAGTAGAGCGCAGGAAGACCCTCCTGGATAGCATGCTTTAAATGACCTTCCGGGAAGCATCCAGCCCGCAGCTTCCAGCACCTCTTTCAAGCGAGTGCCTAAAGGGAACTCAAAGCAGCCCGGGCGCTGCACCTGCCCGCTGACCTGAAAGATCTTTGTCCCGCGGTTTTTCGGTAGGCCTATCGATTGGTACCATTCGACCCCCTTGCCCACAATATGAACCACATTGCAGAGCGTTTCGACATTATTGATGACAGTCGGTTTGCCATAGAGCCCGACAACAGCAGGAAAGGGTGGTTTCAAGCGCGGAGTGGCGCGGTAGCCTTCAAGTGAATTGAGTTGCGCTGTTTCTTCGCCGGCAATATAGGCACCGGCTCCCGGGTGGACAATCACTTCCAGGCTATACTTTGAACCCAGGATGTTTTTTCCCAAGTACCCCTTGCTTTTAGCTTCTTTCACTGCGGCATTCAGCATTTTTAACCCCAGGTGGAATTCCCCTCTGCAGTAGATAAAAGCCACTTTTGCTTCCACCGCATAACTTGCCAGGATCACACCTTCGAGAAGCTGATGCGGGTCATGTTCGATGATAAGACGGTCTTTGAATGTGCCAGGTTCGCTTTCGTCGCAATTGCAGACGAGATACTTATCCAAACCTGGATCTTTAGGAACAAACGCCCACTTGTTACCTGTAAGAAATCCTGCCCCGCCCCGCCCGCGCAATTCAGAGGCCTTCACTTGATCGATAAGCTCCGTGGAAGAGATGGAACTGAGGGCTTTTTTTAAGGCGCTGTAGCCACCGTTTTTCTCATATGTATTGATCTGATACTGCAAAGGGTTTCCGATATGCGCAGTTAAAACTTTAAGTTCCGCCATCACGACTCCCCTTCCTGATCTTCTCCAAAAGCTCGGGGACATCCTCCGGCCTCAAGGGCCCCACAACCTCTTTATCGATAAGACACATGGGAGCCCTATCGCAAGCGGCTAAACACTCCGATTCAAAAAGGGAAAACTGCCCATCTTCGGTCATCCCTTTTGGCTCAACGTTCAAGTGGCGGCAAAATGCTTTAGTCACATCATCCGAACCGCGCAACATGCAAGAGATATTTTTGCACACATGTAGCTCATGCTTTCCCACAGGGTGCTCATGAAACATGTCGTAAAAAGTCACTAGGGCATGCACCTCCGTTGCCTCGATTCCAAACAGCTCTGCGATCTCATGCTGCACCTCTTCCGGAAGAAAACCAACCTCTTCCTGAGCGATATGAAGCGCCGGAATGATCGCCGAACGTTTCTCCGGATAAAGCTTTTGCAATTCAAGGATGCGCTCCTTTGTCTTCTCAGTCAGCTTCACCTGTCAACATCTCCTAATATGGGGTCCACACTGGCAATTGCTACGACGACATCTGAAAGCAAAAGTCCTTTCAAAATCTTTTTCAATGACTCAACCGCACCAAAAGATGGCGAACGTACGCGAAGACGGTAGGGCCTGTTACTTCCGTCGCTCACGAGATACATGCCCAATTCGCCTCTTGCAGACTCTACAGCCTGATAGATTTCTCCTGCAGGAGGGTGGAACCCTTCGCTAACCAGTTTAAACTGATGAATGACCGCTTCCATGCTCCGGGGAAGCTCATTCCTAGGAGGCAAAGCCACTTTGCGATTGCTCGTGATGACAGGCCCCGGTTTTAATTTCTCAAGCGCTTGCTCAACAAGAGATGCGCTTTCCTTCAGCTCCTCCATCCGCACCATATAACGCGCATAAGCATCCCCCTCGTTCCGGGTGGGAATCTCAAACCGATAATTTTCATAGCCGAGATAGGGAGCTGCTTTTCGAATATCATAAGCAATCCCCGCAGCGCGTATGAGAGGGCCTGTGCAAAGATATTGGTTACATATCTCGCGATCGATTACTGCGATCCCCTGTAGCCTGGAGCACCACACATAGTTGTGCGTCAACAATTTATCCATATCCTTCCAGATTTCCGGAAACCCTTTCAAAAAAGCACGTACACCAGCCTCAAACTCCTGATTCAGATCCTTACCCAAGCCGCCGATACGCCACAGAGAGGGAAACATTCTGGCTCCGGAAACCTGCTCAAAGAGGTCGAGGATTTTTTCTCTCTCCGCAAAGCAGTACATGAAAATTGAAGACATATTGAGCTCTAAAGCGCTCGTTCCAAGCCAAAGAAGGTGGCTTGCAATCCTGGAAAGCTCAAGAAGTAAAAGACGGATTGTTTGCGCCCTTTCAGGAACCTCAATTCCCATCAAATTTTCGACAGTGGAAGCAAAAGCCTGCTCTTCAGCGGGCCCGGAAAGATAGTCAAGGCGGTCTACAAGAGTGAATACCTGATGGTATGTTCTATATTCGCACTCCTTTTCGACACCTGTATGCAAATAGCCAATGACCGGTTCCGCATCGATGACGATCTCGCCATCCAGTTTTAACTTCAATCGCAATACACCGTGCGTCGAAGGATGCTGAGGCCCTAAGTTGAGCTCCATGAAGGAGCTTGACTCTTCAATAAGTCCACTTTGTTCTGACATTAGGTATCACTTCCGATGGGATCTTCGGTTTTGCTTCGCGTTTGAATTCAACAACTTCCTCCGTCAGAGGATAATCCTTTCTTAAAGGGTGGCCTTCCCAATCATCGGGCATCAAGATGCGCTTCAGATCGGGATGTCCTATAAAGTGGACGCCAAAAAGATCAAAAAGTTCTCTCTCATACCAATCTGCACCCTCCCAAAACTCAACTATTGAGGGCACCTTTTCCTCTCTCGCTATCTTCAACTTTATAGAGATCCTTTCTGATCCCTCTTCATTGCGCAACAGATAAAAGAGCACTGTATGGGGAGCGGGTTCCAGGTAATCAATTGCGCTGAGATCGACGAGATAGGGGTACTGTTCCATCTTCTTTTTAAGAATTGGCAAAAGCTCTTGAGGCGTTGTTTCTATCTGTTCCATCAACGTCCCCGAATCTTTTTTTGGAGAGCCATAAGCCCCTCCAATAGAGCCTCAGGCCTTGGGGGGCAACCGGCTACGTAGACATCGACGGGAACAATTTTATCGACCCCCTGCACGATGGCGTAATTGTTATAGATTCCGCCGCAAGAGGCGCAATCACCCATGGCGATGACCCATTTTGGCTCGGGCATCTGATCGTAAATGACTTTCAAAACAGGTGCCATTTTCTGACTCACGCGACCAGCTACAATCATCACATCGCTCTGTCTTGGAGAAGCTCTGAACACCTCCATGCCGAAACGAGCCATATCGTAGCGGCTAGCAGCAGTAGACATCATCTCGATAGCGCAGCAAGCAAGCCCAAATTGCGCGGGCCATAAAGAGTTTGCGCGGGCCCAATCGATTAATTGCTCAAGCGGAGCTAGAAGAAAGGGCGTTTTATCTTTGAAATTCATTCCCAGCCTAAGCCTCCCTTTTTCCAGACATAAGCGTAACCCACCAGCAACACAAGAAGAAATGCGACCATTTCATAGAATGCAAAGGGCCCTATTTCCTGAGCGACCACTGCCCATGGGTAAAGAAAAATGACTTCGATATCGAAGACGAGAAACATAAGTGCAACGAGGTAATGATGCAGAGGAAATCTTCGTGAAAAAAGGTCTGTTTCCGTTCTGATTCCAGACTCATAGGGCAAAAATTTATTGGGACTTGAAGCCACAGAGGGGAAAATGCCGGAAAGAGCCAGGGTAATAACGGTTACCAAGGCGACAAGACCCAAATAGATCAAAACAGGAATGTAGGATTCCACTGCCACCTCTCAAAAAATAATTCAACCTTAAATCGATGTTTAGCGTCAAATTAAATATTTGATGTATAATGAGATAGTGGAGGCGTGTAATGCGTCAGCCTTTGCCTCTTGAAAGGATTCTCGAAAAACCGGGCGCACTCGGAGCGTTCACGTTATTTTTTGCGCTTTTAATTTTTGGAGCAGCTCTCCTCGGCAGGATGCTTGGCATACCTGGCGCTCCTCTTGAAATCTCCCTTGTTTGGCCCGCGACCGGTATATCGCTTGCCGCACTTCTTCTTTTTGGTCAAAGAGCATGGATGGGTATCTTTTTAGGAAATCTAATCTATAACTTTTACTTCTTCACCTCATCCCCACATTATTTTATCGGTTCAACGAGCGCACTACTTGTTTCATTAGGGTCATTATCTGAGGTTCTTTTAGCAGCATGGATCATCAATAAATTTTCCCGAACGCGCTATTTCCAGACTGTACAAGACGTTTTCATCTTGCTTTTGCCCGCTAGCTTCTTCACTTGCCTCATCGCAAGTTCCGTCGGTGCAGCGGTTCTCTATTTCAATGGTACAATTTCAGGGGATACGTTTCTCTCTCATTGGGGAACCTTTTGGCTTGGCGATGCGATGGGGATTTATGTCATGACCCCCCTCATCGTCATTTGGCTCTCGACAAAATTCACTGAAAAATTTGCAACGTATCGGTTTGAACTCATATCGATGGTTCTTCTTTTTCTCGGTTTGTGCCTTCTTGCCTATAAATTGCATTATCCCCTTGCCCACCTCTTCATTCCTCTTACGCTTTGGGCCTCCTATAGATTCAAAATGCATGGAGCCAGTCTATCGATATTTCTTCTTACCGTAACCTTCGTTTCCTATGCCTATTTCGTCCAGGGCTATGAAGGGGCTTCCCTGTTTATGCTCATCACATTTATCGGCACTGCCGTCGTGGCCAATCTCATCCTGGCTGCTGTTGTCTTGGAAAGAGAGCGTGCCCTCGAAATCATCCAGAACAGCAATCTATCCTTAAAACAGGAAGTATCGAGTAAAGAAAACGCCCTTGCCGAGGTGAAATCGGAAGTGCATCAGACGAGAAAACTAGCTTCTTTAGGGGTGCTCGCTCGATCCATCGCAGAAAAAATTCAGAAGCCGCTCGACGAAATCAAACAGCTCTCCCAGTCGCAACTTAAAAATCTCCAGCAGTTCGAAGAGATCTATCTATCTCAAGAAACCAAAATACCTTCCGCCTCGAAAGCCCTCTTTTTAGGGAAAATAGGACGCCTCAAAGAGGAGCTTGCAGAAATAGAAAAAGAGCGAATCTTGGTAGATCGCCTATTGGAGACGATTAAATCCTCATCCCAACTCACTCAAGAATCAAAAGCGCAAAACACAAATCTTCATACTCTCATCAACAATGCCGTCGATAAATCCCTTAAAAATCATTCTGACATGAATTGGATCGAAGAGATGCAAATTGAACGCGATTTCGACCGTACGATCCAAATGGTTCTGCTTCTCCCTGAGGATTTTCAACATGCGCTAGAACAACTCTTCCACCGCATTCTTCTTGCCATCCACGAAAGGCGCATGCGCGATGAACCACCCTCGCCCCACCTCGCCATTAGAACAGCGAACACAAGAGAAAATTTCGAAATTGAATTTAGTACGGAAAGCATTGGTATCACCCCGCTCAATGAGCCGACGCACGCTTTCGATGTCGCACGCGAAATCATCGTCACCGTCCATTCAGGAAAGCTTGAATGCGACACCCAATCCGGCGGAAAACTGCGCTACCTGATCCTCCTTCCAAAAAAATAACCCCTCAGCGGCTTGACTCTTGATTTATTTTCATATATAAGTTTGCGGACCAACCCTCAAAAGCTTAAATTTTTATGATTCCCTTTCAGCCGGGCGCCCCTGATGTCAATGGAATGAGTCCACGCGATGAAGTCGTTTCAGGAATGCTCATTTTAAACGCTCTTAGTATGCCTTTCCGTGGTATGGACGAAGCGTTTCGCCTAGCCTGCGACACCGACGTCACACGTCCTGCTTGTGAGAATGTAGCTGAAAAAGTGGATGCTTTATTCCAAATGGTTCCGGAGCCTATGAGAACCACCATTTTTCAGGAAGCGCAAAAAGTAAAGGTAGCGGTATCGACGGGGCTATTTAGAGAGCATCAGATTCCCTTCGAAGACACAGAATATGCCCTTGAAAGCGCAAGTATTATCGTAGAAGGCTCGGCATTAATGGCTGTAGGCAGCCTTGTCGGCAAGGCCGCAGCCAGCGTTTATAAACAGGGAAAACGACTTGCTAAAGGCGCCACTAACTCTAAAGCAATACCTCAAGCAAGCGGTCTCTTTAATAACGTAAAAAAAGTAAAGCCTGGCTCCGAGGGAACTAAACAGATTTTCCTGCGCGAAAATGGAGTGAATGCAGAATTAGTCATAGATTACAGCTTCACCCCGGATAGAATTTTGAAAATCTATGTACAATACCTGCGCGCTTATACCAAAAATGGTTCATTAGCACAGTATGGAACTGCAACAGCAACTAGAGGGGCTGTCTTCCAAGCTTTTCGTAGAATTGCAAACACATCCTCACAGCTCATGTCCAAGGAAGTGAATATCCAGTGGTTTCCAGCAAATAGCAGGCTGCTCGAGCTGGCATCAAAATCCAAGTGGTTAAAGTTTATCGGGGATAAACCTTATATCCTTCATTCGACTGAATCAATGTTCGATAATTTTTTGATGCCAACTTTCAAATTGATCCCCCCCATTAAAAAATTGCCTGCAGGGAACTTGGCAACAGGGATGAGTCCACGCTTAAATGTAAGAGTCTTACCGTTTGCTGCGGCTTCACTTCACGGCTTCAATAAACTACCTCGACGTGGGGAAGATGTTGCGCCCTTCTCAGACGATGATGAACAGAACGAACACATGCAGATGATCCAGCCGGCTAAACGCACCTCTCTCATTAGGCAAGTTGCTGGATTTGATTCTTCAAAAAGAATTCCCGGAGCCATGCTCCTTGAAAAAATTGATGAAGCCCTCCCTGCAGAACTTGAAGTCGGTATCGAAAATCCGACTCATCTTAACAAATTGATCGTGAGAGTGATGCATCCGATTGGCGATGAGGATTGCATGGCAGGCGTTGCCTTTACACCAAAAAATCCTAAAAATGTAACGATACTCCTTTCAAAAAAAGTTGACCCTTCCACATCTGTAGGAGTCGGCATCATTCCCTTAAATCCGACCAAGTCAACGCTTTCAATCACCACCACAGTTGAGAAAGTGGGGGTTGGCTACAGTTTCCCTATTCAGAAGCCATTAAAGGGGCAGATTAATGTTACGGCGCCGCTGACTGTTTATGGCGTCCCTTTTGTATTTGGGACTACAATTTCCCTGAAAAAGCCGCTTGATTCCCATGCGAAGCTTTCCTTTCCATTGCCTGGAATCCAGATTACTGTTTTGTCGTTAAGCCCAAAATCAGTGTCGCACGGAGCAAGTCGGGTAGTCAAAAGTGTCGCACACTCTGTTAGAGGGCTTTTTGGAAAGAAACGCAAAAAGAAACGCCATCGACCCGTAGAGGCTCCTCCACCTCCTCCACCGCCTCCTCGGAATGATGTGATTGTCGCTTGTGAAAAACTATTCGACGCTTCGATAGAATCGATCGATGCCACAAACAAACTTAGAATAGCTGCTGCCGAATTACAGAAGAATTCAGAAATCCTTTCAGAAAAATTCCAAGAGCTAACCGCTGCAAAAGAAAAGTTAGAAATCGAACACGCTTTGTTGAATGAAACTGTCCAAGTTATCATTGACGGACCCTCTCTCTCTGTATTGACAGAAAAAATCGAGGCGCATGTCGAAGGTTTAGCCATGCAACATAGCCAATTGCAGCAAAAGATACCTGACCTCACAGCGCTTCTCAAAAATAAAATTTCCCCGGAACAAGCAAGAAGACTTAGAGATACCTTAAACTAAACCTAAACAGGAGACCCTATGATCAGACATCAAGTGTGTGGTGGCTATACAGTTAAAATGTTCGATAATCATGGAAATTGGCACGCCACAATAGCTTCGGGAGGAAATCCAGGAAAAAGCTCTGGTGCAAATTATCAAGAAGCTCAACAAATATTTGCTCAATGGAGTAGAGAAGCGGTTGTCCACAATCAAGAGCTTCAACAAGCACGAAATCGTGAGAGGCAAGCTGCGGAGCAAGCTGCCCAAAGAGCAGCGGAGCAAGCGGCACAGCAAAGAGCTTTGCAAGCAGCCCTGGAAGCTCAAGCTCAGGCACAAAGAAACGCTGCTATTCAAGCTGCTGCCCAACAAGCACTTCTTGCTGAACAAAACAAAAAAATCCAGTCTCAGCAAAACGAAGTGGTGAGTCTAAGAACGGCGATAGCCGACTTGGAAAGAAGCATTGAAACCTTGCGCCCACAAGTAGGAGCTATACCTGCGTTACAAAATCAAATTACAGCACTGGAAACTCAGGTCGCTGCATTACGAGACACTCTCCGCTCACTTCTAAACGCTTTGAATTGACACCTGACTTGCCTTTACATGTAAGGCTGGTAGTGATGACCCACCCTGTAATGGGTGGGCATTCCTATCTGTGTCCTGCAGTCTGTCCTTGTATAAAAGGACAGAATCATGCGTAATTATCCTTTTGTGGAAGGATAGCCTCTTGTTTTAAGAAGACTGGTTGACACTAAAAATATTAAAAACTGACTTGCCATTGGCAAGCTAAGATCTCTCTTTCCCCTTGCAGGACAGTCACTTGTGCCTCGTTCAGTTTTACTATGTTTTGAGAATTAATCGATGCCATACATGAACTTTTCGCGGACCATGCGAAAATACTTTCTCTCAGCCTTATTTTGAGGAGTCACATACAGTTGACCGGCATCAATGAAAGGTTGCCAATTGCCAATTGTTTGCCAAGTCAAGGGAGCTTCATTAGCTGTGACACAAAAACGATAGGAGCGACCGCCATTCGAATTGCTCAAAAGAGAATTTGCACCCGTGAAAAAATATTCAGCGACCATTGTGGAAGCACTATAGTGGAAGAGAACTCTGCGGCCTGCCAAATTTTGACTGACGTCTTGCGCATCGAGATACTTTACTCTCTTGAACGGAGTAAACCCCGCAATTTTATCAATTGTAAAGCGCATTTTGAATTTTTCAGAAAAACTATGCGGTGGATTGCTCGCGACAACAATGAATTGATAGGGAATGAAAAGCCTGCCAATAAATCTTATGATGTCTAGCGCGGCCTGTTTTGCTGCAGGACGAACTTTCAAACCTAATTGCGGTCTTGTAATGCTTTGTATTGTCATAATGAAAAATTATATCAAAATAATCATTAAGAGTTAATCGATTTTTGCAGTAAACATGAATTTTCATTCAGGTTTTCCTCCAACAGAAAATCAATCTCATCGACAGTATCGGTTGATTCTTCATCGGTTTCGTACTGCCATAAAGGAAGTCCATTCCCTTGTGCAATAGGTTGCATTGAAAGTCTCACTTGATCTTTAAAAAATTTAATCTTAGGGCATTAGCCACAACAGAGAGCGAACTTAAGGCCATGGCAGCACTGGCAATGATCGGGTTTAGCAAGAGTCCGGTTAAGGGATAGAGAACGCCGGCGGCAATAGGAATACCCAAAATGTTGTAAATGAAGGCAAAAAAGAGGTTCTGGCGGATGTTTAGCATCGTTTGGCGGCTCAAATCAATCGCACCTGCAACGCCATTTAAATCCCCCTTGACAAGGGTAACTGAAGCGCTTTCAATGGCTGCATCTGTGCCAGTTCCCATAGCGATCCCCACATCAGCTTTAGATAAAGCAGGGGCATCGTTGATCCCATCTCCCGCCATCGCTACAATGTGCTTTTCACTCTTCAACTCCTCAATCACCTTTAGTTTGTCTTCAGGTGACACCTCCGCCAAGACTTGATCGATCTGTAAAGCAGCTGCTGCCTTTTCAGCGGGCCCTTTTCGATCTCCTGTCAGCAGCACGAGCTTGAGGCCCATTTCATGCAGCTTTTGAATTGCACCGCGTGAAGTTTGTTTAAGAGGATCCTCTACAAAAAGAGAGCCCAAATAAATCCCATCCGCTGCGACATAGAGAGCGCTTCCCCTTTCAGAATCCAAAGCATCATTTAAATCGATGCCCGAGTTTTCCAAAAACTGACGCCGTCCAACCAAGATCTTTTTTCCCTGGACGCGCCCCTCAAGGCCCATCCCCGTGACGGACTGAAAATCCTCCACTGTCAAAAGAGGCAATCCCCTCTCAGACGCCCCCTGCACCAAGGCCTTTGCAAGAGGGTGCTCACTTAACCCTTCAAGAGAGGCAGCAAGCAGTAATAGCTCATTCCCATCTCGCCCTAAGGCAGGATGTACTGCGACAAGTTTTGGTTTGCCCTCCGTCACTGTCCCGGTCTTATCGCAAACTACCGTGTCGACCGACTCCAATCTTTCTAAAGCCTCTGCATTTTTTATGAGTATTCCCATTTCAGCGGCTTTTCCCACGCCCACCATGATAGACATGGGTGTCGCAAGCCCCAATGCGCAGGGGCAGGCAATGATCAACACGGCAACGGCATTCACCAAGGCGTATTGCAAACGTGGTTCGGGTCCAAAGAGCGCCCAGACGGCAAATGTCAAAAATGCGACCAAAATCACTAGAGGCACAAATAATCCCGAAACCTGATCTGCAAGCCTCTGGATCGGCGCCCTGCTTCTTTGCGCTTCAGCGACCATATGAACGATCTTCGCAAGCAGAGTATCGCTGCCGACTCTCTCCGCGCGCATCACGAAGCTACCCGTCTGATTGAGAGTCGCTCCCGTAACTGTATCTCCCTTTCGTTTTTCAAGCGGAATAGGCTCGCCGCTGATCATCGATTCATCAACGCTACTAGAACCCTCTACCACCACTCCATCTACCGGAATCTTCTCCCCCGGCTTGACCCGCAGAAGGTTACCTACGTGAACTTCTTCAACGGAGATTTCTTTCTCACCATGTTCTGTCACCAAATGGGCACTTTTTGCGGAGCTCTTCAAAAGAGCGCGAATAGCCTGATTAGCTTCTCCCTTCGCCTTTAATTCCAACACCTGCCCTAAAAGCACAAGCGTCGTGATAGCTGCCGCCGCCTCAAAATAGACAAAACCATGCCCCAAAAGCACTACTGCTGCGCTATAAAAGTAGGCAGTGCCAACGCCCATCGCAATGAGAGTAAACATGTTTAATGAGCGGTTTAGTAACGAGTCCCACGCTCTTGCAAAAAAGATCCCGCCAGCACCAAAGACAACGACGGTAGACAGAACGAGCTGAATGAGCTCCATTCCATTAGGGCGCATATTCAGATATACGATGGGCAAAGTCAGAAGCGCAGCCAGCCAAAACCGCTTCCGCATCGATTCATATTCCTCATTCCGCTCCTCCACTCCAACTGGCTCAAGCGCCATTCCGCAAATTGGACAAAAGCCTGGATGGGATTGACGCACCTCTTGGTGCATGGGGCAGATGTAATCCATGAGAGTGGCATAGACCTTCTCATCCATTTCTGTCAAACAGGGATAAGACAGCGGTCATTTTGCGTAATTAAAAATTACATTTACACTCTCTCTTGCAGACAAGAAAAAAAATCTCACATAATCGAGGTTTTTAATGATCAACGCAGAGCCGCTGAGCCGGGAAGACGCAGAGATATTTGACTTACGACTAACCAATCTTAAATTAGGATAGATGGGTGGCGTAGAGTAGTCAATGGCTTATAGTCAGTTTTTCTCTGAGACTCCCCTCCTCTCCGGCTCTGCGTTACTTCTTAACTTAAAAATTGTAGATTCGTGCACTAAGGTTGATCCACAACCCAGAACTATCACTAGCCTAGGCCTTCCACCCCAATTCTTTCAAAGAGGGATCAGGAAGTCAGAACACAAAAAATATTATGACGAAATGTTTGTTTTGAAAAGATGTATGAGAATGCAATTTGAGCTAGCAAAAATAAGCACTGAAAGCACATTATAAGCACGGTTTATTTTCCCTCATCAAAAATGATTGAAACACAAAGGCACAAAGTCACAAAGGAAATTTCTGAAAATCCTCTGTCATATAATATCATTGGAGCAGCCATTGAGGTGCATCAGATATTGGGAGGGCCAGGACTTCTTGAGAGTATTTATGAGTCGGCGCTATGCCATGAGCTTTCTCTTCGAGGAATAAATACAAGAGTACAAGTTCCTATAGAGGTGAATTACAAAGGCGCTCAAATTAGAGATCCTCTCATATTAGATATTTTAGTAGACGATCGAATCATCATCGAAGTAAAGGCAACTGAAAAAGACAACCCTATACATGAGGTTCAGCTACTCACATATCTTCGATTAACAGGGCTTCGGCTTGGCTTAGTGATTAACTTTGGATCAAAACAAGTCAAGGATGGGATAAGAAGGGTGATAAACGGATAATCTTTGTGCCTTTGTGCCTTTGTGTTTCATATTTTTTTTTTTTGGAAAACACCTTGAAAGCACATTAAGAGCATCGTTTATCTTTAAATTCTTCATCAAAATGATTGAAACACAAAGGCTCAAAGCCACAAAGGAAATTTCTGAAAATCCTCTTTATTTTAGTAGACGATCGAATCATCTTCGAAGTGAACCTATGCATGAGGTTCAGCTACTCACATATCTTCGATTAACAGGTCATAAACGGATAATCTTTGTGCCTTTGTGCCTTTGTGTTTCATATTTATTTTTTTTTGGAAAACACTTTGAAAGCACATTAAGAGCATCGTTTATCTTTAAATTCTTCATCAAAAATGATTGAAACACAAAGGCTCAAAGCCACAAAGGAAATTTCTGAAAATCCTCTTTATTTTAGTAGACGATCGAATCATCTTCGAAGTGAACCTATGCATGAGGTTCAGCTACTCACATATCTTCGATTAACAGGTCATAAACGGATAATCTTTGTGCCTTTGTGCCTTTGTGTTTCATATTTATTTTTTTTTGGAAAACACTTTGAAAGCACATTAAGAGCATCGTTTATCTTTAAATTCTTCATCAAAAATGATTGAAACACAAAGGCTCAAAGCCACAAAGGAAATTTCTGAAAATCGATCTATACAAAAGACTAAGCTCGCCTGAGTGTCTTTGTGTCTATGTATTTTATATTTATTTTTAAGACGTTTGAATAATTGCAAAATTAGAGTATAATATCGTCCTTATGAATGGAAATGTGCTCTACTTTTTGTTGTTGGCTTTCATCGGGTTTGCCAATGCGCTTCCTCTGCCGCTGTCGGGCTCGACAATGGCTTTATGGCTTTCTGAAGCAGGCTATTCCAAGCAAGCTATCGGCACATTTGCCCTTTTCTCCCTTCCCTTCGCATTCAAACTCTTATGGGTTCCACTGTTGGACTACAAGAGCCTTCCGGGATTTAAAAATAGCCCTCGCAAAGGCTGGCTTCTGTTTGCTCTTACCGGAATGAGCCTCTCCCTTTGCGCCATCGGAATGGCAGGCTCACCTGCGTTCCTGGCACTAGCCCTCTTTTCACTTTCCGTCTTCACTGGATGCCTCTACATGACCGGCCTTTCTTATGAATTGGAAAGCATACCAGATAGCGCTTATGGCGTCGGTTCCTCCTTTGTCGTAGGCGGCTACCGCATCGGACTATTGACGGCAGGTGCAGGAGCACTTGGCCTAGTCCTCCTTCTTGATTGGCAAGAAATGTATCTTTGCATGGCTGGACTTATTGCTCTTGGAGCTGCAGCCATTGCCATAGCTCCTGAACCTTACCGCTCCAAAGAAACCCTGGCAAGAAAGCTAAGTGAAAGATCGCAAACCCACTCCATATGGCACCTTTATTGGCAGGAATTGCTGCAAGGCCCACTAAAAGCACTCATGTGTCGCTCCGACTGGTTAGCAATTCTATTTCTCATCCTGACCTTCAAACTGGGAGACCAACTCTCCAAAACAATGGAGGGCCCTTTTTATCTTTCTCTCGGCTTTACCAAGGCAGAGCTTGCCCTCGCATCAAAGATTTGGGGATTCGGCGCGACGATGGCTGGCGCCCTTCTAGCGGGATTTTATCTTAGGAAGCGGGAACCCTTTCAAACAGCTATTTCTGCAGGCATACTCCATGCAGCAACCCTCTCCTGCAATGTCTTGATCGCTCTTATGGGAAAGTATTTACCTCTACTCTATCTCGCATCTGCCCTTGAAAATCTGACAGGCGGGATGGCGATGAGTGCACTCATTTTTCTCATTTGGAAAATTACGGATAAACGTTATGCAGCGCAGCAATATGCACTGCTTTTCTCACTCTTCTCACTAAAAGGAACTGTAATTGCATGCCTGGGAGGCCATTTAGCTGCATTGCTTCCATGGCCGCTGTTCTTTGCTGTTTCTTCTCTAACGGGTATCCTAGGCCTCTTGGCGGTTTCCCAGAAAAGAAGTGAGCCAGCGACCGGAGCGGTAGCGCTGCAGGTAGATGGCAAAATTCACTAAATTCATTCCGGCAATGACTGCCCAAGCAGTTGCCGCATCCCCATGCTGTACCCCCACAAACCAGTAGGTGGGCAGAAGATAAGCAATCCAATGGACAGCCACGCTGACCATGAAGAGAAAGCGGGTATCGCCTGAAGCAGTCAGGAAGCCGATTAGAATCCAAACAAAGCCATCCAGTAAGAAGAATAGAGCCATGTAAAGCAGGGCAAAGAAAAAGGTACCTCGTAAAGAATCTGAGACGATCGATCCATCGGCCGCATTGAAAAGATTAAATATCTGATCTGAAAAAGTTAAGACGCCTACTGTCAGCAGCACAAAGTAGATGAGATGCAGGATGAAAGAGGCGGTCAACACCTTATTGACAGGCTCAAATCGCTTTGCACCCAAAAGGTTTGAAATGATCGCTCCAGCTCCTTTTGATTCTGCCTCTGTCACAAAAGAAAATAGAATGTAGAGGCTTTGTACCATACTCACAACGGCCATCTGGTCAGCCCCCGTCCAGATCACAATCCTCAAAAAAAGAAAGTGAGCAAGCACCTCTGCCGCTCTTCCAAAACCCGTGGGGGCACCAATTTTAATTCCCTCAAGGAAAAATCCCTTTTGGAAACTAACATTTCCCGTTCCAAACTGCGTGCGGTTGCTTCTATTCCAAAATACAAGTCCGAGCGCTGTTGCCTGAACGATTTGAGCAATCCCCGTTGCTAACGCAGCCCCGGTGATACCCATTTCGGGAAAGATGCCCCAACCAAAAATCAATGCATAGTCCAAGACAATATTTGTTGCATTACCAACCAAAGCGGCATAGGTCACAAACCTGACCTTCCCAATCCCTATAAAAAACCCGGAGAGAGCAATAATAATGCAATGAGCGGGCGTAAAGTACGTCAAAGTTGAAAAGTAAGCCCCCTCTAACAGCTCATTTCCCGTTCCGGCAAATAGCACGGAGGGGCCAAATAAAGCCAACAGCCAAAAAAGGGGTGCCAAAAATAGAGAGAACCACACCATTTGCAAAGAAGCGCATCCCACCTCTTTGAACCTTCCTTCCCCATGCAGCCTGCCAGCCAACACCTCTGCGATTGCAGCAATTCCCATAGGAATCACCAAAAACATCCAGTAAGCCATGCCGCCGCTTGCAGAAGCATTTAGAGCGAGAGGGTTATATTGCGCCAAGAATAAGCGGTCAGCAAAAATCATCAGCGTGCCGGACACCATCCCAATCATGAGCGGCCAGGTCAATGCCCAAAATTCCCGTTTTGTACCGACAGGATGGGCTGTTAATTGATACGAAGGTGACATAATTTAACTATTTTATATTAGATGGAATTACGGATCACGATATATTTGTGGTGTATATGCCTTGAGCTCTACTTGACGCCACCCTTTTTGACACTCTTCCCGGGGAGGAATTTTCTGAATCGCTTCTTTGATAGCAGGAAGATGCTCTTCTGCAGCAGACCTTCCCGCCTGGTACAATAGCCATTTCATCCTGTCATTGAACGTACCCACCCCGCAAGTCTTGGGCCTGATAACGACATCTGCCCCTCTTGTACACACTTCATTTTGCCACATAAAGGCAATTTCAGCGCTTCTGGTTGCCACTTGAAACAGATTGGTCGGGAAAGTGACATCCAAAAGCTCAGCCAGATCGACGGCAATCACCACTTCAGCCCCCAAATCCCTTGCGACCTTGACAGGAACCGGGTTCACAACTCCCCCATCCACCAAAACCCGCCCCTGATGCTCACACGGCACAAAGAAAAAGGGGATTGAACAGGAAGCTTGAACTGCCTTCACAAGATCCCCGGAACCCATCGGAACGAGCTCCCCTGAATTCAGGTCGCTTGCTACGATAACTAGAGGCATCTTCAGCTCTTCAAAGGTCTCAGCACAAAGATGTTCATCAAGGATGCGGTTCATCGTTTTTCCCTGAGAGAGCCCATAGCGGCAATTCCAGATATCGATATCGAGAAGGGTATCGCTCTTCAGCTTCCAAACCGCCCACTTCACCTCTTCAATGCAAGGGTTATCGGCATACAAAGCGCCTACAATGCTACCTGCACTGCACCCCACAATCAGATCGATAGGGATTCCCGCCTCTGTCAACACCTCAATCACGCCCACATGCGCCATCCCGCGCACGCCCCCGCTCCCCAGTACCAAAGCTACCTGAACGCGCTCAGGAACGTAAAATGCTGGCAATGGATCGGGATTGCACTTAGGAATAAAGCGGTGCGGGCAACCGCACGCCGACAAAAAAAGCACAAAAACAAAAAAAAGCTGCCGAATGATCATCATCCGGCAGCTTACACAAGATCAGCTATTCGAGTCTACTGGCGAGCTTACTCTTCCTTCGGCCTCGCTCTCCTCATATTGTAGTTGAATTGAGCTTCCGCCATCAAACTTTGAGCCTTTTCATCTCCCACGATCTTTTCAAGAAGAGACAGTAATTCGATGACATTTGCTTGGTTTTTATTCTTTAATGACTTCTTTGCCACTTTCATATATGCCCGCTGAAATGCGCCCTCTGTCAGTGGAAGATCCTCTTCAGGGGCAATACGATTCCATAGCTTTTCAAATCTTGCTTGTTCCGTTGCACTTAGACCTGTATCTTTAAGTGTCAACTTCTTAATTTTAAGAGAGGCCCGTGGCTTTGCTTCGGGTTCTACATCGGGATTTTGCTTTTTTCTTGATTTAGGCCGAAGTGTCTCCACTAAATTTCTTCGAGACTCAACACTCAAACCCCTTAGAATCTTTGCACCCTCGAAAATTCCGCCATCTATAGCGTTTGACAATTGCACATCTGACAAACGAAGAGGCTTGACTACAGATTTCACACCTTGTTTTAATCGAGGTATAGTACCTTCTAGGACTTTTACTGAAGTAAGCGCTTCATAATTTTTAAATTTAGTTTTGATGTATTTTTCTACAGTATTCCTTACTGCACGAGAAACCTTCAATTCCTGTTGCGTTCTAGCGTCTTCAAGCGACTTGATAGCCTCATCGAGCTTCTTTTCGCGGTTGTAAATCTTCCCAAAAAACTGACTGATCTTCAATTTCATCGAACGCTGCTCTTTTGGCACTTCGTGGACCAAATTTCTTTTAAGGTATTCAAGAAGTGCGATTCTTTGATCAAAAGTGAGATCAATTGTTTGAATGTCTTTCGTGTAGGCAATAGCAGCTTTTACAACATCATTTCTGCTTTTCAGTCCTAGGCCCCTAACCTTAATACTTGTGACCTTACCCTTGGCGTTTCTATCATCCTTAAACTCAAGATTTTTCCCATTAGAATACAAACCGTATAAGGTATTTCCTAATATTAAATCCGTTTTGCCTACCATCTCAATCTCCCTTTATTATCAACCACTATCACACAAACACCCCGCCAAGATGGCGGGGTGTCAACTTACCTTAACGAGGAAACTCATCAACCAGAGTCCGCATAACGTTAATTTGAGCTACTAACAATTGGTATTTTGTATTCAATTCTTTCTTCGTTGCTCGATTTCCTTCTTCGGAAACCATATTTCTGTAGAATCCGCGCCAATTTTGCATCATTTTTAATGTCTCATCAGCCTTCTGATAAGAAGAGACATTAAATGCAAATTGTTGAGCGCTCTCCGCACCCATTTCTTTTGCAACTACCTTCAATTCATTGAAGGCTTTTTCTATTTCTTCGACCACGCCTACTGTTTTTCCACAAGGCAATACTTCTGCTTTGCGTGCAGCTTCTTGCGCTTCGCGCTCAGTCTTCCGACGCGCAGCTTCTTCTTGCCACTCACGAACTTGCTGTTCCTGTTGAGCTTGCAGACGTTCCCTCTCAGCAGCAACATCTCTCTCTAGTTGAGATGCTGTGCGCTCTATCGGACGTGGAGCTTCAGGCAGTGGAGCTTCTGGCCAAATGGGATTAGGGAAACGACGAGCTTTCACCAGTTTACGATTATAGACCTTCTCCCATGCTTCACTAGCACCATCCTTAATCGCTGTTGTGTACTGGAAAGGAATCATACCCTCAAAGCGTTCACTATACTTTCTCTCAAGAGAGCCTTTGAACGTCAACAGGGATTCATTAGTTAGTTCGATATGTTTAGTGTTGCAATTTTTAAAATACTTAAGAGCTTCTTTCTCGACTGCTTTTTGTAGATCAGCGACAAGCTTAGTTTTCATCTTATCTAAGGTCGCTTTAGCCTTCTCAACTTCAGTGTCTCGTTTGTAAAGCTTTCTGCCCCAAGCCTGATGCTTTTCAACAACTTTTTGCACGTTTTCATCGCCAAATTGGACGGTCAAACCATTGAGTTTAGTCAGAATGTTATCCAGAGCTTGTTTCCTATCTTCTAAGGAACCGGTCTCTTCCTTCAGAGCAAGTTTAATTGCAGCTTTAATAATTTGGTCTCTCTTGAGCAGGTTTTCCCCAAAATGAACCTTTACTGATTTACCTTTAACTACTTCAGCACCTCTCCCTAAAGTCACCATTCTTTCTATTTCGATAAGCGACGTAATATTTTCACCACCGATTTTTACCATAACTACCTCCAGTTTGTGATTTGATCTAAAACGAAACCAAATCATTAAATTTTCATTTTATAAAAGGAATTATACCTTAATCACCACAAATTATTCAATAAAACAATAAAGAAGAGATAAAGATGAAGGAAAGATCTCTTAAATTTAGCGGTTTTTTTATCACCCCTCTACCTCTTACAAATTTCTAACTGTTTATATTATCTTATAATTTCAATTTTAATTTCAATTTAGTTTAAAAAAAATTCTGTGGATAGAAAAAAGAGGTAGTGTTATCTAATGGGAAGAAAGTGGAAGGTTGCCATGAGGAATAAATCAAAAGACATTAATAATCAAGAACTTGAGAAGATGAATAGCTACTTCAGGGCAGCCAATTATCTTTCAATTGGTCAAATATACCTTCTTAAAAATCCACTGCTGAAAAAGCCCTTGACCCTCGACGACATAAAGCCAAGGCTTTTGGGCCACTGGGGAACAACGCCGGGATTGAACTTCATCTATGTCCATATGAACCGGGCAATTAAAAAATATGACTTGGACATGATCTACTTGGCGGGCCCAGGGCATGGCGGACCGGCGCTCGTTGCAAACACCTACCTTGAGGGCACCTACAGCGAATACTATCCCGATATTTCGCAAGATGAAGAGGGCATGAGAAAGCTCTTTAAGCAATTTTCCTTTCCCGGTGGAATTCCCAGCCATGTGGCCCCTGAAGTGCCCGGTTCGATCCACGAAGGAGGAGAGCTTGGCTATGTGATTGCTCACGCATATGGAGCCGTCTTTGACAATCCCGATCTGATCACCTGCTGCGTCGTGGGCGATGGCGAAGCTGAAACAGGACCACTAGCTGCAAGCTGGCACTCCAATAAATTTTTAAATCCGGCCAAAGATGGAGCCGTTTTGCCGATCCTGCACTTAAATGGATACAAGATTGCAAACCCCTCTTTCCTCGATCGAATTCCTCGGGAGGAACTTTTAAGTCTTTTCCACGGTTACGGGTACAAGCCTTACGTCGTCGAAGGAAGCGACCCGATGCCAATGCACAAGCTAATGGCAGAGACTGTCGACAAGGTGATCACAGAAATCAAAGAAATTCAAACCAAAGCACGCACAGGCAAACTGAAAGAGCGCCCGCTTTATCCAATGATCATTTTAAGGACACCAAAAGGGTGGACATGCCCGAAAGAGATCGATGGTAAGATGGTCGAAGGCTCTTGGAGGGCACATCAAGTGCCTCTTGCTGAGCTTGCAGAAAAACCCTCCCATGTCAAGATGCTTGAGAAATGGATGAAAAGTTACCGGCCTGAAGAGTTATTCGACAAAGAGGGTCGGTTGAGGGAAGATCTGGCCGAGCTTGCCCCTAAAGGCAAAAGGAGAATGGGCGACAATCCGCATGCGAATGGCGGCATACTGCTCAGGGAATTGAGAATGCCCGACTTCAAAAAACATGGCGTTGAAGTCAAAACGCCGGGAACGCAATTCGCTGAATCGGCGCGCTATTTAGGAAACTTCTTGCGCGATGTGATGAAACTCAACCTAAATCACAGTAATTTTCGCGTGATGGGCCCTGACGAGACGGCCTCCAATAGACTGGGAGCATTATTTGAGGTAACCGACCGCGCTTTTGATGCAAAAATTCTCCCGACCGACGACCATCTTTCTCCTAATGGGCGCGTGATGGAAGTTCTCAGCGAACATCTTTGCGAAGGGTGGCTTGAGGGCTATCTTTTGACAGGAAGGCATGGATTCTTCTCCTGCTACGAAGCTTTCATCCACATCATCGATTCGATGTTTAACCAGCATGCGAAATGGCTTAAAACGACTCGAGAAATCCACTGGAGAAGGCCGATCG
Source organism: uncultured bacterium (assembly GCA_964605535.1). GTDB lineage: Bacteria > Chlamydiota > Chlamydiia > Chlamydiales > Parachlamydiaceae > CAZSDA01. Next base: position 146,069 of record CAZSDA010000001.1, read on the forward strand.
CTTCTCTAAATTATTTTCTGACCTCTCATGTGTGGAGGCAAGACCATAACGGCTTTTCTCACCAGGATCCCGGGTTCATCGATCACGTAGTCAATAAAAAGGCAGAAGTGATCCGCGTTTACCTTCCTCCCGATGCGAATACGCTTCTTTCTGTTGCTGACCACTGCCTGAGAAGCAAAAATTTTATCAACGTGATCATTGCCGGAAAACAGCCTGCTTTGCAGTATCTTTCGATCGACGAGGCCATTAAGCATTGCACCAAAGGCATTGGGATCTGGAAATGGGCAAGTAATGACAAAGGGTGCGAACCCGACGTGGTGATGGCTTGCGCGGGAGACATTCCGACCCTGGAAACACTTGCAGCTGTCGAGATCCTCCATGAGCTCGTCCCCGATCTTAAAATCCGCGTCATCAATGTGGTGGATCTCATGAGCCTTCAGCCTTCATCTGAACATCCTCATGGACTTTCAGATCTGGAATTTGACGATCTCTTTACGCAGGACAAGCCGATCATCTTTGCTTTCCATGGCTACCCATGGCTGATCCATAGATTGACCTACAGAAGATTTAACCACAAAAACATCCACGTGAGAGGGTATAAAGAGGAAGGCACGACGACAACGCCCTTCGATATGGTGGTGCGCAACGATCTCGACCGTTTCCATCTCGTGATGGATACAGTCGATAGAATCCCTCGCCTTGCCAAAAACCGTGCTTATGTCAGGGATTATGTAAATGACAAGCTGATCGAACATAAGATGTACATAGAAGAACATGGAGAGGATATGCCCGAGATTGCAGATTGGAAATGGACGCCAAGGGGGCAAAAATGAGCGTTTTAGGAACGTATGGGAAATTAAATCGCAAAGAGTCGTTAGAAGAGTGCCCCGTTTGTTTGGACGAGTTCTCAAAGGAGTCTGTCATCGTCAATCTTGCCTGCAAACATTTTTTCCATCCTACTTGCGTCAACACTTTAAAAAATTGCCCCAATTGCAGGGCGGAAATCATCAGAAGCGATGGTTTTTACCTCTATTGGCTAGGCTTTTTAGAGGAGCAGTGGCCGAATCAACGAGGCGGTTGGATAGATGAAGAGTTTGGCGAATTAGGGTCGCAATTGAGCGCGCTCCTTAATGCCCATGAAGAGTGGACAGATTTTATTCCAATCTCATCCTACACAGAGCTCAAAAAACTCTTTTCTGACGAATCCACTGAATTGGAAGTGAGATCGCCTGATCTCGAATGGAAGGAATTGCTGTTTAAAGAATTTGTGGAACGACCTGAAATTAAGTCGATTTTCCAGGAAATTGCAGGAAGATTTCTTGCCAAAAAGCGCAAAGAGCAAAAAGTGAAGATGCTTTTCCGCGCTTTTTTGTCTAAGGAAGAAAAAAACGTCTTAAGCGCAGCTGAAAAGCTTCACCCGCGTCCAAGCTTTTTCGAAAAATGCTTTCCCCAATTTAACCCCCATCAAGAATAGCTTTTTGACAAGATTCCTCCATACGCGGTAAAATTTTCCTTTTTGGAGGATTCCTATGCTGACGATCAACTTAAAAGGAAAACGCGCTTTCATCGCCGGAATCGGCGATGACCAAGGCTATGGCTGGGCCATTGCTAAAATGCTCGCAGAAGCAGGTGCTGAAATTTTGATCGGCACCTGGACTCCTCTTCTGAAAATATTCACGACGAGTTTGGCTCAAGGAAAATTTGATGAATCGCGGAGACTATCTGATGGATCTCTCATGCAAATCGCCAAGATCTATCCTCTAGATGCCCTTTTCGATACACCTGCGGATGTTCCCCAGGAAATTTTGGAAAACAAACGGTATAAAGATGTCGGCGGTTACACAGTCAGCGAGGTGGCTGACAGTGTAGAAAAAGACTTTGGTAAACTGGATATCTTGATTCACTCTCTTGCAAATGGCCCCGAGGTGCAAAAGCCTCTTTTGGAAACCTCTCGGCATGGGTACCTTACCGCAGTCAATGCCTCCGCTTACTCCCTCATTAGCCTGCTACGCCATTTTGGCCCTAGGATGAATCCGGAAGGAGCGGTCCTTTCCCTTACTTACCTTGCAGGAGAGCGCACAGTGCCGGGGTACGGTGGTGGCATGAGCTCAGCCAAAGCAGCCCTTGAGAGCGATACCAAAACTCTTGCCTTCGAAGCAGGAAGAAAATGGAACATACGCATCAATACTCTCTCAGCGGGCCCCTTGAAAAGCAGAGCTGCAAAAGCAATCGGTTTCATTGAAAGAATGATCGAATATGCAAAAGATAATGCACCATTGCCCAAGTACCTCGATGCAGAAGAGGTCGGCAGGGTCGCAGCATTTCTAGTTTCTCCTTTAGCTTCTGCAGTCACAGGAGCTACCCTTTATGTCGATAATGGGCTTAATACAATGGGAGTTAGCCTGGACAGTCCAACACTTTCTAGTTGATTTTAATTTTTAAATATAGTACAATTAATGTACTATGAAAATTATTACTCAATTAATATCTGCAATTGTTTTAGCTACTGCGAGCATAGAGGCGTCATCCTATGTCAATCCGCCTCCCCATGCCCGAAACTTTGAATTGGAGCAATTCTCTCCCTTTCACGCCCAACTTTTGGAAAAGGCACAGGAGCTACACTCTCTTCCAGAGGAATTAAAAGCTCTTCTTTCAAGCCCCTCTGATACTCCCGAAGCAGCCAAACAGTTGCATTTAGATTTCGTTCTTACGATGCGCACGATTCTTTCCAATCGCGAACTTCTATCTAAAGAGCAATCAGCTGCAATCGATGCACTTTCCTACCACTTTTACACACAGATCCATCTTGCAGAAAGAAGGGCAGAATACATGGAGCGCTTTTTTGCGTATCCCGAAGGATGCCTATCCACTTCGCTCGAAGCCGTGATCCGTGAAAAATGGAATACCTTGGACAGCAATGATGAACTCCAGGGTTATGATACATCTTTGCGCGAGACTAACGACGTCCTCCTTGGAGGATTCATCTCCTACAGGCTTTTTGAGATTGAGAACGTTCAATTTCTCCATTTAGCAAGACCCGTACTTACTTCAAACAACGAAGAATCGGTCGACCCCATCTTTATTTCCTATCTCCACCATTTAAAGAGAATCGGAAAAAAGCATCTTTACCTCTCCGTATCCAGTCGAGATCAAGTTCTTGAAGAGTTAGATTCATCTGAGGAATTTAAAGACACGTTTTATTACATTACCCTCTACAAGTCGTCTGTATTTTATGAGCAGAAAGATCATTATGCCACGCAAAACAGTGTCGATCAGTTTAAAATAGACCTCTTCAACTGGATAACAAACTCCAATACCGAGGGATCTGACAATTACATTTCAAAAAACCTTTTAAACAGTGAGATCTTACTCAGTATTATTGAAGAAGTGCATGCCGTGTATTTTACTGGCGCAAGTGAACTTTCTAAAGAGGACAGGATCTCCTTTACTGAAATTGTGCTCCTTAAATTAATGACTGAAATCCGCAAGCAGATCAAACCTGATTTCTTCAATTCCAGCTGCGCCTTTACGATGGACCGGGGTCCTTCGCACTACACGATGGAGTACTTCTTTTACAAACTGAAAGACACAGAATGCATCGATGAAAAGGAGCAAAGGAACCTGCTTGGCTACCTTCTTGCACCTTCCGTCATGGCGCATAACCGTCCTATCACGCAAAAAAGAGCTATCACGATGGGCCATACGGCCGATATCCTAAGGAAAGCTAGAGACTCAAATAGCGGGAAAATCGACTAGGAAAGAGCAGCAAGCTCTGAAGAGGCTCTCTCTTTGAAGGGAAGTGCTTGAGATACCAGCAGGTTACATTTTGCGCCTTGCCCTCGCGGACAAGCTGCTTGAGGCTTCTCTCTAAAACGTCGGGGCTTCCCACCGTAAGGCAGCTGTAGATAGGGTCATTCCAGAGACAAACCATTCTTCCCTGAATCAAGGCTTGCCTTTCAATCTCAATCCTCACCTTATCCTCAAGGGAAATGCCAATCGCCCGGGCAACTTCGACCACAAAGGTCGTGCATTGATGATTTTGCAGGTTGTACTCTCGAAACGAATAGCTTCTCATTAGATTGAGTATCGCTTCATACTCTTCACAAGAGAGCGCGACCTTTGCTGCAAAGGTGGGCCTGTGCCCCCCATTGCCCTGTTGGAAAAAACCATCGCACTGCGAGCACCAGAGGTAACTGATAGGATTGCGTGCTCCAAGCGCGGCATTTTCCATTACACCCTCCGCGTAACAGGGTTGGTACCGCCCCGTTTCTCCCGACTGCCCTCCTTCAAGGCATCCTTGAGGGCCATAAAGAAGGATCCAAGCGTGTCCGACATCTCCATTTTTGGAGCAATCGGAAGGATGTTTTGCCGAGGTTTTGAGCAAAGAGCGCACAGAGGAATAATCGAGTTTGCGGGCGCTGACGAGAAAGACGACGTAAGAGCCCATTTCTTCCAAAGCAAAAGAGGCTCCTGTGAGACACATGCAAAAGAGGAGCAGAAAGGGCAACCTCACGTAAAACTCCAGTGGAGCTTCACTAGGCAATCCTCCTTTCTCTCAAGATTTCTGAAAGTTAGTAAGTTGCAATAGGCTGTAAATCGATCCTCCCCTGCATTGACCCACTCCGTAGGGCGATTGCCCTTCGAGAGATGACCCAAGAAACGCCCCTCCCCCATCACTTCAAACCTCAAAGTGAGCACTCCTTCCCCATCTTCTATGGTCAAAAGATCTCCACTCCTAAAGACGGTTGCTGTGAGCCCATTGACCTTAAAAATGGCCCCGGGAAATGCGTCATAGGTCAGTTCAATGTCACCCTCCTCATTGCCTAGGGCCATTGCGATGATATTTCCTTGGGCTGTCACCGCTTTTAACGAGCCTGGATGAAGCGTGAGCGCTCTCCGTTTGCTGCCCCAGAATATATAGAAGGGATAATTGCCGCGCTGATAGCCATTTCCGTCACTGGGTTCAGTACCCACTTCGAAAGATGCGCTCGAACAGAGAAACCCAGCCTGCCTTTCAGGGAAAAGAAGCGCCGATTTAAGAAACGCCGGATGATGCGATGGCCAATGCGAAGGGATCTCCCTCAAGGAAGCGGCAGCATAAAGATCGAGCAAGCCGATTTGTGGTGTGCCCCTTTCAAAAGCTACATCTCTCCAGCTTCCCGTAAAACAGTAGCTCTTGGAGTTATAGGGCAGCGCACTCGGCAAGTCAACTCCCGCTAAATGCGCTCCTGTAAGCCACTCTGCAAGATCCTCAGGAGATCCCGAAGGGATCGGTTGCTGAAAAGCGCTTTGGGGAAGCAACCCCATTGCAATTAAGGCCCCTTCAGCTTCTGCACGTAATGCAGAGGGCATTTTTGGGAGCTCGTCACGCGTTTTTTCAGCTAGACGCTGCATAGGGCCTGCAAGATTCACTCCTAAATAGGTTTGGAAATACTCCTCAAGCCGAAAAAAGACCGGAAGAAGTCTTGCCCCGCAAAAGAGGTCATGGCAGTAGGGGTATTCGTGTAGATAGACGGGAAAGAGTCCATTGGGGTGCTGATAAGCGAGCAGGTGTAATAAAAGAGCCTTGGCCTCTTGGATGGCATCCACAGTGCGCATTTTGCAAAGTGCCTGCGCAAAGAGCAAATTTTCATAAAAAGGAATCGTTTGATCGATCGGCTGCTCCCTTTTTCCATAAAAATGGTGAATAAGTCGAGTCTGCTTGCTTTGAAGCTTTCTGCCGCTTTGGACTGCTAAGTCATTTAACCGATGGTGAATCTCTTGCACTCTTTTCTCCAACCGTTGTATGTTCAGCTAGTATGAGCAAATTGCGATTATTTCCTCTGCTTTTTTTTGCACTGCAAGGCCTGTCCGCAGCAGAACCGCCTCCCTTTGATCCCCTCGCTATCCCGGAAACAAATCCTGTTGAAGCTTTCGATAACTCCCGTTTTTTAGGGGAATTTTTCTACATGCTCCTGATGCTGGCCATTTTGGTCGGGATGGTTTACTTTCTCGCCTGGTTTTTAAAAAGAATGACGCATGTCCGCGTTGAACAGCAAAATGCAGGGAGTGCAATCAAGGTGATCGAGCGAAGACCGATCAATAACCGCACGACGATTTATCTGCTCGAGATCGAAAATAAGCAAATTTTGATAGCAGAGACTCCCACTACTGTTGTACAATTGAATCATAAAGAGGAAAGGTAGATGTTTAGAGCGCTAATTTCGTTAATGCTGTTATCTGCGTGTTATAGAATGCCAACAGATGATGATTACTGCACAAATCCTACGACGAATAACCCCTCAATCACTTGTGAACCTCAAAGCGGCGGATTGCCGGGGATGAAGTATTAAGATGATTCCAGCTACAATTGAAAGTCTACAAAAACACTTAGAAGACCACAAACTGCAAGCGAAACTTCAGCCTGAGACGCAACAGCTGTACATAGTTTTCCGCCAGGCAGATCAGGAATTCGCGCTTTTTATCCGCCTCTATGAGGGCGAAGAGATGCTCCAGCTGATCACATTTTTCCCCATTCAACTCCCCCCCGAACGGGTAAATGCGATAGCGCGCATGCTGCACTTTTTGAACAAAGAGATCGATCTTCCCGGATTTGGGATGGATGAGTCAATCGGGCTCATTTTCCACCGCATCATGATCCCTCTATTTCAACCAAAAAAGATCGATACCGATATGCTCGACAGCTATTTGGAAGCAATACCTACCCTTTGCTCCCAATTTTTCCCCATCATCGCCGGGACGATAGGAAGCAATCAGCCCTTTGAAGAGCTGATGAAGCAAGTACAAAAGACAATTGAAGAAGCCAATAAAGAAGAATGACCCTGCGAGCTATATTTTACGACACAGAGACCACCGGCACGCGTCCCGACAAGGATTGCATTATTGAAATCGCAGCCTTTGATCCGGTGCAAAACCGCACTTTCGAAAGGCTTGTGAATCCTCGAGTAGCGATCCCTAAAGAAGCCTCTGCTGTTCATGGTATCACGGATGAAATGGTAGCAAATGCATTAACTTTTGCCGAAGTGGGCAAGGAGTTTATCGAATTTTGCTCAGGCGATGTGGTGCTCATCGCGCACAATAACGATTCTTTTGACCAGCAGTTCCTAAAGCATGAATGCGCAAGACATGGCTTGACAATGCCTTCCTGGAAATTTTTTGACACGCTAAAGTGGTCTCGCCGCTATAGAGCTGATCTTCCCCGCCATTCCCTTCAATTTTTAAGAGAGCTTTTTTCTATCCCTGAAAATAATGCCCACCGTGCTTTAGACGACGTCGTCGTTTTGCATCAAGTTTACATGCATATGACGGATGATCTTTCGGTAGAGCAGGCATACAAGCTTTTGAACCAACCGCGCCAAATTCAACACATGCCCTTTGGCAAATATCAAGGTAAACCCCTTAAGGAAGTGCCTAAAGATTATGTCGCCTGGATGGCAGGCTCCGGAGCTTTTGAAAAGCCTGAAAATCAGGAGCTTAAGCAACGCTTCTTAGAGCTCAATCTACTGCCTAGCTGATGAAAATTCTTATTCTTGGGTTCGGCTATCTCGGAAAATATGCAGCGGAATTATTCAAATCAGAAGGACACGAAGTTACCATTACTAGCCGTCTACCTAAACAGGGCGGCTCCCCTTTCCCGCTGCTTTTCTGGAATGAAGCCACAGCGGAAAACTTTTTAGATGATTTCGATTATTTGCTTTTTGCTGCCGGCGCCGATTCTCCTCAGGCATATGAAGAAACCTATTTACGAAATAGCGAAAAAATCTCCCATGCGGCCCTGAAATCGGCACGGCTAAAACAGATCGTATACACCGGAAGCTGCGCTGTCTATGGAGATCATCGCGGAGCCGTTGTCAATGAAGAATCGACACTCAAACCCTCCCAGCCAAACCATCACATCTTAATCAAAACGGAATCGACACTATTAGATATCCCTTCCTGCGCAGTCGCTATCTTAAGGCTTGGAGAGATCATCGGGCCTGGGAGAATGCCTCTTGATCGCTTGCGCAAAATCCAAGGATTAACTTTGCCGGGCTCCGGCGACTCCCCTGCCAACTTTTCTCCTGTCGAACAAATCCTGAAAGTTCTCGAATATTCTCTAAACAATCGCTTACAAGGAATCTTTAACGTCGTTAGCGATGACCATCCTACGCGAAGGCATCTCTATGCCTCTCTTGCAAAATCTCATGGCTTGCAACCCCCGCAATGGGACCCCTCTCTTTCCACTCCGCATGGCGGCAATCGCATCGTCTCCAACAATAAATTAGAAACTCTATTAAAGCTTATTTGATTTAATTAAATTATAATTTTATAATAAATTATAATTAGGTTATAGGTTGAATTTGTTTGGAGGTGAACATGTCTGTTCATTTAAGAAGTTCAAGCCCTCTCCAGCCTCAAAATGATACTAGACTGAAACGAATGGGCAAGGCAATAAAAGCTGGATTTCAGGCGATAGGCGAGCGCATAGGAAAATTGAGAAACGCTATCAGTAAATTAGAAATAGGGAGAAAGTCAAAATTTACTGCTACAGCAACACCCTCTCCCTCTCCAAAAACTTCAAAAGCATTTCTCGAAATCTTTAATCACCCCGCATCCTCAAGCTACGGATCTCCTGACGGGACCAACAGCCCAGTGAATGAAAAAATAAATCAAGCATTAGCCAAGAAGGGCGTTCAAATGCCATTAGGTCCAAATTTAAAGACAACAGCTGAGAGCTATCGCGCTAAGTTGGAAAAATTACAAAAGGAACCTTCAGAGGATGGAGAGCCCTATGATAAAACCCTCTGCCAAGAGTTACTGAATGAATTTCAAGGACAACTAGGATCACACCCACTTTCGCAAGAAATTAAAAATATCATCATTAGTATTCACGATAAATCTCTCTCGGAAAGTTTTGAAGAAATTTTTGCCTGTATAGATCGGGCTTTGGAACAGGAAAAAGCTAAAGACGCGGAAATACTAAAAAACCAAGCTAAAGTCAATACAGTTGCCGTGCCCGCCATGCAGGAGGAGCCCAAAACGGAGCCTCAGCCACCTGTTAGTCCTTTAAAACCGCTATACGACGCTTACCAAACGCTTGTTCAGCTGAAACTCAAGTTGAATACTAGCGAATCTAATAGGGCAGTCATGCAGGTCAAAAAAGAAGCCGTAGACGCTCTAAAAGGATTACAAGGATTTGAAAAGGCATCAGCATTATTAATGGAAGCAACCACAGACGAGGACTTGGTCGAGTACATTGATGACATCATTACTCGGCGCATGGAACCTAAGTTGCTTGAGGCTGCTCCCAGTACATCGGAAACAAGCGATCCTAAGCATATTGAGCATATGGCCAAAGAACTCGGTTTAGAGGGAAGAGAAATAGATGCATTTACCGCTCTAGTTAAAGCGCCCAACTCAGAAAAGAAAGTGAGAATGGAAATGTTGCTTAGGATCAATCCCGAAATCAAGGGGTCTGTGCGCATCACCTTTAAGGACGGCGAACCAAGGGTAAGAGTTATTGTGACGAAAACCCAAAAGAAAGCACAGCTCGGTGAAGAGGGGGGATACAAGGCGTGTTACAAGGCAATACGAATTGGAGGAAAATTCGCGGAAAGAATGAAAATGGTCGTCACTTATGAAACTTCAACCATGGCCTCAAAAACAGAGTTTTTAAATGATGCGAAACAATCCGTTGAAATATCCAAGGAATTGCAAGAGGCCCTTGAGCCTGATGAAAAGGGGCTATTCATTCAATACAAACTTTATGATGCCGAAGGCACCAATCGGATCACGGCAGGTTTTGCGAATGGCGGTAATCTGCAATCTAAAGCAAGTAAACTCACAAATACAGAACTTAAAGCTGCCACACAACGTCTTTTAAGAGCTGGTCATGCCATGGAAAGAAACGGTTTTTCACATAATGACCTTAAGTTTGATAATGTATTCATCCATGATGGGGAAGTTGTCATTGGCGACTTAGGACTCATGGATAGAAATAGCACAAGATCCAAGGTTGTTGGAACCTACGGGTATATCCCTCCAGACCTTTTAGATGGAAAGACAAACGCTGAAGGAACGAGGCACGACAATTTCTCTTTAGGTGTGATGTTATTATGCATGTATACTGGAGCCGGATTCGTAGAAGACTTCGACCCTCCCCCAAAGACAGCGCGCAAAAAAATCGCAATCGTTCAAAAGGTTCTGAAGAACTTCCAACCGGAGACTCCTATTGCAAGAGTGATAAGCGGATTGATTTCCGCTGAAGCAGAAGACAGAATGACCTTTCAAGAAGCTCTTACCATCCTTGCTGATAATTCTGAAGCTCCGCTGCCTGACAAAAATAAGTTGAATTCAGCACTCGATAAGGCATTATCGTATGCCTAATCATTCAGGATAGAATTTCTATAATTCTCCATGATTTTGACCATTTGGTAGACATTGTGGATGGAGGAGAGGGTAAGGGCAGTGAGCTCCTTGGCTTTAAAGAGGTGGTGCAAATAGCCACGTGAGAAATGTTGACAGGTGGGGCAGCCGCAAGAGCTATCGATCGGCTCACTTTGGTTGCGCATCTCCCCACGAGTGAGATTTAAGGGGCCTTGGCTTGTAATCGCGATCCCGTGGCGTGCTGCACGCGTAGGGTAGGAGCTATCCAGCGTGTCGATGCCTTTCAAGACAGCCTGATCAATAGATTCTAAATCGCCGATACCGAGAAGATGATTGGGCTTTGACCTGTCTAGCCGCATTGGAACGTAGTCTAAAAGCTCAAAAAGCTCCTGCTTAGTCTTCCCAAGGCTTCCTCCAATTGCAAATCCGTCAAAAGGAAGGGAGGAGAGAAAGTCGCAACTGCGGTTTCTTAACTCAGGGTCAACACCCCCATGGACGACGGCATAGATCGCCTGACCTTGGGGATTGCGCATATGTTCATTGAGGGAACGCTCCTCCCATCGGTGGGTGCGTTCTAGGGAATTCACCAAGGCCTTTTTCTCAATGTGATAGGGAGGCAATTCATCAAATGGAATGATGATGTCTGCTCCAAGGTCCTTTTGGGCCTGGATAGAGCTTTCAGGGGTCAATAAAACCTTAGATCCATCCCGGTAGGATCGGAATAAAACACCATCCTCAGTAATTTTTAGTACCGAACCGTCATGCTTTTTGGTTCCTTTGCTTTTGAGTTCGTTGGCGACAGAGCCATAGGCTAAACTGAACACTTGGAAGCCGCCGGAATCTGTGATCAAGGGCATCGATCGCCCGATGAACTTGTGCAGCCCGCCCGCCTCCCGCACAACTTGAGTACCCGGTTGCAAAAGAAGATGGTAGGTGTTGCAAAACATGAGCTCAAGGCCGAGTCCATGGAGAGTGTGGTTATCGATCGCTTTTAAAGTGCCATTCGTTCCGACAGCTACAAAGTTTGGCGTGTTGATGATGCCGTGAGGCGTGTGGATTCTACCGACGCGCGCCTTCGACTTTTTAGACTGATGGATAATTTCAAAGCGAAAACTCATGCGACTGCCGTTTTAAATGTATTGTGAAAAAAGGTAAGAGAGAAATTAGAATTGCCTTGATCAGAAAGCTCATCACAAACACTTCAAAAATGCTTGCGACAAGTCCATACAAGCCTAAAACTGTGAAAAGAGCCGTATCGAGACATTGTGAGACGGCAACTGCTACGGCGTTTCGTACGGTAAATGAAGCGCTCTTCCACCTTAAAAGAAGGAAAGAAAAAAAGGCTCTATCAAAGCGCTGAACGATATACAGCGTAGCGCAAGAAGCCAGTAACAATCTGGGATAGACCCCTAGAAGAAGATCGTAGGCTGAGCTTGCGGTGTCAAAGGAGTTTGGAGTGAGGGCAAGATGCAATTCGGAAAAAAGCAAAAAGGCCACCTGAGCCATTATAGCGATTTGCCCCCCTTTTTTTGCCTCTTCCTTTCCAAAAAATTCCTGAAGGAGATTCAACGTCAGTATTAGGGCGACAGCATACACATCACTTGCAGTGACATCGAGGCCGAAAAGGGTAATCTGTTTCGATACAAAAAGATTAGCGAGTAGGGATAGGAGACCCATCCATACAAATAGCGCCTCCTTTCCCAATCTTAGAAAAAAAGCTGTCAAAAAGAATGCAGAAAGGACTTGAAGCCCAAAAACTAGCTCGTTACTCATTGCCGCTCTCATCCTGATGCATGAGTTCCCACATTCTTCGGAATGAGGAGCAATTTTCAAGAAGTTGATCTTTAGAGCCCTCTGCAATTTTTACTCCCCTATCGAGGAAGATAATCTTATCCGCATCTTCGATGGTTGAGAGCCGATGGGCGATCACGATCTGCGTAATTGAACCTTTTAGATCGCGCAAAGCTTGTTTGATCTGGTCTTCGCTGATCGCATCAAGCGAACTGGTCGCTTCATCCATGATGAGGATAGGAGCCTCTTTGTAAAGGGCTCTTGCAATAGCAAGGCGCTGCTGCTGACCACCTGAAAAATTTTTACCGCCTTCTTGTACTTCTGTCGCATAACGGGAGGGCATTTGTGAAATAAATTCTTCAGCATGCGCCTTTTGAGCAGCTAATTGAACTGTTTTCTCATCAAATGGCCTGCCAAACACAATATTATTGCGGATGGTATCTATGAATAAGAAAGGGCGCTGAGGAACAAAGGCAATCTGTTCGCGGATGGAGGCTTGCGTATAGGCTGTTAATGGTTCTCCATCAATGCGGATAACCCCCTTCTGCGGATCGTAAAGACGGGGTAATAGCTGAACAATTGTCGATTTACCTGAACCTGTCGGTCCTACAATAGCTACTTTTTCCCCTTTTTTCACTTCAAAAGAGAGGTCTTTTAATATCCACTCATCCCCATATTTAAAAGAAACGTTCTCAAACTGTATCGAATGGCCAAACTGCTTAAGCTCTTTTGCCTCATGATGGTCTTCGATCTCCGGACGCATCGTCATGACCTCTAGCATCCTTTCAGCCGCCGCCACCCCACGCTGGATGTGGCTATTTTCTTCAGCGAATTTCTTGATGGGCTCATAAAAGAGATAAAGCATGCCGCAGTAAAAAAGCACTTGCGAAACTTCCATTTGCAAGACATACAGGCCATACACGAGTGCAATCGAAAGAAAAACCATTGCAAGTGTATGAACAATCGGCCTTGTGGATAGATCGTAGCGAGCACTTTTCTTCTCCAGTTCAGCCATCTTGTTATTGAATTCGCGGTACTTCTTTAGAGAAAACCGCTCCATTCCGAAAATCTTTATGGTCTGGATACCGCTGATGAAGTCGAGAAGGACTGAAGCAAACTTTTCCTGTGTAAATAAGATTTGCTTTGACACGCGCTTAACACCTTTAGCCAGAAATGCGATGGGAAACAGGATCAGAGGGAAGCCAATAAAGATGAGTAGCGTCAATTGCCAGGATGTCAAGAAGCAAAGTACAAGCGTTGTCAATACAGTAAACGGTGTTTGCATGTAGTTTACAAGATAGGCATTGAGTGCATCCGCAACAGCTGCGGCATCTCCCACAACTCTCGATGAGAGACTTCCCATATTGTACTTATGGTAAAAGCTCATAGGCAGAGTTTGAATGTGTTCAAAATACTCCTGCCTGAGTTGGCTGCTAATCCGAATCGATGCAACTTTGGTCAAATAGCGATTCAGGAACATCGTTAGCGCCTTAAATAGGGCGACAACAACAAGAAAAATGGCTAAGTTCCCAAGGTTTTCATAAACGCCAAACCAGGAGTCAACCGTCACAAATGCCTGAGAAATCCATTGGCCGGCACCTGTTTTCCCCGACTCCCCTCTTTGTGTGATTAAACCAATCGCAAACACCTCAAGCTGAGAGGCTAATGTTGCTGCACACATCGAAACGATGATGGAGGCTAACAGGAGCTGATTGGATCTCGTTTTACAGGCGGCCCTGAATAATGTTTTCATGTGTTAATTAGCTACAGTCTCGAGGTATTGTCCGATTTTACGGAACTTTTGGTAACGCTGCTCCAAAAGAAGCTCTTCAGGAAGCATTTTTAAAATGCCCCACTGTTCCAAGATGTATTTCTTGACGTTGTCGATTGCCACTTGAGGTTCGTGATGAGCACCTCCTAAGGGCTCATTAATGATCGCATCGACGATTCCGAGCTCAAGTAGGTTCTCTGCATTCAACTTCAACGCATCGGCAGCTTCGCTCTTCTTATCGGAATCCTTCCAAAGGATCGAAGCGCACCCTTCCGGTGAAATGACGGTATAGTAGGCGTGTTCCAAAATCGCAACCACATCACCCACACCCATTCCAAGAGCTCCTCCGGAACATCCTTCTCCGATCACGATCACGATGATGGGGGTCTTTAGTCGCGCCATATCGCGCAAATTTTCAGCGATCGCCCATCCTTGTCCTCTCTCTTCAGCTTCTAACCGAGGATTTGCTCCTGGAGTGTCCAAAAGAGAGATAACCGGAAGATGAAATTTTTCTGCGAGCAGCATCAAGCGGCGCGCTTTCCTAAACCCTTCGGGATTCGGCATGCCAAAATTTCGCTTTACGCGCGATTCTGTGTCAAACCCTTTTTCCTGGCCAATAACGACGCATTTCATGCCAGAAATCGTCGCTAATCCACCGATGATCGAGGGATCGTCTCCAAATTGACGGTCTCCGGCAAGCTCACAAAAGTCGCTGCACATCTGTTTAACGTAGTCAACGGTATGCGGTCTTGAAGGGTGGCGGCAGATTTGCACGCGCTGCCAAGGCGTCAGTTTAGAATACACTTCTTCTTTTAATTTTTTGAGCTTCTGTTCAAGCTTCTTAATCTCAGATGCAAATAGCGGATTGCCCTGGTTTTGCTTTTTGAGATGCTCAATTGTTTTGAGATACTCGTAGATTTGCTTTTCGTGAGGAAGAATGTCCATGCCGGGTCTACCTCGCCATTTCCGATTGGCGGAAGTCTTTGACAATTTCAACATCAGTTGGCTTAGTCACGATCACAGCATAGATCTCTTCCACTGATTCTTTATTCATCCGAATACATCCATCGCTTAAATAATCCTTTAAGCCTCTAAGATCCTCACGCAATGAACCATCTGCTTGTTTCACCCATGGCACACCATGAATCCCAAGACCTTTGGCTGGAGCGGTGCCTGAGATCTCTTTTTCAAAAGGAATCCAACGCGTTCCAAAGACTGTGACCATTTCCACTTTTTGCCCTTTGTGATTTCCATAAACACCCGGTTTATAGATGGCAACCCTGCTGCCCAAGGAGTACTTGCCAAGTGGGGTCAATAATCCCGAAACTTTTGTGCTATCTGGCCGACCTAAACCCACATCATAGGTTTTTAAGAGAGTCTTCGTATGGGTAGAGTCATCGATAGCATAAAACCAGAGTTTACAGCGCGATGCATCCACGACGAGATAAAACCTGATAGGCACGTCCTTTTTCAAGACATTGAATTTTGCGCCTTCAGTGATGTCCTGCTTAAAATAGTCAGCCTTGCCGTTTAAGCTACGAGCAATAAAGTGGCGGGACGTTTCGTAATGAGAAGCATAATCTGACAGCCAAGCAGGCCTGCCCTTTAGCCAAGTGACCCGGCTCTTATAAGTGATTGTTTCGACAAACGGTAGCTTGCTGCCTTTTGTGCTAAAAAGTTCATTGATACGGTCAGCTTCCGGAAGGTCAAAGGGTGGCTCTTTGTTTGACTCTTCAAGAGGGACACTCTTTTCCTCTACCGGCTTAGATGGCATTTCCTCCTGCTGTTGGGAAAGAGGTTTTACCTCCTGTTCCAGCTCAACTTCAACAATCTCTTTCAGAGGTTGGTCATTTGAGAGTTTTTCAGCCGAAGATCCATTTTTAAAATATGCCGCTATACCTAAAAAGCCAAATAAAAGAATGGCTGTAATCGCTAAAACTTTTCCTAGAGACATCAAACCCTATCTTGTTGCGCATTGCAAAGAGAATAACGGATCTTTTAGTTTTTGAAAACTAGATTCAGCCCGCAGTACGCGATTCGATCACGCTGCGCATCTTTTTACCAGGAGTAAACTTGACGGCATCGCGCTCAGGAATAACAATAGGTACGGACGCATTTTTGGGATTTCGGCCAATCTTTTGTTTGCGGGTTACTACCTCAAACACTCCAAAATCTCTGAATTCGAGCCGTCCGCCATCGGCAAGGCTTTGGATCATTTTATCAAGGAAGGCTTGAATCACCTGACTAACATCCTTGGGATGCACATTTTTCTCTTGCGAAATCGCCTGTATGAGCTTCTTTTTGGTCATTGTCTTCTTCTTTGTGATGGTTGACATATGATCACACTCCTCTTGATTAGGATTTTTCATTACGCTTCAGACATACTCCTCTTCAATGGCCTGCAGTCCTTAAGAGAGGCATCAGCCTTGCATTTAGACATCATAAACAAACAAGGATTGGTATCAATATGAATTTTTAATTTTCAACAAAATCTTGTTTTTCTTACCGAGAGCAGCCAGTAGGAAAACTCCATCGATCAGCTCATGCTCCGTAACGATAGTTTCTTCATCCTCAATCTTTCTATTATTCAAGGATACGGCTCCATTTTTGATCAATCTTCGTGCTTCCGACTTACTTGAAAGCACTTTAAGAGCTGCCAAAATATCGATAAGCTTGCAACCGACTACGCTTTGCCTTTCAGCCTCATACGTTGGCACGCTCCCGGCCAGTTGCGCTAAAACAGCCCCGTTAAGTTCGCTATCGGCACCAGGCCTGGCAGCTGCGGTTGTTTTTAGAGCCATCTGTAAAGCTTCTTCGCCATGGACGAGCCTGGTCACCTCTTCTGCAAGCAGCTTTTGCAAGCTATTTACCTCATAGCCCGGAGCGCTCATTCCCTTTTCTAGCTGTTCAATCTTCTCTAAATCGAGATAGGTCAGCATGCGCAAAAGCTTACCGACGTCGGCATCCGCAGTTCTATAGAGGCACTGATAAAACTCGTAGGGAGACAATTTTTCAGGCGATAGCCAAATAGCACCTTTCTCAGACTTTCCAAACTTTTGGCCATCGCTTTTGACCAACAACTTAAAAGTGATGCCGAAGGCTGGAGCCCCAAGAGCTTTTCGGATCAAATCGGTGCCCGCAGTGATGTTGCCCCATTGATCGCTTCCTCCCAACTGAATCGTCACGCCATGTTTTTGGTAAAGATGCAGGAAATCATAACCCTGCAACGTCTGGTAACTGAACTCTGTAAAGCTCATTCCCTCTTCAGATTCCAAACGCTTTCGGACACTTTCTTTACCTAACATTGGCCCCATGCGGAATTGTTTACCTACATCTCGCAAAAAGTCGATGAAAGAAAAGTTCTTAAACCACTCATAATTATTTAAGATCTCAACGGAGCCCCCAAGAACAGACTCGAGATTTTTTCTGATGCCGATCAGGTTTTTGGCAATAGTCTCTTCATCAAGGAGCTGGCGTTCGATCGTCTTCCCTCCCGGATCGCCAATCATTCCTGTAGCACCGCCTACAATGGCTACAGGAGCATGTCCAAATCTTTTGAACCACCCAAGGGCAACAATGCCAACCAAATTGCCAAGATGGAGGCTATCAGCCGTCGGATCGAATCCGCAGTATATTTTTCTAGGAGAATTTAAATGGTCGCGCAACTCTTCGCTTGTGACATCTTCAATAAAGCCTCTTTGCCTCAATAGATCAATTAAATTGCGCATGTGTGAGATTTTCATTCCCTTCCCCTTAAAAGTCAATCGCTTTCCCTGAAATATAGAATGTCGTAATATGCGGATAGGACAACAATGGAGGTGGTATGGTTTCGAAAGCAAAAGAAAGCCGTTTAGTAGCTACTGCGCGAAAGAAATTGGAGAAGCAGCTAGCTCTCGAAAAGCAGCATTTTACTCCTGCCTCTTTCAAAAGAGCAGAAGAAATCATCCGCCAGTCGATCCGTAGACACAAGCACAAGAATGAAAGCCTCAAAACCAGAAACGTGTCCATTCTCACTACGCCCAAAAGCAAAGAGATTCAACACCTTTTAAAAGTGTTGCAAGGTTAAAAAGGATTAAGCTCCTCTAAAAAAACTGCATCCAGATTATGGACGCGTCTTAAGTAGTCTGCGAGAGCTCTTGGCCCAACTTTTTCTGTTGCAGCATGCCCGAGAGCAAAAAAATTGACTGCGCCTTCGTGAGCCATATGCCAAGCAGGCTCATCAAAATTTCCCGTTACAAAACAGTCGACCCCCTTTTGAGAAGCCTCTTCGATCTGCCTGTAAGCACCTCCGGAAACCAGAGCACAACTTGAGACCATCTCTTTTCCACCGAAAGCAACTGCCGCTTTTTGACCATAGTACGCCTCCAAAGCAGCCTGCAACTTCTCCCTGGGCATTTTCGAAAAGCTCCCCTGCACGCCTATGGGCAAACCTCTGTAATACCCGAACGGCTCAAGACCGCTCCACCCCAAATCAATTGCTGCTTTCCAATTATTTCCCACCTCGCGATGCGCATCGAGCGGCAGGTGATAAGCCGCAAGTGAGATCCCATGCTTAAGCAATAGCTCCAACTTGCGCTTTTTTGGCCCTAAGACAGGGTAAGGATCCTTGTCCCAAAACATTCCATGATGCACAATCAAAAGGTCTACATCCCTTCTACATGCCTCTTCAATGATTTTTACGCTAGCCGAAACGGCAGTAGCTACCTTGCTGATCCGTTGTTTGCCTTCGACCTGAATCCCATTCGGGCAATAATCGGAAAACAAGGAAACCTGCAAGTAATCATTGAGATGTGAAAGAAGATCGGTTATACAATGCATAAGTAAAGATTGGATCATGGACAAAATGGCAATTGATGACAAGGCTAAACGGGCAGCTGCTTTAAAAGCTGCCGAGCTCATTCATCCAGGAATGAACATCGGGCTGGGCACCGGTTCAACAGTAAAGTTCCTCATCGAGCGGCTGGGAGAATTGCGGGCTGATGGCTTGCAATTTTCAGTGTTTCCTACTTCTCTTGCCACTGAGACCCTTGCGCGCACTCTTGCTATTCCTCTTCTAAACGTAGAAACAGTTGATCATCTGGACTTAACAATTGATGGCGCTGATGAAATCGATGGAGAGAAAAACCTGATTAAAGGGGGCGGAGGGGCCTTACTAAGGGAAAAAATTACCGCCGTTATGGCAAATGAAATGGTGGTTATTGCGTCGGAAGAAAAGCTTGTCAAACGCTTAGGAACCTTCCCTCTTCCGGTAGAAATTTTGCCTTTTGGAGCAGAAGCCACCCTTAAAGAACTTAAAAAATTCCCGCTCACTCCCAAAATACGGATGAAGGGCAAAAGCCCTTACATCACTGACAATGGGAATTGGATTGCAGACCTTCACTTACAAGAGCTTCTATCATTCCCGGGAGAGTTCGATCGGAAGCTTAAGGAAATCCCAGGGGTGCTTGCTACAGGACTATTTACAAAAATTGCAGGAAGAGTATTTATAGGGCATGCCGACGGCAGCGTAACACTCATGCCATGAGGAACAAATGAATAATGAACTGGTCCAACTCAGCTTTGACAAGATTTTGCAAACGCACAGCTACACTGTCGTTATCCTCTCAGGCCTTAACAAGCGCTTTGCGATCTACACTGACCCGAGCATAGGCAAGATTCTTCAGCTCCACCTCACCGGTGTTGAAAAACAGCGCCCGCTGACCCATGACCTGATCTGCACTCTCCTCAAAGGCTTTGAGATTCGCATCAAACAGGTCGTGATCAATGACATGCAAGATACCGTCTATTTTGCCCGTCTGTTTCTCGAAAAGGTTGAAGGCGACATTACCCACATTGTCGAAATCGATGCACGCCCAAGCGATTGCATTACTCTCGCCCTCATGAACAATATCCCCGTCTACTGCACCAAGGACGTCCTCGACCGCACTATCCCCGTTGAGGACTAATTCCCCCTTGCCCTTGCCCTAAAAATCAAGGGTCGACGAACCAAGCTAGGAATTAGAATAGACAGTCGGGCGGCTCGTCCATTCAGGCGAGCCCCCAGCTGCCCCTTGAGCTATTCTGACTTCGCCAAATTGCTCCTTCTTCGCTCGGCGGGTTTCTCACCCTGCCTTTGCTCGGGCGGATCAATTTTTCATCGTCATAACAGCCGCGGGCTGCTTCGCTTGCCCCTAAATGGGGCGCTACGCAGAAGAACTAGGGAAGCATTAATAATGATCCCTAAGTGTCTCTGCGCGAAGGCCCTGAAAGAGGCCGAGCGCGGCACCGAAGCTGTTCCGCCAAAGCAAAATCATTCTGACCGAGCGAAGGCTGGGTGAGAAACCCGCCGAGCGAAGAAAGAATGATTTGGCGCAGGTGGAATCAGCTCAAGGGGCAGCTGGGGGCCCGCCTGAATGGACGGGCCGCCCGACTGTCTATTCTAATCCCTAACCTGGTTCTTTAAACCTTAATTTTTTCGATCAAGAGCAAGGGAGAGGATCGGGAAACGCAAACGTTAACGAAGAGCTGAAAACCTACATGATTTGATAAAGTTATAACCTTAGTACTTGATGTTGAAGCCTTTTAGGGAGAGTTCTAAGAGAGCGGCAATCGCCGCCTCTGCATCCTCCCCCTCAGCCTCGATTCGAATCTTCATGCCTTTCGTCGCAGCAAGCATCAGAACACCCAGAAGTGACTTGGCATTGACTTTCGTTTTGCGGTACTGCAGAAAAATTTTTGAGCGATAGCGACTGGCACACTTGACAAGCTCAGTTGAGGGTCGCGTGTGCAGCCCCCTATCATTTTTGACAGTAAAGCACCCTGTTAAAATGGAGCGACACGCAGAATCATTCATGGTAATCTCACTTCATACGCACAAAAAGATTTTTTGTCATCTTGCTTTTCTACACCAAGTGCACTATGATTTCGTGAATATGAAAAAAAGAACTGAAACAGCAAAAGAGGACTGCTGGAACGTCGAAGCCCTCTACCCCACCCTCACTGACTGGAAGGAAGCTTTCAAAATCCATGCTCCTGCAGGACAGCCACGCTGGCCAAAGTTGCTTGCCTTAAAGGGAAAGCTAGGCTCTGGAGCAGAAACACTTAGACAGGCTCTTGAAGAAATCAATGGCATCGACAGAGAACTTTCCAAGCTTGCTACCTATGCTCACCTAAGACACGACGAAGATATCGCAGAAACTCCCTGCAAAGAGATTTTCTCGGAAGCCATGAGTGCAACCCACTCTTTCCATCAGGAAATCTCATGGTTCGAACCAGAGCTTCTTTCGCTCCCGGAAGCGACCATGCAAGCCTACATCACCTCTCCTCTTCTGAAAGAGTGGCGCTTTTACCTCGAAAGACTGTACCGGATGAAGCCCCACACCTTACCCTTTGAGCAGGAACTGATTCTGGCCATGTCTGCAAAGGCTCTTTCAACCCCATACAAAGCCTTTAACGCCATCAGCGATGCCGATTTTAAGTTTGGATCTGTTGAGGATAGTTCAGGGGCTACCCATGAGTTGACCCATGCCCGCTACTCACTCCTTCTGAGATCCCCGGATAAAAAATTAAGAGAGAATGTTTTCAAGAAATATTTCGGGAAATTCCAGAGCTACGAAAACACTTTATGCGAACTTCTCACGGGACAAGTCGAAGGACATGTGTTCAATGCCCGCGCAAGACACTACTCCTCCGCAGTGGAAGCCGCTCTCTTTCCAAAAAATGTACCTGTTTCGGTGTACCACTCTCTGATCGAAGCCGTTCACGATGAGATTTCTGCCCTCCATCGTTACGTTGATATACGTTCCCGCGTTTTGTCTATTAAACCCTTGCACATTTACGACTTACAAGTCCCCCTCACTAAAGAATTTGACCTAAAAATCCCTTACAAAAAGGCCGAAGATCTCGTCGTGGCTTCCATGGCACCCCTTGGAGAAGAATATTGCCACATTTTGAAGAAAGGGCTTCTGGAGGAGCGTTGGGTTGACCGCTACGAAAACCAAAACAAACGCTCAGGAGCCTACTCTTCAGGTTGTTTTGACAGTATGCCTTACATCCTGATGAACTACAAAGAGATCGTACGCGATCTGTTCACCCTTGCGCATGAAGCAGGCCATAGCATGCACAGCTACTTAAGCCGCAAAAACCAACCTTACCAGTATAGCGATTACTCTATCTTCGTCGCAGAGGTAGCCTCAACATTTAACGAAGAGCTGCTTTTGCAGATGATGCTAAAGGAGGCTAAGAGCAAAGAGGAACGGATCTTTCTTCTCACTCAGAAGATCGATGATATCCGCGCCACACTTTTCAGACAGACACAGTTCGCCGAATTTGAATTGCTGATCCACACGCTGGCAGAGCAAAACGTACCCCTCACGCCAGACAGGCTCAACGAAGAATACCTGAAGATCAATCGCTTCTATTACGGCCCCGAGCTTGCCGAAGACCCCGAAATCGCCTGCGAATGGTCCAGAATCCCCCACTTCTATTACAACTTCTATGTCTACCAATATGCTACCGGCATCAGCGCCGCACTCGCTCTTGCCGAAAGGGTTTTGAGTGGCGGCGAAAAGGAACGAGATGCCTACCTATCTTTCTTAAAAAGCGGCGGCTCCCTTTATCCGATCGATGCCCTCAAGCTTGCCGGCGTCGACATGACAACCGCTCAACCAGTCAAACAAGCGATCAGCCGATTCAGTCGGCTGCTCGATGCCCTCGAAAAGGAAATTAGCAGTTAACGCGGTCGACTGCTAATTTCTCTTGCAGAAAATCAAATCTAAGCTCTACACTTAGGTTGCAAACAAGGAGAACTCTATGGCACACACAGAGACGCAAACTGAAAAGAAATGCACAACCGGGTGCAACGCCCCTCATTTCCGCCCTCTCGGAAATCGAGTCCTCGTCAAAAGACTTGAAAAGGAAGAGACATTAAAGGGAGGAATTCTTCTCCCCGACACAGCCAAGAAAAAACAGGAACAGGCTGAAGTGATTGCCATTGGCACCGGAAAAACCGACAGCCACGGCAAAGAGATACCTATGCCTGTAAAAAAAGGCGATATCATCCTGATGGAAAAATATTCCGGCCAGGAAGTCACATTTAATGACCAGGAATACGTCATCGTTCGCGCAGATGACATCATCGCAATCGTCGAAAAATAAAGGAGAACAGCATGGCTAAAGACATCAAATTCAAAGAAGAAGCACGTCAAAAAATCTTAAAGGGCGTGAAAACGCTTGCTGACGCTGTAAAAGTCACCTTAGGCCCCAAAGGTCTCAATGTGATCATCGACAAAAGCTATGGAGCGCCACACATCACCAAAGACGGCGTGACAGTAGCTAAAGAGATCGACTTAGAGGATAACGTTGAGAACATGGGCGCTCAAATGGTCAAAGAAGTAGCCAGCAAGACGGCCGATAAGGCAGGCGATGGCACTACAACGGCTACAGTCCTTGCAGAAGCCATATACACTGAAGGATTGAGAAACGTCGCGGCAGGAGCGAACCCCATGACCCTCAAGCGCGGCATGGAAAAAGCGCTGAAAGTGATCATCGAAAAGCTTTACAAACTCAGCAAGAAAGTGGAAACGAAGCAAGAAATTGCTCAAGTAGCAACCATCTCTGCAAACAATGATAAAGAGATCGGAGAGATCATAGCTGAGGCAATGGAGCGCGTAGGTAAAGACGGCACAATCACTGTAGAAGAAGCGAAAGGCTTCGAAACGACTCTCGACGTAGTTGAGGGAATGAACTTTGATCGCGGCTACCTAGCTCCTTACTTCATGACAAACCCAGAAACACAAGAGTGCTTGCTTGAAGATGCATTCATCCTGATTAACGAGAAAAAAATCTCGAGCATCAAGGAGATGATTCCGATCCTTCAAGCAGTTGCTGAAACAGGACGTCCTCTCCTCATCATCGCTGAGGATGTAGACGGCGAAGCTCTTGCGACCCTCGTTTACAACAGAGTGCGCGCAGGCCTCAAAGTGTGCGCTGTGAAAGCTCCTGGCTTTGGCGACCGCAGAAAGGCAATCTTGCAAGACATCGCCATTCTGACAGGCGGCCAAGTGATCACCGATGAGCTTGGACTGACTTTGGAAAAAACAACGCTGGATCAGCTTGGCAAGGCCAAAAAGATCGTCGTTGGCAAAGAAGAGACCACAATTGTCGAAGGCGCAGGCGACAAGAAAAAGATCCAGGAACAGATCTCTCTCATCAAGCGTCAGATTAGCGAATCCGATTCCGATTACGACCGTGAAAAGCTGCAAGAGCGCCTAGCGAAGCTTGCAGGTGGCGTTGGCGTCATCCGCGTTGGTGCCGCTACTGAAGTGGAAATGAAGGAAAAGAAAGACCGCGTTGACGATGCGCAGCACGCGACTGCTTGTGCAGTGGAAGAAGGTATTCTTCCTGGCGGCGGCGTAGCTCTTGTGCGCTGCATCCCGGAAGTGCTGAAGCTATCCGAGACGCTCGAAGGCGACGAGAAGACTGGTGCAAAAATCATCATGAAAGCACTTTCCGCCCCATTACGCCAAATAGCAGCGAATGCCGGCGAAGAGGGCAACGTCACTGTCATGGAAGTAGAAAAGCGTCCGGAAACGCAAGGCTATAACGCTCTTACCGGCGAATACGTTGACATGATCAAGGCAGGCATCCTCGACCCCACTAAGGTGGTCCGCTGCGCCATTGAAAATGCCCTATCGATTGCGTCGCTTTTGCTCACCACAGAAGCAACCGTATCGACGATCAAAGAAGAAAAACCCGCTGCAGCAGCCCCTGCAGGCATGGACTACTAACAAATTGCGGCCGCTAAATACAGCGGCCGCATTTTTTCTTGCGGAAAATATCTGAAATTCATAAGATATAGCTTCTCTAATCCGGAATAGCTCAGCGGTAGAGCAGTGGACTGTTAATCCATTGGTCGTAGGTTCGAATCCTACTTCCGGAGATTTCTTTTCTATCAATCATCACCTAGGCTAATCCATGTTAAGATTTGATATCAAACAGGGTACTATCCAAAATACACTATGCCATTTTGAGGAAATTCCTATAGGCAGTTATTTCACGATAGCCTTCCCGATCAACGAAGAAAATTGGAGCTTTGTAGGCAATAGATTACACAAAATCAGTCAGCGCGCTTTCACTGAGCATGGCCTGAAATTTTCCGGAGAGCGATTGTCTCCTACCTCCTTCAAACGTTGCATCATCGTATCTGAAGATTTCATTGGATGGCATCATAACCGGGGCTTCGGAGGGTTCGGCTTCGATTGCTATCCGGAATAACCGTTGATTGTAATTGCTATACCAACAGGAACTCTTTATCACAAAAATTATTTTACATTTAGCTAAGGCGTAAATTCAATCCCATAGCCACACATAAAGACACAAGAGTATGCCATTTAGGGTTCCCTGCACCAGAAAGCGTTTTGTAAAGACTTTCACGCCCGACATGGGCTTTTTTAGCTAACGCGCCAACACCGCCCTGCGCTTCAGCAACGTTTCGAAGGGCAATTAGAAAGACTTGTTGTGACTCTTCATCACCTTTAAGGCTTTCTTCTAAAGCAGCATTTAGGTACGCGACAGCTTCGTCGTGATCCTTCAGTTGATCTATGAGGAAATCTTGATATTTTTTACTTCTTGCCATGACCTATCTCCCTTGATTGATAATCTTTCAAATACTCCTTTGCTTTAGCGATGTCCCTATCTTGAGAGCCCTTGTCGCCACCGCAAAGAAGCAAGATGACTTTATTCCCAATCTTTCCATAATAAATTCTAATCCCGGGACCATAATGAATCCTGAGCTCGCAAACTCCCTCTTGTAGAGTTTTGCAATCGCCAAAATTCCCCAGCTTTAAGCGATCAAGCCTTGTCAGAATTTCGCACGAGTATGGATCTCTTTAATCTCCTTAATCCAGATCTCAAAGGGTCGCTTTCCAGAGGCGGTCTCGTAGATTTCAATGTCGATCTCTTCCATATAACCTTATTGTATCTCACAGGATACAATATTTTGAAGTGCATTTTATGCTATTAATTTTGAGAGGGTTGAAAATTCTTGAGAGAGGCTAAGCCAGTCAAAAGTTCGAAGTGTGCCCAGTAACTGGAGATTCTTTTAGAATATTCCAAGACATCTTCACTTTGCATCATTGTATCGGAGTTTGAGGGAACCTCAAACTACCTTGGGAAGCCAAATGTATAGTTGAGTCCAACTCCTAGGGAATGATTATAGAAATGGCAACCTCCCTGATGGAATTTGTATTCCAAAGCCACCTCCGTATTGGTGAAAATCGGATACGCTAGCCCGGCCATCAGCTGCCAGGAAAAATGGTTCCATTTTTGATGAAAGTCGATTCGAGAATTTGAGGCATTCATTTGTTGGAAATCATAGCCAATGCCCGCTCCAATAAATGATCGAATATCCCCACATGCGCAGTCCCAAAAAGATAAGGGTAAATCCCATAACAGATTGGCCATATAGGAGGAGTTTTGGAAATTTCCATGCTTGGAAGATCCTTGCCCAAAGAGATCGATTTTACTGATGGCATTTCTCCTGTAAGCATATTCACCTTCCACCCGTAAACCATAACAGCAATAATACCCGAACGAACCCCCAATGATATACCCTGTATGGTATTTGGTTTCATTGCCATTGAGTGTAGTGTTTTGCAAAAAATTAGCACCTCCAAAAATCTTGCAATAGAAATTCATCTCATCCAAACAACAGCTATCTTCATAAGCCCGCGCATCAGCTGCTATAAAAAATAGCAGCGGCATTAAGAGCAG
Source organism: uncultured bacterium (assembly GCA_964605535.1). GTDB lineage: Bacteria > Chlamydiota > Chlamydiia > Chlamydiales > Parachlamydiaceae > CAZSDA01. The sequence goes on from CAZSDA010000001.1 coordinate 172,746, forward strand.
CTGAATACTTCTAATCATTTGGACTCTCACTTTTGTTTTTTACTGCGCAAGACGCGTTTTAGAATTTCGCTACTCCTCAGTCCGATCATCATCGCCGGCGCTGTAGTATTAATGTCAGGAATCACCGGGCAAATGGAGTTGTCCGCTACAAAAACGTTCTTTGTGCCATAAACACGGGTATCGCCATCTACAACCCCACCTTCATCAAGCGGCGCCATTTTACAGTGCGAAACAAAATGGTGTATGTCTAGTGATAGATTGCTGTTATTTTTCACGTACCTTTCCACCTCTCCGTCGTCATAACCGGAAAGGATCACTGCATTGATCGGATCGGTTAAAACAGGTTTAAAGTAAGGCGAAGGAAAGGGGTACAAGAGACTGAGCTGTTCTAAAAGACTGCGAACATAGACAGAGACGGCACTCTTCATGTTTGCCAGGTCTACAGGATCTTGGTAAAAACCATCGTCTGCGGCAGCTATCTGAAAGGGATTATCACTTTGGATGTTCACACTTCCTTCACTCACCGGATTTAAAAGATCAAATCCAAGCGCCAATAGAGGAGGTGTTGTTGCAGTAGCCGGTACGTATTCGAACAACATCTGGAGCATGCGCGGGTCGCTGGAACTCCCCCCTACAACAGGTAAGTAGACATTATGAATAGTAAATGCATAGGAAGCTCCTGCTGGCACACCGCTCAGTGCGGGATCTGCTAACATCGTAATAAAGATGAGGGGATGGTTTTGGAGATGCTTCCCCACGTTCTCGTTGATGAAAACAGGCTTGATCCCTGCATTCTTCAAGACTTGAGCTGGCCCTATGCCAGAAAGCTGTAGCAGTTTACTACTATTGATACCACTTGCCAAAACAACGGCTTTCCGAGCTTTTGCAAAGTAGGTTTGACCATCTTTTACATATTGTACTTTTTTTGCAGACCCATTTTTATCGAATATTATTTTTACTGCTACCGAGCCGAAGAGCATAAAAAGCTTATGCCCTTTAACTCCCTGACCTTCCGGTATCATGACTGTTTCATTTAAATAAGCTGTCGCGCTGCTTACACGTTGGGTGCCTGTAGGATCGATAAACCACTGCGCACGAGGTGCTATGCAGTTCTCCACAGTCGGATCATTATAGTCTAGCACCGTGGGAAGGAAAGGAAATGCTGCTTGTGTCGCCGGCAATAGCACCTCTGATGTCACCTGCGATATAGTAGGCGTTTGTAATACATTGACAGCACCGTTAACTCCTCGCGCCCCTGGTGTGATTGTCAGTCCTTGATAGTTCTCAAGGGCATTAAAGGTTGCCAGAATTTCATTCAAACTCCAATTGGAGCTGCCGGAAATATCTTCCCAACGCGCATACATTGCATTCGAACCTCGACCATAGTATAAACCATTAATCGATGAGCCCCCACCCAAGAGCATTCCTGTGGTCCAATCACTAGTTCGTCCATTAAGCCCTGGCATAGGTAAGGATTGAGTCCATCCTGGCCAAAAAAACTCAGCTCTCCCGGGTGAACTAGGTAAAAGAAACGCCGGAAGGCCCACTTGTTTTATGGCTGGATCATCTGTTAAATTTAGTCCCCCTTCTATGCCTAGTACTGAAAAGAGACCGTTCTCTGACAACTCACTCATTACTATGCAACCTGCTGCCCCGCCACCAATGACAATGATATCTGCCTCTAGCTCATTCCCCGACATCTTGCATCGATAAGGCGAAGATTGGTCACCAAAAAGATGGACTGTAGCTGCTACTAAAGCCATGATCATAAATTTAATTTGCATAGTGGAATCCCCCGCGCAGAAATATCGATAAAAAAATTGATCTAGTCAATCAATTTGATTTGAAAACCCCTGCCTTAAGGCCGGGGTCTCCACGAATAAGATAAATTTATGGCATTTGCCTTCCACCCGCTCGGCATGAGCGGGTGGATTTCCTTTATCTCAAATTCAAGAAATCGATAGAATTATTTATTGGAATTTGTCTTGTTCTCACACGCTCCAATGTTTCTATGCTCACCTTTGAAAGACGCAAGATCAAAAATGAAAAATCTTCATCTCTTAGAAAAGCGATCTGCTCTCTTAAAGTTGAAATCAGATTCAATTTATCTTGCGTGCATCCAAGAAGGTGCAAGAAAACATCGATCTTAATTCTGCCTTCGCGATTACGTACAAAAAATTCCTGCAAATCCGCATATGAAGCAGTTATTTCGAGCTGATTGGGTTTAAATGAATAGGAATCATCACATCCGACCTGGTGCTCGGAAATGAAATCTGCCCAAAGCTGCCGTTCGTTTGCAGGAACAGCCTGGAAAAAGGCGACCAGAAAGCAAACCGCTCCGCTTGATCGCATTTGAAAACGTTCCTGGTTTTGCAAAACAAATTGTAAGCCATCCTCTTCAGTGTGCCACAACCACTTAATGTGCTCGATGTGTGCTGCATTTAAAGAACTGCAAAGACGCCGCACCGCGCTCAAACGATTGCGATCCGTGGAATTCATTTCGTCGTAGACCATTTTCCACTTCATCAATAAATCGGAAAAATTTTGACTCGAATAGCCAGGGAGAAAGTCATTCACAAATTGAACACAGGACTTTTGCTCTGCCTCTGAGAGCTTAAGGAACCATTCAATCGCCGTAGAGCTTAATAAGTTTTTTTCAAGAAGCCCCTTTAAATAGGGAGAGGTCGATTCCCTAAATCTTTTACCCGCAACTAGAAAAGGTTGAACATTAGCAGGCCCTTCAAAGGGATTTACAAGTGACATCATTTGATCATAAGTGACATCATGGCTCTTCAAAGCTTCTATTTCTTGGAAAAGCGCCTCATCTTGACCTAATCTACCATCTGCCAAACTTGCAGAATAATACTTGACGACTTCCCAAAATCCTATTTCGTATTCGTATCCTCTCTCACGCAATGCTTCGCAAGCAAAATCGATGGCATGGGATCTTATAGCAAATGTGCGTAGTTGCTCATCTGTAAATGATGCTTTCAGTTTAGCCCAATTGTCTCTTAAAGAGTTCATCCAGCCCTCTTCCACCTCAGGTTCAATCAGGCTTGGAGCATAACTCATTGAGTTGCGCTCTTTCGCACACCAACAGAGTCCTTTTAAGATAGCTTCCGGAGATTGAAAGGTTTCCAGGCAAAGTGCGACGAGTTCATTCTGATCATTCGCCCGTTCTAAAAGAGAGACGCGTAATGCCGGATCAACATCTTGCAGAAAAGCAAGTAATTGCGGAGCTGCCACTGAAAACTTACCAAAAAATAGCCTCAATTCTTGCGGAGCCATCGTTGACAAAGTTCTCATTTGGCCATTCACAAAATCTTCAAAATATGTTGAATCACTTTCCAAGATTGAATCGAATAATTCGCGGAATAGCTCTGCATGCTCTTCATATACCCTTTTAAGACCATCCAAAATCAAAAGAATCTCTTCATTGGTTGAATTGTATCCATCGCGCCTCATCAAATTCTCTTTAATCGAGTGCGCAAGTTCCCAAAATTCTTCAGATTCAACCTCTTGAAAAACCCTTCGAAACAAGTTGTTAATCGTGATTCCCAACGGTTGATTTATCCAAGGAGTGGCTATAAAGCGCAGGCATCGCAACTCATTTCGATCTTCAACATCTGCAAGAGCATCTAGAGCACTTTGCAAAACAGTGACATTTTCGAAATTAGGCTCATTGTCTATACCTTGGCTTCTAATTGAAGCTAAAATTTTTCCCACCATAATAAACTCCCTCTTCTGCGATAGAGTCTACAACAGAAAAAATTAATGCGATAGTCTTGCAAAAAATGGATATTATTCAATAAAGTCACAACTATAACAACAGGAGTCAAACTTCCCCTACTCAATACTGCGCTCAAGCTTTCCCCTTCAAAAGGAAATATATCCTGAAGTCGAGGAACTTTTAGAAACGACGATCTACGACCTCCAGGCAAAAGATAAGGATCTACCCCTTCGAGCCAATTGCGTCACCTTTCTTCGCCATGTAATCAATACCTGTTTTAACACCACCCTGCCCCACGTGTTTTTGGGAGATCTACCTAAAGCCTTAATTGAACGTGATTGGAGGGTGCTAACAGTCGATCATTTTAGGCCCGGGGACCTTCTGTTCCTCTTCTCAGTAGAGCAACAAAAAATCACCCACGTCACAATGGCGATCTCCCCTCTTGAAGTCCTCCATTGCGCATTTCGCGAAAATTGCGAAATTACGTCCGTGCGTGCCCTCCTTGCATCCAGGCCGGATCAACATCTGATGAATGATTCTGAATGGTTAAAGAAAGCATCCGACAGAAGGGATTATTTTCGCCTTGCACAAGGCTTAATATCCTTAAGCAGAATTGACATTTTCTAAAAAAGATAAAATATCAGTAGCTATCAGTTTGAATGGTCATGCACCGCACGCCACCATGATAAAAAAATATGAATCGTGAAATGCCATCAACGCCCACAATTTTTGTATCCGAAAGATGCGCTTGAATTACCTCTAAAGCCATTTGATGAAACTTTTGCTCTTCCTTTAAAGTGGGCCCCGTCGTTAAATAGACATAATCGCTATCTACTTTTCTACGTTTATGACCCTCATGAGCCCCATTCCACATTTTCAAATGAATTCCATTTGCATAATTTAATACAATCCGATCGGAAGGAGACTCATAGCTCAAGGGAAGAGACATTACCGGGATTCCACGGCTAGCTAGTATTTCTTCTATCCTGTTTTTTACTTCGCAAAAAACCAGCTTATTGTTTGCATCTTCCCTAAGCCTAGAGATCAAATCGCACTCTCGCTTGTTAAAGCGATTGGATTTGTCCATTAATTCTTCAAGAAACAGTGACGCCTTAACCTCATCATGAAGCAGAACTTCTCCTTCCACAGTCGTCATCATCTCCATGTCTATATGAAACTTTCTTTGCGGTACCAAAATCAAATTTGATTTAGAGATACCGAGATCTTCAGCCATAAGTTCTTTGGTATGAGTCAGACAAGATTCCCAAAAAAGGGCATCATCATAATATTTTTCTTTCTCTTCAGTGGAAATCGGCTTTTGGAGCAGCTGCAGAAGTTCATCTACGTTCTTTTCTTCTACATCTGATGAAAAAAATTGAACTTGTAATTGCGTGTTACGAGCTAAATAGTAAGCATGATCGGAAGGCTCTAGATCCCGATCAACAGCTATATCACGTAACTTCCCCTTAGAAAGAAGCAACCTAAGACTCCAAACGAGACTAAGCTCACCCACAACAGCAAACAACTCCTCCTCTCTTTTGAGGAAGAATACGTTTCCACCCTCTAAGAAGGCATTCTGAATTTTAAAGGGAAACTGAAATTTTTCTATCGATGCCTTCGCCAAATCCAATAATTCCCTCTGGCCACCTTTACCGGCCAATTTCATCGGATCATCCGGTAACATCAAATGGAAAAGCGAAGGAGGTAAAAATGGCCAGCATCCAATTGTGTCATCTATATTTATCTGCTCTCTGCCAAGTTCATCTGTCAAACGGGGTATTGAGAGGAAGCCATCACCTCTAAGAATTTGCGAATCTCTAATGAAAATTGATTTTAACTTCTTTTGGTCTATCTTTTGCGCATTTCTTTCACCAATTAATTCTTGGACCTTTTTCCTAATCCTAGACACAGGATTTTCACATCCATTTTTTGCAACAATCACGGATGGCCTTAATGCATGACAGCTTGGAGCAAGCCTCCTATAATTATCCTCAAATAAACTCACGCTCAACGACATAAACCACCATTTAATAACATTATATTATTAACGATTCATAAATTAAATCAAACAACTAACTTATTAACTAAAACTTATCGTGGCATTGACAAAAACTCCTTGAATTCATAAAAAAATGGTATGTTTAAATATATCTTCCCCTTAGGAATAAACCTTATCTCTTCGACTCTTTTCGCGGCAATTTCTACTCCTCCATATACCAGCTACCCTGAACTAAGCCCTCAGGTCGGAGATGATCAGCAATTGACCAAAGCGATAGATGAAAAACTCGCAAAGGGGCGAAGGCTAAAAAAATATGAAAACGTCTATTTTACCGTCAGTTATGGGAATGTGTATCTTCAGGGAACTGTCGAAACTCTTGATGACAAGGCGCAGGTCACAAGAGATATTCTCAGCATTAAGGGAGTAAAGCAAATAGACAACCAACTCACCGTTCAAAAAATGCCCTCAGAATATAGCCGCTGATTGCGGCCAAATCTGATATGTTCGAAGCGTGATGTAGGGGGGCAAGTCAGGTTTAAACCCCTGATTGTGAATGCACATATTTACCGGAAGGTAAGCAATCTGCCCGATTCAGCTGCAGCAGTGATAGTTGGGAAATTTTTGCCTAAACCGATGGCCTGATCCAATCTTTTAAGAAAACATCGAAATTTTTCATGAGAGTTTCCTTCCGGCTCATGTGGCTCAAGTGCCATCAATTTGCCAAACAGAGGATCTTCCCATGGAGGTTTAAGATTTGCTCCAGCACAAAACTCATCAACTGCTTTGCCATCCATTACACTTACCACTTTGATCCCACTGTCGGGATGCATCGTCTCACGCCCAAGAATGAATCTGACCTGGTGCTGAGCACCTAAAACCCGTTGGGAATTAGAAACTGCTCTGACAACTTCTTTGAGAGGCTTGCCAGCTGGAATGCCATAAGGCTTACTTAAATAGGCAACATCATCTAATATCGCTTCCGGTACACCAATGACAAGCATCTGCCCAATTTCCATCGCGTCAGCCTCGTTATAATATTTTTGTACGCGCTGTAGCATTGCTTCGATTTGCAAAGGAGAAAAACCTTTTTCATGCATTGCATCGCGAATCATGCCATCCGCAATCTGTATGGATAGATGTTTAGATAAAACGCTTCGGTTGCCTTCAAGAGTAAAATATTTACTTCCGCTTGTTCCTCCAAATACAAAGCTAAAGGGCGATTCATCTATACTATCGTGGAAAGCGCCTAAAGTAGTAGCAATCAAATGCTCACGGAACTGAGGAAGATGATCCAGCTGATTTTTACCCGATGTTAGCTTAGGAAAGGTGTACAAAAGATGCCAATAGAAAGGGTTTTTCTTCTGCTTATGCAACACGGCATCCCTATTTTTTAATAATGCTTGGACAGAGGTAGATGCGACTCTTGGAGCCCTTAAAGAATTGCAATGATCGCAGCCAAGCGCTTTCATGACTCTTTGAGGAACCATCCAGAGTGCAGGCTGTCCATGAACTAATGGAATTAATCCCCTTTTCTGCATAGCTTGAACGATGCGCCAGTAATCTGAAAGAATACCCCTTTGTCTTTTCGCTAAAGAAAATGTGAGGCCTAAAAACCTAAAGTTATTATTACGATACCACTCTAAAAGGTCTCTATCAGGAAATGGAGTCGATGTGAAGAAGCGGCTTAATCCCTTGATTGTGCTTTCCACCCCATTGCGCATTGGAAACACACCACATCGAACTGGAATATTCTTAAGTTGCAGCACCACAGTCTCGACTAAATCCAATCTATTTTCAATCCATACTAAATGATGAAAGAAAATAGCACATACAAAAACAATTCAAAACTGCGAGGCTAATATTCCTAATCCTTTTTGCAGGCAGGGCAAACGGTGAAGTAGCTCACGAGCAGCGCGGCTCCGGAAAGGCCTATTAAGCCATAAAGTACGCGTGCAGCCTTTGAGCCTGCCCCCAAAACATGGTCGATCAGATTGTAATCCGCGACACTAATCAATCCCCAATTGAGCGCTCCGATAATCGCAAAAGCACCCACAATTTTGCATAAGTAACAAGCTTGCTTAACATGAGAATCCCCTCTAAATATTAAATATTTTCTTATACTTTTTCTTCTAACGGGTTGCAATATTTAGAAATTTCATTTATAATTCCCTAGTATTAATGTTTAATATGAAGCTAAATATAAAAAACTATCTTGACTGTTATGCTTTCGCTCCGCAATCTGTGCAACTCTCCAAGGCGGATCGAAAAAAAGCATTAGGTGCCACTATTGCTGCCGGAATTCTGTCTTTGGGACTTTTTCCTGCAACCCTTGCCATCGTGAACCTCATCCGGTTTAAGGGAAGAGTATCGTCGCCTACAACTCAACGTATTACACGAGAAGCTTTAAAAGCCTTGGTAAAACCTGAAGAAGTAGAAAGATTGAATCTCACAGAATCGCTGAAAGAGCTCTGCAATTCTACATGCACCCCCGAGCGCATGGTCGAAATATTGGAAGAGATTAAAGAGCAAGGTCAATTAGCCATTCTGAACAGCATTCCGGAAGGAGGAACGTATACTCCCCTACAACATTGGATTCGGCAAGGGAATTTGCAAGCTGTAAGACTCCTGATAGAGTATGGCGCAGCTCTTAGGATCGAGGATGAGACTTATAGCTACAGGTTTAATCGTTTAAACGCCTATTCCAAGAGCGCTCTTTTTCAGGCTGCGCAATCGGGACATATTGAGATCGTTAAATACCTTCTCAGCATCGGTGAAAGGGCTGATTTTGCGTTTCATGATAAGGTAACTTTCCACTTTATCCCCGTCTATATTTACACTTTAGCCAATGCTATTAAAGATAGCAGACATACGCCCCCTGAGAATGCAAGCGATCAATGCGAATGTCTGCGGTTAATATTGAAAAATTTAACAAAAAAAGAGCGCGTCCATCAATTCAAGATCCCTGTCGATCAATTTACAACCGGCTATGTCAATGCTATAGACTGGATTGAAAAAAGAGGACTTCAAAAAGAATCTCCTGCGAAAGAGAACCTGCTCAAGGTTTTAAAAAGCTTCGAAATCAAAAAGGGCGAAGTTTATACGAAAGAGGAGCTAACAGGCCCTAATGATATTACGCTCGGAGAACTCGCCCAATACAAATAGCCTCCTTACTGAGGATAGCTCACAGGTTCTTTTACATGCTCAAAGCCTTCTCCACTCAAAGCATGCAGGAAGGCGATAAGAGCCTTTTTATCTTCTGCAGACAGATGGAGCGGCCTGATCTGGGGATGCTGGTTTCGGTTTGGAAAACCGCCCTTATCATAGTAATCCACAACCTCTTCAAGGGTGGCTTGACTTCCATCATGCATGTAGGGAAAGCTTGAAGCGCATTCACGCAATGTTGGCACTTTGAAAGCGCCCCAGTCTGAATCCTTTTTTGTGATATTATATCGACCAAGGTCGGGGTTAGGCTTATCCATACCGACGCCGATATTTGTGAACATGTCATCTGTAAACTTTGGCCAAGTATGGCAAAAAGCGCAGCTTGCCGTTCTAAAAACCTCCATTCCCCTCACTTGCTCTTTCGTCATTGCGCTCTTGTCGCCAGCCATATAGCGGTCATAGGGTGCATTTCCAGAAAGAATTGTTCGCTCAAAAGTGGCTAGCGCTTGAGCGATTTGCTGGATGCTGCATTCATCATTTCCAAAGGCGCGCTTAAATAGCTCTCTATACCCCTTAATTTCGCAAACACGCTCATGACACTCCTGCAGCGCTTTGTTTTGTTCACGATCACTCGTCATCTCATTGGGATTAGCAAGCGGTCCCACACATTGCTCTTCAAGCGTATTGGCACGTCCATCCCAAAACTGGTAACGGTTATAGGCTGTATTGATCACAGTGGGGGCATGTCTTGTGCCGGCATGTCCATGGATGCCGATAGAAACCATATTTTCATCACCGTAAGCTCGTTTAGGGACATGGCAACTGGCACAGGAAATCGTTCCATTGCTCGATAACCGCTTATCAAAGAAAAGCAGCCTTCCCAGTTCAGCCTTTTCAGGGGTGTAAGGATTGTCCTCGGGCCAAGGGATAGGCGGCAACCCCTTTGGAGGCTCTAAAGTTAAAGAAGCCTGGTATCCATATTGATTAAACTCATCATCCCCCCTTTCTACAACAAATACCCAAACAAGAAGCGCAAAGACAGCAAAGATTGAGCCAATAAAAGCAATTTTGAAAAGCCGCATGTTCATCACTTTCTGAATACCCAATCTGCGATTTTTTCGCATTCTTTACATTTGTGCTGGGTCACTATATCAATATGAAAAGGAGAGCATTAGGAGCTTTTTCTTTGATTCTGTTAAAGTCCTGGAGTGATGCGTTATTTACTTTTTTGGCTCGCTATTGCCGGAGCTCTTACAGCTTTCGATGAGGCTCGCCTTGATCAATTCATCAAGGACTCCTTAGAAAAAGACCATGTTCCCGGCGCGTCGGTAGCTATAGTACGGGAAGGGCAAACGCTCTTCCTGAAAGGCTATGGCATTCGAGAAGTGGGTAGGAACGAAAAAGTAGACCCTGAAACGCTATTTCAACTTGCCTCCGTTTCAAAAACTTTCACTAGCGCAGCCATCGGCGTATTGGTCGATCGAAACAAGCTCGACTGGGATCGACCCGTCATTCTCGATTTTCCGGAATTTAGCCTCTCAGACATCTACGCCAAGTGCAACGCAACTCCCCGCGATCTTCTAGCACACCGATCGGGCCTGCCGAGCTTCCGAGGAGACATTTTGGGCCATCTGGGCTATTCTACTGAAGAAATTGTGAAACGCGTGCGTTTCATTCCTTTTGAAACCACTTTTAGGGAAAAGGCTCTATACTCCAATGTGGGATTCTTACTCGCCGGTGAGCTAACAGCAAAAGTAGCCGGAAAAACCTGGAAGGAGTGGGTGCAGGAAATTTTGCTCGTTCCTCTCAAAATGTCCAGGACAGGTTTTAAAGAACTTCTAAAAGACCCCAATCTAGCCAGTGCACATGCACTGGTAGATGGCAAGATTCAAATAACTCCGAGAAGCCTGGATGACCATTTCACGGCCGCAGGAGGACTCATTTCCTGCGCTAAAGACCTTGCTACTTGGATGAAAATGCACCTTGGCAAAGGAGAGTTATCCGGGACAAGAGTGCTATCAGAACACGCTATTAATGAGATTTTCCGTCCTGCGATGGTTTCTCAACCTGAATTTGCAGAGGCCCCTCCCATCCCCGATTCACCCTTTTTCTGCTACAGTTTAGGCTGGGGAAATTATACTTACAAAAGCCACCTCATTATCGAGAAGGGGGGTGCGCTTGATGGGGTCCGCACAGTCGTCGTCCTGATTCCCGAGTTGAAAATGGGTATCGCTGTCTTAGCTAACTTAAATCTGACGCTCTTTCCTGAAAGAGTGCGCGCTTACTTTTTGCAACAGGTTTTAGGAAATTCAGAGAGCAATTTAGAAGAACAAATCGACCGCATTGCTGCAGAAATCCCGAATATGATCGCTGCCCCAAAGCCCCCCATAGAACCTATTTCTCCATCCCGCCCGCTAAAAGATTATGCCGGCGAATATGAAAGCTCTATTTATGGACGCGTGTCACTCACTGCTGAATCTGATTCATTGATACTCTTGGCAGGGCCCGGTAAATATAGAGGAAATCTGAAGCCATTCAGCAGCGACACCTTCCTCCTCACCTGGCCCCTCATCAACCTGGGCGTTTCAGAAACGACCTTTACTCTAGCACCTGACGGACATGCACTTTCTTTCTCAACGGATGGGCTTGGGAATTTTCTGAGGATCGAACACAGCAATCCCGCAAATGATCATTGACTAAGCCAACAGCCTGCATGAAAGCATAGATAATTGTAGACCCTACAAAAGTCATGCCGCGCTTTTTTAGGTCTTTTGATAGCGCATCGCTTTCCGGTGACGAACAGGGCACATCTTGAAAAGTCACAGGATGGCGATCGATAGGTACACTTTCGAAAAAACGGATTAGGTAGTTGTAAAATGAACCGAATTCAGCACAAAGCTGAAGAAATACTTTTGCATTTTGTCTGGCTGCAAAAACTTTCAGCCGATTACGGATGATCGATTCATCCTTTAAAAGAAGTTCCAGCTCAAGATCACCCATAGCTGCAACCTTCTGAGGATCAAATTGATGGAATGCCCTTCGATACCCTTCCCGTCTTTTGAGGATTGTTTCCCAGCTTAAGCCGGCTTGCGCCCCCTCAAGGATTAAAAATTCGAAGAGCTGTTGATCGTTTTGAAGGGGAACACCCCACTCCTCATCGTGATATTGAGCATACAGCTCTTTACCCTTTTGCCATCCAAAGCAGCGCTTCTTTCCATCCTCACTGAGAAATGCCATGATAATCCTATCTATGAAAATCTGATTTAGATTATGGCTAGTTTATTAGAACAAAGGAAGAAAAATGGTAACGCGCTACCTTGTCCTCTTTTTCGCCCTATTTACTCCTCTTTTTGGTTCAGACGAGGCAGCGACAAAGCCGAAGCAGCCCAACATCCTGGTTATCATGGGCGATGATGTGGGCTGGTTCAATATTGGTGCTTACCACCGGGGCATGATGTCAGGTAAAACGCCCAACCTCGATAAACTGGCAAACGAAGGTATGCTTTTTACTGATTACTATGCAGAAGCAAGCTGTACAGCCGGTAGAGCCAACTTCATCACCGGCCAACTGCCAATCCGTACGGGACTTACGACTGTGGGTCAGGCAGGAGCTGATGTCGGGCTTCCCGATCAAGCTTGCACCCTTGCGACCGCATTAAAGGCCCAAGGCTATGCCACAGGACAATTCGGTAAAAACCACTTGGGAGACCTAAATAAATACCTTCCTACAGTCCACGGCTTCGATGAGTATTTTGGTTACCTCTACCACTTAGATGCGATGTCCGATCCCTACTGGTTTGACTATCCTCAAGAATGGATCGACAAATCAGGCCCAAGAAACCTCATTCATTCCTGGGCAACTGACGTCGAGGACACGACTGTACAACCGCGATGGGGCAAAATCGGAAAGCAAAAAATTGTGGATGAAGGCCCACTAGCGCCCTTTCCCAACATGAAAGATATGCAGAATTGGCAAGTTAGCCGTCCTGCCAAATATGACATGGAGACTTTTGATGAAGTGCTTGTACAGCACTCCAATGCATTCATGGATAAGGCCAAGAAGGAGGGAAAGCCCTTTTTTCTATGGCACAACACCACCAGAATGCACGTCTTTACTTACCTTGCTCCTAAATACCAAGCCTTGATGAATGCGACGAACAACTACAATTTGGAAGAGGCGGGTATGGCACAACTCGATGATTCCGTAGGCGCCCTCCTCAAGCACCTTGAAGAAATCGGAGAAAAGGACAACACAATTGTAATCTTTACAACGGACAATGGCGCTGAAGTCTTCACCTGGCCTGATGGAGGCATGACCCCCTTCAGGGCAACTAAAGGCACTGCCTGGGAAGGCGGCTTCAGAGTCCCATGCATTGTGCGTTGGCCGGGCAAAGTGAAGGCTGGAACTGTTCAAAATGAAATTTTCTCAGGTTTGGACTGGTTCCCCACTTTAACGGCAGCTGCAGGCAATCCCGATATCATCCCTCAGCTCTTAAAGGGAGCTGAAATTCAGGGCCGCACCTATAAAAACCACTTAGATGGTTACAACCAGCTCAATCTTCTACTTGGTAAAGCCCCATCAGAGAGACATGAGGTATTCTATTTTACAGGAGCAGAGCTGGGAGCAATCAGGATCGACAACTTTAAATTCCAGTTTATTCAGCAGCCATGGGGATGGCCCGGAGAGAAGATCAAAACTGACATGCCAACAATTGTCAATCTACGCCAAGACCCCTTTGAAAGGACTCCCTCTTCACGTGGAGAGAGCACAAATGATAGTGGCGGTGGATACATGAATGATTTCTATGCCCGTCAATTCTGGCGCTTTGTTTCTGTTCAGAAAGAGGTGGAAAAGCTTGCGATGACAGCCATTGACTTTCCTCCGATGCAGGCGCCGGCTTCCTTCAACCTAAGCGCGATCAAAAACAAGATCGACGAAATGATGAAGGAACATCAGGGACAATAAGTTTTTAAAGGAGTAACTTTATGAGAACATTTAGAGATTGGATCCTATTTTTTGCAGGTGCAGCTGCCCTCCACACTATCAGCCACCTCTACATTGCCTTTGCTATGAACCTGCCCATCGAGACGCGCTACATAACGCTCACCTCTACGATGAACACCTGGACGATTGCCTTAAGCGCGCTTTTGACGATTGCTTTGCTCTGGATTGCCAAGCGTTTAAACCATTGATTTTATAAAGGCAGATTGCCCATACTTTGTCCTGTGAAGATCGATATTTTACATGGACATACATTTCCGGAAGCACAAGGAGTCTGCGTCGTCATCGACGTATTGCGTGCATTCACCACTGCGGCTTTTGCATTCGATGCAGGTGCACGTGAGATCACCCTTGTCGCGACCGTTGAAGAAGCATTTAAGAGAAGACAAAAGGATCCTGAGCTCCTCTTAATGGGCGAAGTGGGAGGTGTAAAAGTCCCCGGTTTTAATTTTGGCAATTCTCCTATCGAACTTAAAATGCATTGCCCCAAAGGAGCAAGGCTCACCCAACGCACCTCATCAGGCACCCAAGGGGTGATCGGATGCAGCCATGCCACCCACATTCTTCTCTCAAGCTTCGTCGTTGCCGGAGCCACCCTAAAAAAAATCCGCGCTCTCAATCCGGAACATGTCAGCCTGATTGCTACGGGCCTTCACGATGGTTCCGAAGACATTGCCCTCGCAGAATACCTAAGGGATCAACTTCTGGGCATCCCGCACGATGCTGAAAAGGCACTGGATCGAGTTAGGAACTCACGCACGGCCAAAAGGATGGTTGAAGGCCCCAATTCCTATGCAGAAGGGGCAAAAGATATCGTCCTTGCTACTCAGCTTGACCTGTTTTCATTTCCTCTTGAAGTAAAAAAAGTCGGAAACGAACTCGTCGTTAAAACCTAAAATTACACGAAAAACCATGAATCTATTGGCCAATTATCACATTGTCACCGTCAAAGGATATCCATTCAACAGGGGTCAGGAAACTGAAATCGGCTGCTACTCCGATAAGAATCTTGCATTGCAAATGGCACGATTGGTTCGATGTGCTTTTGAACATCAAACGGCAAGCGGCATCGACATTGACGTACACTCCTATCTGGGCAAGGTCGTTATCGCCTCAGATGGAGATTTGCGATTAAACCCCTGATTGCGACCAAATCCACGGCAAAACGCTCCAGATGGATTTTAGATTTTTTAGCTTTTTTTGAAGGACATGTCGAGACATGTCCGATAAAAAAGATATAAAAGATAAAATTCATCTGGGGATGGTTTGTCGTGAGCGTCACTTAGAATATGCAATCAAGCGAAGTAAACCTTTATGTTAGTCGCTCCCTCATACCTGTCAAAAAAGCATCTGCTAGTTTATGTCACTCGCCAAACTCTCGAGTTTGGCTTCGTTCCGTAAATACGCATCTGCATTTTTTTACAGGCATGATGAAGCGAGATTTGGACGCAATCAGGGGTTAAAAGAGACACCTGCTGGAGCCATCACGACAATACTCCGAAATGTTGATGATGGTGAGATGCAGCGAATTCTCCACTTCACAGCCATAGTATTAAAGCCAAATTTAATAAAACCGTGTCTACTGAACGATTCCCCTAAAGAAATTTACGAGAATCCCTGCTACTCTGTGGTCTTCGATTTCCACCCTTTTGATCGATCTAAATCCTTGGTAGCTGGGTATTTTCAATTAATGCAGACAGCAAAAACTGTCACTGAGTTCATTTTGCAGGCACATTTTCAGAAAAGGGTCGGATTCGGTTTCGATACGACCATTGAAAAAATTCACGGAAAATTTGTCCGGTACACTTCCGGGAAGTGCTATATTAAAGTCGATGAGAAGCATCATGAAATCCTACCCACCTGCAACTATCTCGAATTTGACCGCATCTTCAAGGAGCTGAATGAGGCCATTAGCAAGTGGTCACATTACAAAAAATAGCACGGACAGATAGTGGCATGTACTCCCCGCCATTACAAAGAGATGCCATATCGCATGGTGGAAACGCGGCCGTTTCGCCAGATAGATAAAGGCTCCAAACGTGTAGGCTAACCCTCCCGCAAGAATCCACGATAGAGCCTCTCCCGGTAGATTTTGCGCCATGGGCTCATAGATGAGCATTGACACCCATCCCATTGCGAGATAAAGAATCGTTGAAAGGAGACGAAACTTGCCTGTGTAATAGAGTTTAAACAGGACCCCTAAAAGTGCAATACTCCAGATTCCAGCAAAAACAATGCCGCCAATGCTATCTCTTAATGTAATCAAAGCAAAGGGCGTATAGGAACCTGCAATAAGGCAATAGATCGCACAATGGTCCATGACCTTGTACCTGCGCTTCTCCTCATCACTTAAAGCCTTGTGATAAAGAGTAGAAGCCATATACAGAAATATCAAGCTGCCACCAAAAATGGTCGCGCTCAAAACCTTCCAAAGATCTCCTGAAAGATGAGCGAAGGAAAGGAGTAAAACAGCTCCCAGGCAGCTTAAAAGAAGCCCAAATGCATGCGTGAGGAAATTCCAACGCTCTTCAAGAGTCAGTTCATTCATTGATGTTGCTGTCGATAAAGAAATTGGAGTTATTGCCGATCGACATGTAAGAGGTGCGCGCCCTTGAACAGCAATCGCCAAACAGATAGGTCAAACCAACGCATATGTTAGCGGCATAATTGCGGCTTTGATGATCTCCATGGGCGTGCTTGGCTCTCATGTAAGCACCATGAGCATCCGCAAAGAGATTTTCTGTAAGCGGAGCTCTCAACTCAAATCCGGCTGTAAAATCCCCGGCTCTGTTACTGCCATGCCTTAAACTATTTCCATAAGGAGAGCCCAGCCATATGGTCGCAATAGAGCAGTTGTCAAAGTAGTGGCTCCAGAACAGATTCACCTGATTGACAGCTTTGAAATTAACCGGAATGCCGAGAGCTGTTTTGCTGGATTTGGAAAGACGCACAGTCCCCCAAACACCAACTTCCTCACTGCAAAATTGATAGCCGCCCTGCAACCTTAACTGATCGACGTGGAAGCTCAAATCGTAGATACCAAAATGTTTTACGAATTGGCAGTCATACGCTATGCCTGCATTAAAATCGCACATCGAGGTGGAAGCACCTGCTGTAACGAATCCCTGCCGCTCTAAAGTCTTTGGATTTCTGAACACCTGGTTTTGCCGTCCATCCCAGTTATAAAATCCATAGCTTCCCCCAAGTTGGATCTCAAAGATGTCACACAATTCAGCACTTGTGTTAGCGGCGAGAAAAGCTCCGCTGTTTCCATTCCAGCTGCCATCGGGGATTCCCCTAAAGTAATCGTATGAGAGATTGAGCTCATAGCATAAAGCGGAAAGCGCCGAGTGCGCACCCAAAAAACCGATAAAAATTGTTGCAAACAGCTTCTTCATTTCCTATTCTCGCTTTAATGAAATCTTTTATAGAAGGCTAATGGTGCTAGGACTTATTTTCAATCTTTTATTGCTCTTTGCCTCCAGCACGGCTTTTACAGCAGAACCGCAACTTTCCAATATTCAGCAGCTCACTTCGCCTACACTCGGATTCAAACGCGCAGGAGAAGCTTACTTCTCACCTGACGGCCAATCGATTCTCTTTCAAGCAGTTCCTCTAGAAGAAGATGACTACCAAATCTATGCGATGGATTTAACTTCTCATAAGATCCAGCAAATTAGTCAAAATTCGGGCGCCTGCACCTGTTCATTTTTCCGTCCCGATGGAAAAAAAATCATCTTTGCCGCAAGCCCGTTTAAAACGCAAAAAAGCGCTCCTGGAAGATACACCTGGGACTTAACACCCTTCATGAATATTTATGAATCTAATCCCGATGGAAGCGATCCCATAGCTTTGACAGAGGGGTCTGCCTACCATGCCGAGTGTGCCTATGCACCCGACGGCGGCTCAATCGTCTACGCCAGCAATGAAGATGGTCACATGAACTTGTATGCCATGAAAAGCGATGGAAGCGACAAAAGACAGATTACGCACTCAAAAGGCATCTACAATGGCGGCCCCTTTTTTTCACCCGATGGAAAAAAAATCGTTTTTCGAGCTGATCTACATGTGCCCCATCATTTGCAAGTTTGTATCATCGATAGCGATGGAAGTAATTTTCAACAACTTACAAACAATGAGGCCATTAACTGGGCACCGTTCTGGCATCCCTCAGGCAAAAAGATTGCTTATACTACTTCTATCCTAGGTCACGGCAATTATCAGATTTTTCTGCACGACCTTGAATCAGGCAGTGAAAGACAGTTGACAGAGACTTCTGGATTCAATGGATTACCCGTATTTAATCATGACGGCACCAAACTTATGTGGACTTCGAAGCGGAGCGCGGATAGTAGCTCCCAAATATTTATTGCTGATTTTGAGGATTTATGAAAAATTTTCTATTTGCACTTTTTGTAATATGGGCTCAAGTACTGCAGGCTGATAACCAGACTGCAACACTTGACATTCCCATTCCGGAAACAGATCTACCCTTTACAATACAAATCGATCAAGCCTCCTTTTCTCTTCCGACAGGACTACAATCATTTGCAAGTGGGATTTATAAGGATCTTTGGGTCATTCTTGCAGGTAGAACGAACGGCCTTCACGGCTTTGATAACATCGGAAATAATTTTCCACCCAATTTTCAAAATACGACTGTTTTCGTCATCGACCCCTCCACGGGAGCATCATACAGCCGCTCGCTGTTGGACGGTTCCGGTTTAAGTCAATCTGTCATCGACACCTTATCCGTTGTTGCTTCTCAACCCTTTCAAAAGGGACGCTCTCTTTACATCGTCGGTGGATATGGCATCAATACTGCCACCGGAGAGATGGAAACCAAGAATACTCTCACTGAAATCGACCTGAAAAGGACGATTCGCTGGGTTTTACATGAAGAATCCTCTCTTAAGAAAGCAGTCCGGCAGACAAAAAACCCGCTTCTTCAAGTCACCGGCGGATTCCTTTTTCAAAATTCCGACCACGATCCCTTTCTACTCATGCTTGGGCAGAATTTCGTTGGACTCTACCGAGACGGTTCTAATGGCGCCTATACCCAGCAGATCCGCCCTTTCTGGCTGGTCGACGAAAAGGAGCAGTTTGCAATCCTGCCTCATCCCTCCTCTAAGACCTTTAGCGACTATAGAAGGCGCGATTTGAACATCGTTCCCGTCTACCGCAACGATAAACCAGCCTACATTGCTCTTGCGGGTGTCTTTACGTTGACTGACGGCGTTTGGACAGTTCCCATCACCATTTTTCCCGATGGGTCAAGTTTTGAACCCGACCCTAATAAAGTCAGCAGCTTCAAACAGGCGATGAACCATTACAATTGCCCCGCCTTTAGCCTCTATTCAACAAAACATAAAGAAACCTATATCGTGCTTCCCGGAGGCATTAGCTACGGCTACTTTTCAAACGGCATATTTACAACCGATAGTGAATTCCCTTTTATCAATCAGGTCACGACCATTAAAATCGATGCTTTGGATCAATACACTCAGTACATCATGGATGGCGAATACCCTACCATCCCAGTTCCTGAAACAGATCCGGTGGAGCCGCTCTTATTTGGCGCTGAGGCTATTTTCTTTCCTGCCGCGGATATTCATCTTTATCACAACGGCACCATCCGTTTAGATAAGATCAAAAAGCCAACTGTGATCGGCTACATCGCAGGCGGCATCATGAGCAAAGTGCCTAATACAACGAGTAACTCCGACTCCACTGCATCTCCCTACATCTTTACGGTCACCCTAATACCAAAATGAAGCGCGCAGAGATCGAAATTTCAACAGACCGCAAAGATGTCATCCTGAAAGGGATACTCCATCTGCCAAAAGAAGCAACTATCGTAGTAGCTTTTGCTCATGGAAGCGGAAGCGGACGCCTAAGCCCTAGAAACCAATTTGTTGCCTCTGCAATGCATGAAAAGAAGATCGGAACGCTTCTCCTAGACCTTCTCACCGTGGAAGAAGAATCAGTCGACAATGTGACGAGAGAATTTCGTTTCGATATCCCTCTACTAGCTGAAAGATTACTCTTTGCGTGCGCATGGCTCAGCCACCAACCGGACACGAGCAAACTTAAGATCGGCCTCTTTGGATCAAGCACCGGAGCTGCAGCTGCCCTCATTGCAGCCTCAAAACTAGGCCAGAAAGCAGCAGGGGTGATCTCACGTGGTGGCAGAAGCGATCTCGCAGATGAAGCACTTCCCTTTGTGACTGCTCCTGTCCTTTTTATTGTGGGAGAAGACGATCCGTCCATCCACAACCTCAATCTCACCTCCATGCGCCTAATTAAGGGAAAAAAGAAGCTCGTAATCATCCCAGGCGCCTCGCATCTTTTTGAAGAGCCGGGTGCGCTCGAGGCTGTAGCCCAACTCTCCGCTGAGTGGTTTCAAGAGTTAAATCGAGGCGAGTAGGTGCACCGGATCTCCTGATTTTTCTGAGGTCCAATGACCCTCCATTTAAGCGTGAGGCCATTCTTCCCCGATTGCAGTTTGCCAAAATAACTATCTTGCGTGCAAATGTGAGGGTCGGTCGATGAAAGCATGGAGCTAGACACCGGTGAGAGTTGCAATAATAAAACGGGATTGTCGGCCCCTTGGCGTAAATGCTCGAGAAGAATGGCAGATCTCTTAAAATCCAAAGTCCACCTGTAGACGTTTCGAAAACTCATTCCAGACTCCCCATCCCAATGCCCCCGCTCATGAAATAATATTGAATCGGAAGCACCCGTCGAAATGACTTCTCCTGCGCCACTTTTTACCCAACTCTGCTCCGCAGTGCGCGATAGCACAGAGATCGAAAACGAATTAACCTCGGAAAGTTTTTTCCAGAACCCCCTTAATACCTTGTGAGGACTCTCATCACGAGAAAAGATGCGGTAGCCTCCTTCTATAAAAGCGTAATAACTCCTCTGTTCTTCAATAGATAATTGGGTAAAAGCCTTCCTTAGGAGCTGCTGTAGCTCCAAATGAATGAAGCAAGCCTGATTGAATTTGTAAAACCTCATCTTTCCTTCAAGATAACTCAGTACAATTCCACCATTTTCAAGCTTAACCAGGGCATTCTGCAAGGGAGTCAAAGGCACCTTCAAAACCTTTTGCATCAGGGATCCATACCCCTTTTCATTGACGAAAAGGAAGAAAAGCACCTTAACAACGCTTTCTGAGCCAAAAAGATTTTTTAGACCCATATTTATCAAACCATATTTTGGTTAAACACAACCTAAATTTAGCTCGAAAACTCATACATATCAACCAATTTCTGGTTAATACACAAAACTTTTCTCATTCACACCGTTCATCTTGTTTATTTCCTATGTTAACCTAACAATTCTAAAGGAGAAAATCATGAAAATTACAAAAAGTCTCTCATTAGAATCAATCGCATCTAGCAATACCTTGCTTCTTTCCCTATATGGGTGCACCCTTTTAATAGTTGGAGGTTTCATTAAAATCCCCTGCTATCCGGTCTCGTTCACGATGCACACCTTTGTCCTTTTCTATTTTGCCTTGAGTTACCCAGAAAAGACCAACCTGGGCTCAATTCTTCTCTACCTTGGATTAGCCACCTTAGGCCTTCCTCTTTTTGCGGGTAATCCACAGCCGTTATGGATTTTTGGAAAATCGGCAGGCTATCTGTGTGTGTTTCCTGTAAGCGCACTTCTCACTGCCCGCCTGACCCGTTTCGGTTATCCCATTCTTGGCTTAATCGCCGGGCACTTTGTCCTCTATCTATGCGGTTTTGCAGGGTTAATCCGATTTCTGGACCCAGAAACGGCATTCATTCATGGCCTGCTGCTCTTCATTCCTACAGACATTCTAAAAGCAACCCTAGCATACAAATTGAGAGGCAAATGATGACAAAAATCGACAAGATATTCCAACCCATTCAACAAGTGATCATCTATGCCGGCCACAGAGCGCATCCCCTCTTCGGCCCCTACGTTGAGAACATCGCCAAAAGAGTTGAGATGTTTAACTATCTAAATAAATTCCGCCAGAAACCATGGAATATTGAAACAATCGATGGCGATTGCCTCATCGATCGACTGAGCTCCCTGGAACCTAAACACACCCTCCTAGTCATTCCCGCAGGACAAAGCAGCAAGCTAGATAAAGTCTTTTGCGCTGCGCAATGCACCTTCATAAAAAGCTTTCTTGAAAGAGGAGGCTACGGTTATTTCAATTGTGGCTCCGCCTATATGGTCTCCAAAACCAGAATCTTTCATGATCTCTGCGAAGAGTCCCCTCTTAAGAAAAAGACCCTGATCAAAGAAAGCAGACTCCCCCTCTTTGACGGAATTGCCGAAGGGCCTTTATGCCCCTACCCTGGCAAGAAATACAATGTCGGCTTCTTCTCTGACGCGGTCACCGTGACAGACGGCAGAGAGCGATGCACAATCTATTTAAGCGGTGGCGGAAGCTTCCAACCTGCGCAAAATAACCCTTCGATCACCATTCTCTTGCGCTATCTCCCCGCAGAGCTACAGCGTCATGGCATCAAGAAAGATGATATCCCCAAGTGGGAAAATGCAGCTCTTCTTTCAAAAGTAGGCAACGGTCGCGCCCTTCTCACCATGTTCCACCCCTACTACAACTCACACGACTTCGACCCCGACCGCTACGAAAGAGCCTTTCCCGACAGCGGCACTGATTGGCGCAAAATCAGGGACTCCCTCACCCCTCTTGAAGAGCGCATGCACTTCATCTACCACTCACTCATCGAAAAACTAGAGGAATAGATGCGAAAGTCAATCTGTGGTAGCATCTCTTAATAAAATCCATAATAGGTCACACAATGGAACTCAAAGTCGGTATTTTGAAGGCAGCTTCTAAGTTCACCCTTGTCACAATTGATAAGACAAACGTGAAACTGCTTACTGGCAAATTCCATGATAATGTCAACGTTGCCGTTGCTGAAGCGATTAAGTTCGGCATAACAAACATTAATCAGCAACCAATAGAGCTCAAAGAAAGGGTTTATACTGTGTTTCCTCGGAAAGGCATTTGGCATCCAGCTTGTCTAAGCTCGGAAACAATTGAGTGCTTTGTAAGCATTGGCACAAATAGTCTTGGGGGCAGCAAAAAATTCGCCTCACAATTGGCTGAAGCGCTTGCTTTCCAAGAAAACATCGCCTTCATTCCCCATCTATGAAAAAGGAACCTATGTCACCCCTAGAAAGCCTCATTGCCCTCGAGATCGATGCGCGGGCTTATGGATTTGACTGGCCAGATCATGAGATGATCATCGCGCAGGCAGAAAGCGAGTGCGAAGAGATTCGCGAGGCGCTAACTTTGAATGAGCCTAAGGAGCGGTTGCAAGAGGAAATTGGCGATCTTATTCATACCGCAGTCTCCTTATGCCTCTTTGCAGGCTTTGATCCGGAAGAAACAATCGCTGTGATCGTCAAAAAATTTGGAAAGCGCATGATGCGCGTAAAAGAACTTGCCCAAAAGGACGGTCACCCTGACCTAAAGGGACAATCTCTCGATTACATGCTGAGCCTCTGGAAAAAGGCAAAAATGGATTAATGGAGAAGGGGGTTACGGTCGCCGGCATAGAAGTGCTGATGCCAATAGGGATATCCTTCAGGCGTTGCACTCACTTTGTTAAGCCTGACCATTTCATCCTTATTCAAAGTCCATCCAACAGCTCCAAGATTGTCTTTGAGCTGTATTTCATTTCTCGCCCCTATGATAACGCTAGAGACTCCCGGACGCTGAAGAAGCCAATTGAGAGCCACTTGAGGAATCGATTTACCCCTTTCTTTGGCAATCGCTCCAAGCTCCTCTACAATCGCATCTAATTTGTCCCAATCGATTGTCCCCGGGGCATCCATGGAAGCAAGTCTTGTTTGAGCCCCATTAGTTTTCCCACCTTTGTACTTTCCCGTGAGAAGCCCATAAGCCAACGGACTCCACACCATGATTCCCACTTTCTGGTCTAGGCTCAAAGGGATCAATTCATGCTCCAATTCCCGTGCAAGTAGAGAGTAGTACACTTGCTGTGAAATGAAGGGCACATAATTTTTTCGTTCGGAAATCGACAGCGCCTTCATCAAATGCCAACCGGAGTAATTGGAGCAGCCGATATAACGCACTTTACCCTGTTCTACAAGTGTGTTAAGTGCATGCAGTGTCTCTTCCAAGGGTGTTCTAGAATCAAAATTGTGTACTTGGTAAAGATCAATATAATCGGTATTCAATCTGCGCAAGCTCTCTTCACACGCTTTCAAGATATGCTTGCGCGATAGTCCAACATCATGCAGTTCATCGCCCATCCTAAAGAACACTTTCGTCGCAATGATTGCCTTATCCCGGCGGTCCTTTCCGATTGCCTGGCCCAAAATCTCCTCAGATTTTCCTCTGGAATACATATCAGCTGTGTCAAAAAAGTTGACGCCTGCATCAAAACAAAGGTCTATTTGGCGTCTGGCCTCTTCAGCAGGCACACTCCCTAACGCCTGAAACCCGTGAGATCCGCCAAACGTCATCGTTCCAAAACAAAGCCTAGAGACTTGCAAACCCGAATCGCCTAAGAAAGTATACTCCATCAATATTTCCTCGCAGTTGAGAACATCCAGTAACTAAGTCCACCCAACACAACCAAAGCGACTGCGTTGAACCAATAGAGCACCCGCAAAAATCAGTGGCAATTTCGACATGAAGGCCTCTTTTGTTTCCTTAATCATCTGTATAACCTATATGAATTTTTTTTCAAAATTCCACTTATAAATAAATACTATTGACTTTATATGGGTGTATTAAAATATAATAGTCTTCACAATTAATTTTTGGTAAACATATGACATACATATTTCCAGCGCAAACTAATCTCAGCTGCCAGGCATGTAAACCTAATCTAGAGCTTACATACTCAAACGCAAGAAATTTATATGAGCACGTCAGAGGAAGAGCTGTGACGAAACAAGCCCCCTCTAATTCAATCACAAATCATGCAGTGGATGGTCAGATCGCAACTATTTATGAATGCACGATTTGCCATCATAGCTATTCTTATTTGGAATACGTAACTCCATCAGTAAGAAAGACGAAGCTCGCACATGCACATAATGTACTGAATCCTATCCTCGTTAAGGTATGTTTGGCTATCAATGGAGAGTGGATGCCATTTACAAGTTCGGTTTATGAAAATATTGATAGCGCCGTGAATTTCACAAATCAGTATATGAAACTATTACCAACATCGATGTTTATACACCCATTAAGCAACGAATTAGTTAACCCTAAAGCTTTTTGCGATCGCTGTAAAATTATTTTTGTTGACACGGATTCTTTAAATAAACACCTCTTAAAGATACACAATATTACTCGCATATTCTTTATCCCAATCACTCCTCGGACAGGCAGACAAAGCTCAGAGACTCATGATGAGGAGCCTAACCCTCCAAAGAGACAGCGCATCTCGAATTTTCAAAACTAATTTCTATTCCGATTACACTGCAGTAACGCGCCTGGGCATTAAAAGAGCCAGCACAACGGCTACGAGATATAGAGCTGGAACATCCCCCCATAGATGCGCCATTTCACCGGTGCTTAAGAGTGCCTGGAAAAGCATGATCGTGGCGTGCACAGCACTAGACCAAACAGTGAACCAGATCAAACTGGCGTGATTCAGGGGGTTTCTTGCAGCCAGGATTAAAAAAACGCCCAAGGTTGCATAAATTCCGACAATCATCTGTTCATATTCATGTTGAGGAGGATTCCACTGCCATCCGGAAGGCCAATAATGCATGAGAGGCGCTATCCCGAAGAGAAAAATCAATCCGACCAGAACTAAAGCTAAGCGTAGAAAAAATATCCTCATCGTCTAACTCCTTTATTGAGCCTTTATATGTTGCTTAACAGACTTGAAAAAAATATTCAAATTTCAGCGAGCTCTTCCTTTTGAAGTTCAAATTCACGATTCGCACGTATCCGCATCTTAATCGCTTGGGCGCTGGCCACAGAAGAGAGTAAAATATTGAGAGCCAAGGACATGATCGCAATTGTAATGAAATAAGCAGCAAATTTAACATTTTGATCTTTTATGATTAGATGGCCAGCAAAAGCACAAAACATAGGCTCTACCGGAAGTAACGCAACCATCAGAAATGCAATCTTTAAGGCAGTCTTTTTACCCTTCGAGCAATAAAGAAGCCGAACAGCTGCTGTCATCATTATATCAGTAAGCCCCCAATACACAATTCTCCTGAAATGCTCATCTTTCCAGGATACGTGTTTCAAGAGCCCTCCATGAGTCATCATGGTCAGCCCAACAGCAATCGTATAGATAGCATTTGCACTGATCAAAAGAAACGCTGTGCAATCATTATAGACATAACGCGCCGTATGTTTTCCCAGAGTATTTAATGCCTGCACCGACCCCTCCCTATCTTATGTGCATATCACCAGCTACAGAATTGCTTTTCAATTGATTTTTTTAAATCAGATGGCATAGACAGGAGAAAAGGAGTTCACAATGAAACTATTCCAACCTGCTCTATATACGACTTTGATGCTTTCGAGTTTGGCGATTGTCGATGCCATTAGTTTTGATTTAGGTCCTTTTAGCCTACAGTTTGGAGGTTATAGCAGGGATTATCGGATCGCACATAGAAACGCTCTGGATGGCCCGATTTGCTTCGCCATCGCACACAAAACCCGGCTGGAAGTGACTCTTGAAGTGATCGAAACGGTAAGCAGCAAAGAGCAGAAATTCATCACAAAAAATCTAGTGATCGAACCTTATGCTTTTGGCGTCTCAAATGATGACAGACCTATCCTGCAAGGCAATATTGTTAAAGAAGAGCTCATTAAAGAAGTGACTGTCAAGTTTGGCGAAGATCGGTTTGATATTTCCAATCCCTCTTCGAAATCCTCATTGAAAGACAAGTTTGCAACCATTTTTAGCTCGGCAAAGATCAAGGATTTGGACATCTCTAAAGTCATTCACATCACCATCATTCCCGATGTGCACTTTGAGGCACCAAGCAATTTTAAAGGGATGGATGAGAAGGCTGTAGAGGTCATCTGCCAGCTTCCCGTTGCAAAATAGACCGTTCTGAAGACCAAGAACACTCTCAAAAAGGCATTGGAGTTTTTTCAAAGTTCATCCAAATTCGATAATAGCCTTTTCCGCTCTCCTTGCCGTTGTTGCAAGCCATACACTCCAATCCCGGCTGTCAAAGCGGTCCTACCTAAAACAGCAAAAACACATAGAAACATCAACCCATATCCAAGCGATTGGCTCTCCCCCGGCTTGCTAAAATAACCGTCAGTGGCGGCTAAAATTGTAAGCGCGGGTAGAGGGAAGAGGATAAAAGCAAGAAGTGCGATCTTCAAGGCCGTTTTTTTTGCGTCACAGAAAAAAACACGTGTTGCTATAGAGGACAGCACATCTGCGACTCCGTAATACACCACCTTGCGAAAGTGAGTATCAGATAAAGAAGCCCTCTGCATTGCCTCCCCTTCTTTAGAAATGAAGTTCAACGCCGCTAGCCATGCTAGTCCTTCTACTACCGCAACTGCGGTCAATACTTTTGGCCTATGTAGCCAATTAAGAACACCTGCTCTACAAACTGAACCGGTCATCTTTTCTCTCCTATTTTTCAACCCGCGGGATAGTTTATCCGCGAGTCCAAAAAATTGGAAGACGGTAATTGGAGCAGTAACTTTAGTTACGTATAATCTTTTCAAAAATGTAAAACCAAAGCCTTACAACAGTTTTTCC
Organism: uncultured bacterium; assembly: GCA_964605535.1. GTDB lineage: Bacteria > Chlamydiota > Chlamydiia > Chlamydiales > Parachlamydiaceae > CAZSDA01. Next base: position 200,384 of record CAZSDA010000001.1, read on the forward strand.
GAAATCTAGTACATATTCAAATCGCCCATTTTTAATAAGGCGTAAACTTACTATTAATAATTGAAGCATAAACCTGTAATTGATACTCTTTTTCAAACAAATAAAACCGGAGCCTCTAATGGTTCGTCCCATATCTGGCCAATCGCCCTCAAACACCCTTTCAGCAGGAACTTATCAAGCCGAATGTTATCAACCGATTCCTCTCGACATTCAGAGCAGGATAATAAGTAAGTCCTTCAAAGAGGGATGCCCCATTCCTATGGGAGACCTTGCCTATCTCCAGATCACCCATTTTGATATGGATGGCGGAATCTGCATGGGAGAATTGATTGTGCATATGAAAATAGCAATGAAGATCATGGAGATTTTTAGAGATCTTCATGAAGTAAAATTTCCCATAGAAAAAATGCAACTGATTGATGACTATGACGCTGACGATGACCGGTCGATGGAGGCAAATAATTCCTCAGCGTTCTGTTACCGCAGTATCACTGGACAGCCTGGAATCGTTTCCAAGCATGGTTTAGGCCTTGCAATTGATCTCAACACGCGTATGAATCCTTACGTCAAGGGCGATTATATAGCCCCATCAAACGGAAAAAAATATACAGACCGTTCTCTAGATGAGCCCGGAATGATTCACCCTGATAGTGCAGTGGTCAGAGCGTTCAAGGAAAGGGGGTTTGAATGGGGAGGAGACTGGACAACCCGTAAAGATTATCAACACTTTGAGATGGACCCGGCAAAAGTTTTACTTTGATTGCGCAAAGCCGAAAAACCGTTTAGCTGCCTCGGCTGAGGCAATATACAGGACGACAATTGCCGCAAGTGCAATATAAAACTTTCCCGGCAGGGGCGATAAGGCAAGGTGGGAAGCCACCGGCAGGTAGGGCAAAATGACAGTAGGGGCTTCCGCTTGGACTACTCCTGCCTGTTTTTCCGCATGGTAAGGCTCGCCCGTCAAAACTGCTTCATCAACATACAGGTCTTTGGATTGAACCAGAAAGGCATCCCCCGGAATCACATCCCCTGCACTCAATTCTACAAGGTCCCCAGGAACGACTTCCTCAATCGGCACTTCACTCTTTTTTCCTTCTCTAATGACTGCAGCTTTGACCTTGACTATTCTTAAAAGCTTCTCCATTGCTTTGGAGGCCCGATACTCTTGAAAAAACCCAAGCAAGGAGCTTAACGCAATGATTGTCAAAATAATCACAGCATCTGTGCGGTCATACAAAATCAAAGAGAGTAGTGCTGCAAAAAGCAATAAATACAAAAGAGGATTGTTGAATTGTGCAAAGAAAATATGCCATCCACTCTTAAGGTGATGGCCATTAAGGCTATTTTTTCCATAAAGATTCAGCCTCTTGCGTACCTCTTTCTCCGAAAGGCCCTCTTTCAGGTTCGTTTCAAGCTCCTGGGCAATTTTATCCTGAGAAAAGGACTAAAAGGGCACATCCACAGGCTTTAGCCACATTCAACACCTTCCTTTAATGGGAAAATACTGAAACTCAGCTTCGAAAGCAACTATCGATCCTTTGGCTCCTCATTAATCATTGAATTAATGCAATATACAATATATAGTTTTCTGAAGACGCAAACAATTAACAAAAGTGGCTAAATGAAACTAAAAAATAAATTGACTTTAGGCTTAATTCTTACTGCTGTCACAAGTTTACTCACCTCTTGCTCCGTGATCATGGCCGCTAAAAAAGAGGGCACAAGCTTAGAACAGATTCAGTGCGCGCGCACCCGGGGGCAAATCTTATCGAATGCCGCAACAGTAATCAGCAGCGAACGACAGGCTTCAGGAGAGCTCATAGAGGTCTATCAATTCAAAAAGGAAAAAGGTTCGGCAGCCCGCGCATTGATGCACGGAGCTCTTGATGTTAGCACATGCGGACTCTGGGAAGTTATTGGCACGCCTGTTGAGGCCTGTCTTGATGAGGATAAATTCTACGTGATGAAAGTGTTTTATGATGCGTATGACAACATTACCAAAATCGAACTTTTGTAAGGGAGCCGTCGTCTTGGCGACTAGCGCGTGATCACTGTTTGTTGAACGGCGATAGCGCGCCTATCAAATCTTCATCCAGTTCATCGGTTTAGTCGTTTTGTTAGCAGCTTGCTCTTGTGTTTCTTCTTTTTCCTCATCGAGTGGAGCGTTGGCCTCTTCTGCCGATTCAATTTCCGCAAGAGCTTTGCGCAGTTGTATTACCGTATCGTAAAAGGCATCGACAATCCGTGCAAAAGATTGAGAATCGTTTCCTTCAATCGGCATATTATAACAAAAAAGAAGGCTGCCCCCTCCCGGAGGAGCTGCAATTGCTCCGCCCCTTGTTAGCGCCTGAAAACAGTTGAGTTCAAGAGCCCGAGTCATGATTAGTAAGGATTTTTCATAGTCGTCTTCAGGAAAGGATAGAAGAGTGCTGTAAAGATGAACCTGAGGAAAATCGGGTGAAACAGAGGCTGAAATAAGCATCTCTTCCCCGATTTGGAAAGTGCAGCTTCCCTCCTTGCTCGTCTTTAATTCAGTCTTCAGCCTTTTTCCCAGGTCACTAATCCAGGTTGAAAAGATTGAAATGGATGGATTGCTCATTACGATTCTCCTTCAGCGGCTTTTTCAATTTGGGCGACGTAACCGTTATGCCTTGCAAACGCCGTGTTTTCTTTCCCTGATTGCTTCATTTTGTATTGATGTCCAATATTTTGTGGTATTGCGGCATTTTGACCTGCTAGTTTTTTGATGCCTTTTGCAAGAAGATTAAAAAACTTATTATCGGTTAAAGGATCACCTTTTCCACTAAAGTGATAAATATTATTCTCGTTATTTATTTTACCTTCTTTCATTAACATTTTTTTGAGTCCTATGCCTAACGGCCTGGAATTAAACACCACTCCCTTGATTCCATTTGAGGCTGCGGCAAACTGTGCAAGGCCTCCTCCGTGGGAATGGCCGACCATGACCGGTGTAAAACCCAGATCATTGCAGATATTTTGCACTTTAGCTCCGACTTCTCTTGCCAAAAGAGCCGCTTTAGGCTTTCCTCCAAGAAAATCCTTAAGAGCCGCTTTAATCCCCTTGTTTCCGGTTGTTTTACCCATTCCAAGGCCATAAAAGCAGACGCTGACCTCTTTTGTTTTAGCATCGATCACAATGTGAAATTTTAATCCGGTCTTTTTATCGATGATCTGTTTGCCATCTCTTACATATTGAGGCTCTTTAAAAGCTTCATTTAAATTACTCAGCAAACTAGTTACTTCAGGACTTACTTTTTTACCTACAGGAATGTCTGTAGTTCTCACTTCTAACTGATCGTTATCGAGATTTGACCGGTAAAATTTACCCATACCAGGAGTTCCCATGTGATTGGCATAGTGTTTGAATTTTTCAGCAGTATCCTTCTTAAGATCTTGAGCTTTTCTTGTGGGTGCATCTGAAGGTAGCTCTGCTGGAGCAGGGGTTAGAGTCCAGATCTACGACAGGACCAGAGACTCCATTGTTGCCAAGAGCCGATGTCATAGGAGGGGGTACGGTATTAAATGAGAGTTGTGTAAATACAGTTTCTGTTAAGGGATCTGGCTGCTGGGTTACTTGTTGGGATTCTATGTTTGGTAGTGGATTTTGTGCTTCTGATTGTACGTCCTTGCCAGCTTTTCCTTGTTGCTCAAAGAAATTAGTGGCTTGCTCAGTGGCCCTGTGTAATATATTATCGATATTATTAAATGCCATACACAAACTTTTTTATTTTATTATAATTAAAATTTTAATTTTAATCAAAAACATCATATTCATGAAAACCTCGGCCTTAAAAAATCTAAAAGGCAATTTTTATACACGATCAGAGGAAGGTTTTTGGGGAAACGATGCTAGGGGGCAAGTCAGGTTTAAACCTCTCTGCGATAAATATCATTGTACGAATTAGCCTTTTGCCTTTATACCAAACGCTTAGAGAGGAAAAGGGAGCTGTTATGTTTAGCATTAGGAACTGTCTAAGACTATTTTTTGTAATATGCATCGCTTTTTGTTCACACGCCTTCTGTGGGGAAACGAAGCGCTCAGGACAACCCCTTCAGCAAACACAAGTCTATTATTTGAACATAGAAGACTTTGCACAAAGTTTTATAGCCATACCCACCTCTAACGTAGCCGATGATAGCTCTACCATCAGTTCACGCTATCTAGCAGGCAGAGCTCCTATTTATGATCAGAATAATGCCAAAGTAGGCACCTGCTCTGCCTCCTTTCTGTGCATGCAAAATCAGGATGGCATCTACACCGACATCTCCAACTACTTATCTGTTAATAACGGGTTAGTGGTGTCTTGGTTTACTCCTACCACCTTAATCAACCTAGAATTAGATAGCATTATCAACTCCATGGTTACAGAATGCATGGTAACGGCATCGACTGCGATTGGTTTCAATCCATTTTATGGGCAAACATTTAACTTGATCGTTTCATCCGCAAACGGAAAAATTTACTTCGAATTCACAAGGACAGGAACGATCTTCTAAAGGAAATTCTATGAATTTTTTGATCTCACTTTCGCTAGTGCTAGTTGCCCTCACCGGAACGCTTCATGCTGACTGCTGCTGTGACAACACTGAGGACTATTCTTTTTATGTTAAAGCAGGCTCAGGCATCTCATTTTCGGAATCAGCTGATGTCTATGCCCCTCCTTTAACATGGAATCCGGCAATTCAAGGCTACAATGCAAAATTGGGCAATCAAGCCATCGCTGAATTAAGCATTGGTTGTGAATTCATCGATTTGGTGGATGTGGAAGTCGGCATTTCTTGTCGCTCTGCTTTTAAATACAGAAAATTCCAAACCCCTATTTCGGGAGGAAGCTCTTACACAAGAAAATTTGATCTCTCTGTCATACCCATTCTTTTTTCCTTCCAACTTCTTGGGAAAGACATCCCCTACTTGAACTGGGATATCGCTTGCGGTAAAATATATCCTATAATTGGCGCTGGAATTGGTGTGAGCAATCTTTTAATCTCAAATTTTAGAACCACAGGCCTTCTGCCTTCAGGCGCTTCTGATCCCTATGCAAGTTTTTCCTCTGAAAACCAATTCACGCTCCGCCAAAATTTTACTTATACCGCGCGAATAGGCGTTGAATACGTCCAGTCTGATCGTTGGGCTATCGCCACGGGCTATCGGTTTTTTGATGCAGGCAAATTTAGAGGTCCCCGATACCAAAGAGTGTCAAGTGGAGCTGCAGTCGATGTAGCAGATGAGGCATGGAAGATGCGTTTTAGAGCCAACGAGTGGTTTATCGAGTTTAAAATTATTTTGTAACTACTTGCGACGCTCTAGCTCCAATTCAACATCTTCTCTAAATTCATAAGCTCTGCTCTTAGCTTGGACAAGAGGCAGCAGTTCATTTAATTCATCTTCTGTAAGATTTTCAATTCCATTATCAAAAACCTTTGTAAAAAGAATCTTTTGCGAAGACTCTTCCAAGCATTTACTAAACAAAAAAGCGCAGAGCCTTTGCTGCTGCTGCCAAATGAGGTTGTTAAGATTTTGAGTTAATGTTGGCCTCTTCCCGATCCGTGCATACCGTTCAAATATTGAAAAACAAAACTCCAATTTATTTTCAATAGTGGGGGCAGCTATGAAAAAAAATGGAGGCGATCCATCTACATTTTTTAGCGCTTGAATGAATAGCTTTTCAAGAGCCTCCACCTCCTTCATTTTGACTCGGACAATATCAAATTGATCCTCAAACCAATTTAATAAACGAACATCACTCCTTCGTCCCAAGGCAGTAAATAGCTCGTCCAATTCTCTTGAACTCTTGACCAACTGGTTTTGAAAAGGATTTATTAATTTCTTTGAGATCAGCTCGGAAATTTTTTCATGACTGCAATTTTGCACGATAGCCATACTAGGAGTCATATAATGTCTCAATCGATGAAAAGCAATCGACCCTTTTAAGACTTTGAGACTGGCTTTGTTGGAAAACTTATCAACTAGTTTTAACGCATCTGATCCTATTACTTTTACTCTAACAGTTAGAGCAACTAAAGCTTCAAACAGTGGGACATCACCCCTTTCCAATGCAATTTCATAAAAGTCTTGTGGGTCCGGACAACGATGAGGTCGAACACACCATTTCCAAATATGCGATTCCATCTCAGTCGTTATGCCTTGCGGTAAGTTCATGGTAGGCATGTTCCAAACACACAGTGTAGTATAACCACGATTTATGGCCGATTTTACATATCTATATTCAAATTCTTTCACAATTTCGAGATGATTTTTTTTTACAGCAAGTTCAAAAGCATTATGGCAGTGATTCACATCATACCCAAGCTTGGTATAGCCGCAATCGAATAATTGTCTGACAAGATCAAGATTTCCACTTTTTACTGCAAGTAATAGTAATGACTCGCCTCTATGTTTATGTATAATATCTGGATAGTTTCTTAAAATAACTTTAGCGGTCTCTGGCTTTCCCCATTCGCATGCTAGAGCAAAAAGCAGATCCATCTCATTTTTTGAAAAAACATTTACATTTGCTTCAAATCTGATTGCGTCATCATTTTCTATGATCTCATTAAAATCATTAGATGACAAATGACCTTTGGAGTATCCCTCTGAAATGCGTGATATAGGGAACATGTGCTTACCTCATTTGAGAACCGCGATTATATCAAAGCCGAATAAAGGATGGGGGCGGTTGGACTCGAACCAACGATGACCGAAGTCGAGAGATTTACAGTCTCTTGCCATAGCCGCTAGGCGACGCCCCCAAGGGAATGCTGGCAGTAGGACTTGAACCCACAACCTATCGCTTACAAGGCGAGTGCTCTACCATTGAGCTATGCCAGCTGGGACATGCAAGTTTATACCAAAAGGGTGGAATTACGTTCAAGCCTTTTCGTGTTTCTCTTCAGATTGCTCTTTTTCAGGTGGAAAATAGGTGGTAGCAGTTTCGATGTGAGCTCCAAAAGTACGCGAGAGCATATCGACCTCTTTAGGTTGCGACAGAAGCTTTGCCTTAAACTTAGGGGCTTTTGGCTTATTGATGCAGCACTGTTTATATTTTTTCCCTGACCCACAAGGGCAAGGATCATTACGGCCTATTTTTTCATTCATAGCATTGGTACAGAAGTTAAAAGTTATGGTATGATCTCTCTACCTACTCTTGGCTGAGACCAGGTTAATCATAACGTTAAAAGGAAATTATCTCAAGACATGGACGACTCGTTTCCTCACCCACCTTGGAGTGGATTGGGCAAAAGGCTGGAAAGTACACTGCGCAAAGCCCTTTATGACTTCGAAATGCTGGAAGGCGTAAATGATTTAGCAGTCGCTTTGAGCGGCGGCAAGGACAGCTTAACAATGCTATTTTTGCTTAAAGCTGTCTCCGGAAGGGGCTTTCCACCGTTTAACCTACACGCAATCCATGTAGATGGCGCCTTTAGTTGCGGCGCTGGCCTAGGCATAGACTATCTTAAAAATCTATGCGATGCGATGGATGTGAATTATATTCGAAAGGAATCGTTTAGAAAACTGGAAGAACTGGAATGCTACAGCTGCTCCCGGGAAAGAAGAACGCTTCTTTTTGAAGGGGCTAAGGAAGCAGGCGCAAAGACGATTGCCTTTGGACATACTTTGGATGACAATGCTGAGACCACCATGATGAACCTTTTGCATAAAGGGGAGTTTGCAGGAATGCTTCCAAAGCTTAAAATGGTTGAATACGGCGTCACAATCATCAGGCCCCTCATCTATGTCGATGAGAGGTCGATTGTGGAGTTTGCGAAACAGCAGGGATTTTTACGTGCCATGTGCCGCTGTCCAGTTGGACAGAAATCGAAACGACGTGAAATGGACCAGTGGATTGCAGAGCTAACGGAAAGATATCCCAATGCCAAAGAGAATATTGCGCGCGCCTCTCTTCTCTATGGCTCAAAAAAGGCGGAACAACCATGACCGGAAAAGAACAAAGAATCGAAATACAAGGGATTGAACTGGCTCTCGGATTCCCGGACGAGTTCAATTTTCAATGGATTGGCCAGCAAGATGTGATGGACCAACTGCTAGCGGCATGGCTCGTTATCGATGCCAATGACATTCCACTAAACCCCCGCCTGATCGGAAAACCGGGTGTTGGCAAGACGACCCTTGCCTATGCGGCAGCAAAAAAACTGGGCAAAGAGGTATATATCTTCCAATGCACGATGGACACAAGGCCCGAAGACCTCCTCATCACTCCGGTGATCGATAAAGAAGGCGGCATCCGCTATGTGGCGTCAGCACTTGTCACGGCAATGATCCGTGGAGGCGTATGCATTCTCGATGAAGCAAACCGGATGAGCGAAAAGTCCTGGGCATCCCTTGCTCCCCTGCTTGATACCAGGCGCTACATCGAATCGATCGTAGCAGGGCTCAAGGTCAATGCCGACCCAGGCTTTAGAATTTGCGTGACCATGAATGACGACGCTTCTACATTTGAGATTCCTGAGTATATCCATAGCAGACTGCAACCGCAAATTTTCCTCGAGTTTCCTGAAGCGGAAGAGGAAAAGAGGATCCTAAAAGAAAATCTTCCTTTTATGGACGAGTATATTGTCGATTACGTGATCTCCTTTTTGCAAAGGGCGCATGCAATGAACGAAAATTACACCATCCGCGACGGCATCAATATTGCCCGGTATGCAGCTAAGAGAATTAAAAGCTTGCAAGTAGCCCCTTCAAAGGCCGAAGGGCTCCTGAGGGAAGCTGTCTTGATGACACTGGGAGATGAGGCAATTGCCTATCTTGGCGGTTACTAATGCAAACGGACTTATGCTGGGAAAATGTAAAGATACTCCCAGTTCTGCACTACAACATGGAGTGTGCAGCAGAAGTTTGCAAACTGGCTAGTGATTTTAAACCCGATTGCATTGCCGTCGAACTCCCGGAAGGGATCGCACAAGAAGCTAGAAGATGTGCGGGCAGACTTCCCGATATTACCATTATTGCCCTTCAGAATGGCTCCGGCGATAAAATTTACTATCTAGCTGAGCCTTGCGATCCCTGTTTCGAGGCTCTAAGAATGGGACTGCATCTAAATGCCGATTCCTTTTGCATTGACCTTTCTCTAAAGCGCTATCCTGATGTGAAAGAATATTTCCCCGACCCCTATGCGATCCACAGAGTTGGCCTTAAAAATTACTATGAGCTCTATCAGAAAGCGGAGGGCAAGCCGCAGCCTCTTCCTGAGGACTTAGCGAGAGAGCAACATATGGCCAAAAGGGTTAAAGAGCTATCTTTTCAATATGAACGGGTACTGTTTGTGTGCGGCATGTTCCATGCGGAACGGATTGCCAAATTTCTTGCACAATCTTCCTTCCCTAATTCTTCAGCTGATGCACCCTATTCCGCAGAGCTATTCTCCCCGACTGAAAAGTCTCTAAGGGAGGTCATGGGCGAGTTTGGCTATCTGTCTGAAAGGTATGAACAGGCCCGATCTGCATGGATTGCAAAGGAAGATCCTGAAATGATGCCCGACAGGCAAAAAATGATCTTTGATCTTTTTAAAGCTGCCGGAAAGGAGTATCAAACAGAAAGAGGAGCCTCCTTTCCAGGCTACAATCTTCGGAATGCAATGAAATTTTGCAGGAACTATGCGCGCTTGCATGGCATGCTGCTACCCGATTTATTCAAGATCATTACCAGCGCAAAGGGCTGTGTCGATTCGCATTACGCCTACCATGTGTGGAAACTGGCCACAGACTACTCCTTGAGACGGAATATCGACAACCTTCCAGAGGTTGAAATCGCCCCTGAAGATATATGGGGCGGCAGCAAAAGAATCTCCTTCCAATTAAAGCCGCCAAGCAGAAAAGCTTTTCAAGGGTATGCAAAAAAAGCAGATAAATCGAAAATCAAGTTTTTCCCTCCCGGACCCTTTTCTATCTGCAGCTACCCTCCGGAAGACCTCGTGATAGAAAATTTCGGAAAATTCCTTCAGAAAAAGGGCGTTCTGCTCTGTGCTGAAGAGGGAGCAAGAACCATCCCCTTTTCCACAAGCCTTGAGGATGGCATCGACACAAAAGAGACGATCCGCCATTTTGGTGAAAAAAAGCTCTACGTCAAAACAAGCGGAAAACCTGCGGGTCAAGTTGGGTCAGTCGTTGTGATTTTTGATGAAGACCAACCTGCAGAAAAATACCCATGGAAAACGACATGGATTGGCGAGCATAATCAAGAATCAGATATGGCCTTCTATGCGACGTCTCTAAAAGGGGATGTAATAGGCCCTGGCATCTCCAGATGCACTTATGGAGGCTTTATGATGAGCTATCCGCCAAGGAGGTTATACGACGTATGGAGCGATCCGGACTATGAAGAGTGCCGCACCAAGGCTGAGGTGCTCCTTGCTGCCGCAATTGATTACTCCTTACAGCCTCTTGTCGTCTATGCGGCCCCCTCTCCTCCCCGATCGGCCCTCAAAAGTTTTGCTCGAAAATATGGAAAGAAGCTGGTCTACCTCCCCTTGAGCCAACTCTCACCTACAACGCTCAATAAACTGCGCACATTTCACGTCTTAGACGGCCATGACAGACGAGGAGTTGCGAGCGAATTTATTGACTAGATTGCTTCACAAGCAGGTCATAATGCTTATTAGCAAGGTTGAGATAAATAGGTTCTACGGGCCTATTTTCGCCGAAAATCATCGTTTGAATGTGATTCTCCGCATGAACAGTAAGATGGATTGGCCGGTTATATTGATCTGAAATCGCTTGAAGCTCCACAGTACCCGCATAAGATCGACAATCTACCTCACTCATGCCTTTGATGTAAGCTTCAGCCCCTTCTTCTTCAATCCACTGAGACACCTCTTCATCTGAACTTCTATTCTCCCAAAACAGGGTGAATTGCTCTTGGAGATTGGAGGGCAAACTGGCCGTTGATATGACTATATCACCTTCATTTTTGACGCGATCCCACACATCACCCATCAAGACATTTTTAATTTGCTCTTGATAATCTGACAAATGCTCTCTCATATATTCGTAAACAGAAATCCTGAATTCGGGAACAGATAGTTCCAACCCAAGTCCCATCTGCAGAGAGTGAAATAGACAGTTCCCATCGTCATGAGCGCGTTTTAATACAAAGGTCTCTTTTGCTTCGATAGAAGAAGGATTCATTTTCTCAGGAATTGCATTCAAAACTGCGAGCTTTTTCTTCAGAGAAAACTTTGCAAACTTTGGCGTTAATATATTCTGTTTTTCAGCCACAAAATTGAGAAATGAATGTTCAAGCCGGCGAGTTTTAGCGTCCCGTTTTAATCTTTTAGCAACGTGCAAGGCACCTCTCAACGCCCAATGGGTGAATAAAATATCGTTAGCATTTGTCAATTTTTTCTCAGGGTGGTGCTGTGACAAGGTCAGGCTTCTTAGCACCATCTGCGTCTTCCACTCCTTAAACCAGGCCTCCTTGCCGGACCCTAGCTCATGAGGAATTTTAAATTGCTCTATTGTATCTTGAAATTGCCTTTCGAAGGTCTCAAGGCGGACAAGACGTTTTTCTGCAAGCTTACTATAATTCTTAAAATGGAGTGCTTTGAGTATACGAATCGCAAATCGATGCACCGCTCTGCCTACTCGGCTGGTGGATTGATTGAATGCATCCGTAGAAAAGGATGTTTTACATGACTCAATAAATCGATTGAAATAATTTGAAGATCCGACAATCATAAGTATCATTATAACAAAACTGTTATTTAAAAGCTTTCAACAATTTCCCTGCCGCCCTCCAGTCTCATAATTCGCATTAATTCAAGTCTCAATGAATCAGACAACTCATGATCCTCCTGTTCAAGGGGAGGTGGTGCGCTATCGGGGTGAGCGCGTACATAGGACTCAGCTCTTTCTAAAAGTTCGCGATAAGCCTCAAATTTCACCCTTAAAACCTGCTCTCTTTCAACCAGCTGATCTTTTGTGCGCACTTTTTTCAACTCTGCGATTAGATTCTTCGCTTTAGCCCTCCCTTCCGCTCTCAGCACATCCTGAGAGGCTTCTTGGCAGCCCAATAAGAGGCAAAGAAAAATAAGAAATGCATGCTTCATGGTGAAATTATCACACATCTCAACAAAAACAGTTGAGCTAAATTCTTAAGATCTGTACATTATGTGCTTTGACCGGGCGTATAGCTCAGTTGGTAGAGCTCCTGTCTTACACACAGGCGGTCATAGGTTCGAGTCCTGTTGCGCCCATTTTGAGACCTAACACTCCTACGCGGGAGTAGTTCAATTGGTTAGAGCACCGCCCTGTCACGGCGGAAGTTGCGGGTTCGAGCCCCGTCTCCCGCGTATTTCTATTGCAAGCTTCGCCTGCAACAGTTATCCTAAAAAAAGAGTTAACCTATGCCACTTGCAACACAAACAAAAAAATCCTGGTCAATGTTCTGCATTCTATTCCTATGGCTTGCCATCGGAGCCTTTCTAGCAGCTTTCGCTATCCAGGTATTTTTAATCCCAAACCGACTCATCGACGGCGGCATCGTTGGTATCGCTATGATCATGGGGAATCTTTCCCATCCAAAATACATTCCCTACTTCCTCGTGCTGATCAACCTCCCCTTCATCTACCTTGCCTATAAGCATATTGGCAAAAGCTTTGTGATCCAGATGCTCTTTGCGGTACTTATGTTTGCCGGATCCATGGTCCTTCTGGAAAAGTACACGACCTGGGCTTTTACAGGTGATCCTCTTGAAGTAGTCGTTATCGGAGGCGCTATTTTGGGAATCGGTATTGGCCTCATTATTCGCTATGGTGGTTGCCTGGATGGCACAGAAATTTTAGGCCTTATCGTCAACAAAAAAACGGGATTCACGGTTGGGCAAACTGTCCTCTTTTGCAACATATTCGTTTTTGGCGCTGCTGGATTCGTATTCCAAGACTGGCACCCTCCTTTGCTCTCTCTGATTACCTACATGGTCGTCGTCAAGATCATGGATACAGTCATTATCGGTCTGGATGAAACGAAATCCGTTTTGATTATTTCCTCAAAATCAAAACAGATCGCAGATGCCATCATCCACGAGCTCGGCTTAGGATTGACTATTATGTATGGAAGAGGAGGCTTTTCGGGCGATGAAAGAGAAATCCTCTACGTCATTGCAGAGCGCCTACAGCTAGCCGAACTTAAGGAATTGATCAATCGCGAGGACCCCTCAGCCTTCATCGCCATTGAAAACCTTCATGAAGTTGCCAATGGAAATAAGGGGCAGCCGCAGAGGAAAAAATCTGCTATGGAACAGCTAATATCTGTCATATTAAGAAAGTAGGCCAATGGAAGAGATCAAATTCAACCAGGAGCAAACTCAGCAACTCTTAACAGATTCCTGGCGCGTTTTTCGCATCATTTCCGAGTTTGTCGATGGCTTTGAGACAATGACAAGCCTTGGACCCTCTGTATCCATTTTCGGCTCTGCAAGATTAAAATCGGGAACCCCTTACTATGAGATGGGTATCACCGTAGCACAGGCGGTCGCGAAGAAGGGTTTTGCGATCATCACAGGCGGAGGGCCCGGGATCATGGAAGCCGCCAATAAAGGCGCTCAGCTTGCCAACGGCCCCTCCTGCGGGCTTAGCGTTGACCTGCCGATGGAATCGCAGTCGAATATGTTCATCGATCCCAAATACAACCTTTCGTTCCGCTACTTCTTCATCCGCAAGGTAATGTTCATCCGCTATGCGCAAGGATACGTTTTTTTACCCGGAGGCTTCGGCACCCTGGACGAACTATTTGAGGCGCTGACACTCATCCAAACTAAAAAAATCCACCCCTTTCCCATCTACTTGATGGGAGCAAGCTACTGGGAAGGAATGATGGATTGGATTAAAGACAAGATGCTAGAGGAAACTTGCATCTCCCAGCAAGACCTTAAGCTGATCCATATCACAGATGACCCAGAGGAAGTGGCGAACGGGATTGAACGCCACTACCAGCGCGACCGCGCTGAAAGAAATTTCTAATTAGCACCACGTCTTGTTCCGGGAATTACGCGTTCTTGAACTACAGGAGTCCTTTCTTCGCGCCGTCCAGATCCTCTTGTCTCTGGAATGACCCTCGCCGGGGAACCAAAAGATGCAGTAGCCATTTCTGCATGCCATTCATGTCCTCGTGTCTCTGGAATGACCCTTGCCGGGGAACCGAACAACTCACTATGAGTAGCTCCGAAGCCAGGGCTTAAGGGTTCCCATGAAGAGTCCACTGGTCTTCTGACATTGGGGTTTATAGGCCTACGAAAAACATGTCCTGTATGCACTTTAGCTGCCCCTCCGGATGTGCCTAAAAGAATGAGAACGGCTATTCCGCTACCTATTAAAAATGCCGAATTGAGCAATACGACAGCTGTTACAGCAAATGCGACTACTGCTACAAGCGCAAAGACAGCTCCTAAAATCAGTAATGCCTCAATGGCAACTTTTGAAGCCTTTCTTTCCGAATTATGTCCCGCAACCGGGTTTTCACGTGGTGTGTACTGTATTTTTGTCATATGTGAAACAGACAACTCATTCATTCTTCACTCCTTGGTATTGAAAAAGGGGGCTTGCACCCCCCGGATGGACCTTACGAATTAGTAGGTACAATTTGCTCTAGCAAATGTCAAAGTATTGACGTTGATCAAAATATTTGGCCTTGATGAGGACAAAAAGCCATCATTGACGCCGATGATAATTGTGTCATTGACCAGCCATTTATCAGAAATAGAAGAATCAAATCCTGAAATTTTCCAAATAGAGCCATCTTCGAGGCAGATTTCTTGTGTAAAGTAATTAATTCCCACGATCCAATGAGTGTAAATGCCATTGTAAATGGGGCCTAAGCTCAAATTACATTTGACGCTAACACCGGTATTTTGGTTAGTGATGCGGAACATATAGCTTGAGAACCAGTCTTTATTTGCAGTAATTACCACGAGGTCGGAGGTGAGCCAATTTAATGTTTTATGGGCATCGCTTTTAGAAGTCGTCCAAGTAGAACCATCCTCAAGCATGATATACTCCCCAAACAATCCTACTGAGATCGGGTTATGGAAAGCCCCTGAATGAGTAGTGTAATATGTTGAGGCGGAGAATGCAGCGCCTTCCGGGGCTGAAATGAGGTTGTCAACAGCCTCTTCTCCATCAATAGACTCAGCTGTAGAAACAGTCTTAGCTGCTTCCTCTTTCTCTTCTCTATCTTGCTGGATAGCAATCCACTCTGCATGGCTCATGGCACGAATACCAGGCTTTACATTTTCAGGCGCCTCTTCGGCTCCTGCAAAAGCTCCCATCATAAAGGTCGCTGCCAGAGCGTAAGTGTATATCAAAGACGGTCTCATAATATCCCCTTTTAGGTTTAGGTATGAGACCATCTTTTCAATCTACGGTAAAGATCGAATAAAGATTCGTAGATTTTTTGAAAGAGAGGGAATTACTCCGCTTTATGAACCGAAAATTGCCATGTACAGTTGGCTTTCGCGTGCGTAAGCGTATTGACGTTGATCAAAATATTCGGCTTTGATTCGCAACGGAGACCATCATTAAGGCCAATGATAATAGTATCGTTAACTAGCCACTTACTTAAAATGGGAGCATCAAATGCTGACAGATTCCAGAGAGAGCCATCTTCAAGACACACCTCTTTTGTATAAGGGTTGATCGCTATGATCCAATGGGAGCAGATCCCAAAGTTTACAGGGCCTCCATGAAGGTTGCACTTAACACTCACGCCGGCATTGCGGTTGGTGATGCAAAACATGTAACTTGAAAACCACTGTTTATTGGTCGTAATCACTACCGTATCTGTAGGCTGCCAATTTGCTATCTTGCTCATATCCCTTTTAGAGGCCTTCCAGGTGGATCCATCTTCCAGGACAATAAACTCTCCTACTGAAATAGGATTATGGAAGACTCCTGCATGCGTTGTTCTGTACGTTAATTCGTACTTGAATACAGCTTCTGGGGAGTTAAAGAGCTGTTGCACTTCTTCTTCCTCTCCCTCTTCACGTTCCTGCTCGATGGCGATCCATTCGGAGAAGCTTAAGGCGCGAACGCCGGGCGTTACCTGATCAGGCACCTCTTCAGCCCCCACACACACTCCAAACATAAGAGCCAGTCCACACACATACGTAGTCATTCGCATGATTTTTCTCGCTTAAAGATTAAAATTAATCGAAAGATTCTTTGAATTTACAGCCTTGGGCCATCAGAGCATCGATATGGTTTAGATTATAATTGACTCCACCTTGAAAATCCTTATCGCCCAACATGTAAAGATGGAAAGGTATCGTAGACTTAACGCCTCCAATATGAAACTCCCTCAATGCCCTTCTAGCTTTCTTTAAGGCGTCGTCACGGTCGACACCCTTGACGATCAACTTAGCAATCATCGAATCGTAATTGGGTGGAATTGTATAGCCGGAATAGCAGGCGCTATCGACGCGCACATGAGGCCCCCCGGAAGGCAAGTAATATTCCAGACGCCCAGGAGAAGGCGCAAAACCATGCTCAGGATCCTCTGCATTCACTCTGAACTGGATTACATGCCCCTTAAACTCGATATCTTTTTGGCTGAATGGGAGCTTCATGCCTTGTGCCACGCGAATTTGTTCACATAGAAGGTCAATCCCTGTCAGCTCTTCTGTTACAGTGTGCTCGACCTGTATCCGCGTATTGACTTCCATGAAGTAAAAGTTAAAGTCTTTGTCCAGAAGAAATTCTACTGTTCCGACAGAGTAATAACCCGCCTCTTTAACTACATTCACAGCCGCCTGACCGATCTTGGCTCGCAATTTCGGGTTTAAAAGAGGACTTGGAGCCTCTTCGATCAATTTTTGACGTCTGCGCTGAATGGTGCAGTCGCGCTCGCCCAAATGGACAACGTTGCCAAATTTATCGCCTATCACTTGAACTTCGATATGGCGAGGGTTCATGATCATTCGCTCGAGATACACATCAGGATTGCCAAAGCTCACTTCAGCTTCTGCTCTTGCAGCAGGAAATTGCCGCACGAACTCTTCTTCGTTATAGGCAATGCGAATTCCTTTGCCGCCTCCGCCTGCCACTGCTTTGATGAAAATTGGATAGCCCAATTTTTTGACGACGTGCATCGCCTCTTTGATATCCCGCACAATGCCATCAGAGCCCGGAATGACCGGACAGCCTGCGGCTTTAGCAGTCGCTTTAGCTTCTGCCTTATCTCCCAAACGGGCAATTGTGGCAGGGGCTGGACCTATAAAATTGAGGCCGCAGCTTTCGCAAATCGAAGCAAAATTAGCATTTTCACTTAAAAATCCATAGCCGGGATGAATCGCATCGGCTCCTGTGATCTCGCAAGCAGACAAAATATGCGGGATCCTCAGGTAGGATTTATGGGAAGGGGGCTCTCCAATGCAGATAGCCTCATCAGCATGTAGGACATGCAATGCCTCAGCGTCAGCCTGAGAATAGATGGCGACCGTTTGCAAATCGAGATCGTGGCATGCACGGATGATGCGAACTGCAATCTCACCCCTATTCGCAATAAGAACTTTTTTCATCAGGACCTATTCAATTCTAAAAAGTTTTGTGCCAAATTCCACAGGGCTGCCATTTTCAACCATTAGCTCGACAATCGTGCCGGCAACCTGAGCCTTGATCTCATTCATCACTTTCATCGCTTCGACAATACAGATCACATCTCCTTTTTCTACTTTCTGGCCCGCTTTTATGAAAGGCGGGTCTTCAGGAGAAGGCGACGAATAGTAAGTTCCTACCATTGGAGAGGTGATAAACTGCCCGGCATCCACTTTTCTCTCTTCCGAGCTATTATTTAAGACGGGCATCGCGTCAGTGCTTTTGGGAAGAGGAGCATTCGCACGCGGAGGATGCTGAGCAAATCTCAAGGCCCCTTCTTCCTGGTCATCAGCTAACGCTGAATGTCTTTCATTAGCTCCATTAGAGCGCTCCAACTGCAGTTCAAAACCGCCTTTTTTCAAATGCAACTTGCTCATTCCGCAGCGTGTCATGGCTGCCATTAGCTCTTTAATTTGCCTAATTTCCATTAAACCCTCTGGATGTACTCGTCTGTCTTTGTATCCACTTTAATAATATCACCCACCTCTATAAAGGAGGGCACATCGATCTTCGCTCCCGTTTCCAAATGCGCCACTTTTAGGCCGGCCCGCTCCCCCTTCATGGCCTTCGAGGTTTCAATCTTAGCAACCATGATTTCAAGAAATTGAGGAAGCTCTACAGCAAAAACAGAATCACCATAAAAAGAAGCCTTCAATTCAATACCTTCTTTTAAATAGTTCACCTTGTCCCCGATGATCGTAGCTGGGACAGGGACTTGGTCTAAAGTGCTTACATCTAAAAATAGGTAATTTTTGCCTTCCAAATAAAGAAACTCCAGCTTTTTCTCTGCCAATGAGACGTCCTGTACGGTCTGATCGGGTTTGAAGTTCTTTTCAATGGTCTCTCCCGATGAGAGATCTCTCAGTTTTGCTTTGAGGAAGGGCGCGCCTTTAGGTACAGTAACTTTTACACAAGACTCAACGCGGTATAGTTTCTGTCCTATAGAAATCGTCATTCCAGTGACAATTTGCTTGCCTGCCATATTAACTTTCTCCGTTACAATTGCGGAGTATCTCTACTCCTTGTTTCATCTCAGGGAATCGGAAAAGGTAGGTTCCGGCCACAATCACATTCGCACCCGCATCCACACATTCCCTTGCAGTCTTTTCGTTGATGCCGCCATCCACTTGAATGTCAAAAGGAGGCAGTTCGCGCTTTGGATCAACAATGCCCCCTTGACGTATGTTGAGCTGGTCGCAAAATTCCCGTGTCATCCTCACTTTCTCCAGCACATCTGGCATCAATTCCTGTCCTCCAAAGCCGGGATGAACTGTCATTAGAAGGACCATATCGCACATTTCTAAATATTTGGGGACCATGGAAATAGAGGTTTCAGGACAAAATGCAAGACCCGCTTTGACGCTGCATTTGCGAATATATTTTAAAGTCTCTTCCACATCTTCGGTAGCTTCCAGATGGAATGTGATCATATCCGCTCCGGATGCAACTAACGACTCGATGTAATCCCAGGGGTTGTAAACCATGATGTGGACATCGAGAAACATGGAAGTGGCTCTGTTGATAGCTGCCACTGCCTGCGCCCCCATCGTTAGGTTCGGAACAAAATGGCCATCCATGATGTCGATATGAAGCCAATCGGCACCAGAGGCTTCGATTTTTTTTGCTTCATCGGCCAGGTAGCCAAAATCTCCTGCGAGAATGGAAGGGCAAATTTTGAGAGGCCATCTTTTGTGCATCATTATATCCGTTATACAAATGATTCTCCCTCAAGTTTTCCCGAAAGCCCAATAATATACAATGGTATTTTGCTCTCCCCAATAACCTCTACCCTTCATGGACATTTTCATGCTCGGATTGAGAGTAGAAAGGAGGCGCGACAAACCTTGCCTTTTTCGCTCGTTTATGATAGAGTGGAGTGATTGTTTTAAATTTAGAGACGCAGGATCTTATGCATACACGTAGCCAATGGCCCAATATTATTGCCACAGGAATGGCAATGTTTTCAATGTTCTTCGGAGCAGGAAATGTGGTATTTCCTCTCGGAATTGGACAATTTGCCCAAGACCAAAATATCTTCGCAATTTTGGGGCTTCTCATCACCGCAGTTGGCGTTCCTTTCCTAGGTCTCTTTGCAATGACTCTTTATGATGGCGACTACAAACAATTTTTTGGCAGACTAGGCGACAAAGCTGGCTTTTTTGTCGCGCTTCTCATCATGGGTTTGATCGGCCCATTCGGTGCTCTGCCTCGCTGCATAGCCCTGTCTCATGCGACGACGCAATTTTTCTTTCCGGGAATCTCCATTCAACTATTCAGCCTACTCTCTGTTCTTTTGATTTTTGCCCTCACGATTAAACGCAACAGCATCATTGACATTCTGGGCTATTTCCTAACACCCTTTCTTCTTTTGACGCTTGGAATTATCATCTTTAAAGGCATCCTCATTTCTCCCCCCACAGCAAGTTCGTCTCACGATGCTTTGACAATTTTTATGAAGGGGCTAACCGATGGCTATCAGACAATGGATCTTTTGGGCGCCTTCTTCTTTTCCTCTGTCATCATTGCAGGATTGAAAAAGGATTTTTCTGGAGAAGACTCAAACAACAAAAAGATTTTGCGCTCCGTAATGAAATCGATCTGCATCGGCGCACTTCTACTCGGACTAAGCTATATAGGGTTTTCCTTTGTTTCCGCATTGCACTCCAGCGAGCTTTCTGCAGTCGCAAGCGACCAATTGATAGCCCAGATCGCCTTACAAGTTCTTGGGCCCTATGCAGGTATCGTCGCATGTGCAGCTGTTGCGCTTGCATGCCTGACGACAGCAATTGCTCTGGCATCAGTTTCAGCTGAGTTCATCCACCTCGATATCAGTAAAAATAGGGTCTCATATCCAGTTGCGTTAATCGGAACTTTGGTCGTTTCCTATTTCGTTTCTACCTTAAATTTTTCAGGGATCGTAAAACTTTTGGCCCCAGCATTAGAGCTACTTTACCCTTCCCTCATTCTACTAAGCGTTTTGAACATTTGCTATAAGCTGTTTGGCTGGAAGGCAGTTAAAATACCTGTCTTGATTTTTTTCACAGCGACGCTACTGATCTACCTGTTCTACTAATTTTTCAGGCCGCCCTTGCGGCGGCTTGAAACTTTCTTTAAAAAGAAGATGCCTGTACGGATCGCTGCACCTAAAAATATAGCCCATCGCTACCTGACCAGGGACTTTTGCGTACCCTTGAAGCAAGTCACTGCCCGGTTGCTGAAATTTCTGTAAAGGCTTGGAAAGCTCATCTAAAACATTCCTGTGAGGAGCTGTCATAACGATATAGGTAAATTCCCCTTCAGACAGAACCTTAAAAGCGCATTTTTCGCCTTCAGGAACACCTTCCTTCAATAAATCGAGAACCATTAGGAATAACAGCTTAAAGGCAGCTGGATCCAAAACAGTCCTTAAGATGACCGGAGTTAATGAATAAAAGAAATTTTCGAGGAAAATGTCGCTGAACTTAATCCCAGAGTCATGCAACTCGCTTCTTACGGTCGCAACAAGCTCATTTTGTTTTGAAATCATCCCGCCGTTAAAATCACGGAACTCCCCCAAAACCCTTGAAAGTTCATTCACCACTGCTTGACGAGCTTTATAAAGGTCTATCGTATGATCCCCTCGCAGAAATTTATCTTTCGGAAATTTAACTCTAAAAACAGATGCTTCTTTCGCATACTTTCTCCTCAGCATTCCCACAGGACGCGTGCGATCATGCAAATACTTCAAAAAGCTATCGGACGATTTCAACATTTCCTGAATTGTCCGCTCCTCACCCTTGAGAAGGCGAACAACGATAATAGTGAATAGAAGATTCCTTTCCGTTTGCTCATCGAATGAGATAAAAACCTGCGGAATATCCCTTACGTACTTAATTTGATTGCTCAAACTTAAGATATTTCGCATGATTTCTTCCTCATTTCTTGGCATAAAGACCGGCAGCGTCAACCGTGCAATATGGTTCTGCAAATTCTGAGGAAGCTTATTTTTCAGAAAATCCAACTCTTGTCTGGTAAAGCTTGTACCATCATTTTTTTCCAGCTCAAGATATAGCGTCGCAATCGGCTCCTGTACCTTTCTATTGATAATAAAGGTTTGGTCAATTGCTTCTGCTCGGGGAACAAATTGCTGAATGGCGCGCATGAGATGCCGCTGCTCAAGCACCTCTTTTTCCCTTACAAAATTGAGTCCAACGACAAGCGCTAAGACTTCCTTGGTTCCTTGAGGGTACTGTACCGATTCTTTAAAGAGCTTGGCACAGAGATGTCTTCCTCCCTGCTTGCTTTTGACGTGAGCCAAAAGCCTTTTACGGAAAGCGTAATGTGCCGAAATCACCCTGCTTAGATGGCGAACTGTTCGCTGCGACTTAAAATCGTCGTCGCAAAGTACTAAAATGTGCTGCATTTCAGTAAATAGGTCTTTAGAAAAGATCTGCGGCATCCTGCGCACCAAATGAGCCATCCGGTGCTGGATATGTGCGGTCTTTTGGTCAGGAGAGATCCCTCTGATCTCCAAAATTTTCCGTGCATAGTAAGCAGAGTCAACCCCAAGGATTGCTTCTGTTTCAATAATAGGAAAGTTTCTCTGAATAAGCTCCAGATCTTCCTGATTTTCTACCCTCAATGTAACTTCGCAGAGCGTATAAACTTCCTCGCCCAATTTGGGAAACTTAAAATCCACTGCATACACAAGCATGACATCCAATCTTTTGCCCGGAACAAGCCAGCTACTTACCATGTCGAAAAAGAAAGTGAATGCATTCATCCTATAACGGAATAGGCAATAGAAGCTCATGATGGAAGGGCTTGTCGAAACAGGTGTCGCTTTGATCATCGGCAAAATTGCCTGCAGCTTCTTTTTGACGTAATCAGTGCCCTTCTCCTCCATCCCTTCAAAGATGCCTTCAGGAAGCAATGTGACAAGAGCCTCTTTAAGTGCCCCTCTGTAGAGGGGAGAAGAAGAAGCCCCTGAAATGCCATCAAAGACCATTGCAAATTCAGGAAAAGGCATATTTAACCCTCATAAACTGGCTCCGGAGTCCTGGATGAATCCTGAGACCTAATGAAAGTGCCTGGCTCTGTTTGATAAAGATCAAAAGAGCGGACATGCAAAGGCAATAGATTTCTTGCTGCAAGTGAGATTGAGCGTGGATGAAGCACTTTTGCACCTTTGTTAGCAATCTCAAGTGCCTCTTCATACGTCAATGAGCGGAAAACTTGCGCTGCACTATTAAGCTTTGGATCCTCAGAAAAAATGCCTGGCACATCTTTATAAAACTCTACAGAGGCATGAAAGGCAGCTGCCAGTGCCACTGCACTTGTGTCGGATCCGCCTCTGCCAAGTGTTGTAATTTCACCTTTTCTGCTAACGCCTTGAAAGCCTGCTACAATGACGACTTTTCCAGCTTCAAGGCATGGCAATAGCCTGTGAGGCCGCACATCCACAATGCGTGCCTCGGTGTGATCATCTGTCGTAATGATCCCTGATTGACTTCCCGTAAAACTGATCGCTTCACATCCTTTCAATGCCAACGCCATTGCAAGAAGTGAGATGCTGATTCTTTCGCCTACGCTTACAAGCATGTCATATTCTCTGCGGGGAGGATTGGGATGCACCTGTTTAGCCAATTCTATAAGCTGATCTGTAGTTTTCCCCATGGCACTGACCACGACAATTAGGCGTAGATCTTCTTTTAGCCGAGCAATGATGATATCGGCAATTTTGGAAAAATGTTCTGGAGAAGCCACAGAGGCCCCTCCAAACTTCATGACAAGTGTGCTCATTAAACGCGCCTCATTATTGCTCGAATCTTATAGAAGAATTCAGCTTCAAGGTCAAGCGAGATATCTCCTCATCAAATAGTTTTAAAATCTGCGCCTTACATGATCTTACAAAGTGCCTTTTTAATAGAGCCATTTGCATGTTGCTACCGTGCGTAAGATCTGTAGTACTTCTCTCCTCCAATTGTGCAATCAGAAGCATTACATGATCCTTTGCTTTTTTCAAACAATCGATTTGCTGGCAAGACGCAGTACCCTTTGAAATGAGAGGAACAATCCTTTCTAGGTTTGAACTTACTAAATCGGCCTCTCTAGAACAGATCATTCTGTTCAGCCATAACGCAAATTGATAGCTTGAATTCCACCCTTTAAATAAAGGCTTATCACCTTCAAAAAGCTGCAAAAATTTAAGAGCAGTAGTTATCGGATGAAAGTCTCTATTCCAATGATCACATAAAACCTGAAACAATTGCTGCTTTTCTTCGTAGCTATAAGCATCCACGTCCAAATTATTGAAAATCAATATTAACTTGTCGATTGGCGCTTTAAGTGCACACACTGTTAGAAGCCGAAGCAAATTCGAAAATGAAATATCCTTTGCTACATAATCGAAACCTTTGCTCAACGCTCGGTTTTCTAAAAGAGAGTCGCTAAAATAAATTTCTAATTTTTCAATCACATCACTACAGTTTAAAGAAGAAAAGTAGCAGTATAAATAGAATGCATAGGAACTAATAGCACCCTCAGACTCAACCATTGTAAATTTAAAATAATCTATAGAGTCAATCTCCATTATCAATAATTCTTCTATCCCTTCCACTTTCAAGCCATCCAAAGGGAATTTACTTTTAATATCGATTTGGACAAGCTGCCGGAACCAAAGCTGCGAAGATTCACTGGTTAAGGCGTACATAGCATCTTTGAGCTTCAAAGGCTTGCTCACTTTTTGCCAATCTTGAAGAAAATTATATAGGGACTGCTCTCTGGAAATCATGCGAACAAGAGAAGGGAGAAATTTTTGAGGGACCGCTGGATCAGTAAACCAGTTAATCGCACGCTCCATTTCAAACCTATATTTTTTCTTGAGAAGATTGGCCAGTGCTTCCTGGGTCTCAGTTGCAGTCAGTTGCAGAATCTCCTCAAAAAACAGCATTAAATCAACCTCTTCTTTGCAGGTTTTGGCGGCTTCAAAATACACTGCAAACAAATTAACCAGAGCCAAGCGATGAAATTTACCCCATTCCATTTCATTTGGAATGCACTTGCGCGCCAATTTTTTAAAAAAGATGAAAGAGATCTTGATTGCGATGCGAGACTCGCCGGGTGCCAATAGATTTGCACGAGCATATTCCACAACGCGCCTTCGCCAAAACTCTCTATCAAGTTCCTGAGCGGCACTAAAATCAAAAAAAGTCTTGAATGGTCTTTTCGATTTAGAATGAAATGAAAGTTGGTCAAATGCAGAAAGCAGAGCTTTATCCTGAAGTGTTAATACCATTGGAGTGGCTTGTAGGCTGAAATTTGTCATAAATACCTTAATGTTACGGGAATTGAGTCGAAATATAGCAAAATCGAGAGAGAGCTTGCAAATATTCTTCACCAGCTGTTATGATTCTTGCATCACGTGGATGTTGAATCCAACCTCTCTCGATCCTTCTTTCCGAATTCAACGAGAGCTAGTGCGCAGAGAGGTTTGACTCAATGCGCGCGGCGCCTATGTAGCTTTAAATAAGGAGATCTCTTTAAATGTCAAAACGTGCTAAACACACCTGGGATGCTGAAAACATCGTCGACGATGTTCAATTCCAGGAAAAAGACGCGGAATTATTCAAAAGCCTTCTCGAGCATGAAGGTAAATCTGTGTCTGAAGACAAGTCCCTCATGGCCCCAGGCACCATTCTGAAGGGAAGAATTGTAGAAATCACAAAAGACCATGTCGTCGTTGACGTTGGCCTAAAATCAGAAGGCATCGTGCCGATCGAAGAATTTTCCGATCCATCTGTACTGACTCTCGACAACGAAGTCGAAGTACTTTATGACCAGCCTGAAGATGACAATGGACAGATTGTTCTTTCAAGAGAAAAAGCTGAACGTCTCCGTCAGTGGGAATACATTATCGAGCACTGCGAAGAGGGATCGATCGTAAAAGGAAAAGTGATCCGCAAAGTCAAAGGCGGCCTGATGGTCGACATCGGCATGGAAGCATTCTTACCTGGCTCTCAGATCGATAACAAGAGAATCAAAAATCTGGATGAATACCTCGACAAGACGTATGAATTCAAAATCCTTAAAATCAACATCGACAGAAAGAACGTCGTCGTTTCCAGAAGAGAACTTCTCGAGGCAGAAAGGATTTCTAAAAAAGCTGAAGTACTCGAGTATATTCAACCCGGTGACATTCGTGAAGGGATCGTTAAAAACATCACAGACTTCGGCGTGTTCTTAGATCTAGACGGCATCGATGGGCTACTACACATCACAGACATGACATGGAAGAGAATTAAACACCCTTCCGAAATGGTTCACATCGGCCAAAAGCTCGAAGTTATGATCCTCAGCATTGATAAAGACAAAGGCCGTGTTGCCCTTGGTTTAAAACAAAAAGAATCCAATCCTTGGGATATCATCGAAGAGAAATATCCTCCTGGAACCAGAGTGCACGGTAAGATTGTCAACCTGCTGCCCTATGGCGCTTTCATTGAGATCGAGCCTGGAATCGAAGGTTTAATCCACGTTTCCGAGATGTCTTGGACTAAGAACATCACAGATCCTACTGAAATGGTGAAAAAGGGCGACGAAGTAGATGCCATCGTTCTTTCGATCCAAAAAGAGGAAGGCAAAATTTCCCTTGGCATGAAGCAGATCGAACCCAATCCATGGGACGAGGTAGAGAGCCGTTACCCTGTTGGCCGCAACGTGAAGGCTGAAATCAAGAGCCTGACCAATTTCGGAGCATTTGTCGAACTTGAGCCCGGAGTAGAAGGCTTAATCCACATCTCAGATTTGAGCTGGATCAAAAAGGTTTCTCACCCTTCTGAGGTGTTCAAAAAGGGCGACATGGTAGATGCAATCGTTCTCTCTGTAGACCGCGACAGCAAGAAAATCACTCTTGGAGTGAAACAGTTGGCAAGCAATCCATGGGAATCGATCGCTGAAACTCTTGTTCCAGGATCTCTGGTCACCGGAAAAGTCACCAAGATTGCAGCTTTTGGCGCCTTCGTAGAATTGGAAGGCAATGGTCTGGAAGGGCTGATCCATGTGACCGAACTTTCCGATCAGGCTTTCGGTAAAGTGCAAGACGTCGTCTCGATTGGAGATGTCGTTACCGCAAAAGTCTTGAAAGTTGATCCAGAACAGAAAAAAATCGCTCTCTCAATCAAAGAGTATTTGATTGATAAAAACCAAGAGAATCGAGACGATATTGTGACTACGCCTTCCAAGAAAAAGAAGAGCTAAGTCCTAAAACTGTGTACCCTGCCCTCCCGCACCAATTAGGCGGGAGGGTTTATTTAAGCCTATTAATTTTCTAAAAAAGGGGCAGCGATCCATGAACAAAGATCTGATTGCAATCTTCGATTACCTCGAAAGAGAGAAAGGCATCAAAAGAGAAGTTGTTATCTCAGCTATCGAAGAATCACTTCAAGCAGCAGCTAAAAAAAGCATTCAGGGGGCATCCAATGTCACCGTAACCATTAACCCCAAGACAGGTGACATTGACGTTTACTGCGAAAAAGAGATCGTTGATGAAGTCGAAGTTGCCGCGCAAGAGATCTCGCTGGAAGCCGCTCGCACCATCGATCCCGATTGCGAAATCGGCCAATTTATCGATGTCTTAGCCACACCTAAAGATTTCGGTCGTATCGCCGCGCAAAAGGCTCGACAAATTATTGCTCAAAAACTACGTGGAGCCGAACGCGATGTGATTTATGAAGAGTACCGGCACCGCATGAACGAGTTGATCTCGGGAACCGTCAAGCGCTTTGTTCGCGGCGCCAATCTGATTATCGATTTGGGTAAAGTTGAAGCAATCATGCCCATGAAAGAATATCCAAAGACGGAAAAATATCACGTCGGCGACAAAGTACTAGCACTTTTACTCGGCGTTTATGACACTGAAAATGGCGGTGCCGAAGTGGTGCTTTCCAGAAGTTCACCTGAATTCGTCAAACAGCTGATGATCCAAGAGGTTCCAGAGATCACCGACGGCACGATCGCTATCGAAAAGATCGTAAGAGACGCGGGATACCGCACTAAGCTCGCTGTGCGTTCGCTCGATCCTAAAGTCGATCCTGTGGGTGCATGCGTGGGTAAGCGCGGCATGCGTGTGAAAAACGTAATGCGCGAGTTGCAAAACGAAAAGCTCGACATCATTCCAATTGCGAACGATCCGGTCGAACTATTGCAAAATGCACTTTCTCCTATCGAGATCCGGAAGATCAGCATCAATAGCGATGACGATATCATCTCCATAGTTGTGGACGATGACGATTTCGCAGCAGTACTAGGCAAGCGAGGAATGAATGCCCGTCTGAATGGCCTCCTCATTGGATATGATCTGGAAGTGCAAAAGATGACAGAATACAACCGAGCAATGGCCGTACAGCGTGCAGAGCTGGCAGAGTCCGATGACCCCTCTCTCAATGAATCGCTGACCTCAATTGAAGGGGTAAATCCTCTCATTTTCAAAAACTTGGAAGCGGCTTTCTCAGCGCAAGGCAAGAGCGTTACACCTCGAACCATTCTCTCAGCAACCGCAGAAGAATTAGCATCCATCCCCGGCATAAGCTTAGAGCTTGCGGACAAGATCCTGGAGCAAATACGTAAGCAAAGGATATAAGCAATTGGCTAAAAACATTAAACTCAATATTAAAAATACTCAGATCGCTCAAGCCGTGAATCTGGGCTCCATCAAGGAAAAGCTGAATAAAAAGAAAGCAGCTCCTGAAACTGAAGCCACCGTTGAAGAGCAGGTCTTGGATAAGAAAGGACTTCCAGTCGAGGAAAAAAAGGAAGAGGCGCCCAAAATCAAGGCACGCTCCCGCTCTGCTTTTGCGGAATCTCATGGGGCACACGCGCAACCTGAATCAGCTCCTGCTCCTCTTCCTGTAGAGCCTGTTGTGGAAGTACATGAGGAACCCAAACCTGAAGAGCCGGCACCTTCTGAGCCTGAAGTTGCTACTGAGAAGACTCTAGAATCTCCAGAAGCATTGCGCGCCAAACTCTCAAAAGGACTTGGAAGCATTCAAGAGCAGGAAGCAGAGGCTCCTGCGCCAAAGCCCACATTCAAACCTGTAACCAGAGCTGCTCCAAAAGCTGAATTTAGACCCCTTCCTCCAAAACAAGCTCCCAAGCCTGTTCCGACGTTTGCTCCCCGCGAGAAGCTCGGCCCTACAGGCAGACATATAAAAGATCTGATCCCCCCAAAACCTGTTCAGACTCGTCCAGCAAGACCTGAACACCCCCAAAGAGGGCCGGGTAATTATACACCGGGTGGCTACAGACCAAATGCGCCAAAATACCCAACCGAACAACGTGCTTCAACAGCACCTGGTGCTGTAAAACCCAAGGAACCTGCTACCGAAAGTGCTGCAAATAAAAAGCCGATGAAAGCTCCGCCCAAAATGCGCGAGTTCAAAGACTTGAAGCCAGCCAAGAAGAGCGATGGATCCAAAGGCTTTGATGCCAGAGACCGTCAAGGTTTACGGGCTGATGAAGAGAATGCGACTTGGAGAAAGCGACGTGCTAAGGGACAAAAACAGATCAATGAAGAGATCACAGTACGTCCCACATCACTTAAAGTACGCGTTCCCGTATCGATCAAGGATCTTGCAGAAAAGATGAAGTTAAAAGCTTCCCAGCTTATCTCCAAGCTCTTTCTTCAAGGTGTGATCGTAACTCTTAACGACACGATCGAAGATGAAACAACTATACAACTTCTTGGCCACGAATTCGGCTGCGAAATTACTATCGATACTTCTGAGGAAGAAAGAATCAGGATTACAGACAAGTCAATCCGCGAAGAGATCGCAGAATACCCAAGTGAAACTCTTCATCTGCGCCCTCCAGTCGTTGCTTTCATGGGGCACGTAGACCACGGCAAAACAAGCCTGATCGATGCTATCAGAAGCTCAAACCGTGCTGCCGGAGAAGCAGGTGCGATTACGCAACACATTGGTGCCTTCAAATGTCATACAGCGGTTGGCGACATCACTATTTTAGACACCCCTGGCCACGAAGCCTTCTCGTCGATGAGAGCACGTGGTGCTGATGTCACGGATATCGTCGTTCTGGTTGTTGCAGGCGACGAGGGAATCATGCCTCAAACAGTTGAAGCGATCCAACACGCAAAAGGTGCAGGAGTCACGATCGTCGTGGCCATCAATAAATGTGACAAACCCACATTCAACGCAGAAACTGTGTATAGACAACTGGCAGAACAGGATCTATTACCTGAAGCATGGGGTGGACAAACCCTGACCGTAAACTGCTCAGCAGTCTCCAAAGAGGGCATTTCACAACTTCTTGAAACCTTAGCTTTACAAGCAGAAGTGATGGAACTAAGAGCCAACCCAGAGATGCGTGCACGAGGAACGGTGATCGAGTCAGAAATGCACAAGGGCATGGGCGTCGTCGCCACAATACTTGTCCAAAACGGCACGCTTAAAATGGGTGATTCACTTGTTTTCGGATCCCATTTTGGACGCGTTAAGACGATGCGCAATGAATTTGGAGGTCTGCTTAAAGAAGCAGGACCATCAACACCTGTGGAAATCACAGGCCTTTCCGGGTTACCAAGTGCCGGTGAGGAATTCATTGTCGTCAAAAACGAGAAGGAAGCAAAAGAGATCGCAGAGGTTAGAGCTCACGGTCAAAAACAGTCTACCTTCCAGGGAAAGAAAAAGATGACGATGGATAGCCTTCTTCAGCAAGCCTCCGAGGCGAGCAAGAAGATACTCAACGTTGTGCTCAGAGCAGACGTTCAAGGGTCGCTAGAGGCTTTGAAAACCGCGCTTCTGAAGATTCAATCTCAGAAAGTGGAACTCAACATCATCTTTGCAGGCGTTGGAGAAATCTCAGAATCGGACGTCCAACTGGCTTCAGCTTCTAAAGCTGTCATCCTTGGCTTCCATACTGCGATCGAAGGGCATGCAGAAATGAACATCAAAGAACTTGGTGTGACTACACGCTTGCATGATATCATTTATCATGCCATCGATGACGTCAAACTGCTCATGAAAGGACTTCTGGATAAAATTCCTCAAGAAACTGAAAAAGGAAAAGCTCTTGTCAAAGCGATCTTCTCCTCCTCTCACCATGGTATGATCGCAGGGTGCCAAGTCATAGAAGGCAGCATCACAAGAAACTCTCTCATTCGAGTACGCCGCGGCAAAGATGTGGTTTGGAAAGGCGGCATCTCTTCTCTGAAAAGAGTGAAAGAAGACGTCAAAGAAGTGCTAAAAGGTCTGGAATGCGGTATTCTTCTGAACGGGTACAATGAAGTCCAACAAGATGACATTCTTGAAGCCTATGAAATCACTTATCTCACTCAGGAGTTGTAGTGGCTGTAAACAGAACGGATAGATTAAATTCCCTCCTAAAGGAGGTCATTTCGGAAGTAATCCGCAAGGAAGTACGCAACCCTCATGTGAACGAGCTAATGACAGTCACCAGGGTAGAGATCACAAAAGACCTTCATTACGCCAAGGTCCATGTGAGCGTCATCGGTACCGACGAGCAGAAAAAGGAAACCATTGCGGCTCTGAACTCAGCCGCAGGGTTTATTGCAGTCAATGCTGCAAAAAAGGTTGTCTTGCGCTACTTCCCCAACCTTACCTTTAAACTCGATGACAGCGTCGATAAGCAGCTGCGCATCGAGAGCCTTTTACACAAAATATCTGAAGAAAGAGCTCACAGGACACAACAGAATAGCGATGCGGAACAATCTTCAACATAATTCAAGCGCAATCGAAGGAGTTTTCCTCGTAGACAAGCCAAAAGGGAAAACCTCATTCAGTTTAATCGCTGTGCTGAGAAAAATCCTCAATGTGCGCACTATTGGCCACGCGGGCACCCTCGATCCGATGGCCACAGGTGTCATGGTTCTTCTAGTAGGCAGAAATTACACAACACGCTCAGGCGCGCTCACAGGACAAGACAAGGGGTATGAAGCAGAGATTACTCTTGGTGTCACAACTGATACCTATGATGCTGAAGGGGAAATCATAGGGCGCAACACACTCATCCCAACTTTAGAACAAATTCAAACAGCACTTCAGACATTTCAGGGCACTGTCGAACAAACCCCGCCGATGTTTTCAGCAAAAAAGGTGCAGGGACAAAGACTCTACGACCTCGCCCGCAAAGGACAAGAGGTTGAGCGAAAAAAATGCATCGTCCAAATGGAGTGCAAATTGGTGGAGTACTCCTATCCACTTTTAAAACTTTCGATCTCTTGCAGCAAAGGCACTTACGTACGTTCAATTGCTCACGACTTGGGAGCACTTTTAGGCTGCGGTGGACACTTGAGCGCTCTCACAAGAACGAAAAGCGGAAATTTCCTTCTTGAAAATTGTTTCTCAGGAGAAACCCTCTTCAGTGCACCCCTCGCAGAATTACGCGAATTGATTATCCCTCGTCTGATTGACAAATCATCTCTTGTTTGAGATATTCTCAAACATGGACTGTATGGGCCTCATCAAATCCCTAGACGAAATACCCAGCTCTAAATCTCCCTTTATTCTCACTATCGGCAACTTCGATGGCGTTCATCTTGGACATCAAAAAGTATTGGAACAGGCAAGAGATCTTTCGAAGCAGGAGGGATTGCCGATTGCTCTACTCACTTTCTCGAACCACCCCTCCACTATCCTAAGACCCAACCACCCTATTCGCCTTCTCAGCGCCCCGGAACAAAAATTAAGGCTTTTAAAAGCTGCAGGCGTCGATCTTGTGATCATGTTACCATTCACAGATGAATTTTCGCGCCTAACTGCGGATGCATTTCTGGATCTGATCCGAGAAAAACTCTATTTTCGCATTCTTCTCTTAGGCTTCGATGGGAAGATTGGCAGCGATCGGATCGGCAACTCAGAAGAGCTTCAAATTATCTGCAGAGACCGCAATATTCAGCTTCACTTTGTTCCCGCATTTCTTTTAGAAGGGGCTCCAGTTTCCAGCAGCCGCATCCGCAAATCCATTGAAACAGGCGATCTTGCAAGTGCTAAACAACTTTTAGGAAGAAATTACTCCGTCAGTGGTTACGCAACTCTTCCTGCGAAGGCGAAGATTCCTCAAATAAAAATCTGCCTTGAAGGGCTTGCTCTTCCCCCCTTTGGAGTGTATGCGATGGCCCTGCACACTGGCACCCAAACCTTTCCTGCTGTAGCAAATCTTGGCTTTGCACCGACCGTTAGAAATGATCATAAACCATTTCTAGAAGCGGTCCTTCTTGAAGAAGGAGCACTCAAAGAAGGTGATAGGGTGGAAGCTGAGTTTAAAGAATTCATTCGCCCGGAACGCAATTTCCCATCTCTAGAGGCTCTTAATTTGCAAATTCAGCAAGATATTAAGGATGCAAAATCCTATTTTCAACGTCTCTGAAAAACCCTGGTCACGATTTCATCGTCCAATCTTAAACATCCCTCCCAGCGCAAGTCTCTCAGATTAGGTAAAAGCTTTACGATCAGGTTTAGCTCCTCCTCCCCTACAAAACTGCAGTAAGATATATCGAGCACGCGCAACTCTTTTAAGTGGCGCAAGTCGCTTAAGGATCGATAGGAAAGATCTAAATTATGGGCTATATTCAATGCCTGAAGCCAGTAGAGATCTTCGCAAAGGGCATGAAAAACAGCTTCGGTCAACCACCCGCAACTGCTAATGTCTAAATCTGTAATAGATTGGGAAATTTCCAGAAGATGCACACTGAACTGATCACTTCCTGAAATATCCAAACGACGCAAATGGAGTGCCTTTCGTATGAGAGACCAAAAGGTGTCGTGAGCTACGACTTGAGGCGAAGCCTTCACCTCATGTATATGGGGTGCCAGCTTACCGAATTCTTCAAATGCTCTTTCTTCAGCCAGTGAAACGATCGCGCCTAACCCTCCAAAAGAGGAGTGAAAAAGTGCAAGACCTCTTATTTTCTTATTGAAGAGCGCGATAGCCGCTTCAAGCAAAATATCTCGTCCTAAACTTAAAGCTTCAATCAAAATTGTATCGCAATTTTCATCTGTCACATAACGCACTAGGAGCTTTTCACATATTGAGGCAAGCTCATCCATGCTAAATTTTTCTGCAATTTCGAGTAATTTTTTTAAGGAGGCAGAGTCCCAACGAAACAGGTCTTTGGACTCGCCTGTTTCCATATAAAGGAATATCCAGGCAGCAAGATCAGGATCGAGTTTTGAAAATTCAACCATTCGCGCGTTTTTTTCTATACACTCTGCATGGATAATCTGCGCTAGATAGGGGCTCATCACAGATATGGGAATGGGATTCACTCCAATCTCACGATCAGCGAACTTAAAAGTTATGGGCTTTGAAAGAATAGGGCTATAAAGAAAATGGTGCTCCTGAATGAGCTTCAAAACCTTTACAGCTAATGCCCTTTCCAGCTTTGCATCTAAATAATTACGGGTAAACAGTTCAAAAGCGAGACGGCAAAACTCCAAATGCCTTTCAGACCACGTTTCATCCTCGCTCGTCTGCTCAAAAAATAACAAAAGCAGAGCGGGATTTGACCTCAACTTTTCAAATAATTCAATATCATTTTTATAAGGAGCAAGTCCCCTAAAGCGCTCTTCAATGAGTTTCGGTAGATCTTCCATCTATGATTTCCAGATGATTTGTGCACCAACCGGCCGATGATCGCTTGCGTTTAGTGCAAAATCTCTCTGCAATGGCTGGGAGTCAAGTCTTAAATCCTTTATTGCTTTGAACAGAATCCAGTCCAATTTTTTTCCGGTTGATACCACGCTCGCGCAATCATTGAAATTTGAGGAGTCTCTTTTATACTCAGTAGGCTCTCTGTCATGTATGGCAATATATCTCCGATCATCAAATAGCTGATTAAAACTTGGCAAATATTGATCATCGCTATTCAAATCACCCGCTAAAATCGCTAAGTCTACTTTCTCTTCAGGATTTGAATCCAAGTGTTGCATCACTGCCCTAATGTGTCTAAGGGGCGGTTTAGAAGTCGAAGGATGATAAAGGTGGCAGCAAGCAACCCTTACAATTTTTTGAACAGCTAAATCCTTCAGATCCACTAATAGAAAGGCTCTATACTTGTCTCGACCGAGATAGGTTTTCTCTTCGCGACAACGCATTAATTCCAACCTGTTTTTCTTCCATAAAATAGTCACGCCATGAGGAACACCGCTTCCACAATGTATAGCGAGATCGGAAAATTGATACTCAGATTCAAACTCATTTCTAAATTCCCCATAAAAGCGACTATCGACTTCTTGAAGACAGATGATATCAGCGCCCATATTATTGATGTTGGCCTTGATATTAGGAAGGCGCATATCAGAATTTTCTCGAATTTTGCCATTCTCTTGCAAACTATACCCAAGCTCAGTGCTATATTCGCGATTATGTTTATTGATCAATTGTGGAAACAAAACGTTATACGTAAAGATGGAAAGAGGAGAACTCATAATGTCCTATGTGTAAAAAAAACAGCAAAATGTCAATACAAATCAAATTCTAACAACCGGACCTCGAGCCCCCCATTTTCTAGTACAATTCGTCTTTTGGCCGAAAGACCGACCTGCTTGCCCAGATCCTGACTGCAAAGAACATATCCACGAGAAGGCTTAGCCATTTTTTCTTTCATAAAGGATCCTAAAGCTCGATAAAGAGGCTCAAGATCTAGCATTTGCTCAAGCCGCTTACCATATGGAGGATTCGTAAGCAAAAATGTCAAATCTGCTTTAGGCTCATAATCGCGAAAATCACCTAATGTGATATCGATACCCTTGTAAAAACCTGCCGCTCTCAAGTTGACAAGTGCAATCCTTTGGGCATTCTTATTGATTTCTACACCGAAAAGACGCCCCGGCTGAAGAGGGATCCGAGCAGAATCAGCTTCATTTCTCACTTTTAGCCAGTCCGACTGCACAAAAGCAGGGTGGTGCTCAAATCCGTAGTGCTGCCGATAAAATCCCGCAGGCGTCCTTGTAGCGATCATCGCTGCTTCAATCAAAAGAGTTCCGGAACCTGCACATGGATCGATCATCACATCATTTTCGGTATAATGAGCAAGTTTAAGCAGTGCGGCACCGAGCGTTTCCTGCAAGGGAGCATCGCTTGCCTCCTGACGGTATCCTCTCTTATGCAAGGGATCTCCGGAGGTGTCGAAACTGAGCACGCCTTGACCGCCACGGATGAATAGATTGAGCTGCAAATCGGGACGGTAAGTCTTTACATCGGGTCTTTTGCCCCATTTATCAGTCAGCTGGTCACAAATGGCGTCTTTTACTACTTGAGCTGCAAAAAGGCTATTACGCAGCTCGGGATGGTCCACATTGGCATCAATTGCAAAAGTTTTTGCAGACCGGAACAAAGGGACCCAATCGATCGATTTTGCCTGACGGTATAACTCGTCTCTTCCTCTGCAGCGAAAATCCTTTAAGGGCAAAAGCACTCGGCTTGCAATACGAGATAGATAATTGATTCTGCAAACATCTAAAAAATCTTTAACTTCAAGTGATACGCCGCGAAAACCTTGTCGGATTCCGGAGTATCCAAGCTCTGTTAACTCTTGTTCAAGTATAGGCTCAAGATAGGGCCCGCAAGTGATAAATAGTTCCATTAGTGATGCAAAAACAGGATGACATCCCCGTCCCTTACAATATAATCGCGCCCTTCAGCTCGCAACTTACCTAATTCCCTCGCTTTTGCCCTGCCATGGCATGCGACAAAATCTTCATAGGAAACCACTTCAGCTCGGATGAATCCTTTTTGGATATCTGTGTGAATTTCTCCTGCTGCCTCAACAGCAGTCGCCCCTTTATGCACTGTCCATGCCCGTGTCTCCATCTCACCCGTTGTGAGGTAAGTGATCAGTTCAAGTTCCCGGAAGGTCGCATGGATCAACCGATCAAGCCCTGTCTCCTTTAGGCCCATGCTTTCAAGAAAGGGAAGGCGATCTTCTACCGGCAACTCAGCGATCTCAGCTTCCAGCTTAGCGCAGATTGTGAGAACGTGATTTCCCTCATTTTCTGCGTACTTTCGTACCTTGGCGACATATTCATTTTCCATGGAAGGCAATGCCGCATCATCGACGTTTGCGACATAAAGCACCTTTTTGGCAGTCAGAAAGGGATACGGGCGGAGAAACTCTTTCTCCTCTTCATTCAGAGAATAAGTGCGTACCGGGTTTCCGCTGTTAAGATGATCGCGCAGTTTATGCATCAACTGAACGACTGGAACGATCTCTTTATTGCTTTTTGCTTGTCGTTCCAGTTTCACTAACGCATTTGCAATCATCTCTAGATCAGCAAATTGCAATTCGAGGCCAATCACTTCAATATCTGCGATCGGATCCACTTTACCTGCAACGTGAATCACATCGGAGTTGTCAAAACAGCGCACTACTTGGACGATCATGTCCGTTTCTCTGATGTTTGCGAGAAACTTATTACCTAATCCTTCTCCTTTCGATGCTCCTGCTACCAAACCGGCAATATCGACAAAGTCCATGGTGGCATAGATGAGCTTGGAACTCGACGAAATTTCAGAGAGAACCTTCAAGCGCGGATCGATAACTTCCACTACGCCGACATTGGGATCAATCGTACAGAAGGGGTAATTAGAAGCTTCCACCTTCTTCGATGTCAAAGCGTTAAACAGTGTGGATTTTCCTACATTTGGCAGACCGACAATTCCGGCCGAACGCTTTTTCATGATCATTCCTTTAGATTCAACTGAGAAGATCATACACTATCCCTCACTTGTCCCGCAACTCCACCTTTTCCTTTTCTGAAAAGAAGTGAAGGAAAATCCAAGATTTAAACCTTTAAATAATTATTAGACTTGACCAATCTTTTTTTAAATACTATAATTAAATAGTGGAGGCTTAATATAAACCTCCCTAGGTGGGTTAGCTTATGGGCGAAAAAACCGAAGAAGCCACGCCGAAGAAGTTGCGCGATGCCCGCAAAAAAGGCCAAGTTGCAAAATCGCAGGATCTTCCTTCAGCGTTCACGTTTATCGTCTCAATCTGGGCCGTTTTAGCCATGAGCGTTACTTTGTACCACTATCTCGGCGATTTTCTCGTCATGGCTTTTAAAAGAATACCTGATGGCAATCTACTTGAAACAGTGATCTCACTCTTTTATGAATCGGTCTATGTGATCTTCTTAGCGAGCATCCCAGCGCTTCTTGTCGTCACTGTAATTGGTGTTCTCATTAATTTTTTAATGGTTGGCCCACTCTTTGCCACAGAAGTTTTCAAATTCGACATCAAAAAATTCAATCCCGTCGAAAACCTTAAAGCTAAATTCAAACTTAAAACACTCATCGAGCTGATCAAGTCGATCCTCAAAATCTCCGTAGCTGCCTATTTGATCTACGATGTGATGTACAATAGCATTCCTGTATTGATCAAAACTGTTTCAATGCCTATGGCCTCATCCTTGCTCGTCTTCAACGCTTTTCTAATGGAAGTGATCATCAAACTTGGTCTTTTCTTCATTGTCGTAGCGGTTGCTGACTTTGCTTACCAGAAATTCAATTTCGCCAAAGAGATGCGAATGGAAAAATTTGAGGTCAAGCAGGAGTATAAAAACACAGAGGGCAACCCGGAGATTAAAGGCAAGAGACGTCAAATCGCTCAAGAGATCGCCTATGAAGAGGGTCCTGCCCAAGGGATGAAAAAAGCTGCTGCTGTCGTGACCAACCCGACCCACTTAGCGATTGCCGTGGGCTACGCAAAAGGTGAGGACAAGGCGCCCTATATCGTCGCTATGGCCAAGGATGTCTTAGCAGAGCGCCTCATTAAATTGGCAAAAGAGTACAATGTGCCCGTCGTACGCAATATTAAACTTGCTCATAAGTTGTGGGAAAATGGAGAACTGTACGAGTATATTCCTGAAGACACTTATGAAGCAGTAGCTGAAATATTGCGCTGGCTCGCCTCTATAGGAAGTGAAGGGGCATATCAATACACTGAAGACAGGGAGTAGTGGGATGGGATTTCTGAAAGGCCTCCTGGATGGCATCACTGCCAGACTTGGCGGCGATCGCTCGATGGAAAATATTTCAAGATCATCGGATATAGCACTTGCCGTTTTGATCATAGCTATCTTGGCGATGATTATCATTCCTGTACCACCATTCGTAATCGACTATCTAATTGCATTGAACCTTTCGATTTCTGTTGCCTTGCTTATGGTCGCACTCTACATCCCAAGCGCTATCCAACTCTCGATCTTTCCCTCTCTTCTGCTAATTACAACACTCTACCGACTCGGGTTAAACATCGCTTCAACAAGACAGATTCTTCTACACGCTGATGCGGGTGAAATCATCTTTCAGTTCGGGAACTTCGTCGTCGGAGGCAACTTCGTGGTAGGTGGTATCATCTTTTTGATCATCACCTTAGTTAACTTTATAGTGATCACTAAAGGTGCCGAACGCGTAGCCGAAGTCGCCGCCCGCTTTACTTTGGATGCGATGCCCGGTAAGCAAATGAGTATCGATGCCGACCTAAGAGCCGGAATGATCGACTCCAATCAGGCTCGTGATAAAAGACTGATCATTCAAAAAGAAAGCCAGCTCTACGGCGCCATGGACGGTGCGATGAAATTCGTAAAGGGAGAT
This sequence comes from uncultured bacterium, assembly GCA_964605535.1. Taxonomy (GTDB): domain Bacteria; phylum Chlamydiota; class Chlamydiia; order Chlamydiales; family Parachlamydiaceae; genus CAZSDA01. Next base: position 239,612 of record CAZSDA010000001.1, read on the forward strand.
GCTATAGCAGGCATCGTGATCACCTTGATCAACGTCGCTGGAGGTATCACGATTGGTATAGCGATGAATGGCATGACAGCTGCCGAATCAGCAAACGTCTACTCCCTTCTTTCGATTGGGGATGGTCTTGTCTCCCAAATCCCTGCACTTTTGATTTCGATTACAGCAGGTATTGTCACAACACGTGTATCGAGCGAAAAGGGAGAATCCAATCTTGGTTCTGAAATTTCCGGACAGATCCTAAAGCAGCCAAAAGCCTTGATGATTGCTGCGGCCTTCTTGATGGGCATGGGCTTGATTCCTGGCTTTCCGACAGCCCCATTTATGATTATTTCAGCGGCCCTCGGACTCATCGGGTACTCGCTCTTTGTCAATGAGACTGCAACAATTGAGGGAGGCTCAGGCGGCGCTACCATAAGTTCGGCTGCAGGTCCATCAGTGGATACAGGCGTTAAAGGGCATAAAATCATCTCAGGCGGCGGAATTGACAGTTACGCATTAACCCTGCCCGTCGTACTAGAGTGCGGCAAAACGATTAGCACAGAAATCCAAAAAGCTCCTCGTGGACAAGGCTTCATCGACCAGATGATCCCACGAATGAGACAAGCCCTTTATGCAGATCTTGGTGTGCGCTTTCCGGGTGTCCACGCCAGAACCGACTCTCCGTTGCTTGAGCCTAACGAATATGCCATCCACCTAAACGAAGTACCCATCATCCGCGGTAAGATTTTAGACAACCAAGTCTTGACAAACGAGTCTGAGGAAAATCTTAAGCGTTACAATATCGCATTCAGTTCTTACAAAAACTCTCTCGGAATGCCCTCCTTGTGGGTAGATGCCTCAAACAAGGAAATTCTCGAGAAGGCCGGCATTAAGTACTGGACAGCCCTTGAAGTCATCATTTTGCATCTCTCCTACTTCTTCAGACACTATGCGAATGAATTTGTCGGCATCCAAGAAGTGAAATCGATGCTGGAATTTGTCGAAAAATCCTTTCCCGACTTAGTCAAAGAGGTGACAAGACTCATCCCCCTGCAAAAAATGACGGATATTTTCAAACGCCTAATTCAGGAACAAGTCTCGGTAAAGGACCTTAGGACGATCATGGAAGCTCTTTCCGAATGGGCGCAAACCGAAAAAGACACTGTTTTGCTGACAGAATATGTGCGGTCATCCCTAAAAAGGTATATTAGCTACAAATATTCGCTAGGCCAATCCGTACTATCTGTTTACATTCTCGACCCAGAGATTGAAGACATGGTTCGAGGGGCGATCAAGCAAACCTCTGCTGGCTCCTATCTGGCCCTTGATCCCGACTCCGTTCAGCTTATCCTCCAGGCTGTAAGAACGACAGTAGCTCCTCCCCCTCCCGGAGGTCAACCGCCGGTGATATTAACCGCGATTGACGTGCGAAGATTTGTCAGAAAATTGATCGAGATGGAATTTGTCGATGTATCTGTCGTCTCGTATCAAGAGATTGTACCGGAGATCAGAATTCAACCTTTAGGAAGGATTCAGATCACTTAACACTTAATTGTGGAGAGGCGTTATGGGCTTCACTCCTATTCCGAAAGACCAGGTCAACGTGACGCTCCGCGCTATGCAGGAGGTGCAAGCGGACGAGGCGCTAGAACAAAACGCCGAACAACGAAGTTCTAAAGAGGGTTTCGTCGACAGCCTAAAGGAGGCTGTTAACCCACAAGCCGCAGCGCTCAAACAAAGAAAGGTTGAAACCCCTCCAAGCGACAAGGTGCGCAAAATGCAGCAAATGGGCGGGCTTGGCCTCTTCTTGCCTATTGACGAACTTGGAAAAGCCGCAGATTCCTTCCGAGAAAGACATCAGGAGCTTTCAACTGAACTCTTGATCCTACTTTGCGAAGAGATCAAACCAGACGACACTCCTGAAGAGATCTTGAAAAAAGTCTTAAAGTACTATTCCGACGTCTCGCTTGCAGACGAGGCCCTTGAATTTCTGATCACAGTTGCCTTGACCCCCTTGAAAGAAAAACTACAGGCCGTACGTCAAGCTTTTAACGAAGATAGAGGCAGTGAAATTGCAGCCGGAAGAAACATCGAAAATGAAGTTCAGGATGCAGCAAAATCTGGCTTGGGAACAACAAATTCTTTAAGAGACTGGTATAGGGATGTGACTCACAATCCTAGAACAGCTAACACACTTTTTGACGAATTGTATCAAAAATACACCTACAAGCAATTGGGCACAGTCATCCATTTTCTTTTTCATTCGCTGGGAACAGACCTGAACTCTAAAGGCCCTTCCATAGACCGCGCAGAACTGTCGAGGCTGTGTGAAGAGACGAGAACTTTACAAGCTATTTTAGGCGTCTACAGACACTTTAGATTAAGAATCAATCTGACTAAAACTCTCTATGAGAATAAAGGAATCCCTTTCCCTCCCGGATTAAACTTCGAACGGCTCGCCAAAGAATTCATGTCACTTGCTGCGAGTACCAATCCCAACTTTTCTCTAGTCATGGACGTTGGTAAACGCCTCGTAGAGGATGAAAATCTCGATGCAAAAGTGATCCTTTTAGAACGGATGAGAGATGCAGTTCCTGAAGTATCCGGAAAGGTCTTCCACACAGAAAAACCTAAATCGGACGAACTTCGGAGCAAGCTTTTTACAACGATCATTCAAGTTCTAACTGAGTTATATGAGCAGCAGCAATTAGCGGAAGACGACGCAGGAGGAGGCATTTAATATGGTCAAAGACCTCTTTGGAAATATTTTAGATGATTTGGGGAAGATACTGCACATCGAAGGGCTCGAACCCGATAGAAATAACTCTTGCCTTATTCAATTTCCCGGAAAGCCCAAAGTTCAACTGGAGATTGATCCTGGAGCTCAAAAGTTGATCATCGGATGTGCCTTGGGTGAGCTTTCAGCAGGCAAATACCGAGAAATGCTATTCAAAGAAGCGCTTAAGTCAAACGGCATGAATAGACCTCTAAACGGCGCTTTCTCATTCAGCAAAAGGACCAATCAGCTTCTGTTGTCAGAGGAACTTCCTCTTGAAAGCATCAATCCCGATCAAATAGCCTTAACTCTTCTCTCTCTTTTAGAAAAGGCCAAAATGTGGCAGGAAGCCATGAACAGAGGAGAAGTCCCTCAAAGCCCTGAAGCCGCTCTTACAGGAAAGAGTGGGCCTAAAATGTTTGGGATAAGTTGACCTGTAAATAGGGATTGCATTATGACTTTCCCATGAACAAAAACAAAATAACTTCCCTTAATTCCCTTCTTGAAGTAAATAATTTTTTAAAAAATTCAGCTCAGTTTACTGCAAAGATACACCCTATTTTCGGGGGGCGCACCTTCCGTTCTTCAGACAAAAAGTATGGGGCCTTTAAATTAGATGACCTAGTTAAACGGATCGAAACCCTTACTGCAGAAAATAAAATAGGACCTCAACTATCGGCCATTCTCGGAAATATCGATATCTTGGAAAACAAAAATCCCAAAGCAAACCGCTTTGCAAGATGGGTAACAAAGCTTCGCCGCAACCACGGCAGAAAGCGATACGACCGCAGTAAGGCCATTCTTCGCCTTCGTGCATTGATATCCAAACCCAAAGTTAATGCATCCACCCCTCCTCACTCCCCATCAAAACCCCCGATTTCGCCATTTAAGTCCCCTTTAGTAAAAGAATTAAAAATTTTCATGGAAATCGATAGCGAACAAACGCTTATTTCAAAACTTTTAGAAACAAATCAACTAGAAAAAAATCCACGCGGATTAAGTCAACTCAACTTGACAACAGATGCATCCAAAAGGCTAATCCAAGGCATTATTCTAAATTGCAATGAACGCCAACGAGAAATGACGACCACATGGGTGATCAACCATAAAACTTATGGTCCGGATGTCCTTGAGGCGCTTCTAGATGGCTATCTCCAATTAGATCAACAGGAGAAACCTGTCCAATTCGGCTCTCTATTTTCTGTAGTGAATTCCATCAAGCAGATACAACGCAATTTCACCCCTAGCCAATTAGAGACAATAGACAATGCTGTTGCACTTCTGATCAAACTCGAGTCTGAATCCAATCCTCTACAAAGGCTCATCGAATGGATGATCCAACAAAACCTCGTCACGATTAATAGTTGCCGCTGTTGGGCTCAGTCCTTCAGGTTCCTTTATTCCAGAAGAGCTCTTGCAGAACGGGGGAATAATACCCCTCAGCCCAATGTAGTCAGGGCTCTTCCGGGCATCATCAGACAGCTCTGCCAAGACAAGGGCTGGGACGTGCAAATCTGATCAATCGGATCGGGTGACCGCAGGGGGATTCCACCGGCCTATAAGCACGTCATTTTTTGGTGCATACAGCCTCATGGTCAGATTGAAAGGGCCTTGAGGCGCAGGCAGCCAATTGCTTTCCTTATCTGCTCCTGGAGAAGCCTTAGAAAAATATAAGTCTAAGGAGCCATCCTCATTGAACTTAAAAGGCATCCAACTGCTCAAGGCAAAACGATTAAGGCTATTTCCTACCTGATATCCATCCTGATCGTAAAGTGTAATCGACCAGAAGGCTTCGACAGGTGGTAAACTACTTTTTTCGAAGTGAATTTTATATTGATAATCGCCGCTCAAGGGCCTACTTTTTTCATCAAACAGGTTCAAGGGATACACAGCATCTTCTGGAAGATTTGCTCCTAGCCCTTCATTGGCTATAATAGCTCTTTTTAAATAGTAGTTTCCATAGACGCCCATCGTATCGGTATTCATCGACCAGCCATTCACAACCCTTGCGAGTGTAGGGAGCTTCCATTTCATTAATTGGAGAGCTACCTTTGGAGCTTGCTCCAAACCGCGCTTCACTTCAGGAGAAACTTGATTCAAATCAAAGCTCTTGCCCTTCTCAAAACCGATGCGTTTAAGCACAGCAAGAATGGGCTGATCTGTGATATGCGGAGGATGCAGTTTCAGCAATTCAGCTGCATAAGCAAAAAATTGAGCTGCATCCATCCCATCCACCTGTTCTTTAGGAGGCGTTTTCATGTCAATCTCGGGATTCACTTTATAGGCGACACCCTGCGAACCTAAAGTTTTGATTTTCAGGCCATCTTGCAGAAGATGGACCGCATCGTAATCTTTACTTCCATCTGTTTTGATTCTTCCGATTACCCACACATAAGGTGTCGGAGCATGTATACGCTGAACTCCATCTGGCAAAACACCCTCCCATCCTGGAGGGATGATGGCAAAATCGGCCGCATTTGTCCCTGTTGTCCTCCAACCTGGAGAAGCAAACACATCTGTCCACATATCGAGCATGGGCAAAAGAAAATACCTGCCCTTAGTATCTGGCTGGGAGACGATGACGGGCCCGTTTGTTAGATCTAACCAAGCAGAAGAGTAGAGTGTATCAAAATTGGGGCGGACAACCACCTTCATCTCAGCTGTCGGATACTCCCTGGCATTGGCAAAGGTATTCATCGGTCCAAAACCCGGGATCTTTCCCGATTCGATATTGGTCATCTGCTTACGCGTCAAATCCATCGTAATCAAGGGATAAAAATAGAGATAAGCATTGACGCCAATCTCTTGAGCTTCCTTCTCAGTGACAGTTGCAGCTTCAAGTGATCTGGAGAAGATCAAAAACGGCAAGCAGGCTAGAACGAACAACCAATTCAAATTTTTCATATACACCCCATTCCTCTACCGTATAACATAAGCCGCGATATCCCGCAAAATAGGTTTCAGCACAATTAAAATTGACTTTAATTAAAAAACAATTTAATATTTCAAAAAATGGAGATTTGTTAATGAATAATATAGGAATTCAATCAGGGTTATATTTCAAATACAACGGCGAAGGCACCATCTATTTTACGGATGACCGTGGATCTGCCTCACCTTTAGATAACCCTCTCGTAAAAGAAGCAGTAAAAACAGCGAAGACATTTGCATGCTTGCATTCCGGCCCTGCAACGATTACAGCTTCCGAAGAGCTTGTCATTAAATTTTCTGCCACTCTTACAAGCTATTCAAGCAAGGAAGTGATTGAATTCGATCAAGCCCTCACTCGAGCACTAAATGACGTAAATATGGCCTGTTATGAAGATGTTCCGGAAAACATTCAAAGGCAAATCACAAATAATTTAGCACGCCTGATCCAGTGGAGTTTGACCCAGCACAATCAAGTCAACCGTATCAAAGAAGCAACAGATATTAACCCGGGCTCTTGGGTTTCTTTACTCCCCCCTGAACAAGTTTTTCTACCGATAGAGGCCCTTCTTTCTTTAGCTGCAGGCAACCCGTTGATAATGGAAATACTAAAATCCTATTTCCTCAATGAAGCTCTAGCTAAGAGTGCAAAAGAACTAGATGCAATCCACGGTAAATTTATCGATCGCGGAGAGGTATTTATGGATCAATCGAATGATCGCATATTCACCCATCAAGCTCTAGGAGCCCATTTTGAAGATATAATGGAGCAAGATAATGCAGCCGACCTTCTACCTACCCTTGAGCAAGTGGAACCATTAATCACTCTTCAAGCCAAAACTTTTGCCACCATTGCCGAAAATGTAGATGCACTTTTCAAAGATCATCCTGAAGCCTTTGTGATTCTTCCCTCCTATATGAATCCATTATTAGATAATCTTAAAGGGCGAATTTCAGAACCTCTGAAAGAGCCTATAAAGGCTCGCAATTTTTTATGGGAAATCAAAAAAACTGAAACAATTGTCGGATATCTTTTTGGATCTATTCATCAGCTGCCCCAAAATCGCCCCTTTCCACTCCATTCCAAAATAATGAACGCCTTCGAGGGTTGTGACACACTAGCCGTAGAGATAGATCCAACTAATCCGAGCATTAAAAGAGAAGGCTTCAGAAATGTCATCGAGTCCATGGATGATGTGAAAAGAGAAGCCCTCAGACAACATTTAGAAGAGTCCCTTCAACAAAAGATCCAGGGAAATGATGCTCTCATTGATGCCTGCCTGCAGTCTCCGTTATTGCATAGTGCAACAAATGGAACAGACATGCATTTCATACAGAAGGCTAAAGAACGCAGGCTCCCGATCGTGAGTCTCGAAGATATCGTTACACACACCGAAGCAGAAAAAGCAGTGACTCTCCAAAAATCAAACGATCCCTTTACTAGACCAAATGATGATGCTACGCAAATCCAAAAAATTATCGATGATCTCCTGGTGCCTGGACTTACCGAAAAACTAGATATGCTTTGGGATAACCAACCAAAAGAAGAAAAGGAACGGGATAATTTAAGAAATCAGAAAATGGTTGAATCCATAAACAAATTAATCACATCGGGCATTAAACCTTTTGCGATTGCAGGCGTCTTACACTTTGCCGGCCCCTTCGCCATGCACAAATTAATGGAATCTGAAGGATACACGGTTCAGCAAATCATCGTAGAAGAAACCTGATTTTTGTGCGTGACGAGATGAGAGGAAGATTGTAAAATTTGTATCGATGGAAGAATCCACGATCAATCGGGCATGGCAAAAAATTGGTGTCAGACAGCTGCACGGCATCAACACGCCTCTGTTTTCTTTGAGAAGTCATAAAAGCTTGGGGGTTGGCGATTTTCTAGACTTAAAGACCCTCATCGACTGGGTTGCATCGATAGGGTTTAATCTGATTCAGCTTTTGCCGATATACGACTCCGGATGGGATCCCAGCCCCTATCACCTCATCTCAGCAAATGCACTCAACCCCATCTATCTCAACATCAACTGGATCCCTGAGATAGAAAAATCTCCTGAATATCAGGAGCTCAAGAACCTCAATATCGAACCGCGACTGAACTATGAAAAGGTGCGAAGACTAAAACTTGCCTTACTCAAACGTCATTTTCAGCAAAATCCCATTGAAAAAGAACATCAACTGAATGCCCCCTGGATCGATGAATATGCGCGCATCATAGGCGATGAGATGGGGCCTGATTTCTTTCGCTGGCTCCAATGGCTCGCCTATTCTCAAATGAAAGAAGTGAAAGAATATGCTTCTGCAAAAGGCATATTGATCAAAGGCGATCTTCCTATTCTTGTAAGCAAAGAAAGCGTTGAGGTTAGACGCCATCCTGAGCTTTTCAACATCGATCTTGAGGCGGGAGCCCCTCCCGACATGTACAACATCGAAGGGCAGCACTGGGGCTTTCCACTTTACCGGTATGACCACCTCCAGGAATTATTTATCCCCTATTGGACAGAGAGGCTGCATGCGGCCCAAGAACTTTTTCACATGTATCGAATTGACCACGTCGTCGGCCTATTCAGGCTGTGGGGCATACCAAAAGGGAAAAAGCCTGTTGAAGGTTATTATGTTCCGGAGGAGCGCTCTTTGTGGGCAAAGCAGGGTTATACTATTCTCAAAGCCTCTCTTGACCACTCCACGATGATGCCGATTGCAGAGGATTTGGGAATCATTCCGGATGAAACAAGAGAGGTGCTCAATGAACTTGGCATCCCGGGAACGAAGGTGATCCGCTGGCAGAGGGATTGGAAAGGCGATCTCCATTATATCCCTTACGCAAACTACCCGCAAAATAGTATGACAACGGTTTCAACTCATGACTCTAACTTACTCGCACACTGGTGGGTTGAAAACCGTGAAGAGGCAATCGCCTTTTGCCAATTCCGAGGATGGGCCTATGAAGACACTATATCGAAAGATTGTCTTTTTCAAATTCTTTTAGATAGCCATCGGACTCCAAGTCTTCTCCACATCAATCTTTTGCAAGAGTATTTCAGCTTATTCCCTGAATTTCGTTATGACCACTCTTTCGAAGAGAGAATTAATATTCCAGGCACTATCTCTCCCCTTAACTGGACATTCCGCTATAAACCCTTCCTTGAAGAATTGACAGAGCACGCCCTTTTAAATCAGACGATGCATACCTTCATATGAAATACATTCTCTCCTGCCTATTACTCCTATTTGCCTTCACATCCCCACAGAAAATACATCTGTTGTATACCACTTTAAACCCCGATTCTATTTCGGCCCATCTGGCCTTCTACCGACTTTTTCCCGATTCTCCGGAAGGAAAGAAGGCTTTATCCGATGCTTGGAAGCTATTGTCTAAGGGTGCAACTTCAGAAGAAGCTCCCCTAACCCTCCTGAGTGAAAAATCGATCGACTCTATAGTGACTTTAGTCACAAAAGCTGAAGGTGTTGAAACCATCGAACTTTCCCGAGAGGAGCTCAATCTCATCGGTGCACTTTCAGCAAATTTGCGCCACCACCACTTAAGTGGACACAAAGCTACCTCTGAAGCGGAATCCTTGAGTCTTCCTCCCGAAAAGATCGACATTGCAAGAGCACTGCTTCTTGCTCAGGCAGAAGATGACCCAAGCTTAAAAGACAAAATTGATTCTTACGAGGCCCTCATCGACTTGATGGCGCTACAGATCCTTACGAAAGTCACCCTAGATTCCCCGCCTGAAAAAAAAATACGGGAGATCAACCGTTACATTTTTGAGGAGATGGGATACCGCTTTCCTCCTCACTCTGTCTTTGTCAAAAATGTAGACCGCTACACCTATCTCCCCTCCGTAATCGACTCCAGACGCGGCGTCTGCCTTGGAGTTTCAATCCTCTACATGGCTCTTGCACAGCGACTCGACTTGCCCCTTGAAGCAATCACTCCACCTGGACACATTTACGTGCGTTATTGCAAGGACGGTAAGACCATCAATATCGAAACGACTGCCCGGGGCATCCATATCGACTCTGAAGAGTACATGGGCATCGAGATGAAACCTTTCAAGCCAAGAAACCCCAAAGAAGTTGTTGGAATGGCCTATGTCAACGAGGCTAGTGTCCACTGGCAAAATGAAAATTACGAAAAGGCCTGCAAGTGTTACGAAAAGGCACTTCCTTACTTAGGCGACGACCCACTGACACGTGAGCTCTTAGGTTACACCTACCTTTTTTTACATAGAACGGACGAGGGTCGAGAGCTCTTGAGAGAGGTTTACTACTCCTGTGAAAATAAAGAGGATTTAGCGCACGCCAGTATGATTGAGGATTACCTTGCAGGAAGAGTAGACGGTGAAGGCATTCGTGCTGCATTTACACACGTGGGCCAGGAGAGGGACACTTTAGAAAAAAAGCGCGAGCTCCTCGAAAACATTGTTGTCCGCTTTCCTAAGTATAGGGCTGGACATTTCTTTCTCGCAGTCACCTGGCTTCAACTCAACCGTTATAAAGAGGCTTTAACAACTTTAAGTCACTACGTTACTCTCGATCCCTCTGATGAAAATGCGCAATACATTCTCGCACAACTCTACGCCATGCGCTCCAACGCCCCAAAAGCATGGGAGCACCTTCACGCAGCAGAAGCGTTATTAAAAAATGCCCCCAAAACTTCAAAAACTCTTAAAGCGCTTCGCCGCGAGCTTTCCCTTCGTTCGCCAGAGTGACAAACTTGATTGACTAAATATAATTCTTTAATTTATAGTAATTTACTAGGAGATTTTAATGAATAACTACAGAAATGACATTAACGCGCTTAATAATTTAAGAACAGATCTGAATGACCGTCTTTATCTCAGAGAGGGAAAACTAGAACTGGTAGAGGGAACACACAAACGCTCCTTAGGGATTTCCATCACGCCAAAACCTCAAGAACTTGCGCAGCATTTAGAAAAATTAATTAACGATGAAATTCGACCAAAAATAAATTCTTTAGACCAGTACAATGCTGAAGAGATAAAGTTGCTATCAAGAGATATTAAGGTCCTTATCAGATCGATGGATCACTTAAAATATACTTTTCGTAAAGCTGACTACAATAGCAAAAAACACGAAAAAACTTTTACTGATTTACTTAATACCATTAAGGATCTGCAGAAGAAGCTAAAGAAAAAGAGACCTCGTCAGCCTTCACCATCAACTCCACAGCATATTCAATACACAGCTAGAACATCTTTGGCCTCAATTAGTTTTAAAGCGAAAAAAAATACCCCAATTGCGGACATTACCGCTGCTGCAAAGACTGCACTTAGCATGCATAAAGAGCGCGTTGTCAAACGAATTCACCTCTTAGGAAAGGGCATACTGTTTTCTATTCCGCTAATGCTAACAGCTTTAATTGAGCCAGTCAAAAAACTGATATGGAATCCCATAGAGAAAAAAGTTCGAGGGCAGCGCATTACAGAGTCTCCGTTTGAAAAACTTGTAAGATTCGTCTTTCCTGAAGAGGATCAACATAAAAAGGCATTCGAAAAATATTTATTTCAACTCCTCACTAGATCCACAATCGATGATGAGGTGATCAATGCAATTATTGAACTACTCCCTTCAACCGATGCGCTAACAATCCATCATATTAAAGAAACAGAGATTATTTCATCCCGCCCACTTGAATTTGAAAGTCTAATTGACCCCATAGAAGATGGAATCCCTTTGCACACTTTTCTTGAAAAGTGCGAGAAGATCTGTAATGAACTTCCCGATCGTGTTACTTCATTAGATAGTATTGAATCTGCTTACAAAACCATCAGTCGGGAATTTCGGTACAGGGCATCTAAAGACGAAGGTCCTGAAGAGATTCTTTCTAAAAATGCTGATAACCTGAGTATATTTGCCTCCTCCGACGGGCTCGGCCGGATCACTCTCGAGAACTTGCAAAAACTTCTCGATGCAGTAAAAAATACTCCAACTTGCAAAAAGATATCGTTTAATCAAAAAATTGCTGATTTTCCTTTCGTTAAGGAATTTTTAAACAACAACGGATTTGAACTGGATAGGAAATCATTGATTCAGCCTGCTTTTATCAGAAAATAGCCTCTCGCTATTTGAAACGCCCGATCGCTTCGCTCACTCAAGGCGCAAAGCTGCCTTAAGACCATATGTAGTTGCGCTCATAACCACTCCTTTTTTTAAAGGAAAAATTTAACAGCATTTTGTTAAGATTGCTAGATAGAAGTAACTATACTTATTGAAATGCTAGCACTACAATCGCTTGCTATAACTCTTAGCCTCTGCCTCTAATGAGCGAAACGAGGAACAAAATGAGGAAAATGACGAAGAGAATATAGGCAATGTGCGTTGCTGTGCCTGCCACTCCCCCTAAACCAAGGAGGCCAGCAATAATTGCAATGATCAGAAATATGACTGCCCAATTTAACATATCTTTTCTATATGACAGAGCCCTAAAATCGTGCAATCTTTTTTTAAGTTCTTAATTCTAAATGATTCCCATTGCAATCCCCAGCCCCAAAACGAAAAGAAGAACGCTCACTAAAACTTGAATTGATTTCATCGTGATACGCTGTACTAGAAGAGACCCCAGATAGGCACCAAAAAATGCCGTCAAAGAGGCCGCGAGAATCAGCCCCTTTGAATTACCCGAAAGGGAATTTGCAAACTTTGCAGAATAGAATGTCCAACCGTAAATCATAATGCGAACAGTATCCACCATGATGCTTGAAATAACTCCTGTTCCTATGAATTCCTGCTTATCGAGTCCTGACCGAATTAGGAAGGCGGATCGAAGCATTCCCTGATATCCTGAAATGCCCCCGAAAAACCCTGAAAGAGCCCCTCCCAGAGGAGTATATTTTTGAGGAAAAGACCAATCAGAATAACTTGGCATGAATTCAAACAACGAGGCAACCACAACGATCGAGCCGATCATCAAGCCCATTGCTGAAATAGAAAATGAATGGCCAAATAAAGAGTATTGCATCAGGGGAGGCCAATCGGATACCTGTCCAAGAAAATAGGCTCCCAAAGCGGAAAAGAGCGCTGCCGGCACCCCAAATTGAAAGACAACTTTCCATTGCGCCCACCTACCCACAAGTAGAGCTTGAAATATATTTGTCGCGAGATGAACCACTGCAGTCGAGGCGATGGCGAGAGGCAGTGGAAAAAAAAGTGCAAAGACCGGCATCAGCACCGTTCCTAACCCAAACCCGGAGAATAGGGAGAGAAATGAGACGATCAAGGCCGCAAAGCAGATGATAACGTATTCCATCACACTTCTGCAGGAACCCTCTTTCTTCCTCGCCGAAAGGCATGGCCCACATAATATAGAGCAGGTAGCACTAACAACGTTAATAAAGTAGAGGAGATCAATCCGCCAATAACAACTGTCGCCAACGGCTTTTGCACTTCTGCTCCGGTTCCTTGCGAAAAGGCCATCGGAAGAAACCCTAAGCTAGCGACAGAAGCTGTGATCAAAACAGGACGTAAACGCATAAGAGCGCCTTGTCTGATAGCTGCCTCCAGATGTTCTCCCGCTTGCGACTTTTGCCTGATGGCAGAAAGGAGCACAAGTCCGTTCAAAACAGCGATTCCGGAAAGCGCTATGAACCCAACAGCTGCTGAGATCGAAAAAGGCATTCCACGAATAAAAAGGGTGATAATCCCCCCTGACAAAGCCATAGGAATCGCCGAAAAAACAAGAAGTGCATCTTTCAAGGACTGCAAAGCAGAATATAGTAAAAACAAGATGAGGGCAAGACAGATAGGAATCACCATGGCTAGCCTCTCTCTTGCAGAAATCAAATGCTCAAACTGACCTCCAAACCCTATCCAACTGCCTTTCCCAAGCGAGACTTTGCGGTAAATCGTGTCTTTTGCTTGCTGTACAAAAGTACCAAGATCAGTTCCGCGCACATTCACTTCTACAGCAATGAACCGCTTGCCATTTTCGCGCGCAATTTCATTCAACCCTTCCTGAGTTTTAAAAGTAGCCACTTGTCCTAAAAGAACATGAGGGAATGATGACTCCGAAGTCTTTTTCAAAGGAATGGGCAGACTTTTCAAAACCTCTACATCGTTTCTCGACGCCTCGTCCAATTTGATAAGGATGGGAAATCGACGGTCTCCTTGAAAAAGGTATCCAGCCTCTTTACCTCCGACTGCTGCCGAAACGAGTTCCATCACATCTGCAGGATTCAACCCTAATTGGCTTAAAAGCTCCTTATTGAGTTCGATCGAAAGCAAAGGAAGACCATCTGTTTGACCAACTTTGACATCAGATGCGCCTGGAATTTTTTCCATTAAAGAGCCGATTTGCATCGCCTTTGATTTCATCTCTTCGTAATCATCGCCATACAGTTTTACCGCGACATCGCTTTTAACTCCCGAGATCAACTCATTGAAACGCATTTCGATAGGCTGGGTGAATTCATACTGATTGCCTGGCACCTTTTCTACAGCTTCTTCGATTTTGGCAATCAACTGGTCTTTACTCATTGAAGGATTGGGCCACTCTCTAGGATCCTTTATCATGATGAAGGTATCGGAAACATTAGGAGGCATCGGGTCGGAAGCCATCTCGGCTGTGCCGGTTTTGGAAAACACATGGCTAACTTCCGGAAGAGCAGTAATCGCCTTTTCAACCTTTTCCTGCATTTTAGTAGACTGCCCAATCGATACACTTGGAATCCGAATTGCGTGCATCGCCAGATCCTTCTCATCAAGGGCTGGAACAAACTCTTGTCCCAATCGATGAAAAAGCAATAGAGAAGCTATGAGCGCAAAAGTTGTGAGTCCGATTGTTCTCCAGGGGAATTGAAGTGACATCTCAAGAAGGGGCTCATACCCCTTTTTCAAGTACCCCATTACGCGCTTTCCCCCTTCTGCAATCGACCCAGTCAAGAACAGGGACAATGCTGCAGGAGTGAATGTGACCGAGAGTGCAAAAGCAACGAGCAATGCGATGATCACAGTCATTGCCATCGGATGAAACATCTTGCCTTCCACTCCTGCCAAAGCAAGAATCGGAACATACACGACGATGATGATTGCCTGACCAAAAAGCGAAGGTCTAATCATCTCTTCTGTCGCCGCAATCATCTCCTCATTTCTTTCAGCAAGTTTTAAACTCCTTCCGACCTCTTCTTGCCTTTTTGAGAGGCGTCTAAGGCAATTTTCTGCAATGATGACAGCTCCATCTACAATCAATCCAAAATCGATCGCTCCGAGACTCATCAAATTGCCGCTGAGATGCCCTTTCAACATGCCTATCGCCGTCAAAAGCATAGTCAAGGGGATTACGCATGCCACAATCAAAGCTCCCCTAAACTGTCCTAAAAACAGAAAAAGCACCAGGATGACTAAGAGAGCTCCTTCGAGAAGATTCTTTGCAACCGTCTCCATTGTGGCATTCACTAGCTTGGAACGATTTAGGATTGTCTCGACGATGATGCCTTTTGGCAATGAGGGTTTTATCTCTTCCAACCTTTGAGCCACAGCTTCCGAAACGGTTCTGCTATTGGCTCCGACGAGCATCATGGCAGTTCCGATGACCACTTCATGGCCATCTTTAGTAGCGCTGCCGCTTCTGCTCTCTTTTCCTGTCAGAATTTGAGCAATTTGTTTCATTTTGACAGGAGCGCCTCCCTTGTCAGTCACAACAATCTCTTCGATCTCATTTGGATGGCTGATTCTTTCATTGATGCCGACAAGAAATGCCTCGCCACCCTTCTCCACGACACCCGGCCCTGCAGCTACATTATTGGCGCGGATTGCAGCTTCCAGGTCACCAAAAGTCAACCCTAAGGCACTCATTTTCGCAATATCCGGCTGAACATGGTATTGTTGCTCATACCCTCCGATTGAGTCGAGCTCTGCAATTCCCTTCAAACCCTTCAGTTGCGGACGAATCATCCAGTCCTGCACTGTCCGCAAAAATGCACCCTTCTCCACTTCGTTACTCAAAAGACGCCCATCAGGTGTTTTGTAAGGGAGATTAGGGTCTTCAAAATCGACTGTCCACATAAAAATTTCGCCCAGTCCCGTCGAAATCGGACCCATCTTAGGCTCTGCGCCCTCAGGAAGCTCCTCTTTCAGCATCGTTAGGCGTTCATTGATCTGCTGGCGTGCAAAATAGAGGTCAACACCATCATCAAAAACTGCTGTTACTTGAGAAAATCCATTTCTAGTCAGAGAGCGAGTCATTTCTAAACCAGGAATTCCTGCGAGCCCTGTTTCAATGATAAATGCCACCTGCTTTTCCATTTGCTCAGGAGAATATCCGGGCAGCTCCACATTGATCTGCACCTGATTATTTGTAATATCGGGCACAGCATCTATCGGCAGGTGAAACAGGGAATACCCGCCATAAATAGCCAATAAAGCAGTAATGAAAAGTACCACCAAAGGATTTTCAATGGAAAAACGAAGAATCTTTTTCAATCTTGATGCTCCAGATTGTGCTTGCCTAAATCCGCTTTAATTAAGAATGAGCCCTCTGTTGCAACCTTCTCCAAAGCCCTCAAACCTGCGACAATTTCCGTGTTTGTCCCATCTTTAGCCCCCAATTGCACCTCACGCGGATGAAAGTGGTCTCCATGGTAGACAAACACAACGTTTTTACCTTCAAACTCCTGAATTGCTGTATTCGGTACACGAAGCACATTGCTTTTTAAAGTCTTTAAAGCACTAACAGAAAGATACATTCCCGGACAGATCTCCAATTCCGGGTTATCCATTTCGGCATGAGCCGATCCGCTTAAGGTATCGGGTTTTAAGTGAGGAGCTACATAGGAGATTTTTGCAGAATAGTTTTTCCCAGTACAAGGTGAACGCACAACAATTTCATCCCCCGGCCGAATGCGTGCCTGCTCCTCCATCGGTAAAGCAAGCTCGATCCGGATCAAAGAAGGGTTTACTATCTCAAAAGCTTCTTGAATACCCTCTACAAACTCCCCTGGAGAAAGATGGCTATTGATAATGACACCTTCAAGGGGTGAGCGAAGTGCATACAAGCGTAAATCTCTCTCTTCCTCTAAGTCTAAACGGTAAAGATCATCCTGGGATAACCCATAAGCAAGCAGTCGCTCTCTTGCTAAGACACTGTCAATTTTAGCTCTTTCATAATCTGCCCGTGCTGACTGTAGCTCCGCTTCTGAGACGAGCCGTTTTTCAGAAAGTTGCAAACTACGATCAAAGCGCGCCTTTTCCAATACCTCACTCTGAAAAGCCCGCAAGTAGTCCGCCTTAGCCTGGGCCATCTGTTCGCTTTCCATCCAGGCAAGCACCTCGCCTTTCTGCACTTTATCCCCGGCACTTTTTTTCGCCTCGACCACCACTCCAGCCATCTTCGGAAGCACGTGCACGACTAAGTCAGGATGAAACTGCGCTTTGCCGCGCAATTCAAGGGAAGAAAAAATCGGCCCCCTATCCACAGGTGCAACTGCAATTTGATGTTCAGAGAGCTGAGAATCGTTAATCGCGACCTCATGTTCATGTTCATGATCATGGTCATGATGGTCATGTTCCTCTTCCGCAACCGGTGCAAAAAGAGCCCATGCTGTGAAACAGCCCGCAGCAAAAGCGCCAGACAGCTTAAAATAATTTATCGTATTCATCAGCATCACTCTGCCAAAGCAAGAGTAAAATATCAATGGCAACACTTCAATTGACAAAAATCGCTCAAATAGTATAAATTTGTCAAAAGGAAAAAAATATGACTAAACTATATAAAGCAATTGCAACAATAGATGTTATTACTGACATCCTGCCAGGAATTAGCCTCATTAAAAACATTGGCCTTCTCGCTTATAAAAGGGCTAAAAAAACAGATCAGATCGTCAATCCAAATCGCAAGAGCACAGACTTTAGAATTTACGCCGTTTCCAAGAAAACTGCTTTAAGTGTCATCGCCTCAATTCCGGTCCTTGGCAACATCGCCGCTCTCATTCTCCACGTCAAAAACCGCTCGACATCCTTCTGGAGAAATGCAGCAAACTTATACTCAAATGAAGCTCAGCCTCTGGTCAGAGCCTATTTAGAAAGAAATCCAAACATCACAGATAAAGAACTAATTGCCGCACATAGTGTTGCATTCAATGCCCAACAAAAGAAAAGGAAAGGCGACTTTCTTGACCAACTCATAGAGAAAATCCAAAAACCCACCTTTCAATGCGTAAGAGAAGGATTCGTTTCTGGAGATTCAGCGATAGATTATCTTGATAAATACCCTGAGATCACGGACGAGGAACTGAATACACTTTGTGCTATTGATTTTGACGTCATTACACTTTACCCTGATAGGCAATTTGATAAAGACCTCTTCACCGAAGAGAAGATTCACTCTTTTATTGCATCCTGCAATGAAAATCAGGAAATAAATGACAAATGGCTGAAACGGATTATCTTTGAATATAATGCTCATCTAACTTCAGATGATTATGATTACGCCTTATCAAAATTATCTGAACAGTCTTTTTGGGAGATTATGGAAAGAAAGGGTTATACGTTCCAAATGTTTAGAACGCAACCTTATGAAAGGCTTACCAAAAATCGCATCGATGATTTTAAGAGGATTTTCAATACGCAACTTCAACTGGTTGATTTCCAGAGAGATACGTTAGAGTATATTATCAAGCGAAGATTCCATGATGCTGAAGATCTCAGAGACTTTACACTTGAACTTGCCCAAACCATTTTCGAACAAAATCAAGACGCTTTCGTCGAGATCCTGTTCACAGCATATGATGGATGGTTGTTTTCATTCAGTGAGAAACCTGAAGGCAACCCCTTCTTCCACATGCTTTTCGACTCTTACTACGAAAGGCTATCCGATGAGCGCAAAGAGGCTCTGAAAGAAAGAGTCAAGCAAAACATTAATGGAGCCATGCACATCAATGACCGTCGCGCCCGTCAGCACTTCTTTGAAATCGTGTGTGAAAAATTGAATCTAGAGATAATAGAAGCACCAGAGTAAAGCCAGGCGAAGAATGCTAATCGCTCTTGCTCCTAAATGGGGGCAAGAGCGTGCTTTATAATCGAGACAGTTTTTTTACTAAGGACACCTCACATGACTAAACTCCACAAAATAATAGCAAAGGCAGATGTAATCACAGATGTATTGCCAGGCATTAGTCTTATTAAAAACATCGGACTTATCGCTTACAAAATAGCTAAAAATCCCGAAAACATCATCAATCCAAACCGAAATAGTTTTGATTTTAAGATCTATACTGTCAACAAGCCCTCTTACATTAGCTTAGTCGCCTTAATTCCCGTTTTAGGCAATATCGCAGCTCTCATCATGCATCTGAAGAAACACACAGTAAAAAACCATGCAATCACCTTCTGGAAGAGTGATCCCTCTGAGTCCCTAGTAAAGAACTACTTAACAAGAAATTCTGACATAAGCCAAGAAGAACTTTTTGCAGCACACACCATTGTCTGCAAGGCTCAGGGGCGTCTTACAGCTCCTCTTATAGCTCAAAAAATCACACATCACAGCTTTGAGTCCATCAAAGAACACCTTAAAATCGACGATTATAATTTAGATGAATATTTGAACAAATGCCTCGATCTCAGCGATGAACAGCTCAATGAACTATGTGAAATTGCAGGACCTTATTCGTTTGCCAAACTGATCGCAAAATTTCCAGAGAGAAATTATCGCGATACTGTACTCACAGACACAAAACTGGGAATATTTGCTCAATCGGAAACCGATCAAGCAATAAAAGATAGAGCCTTCACCAACATCATTAACAACAACAATATTTCAGAATTTTCGTATCTTAAAATTTTAAACCTCTTATCTCATGATCTCTTTTGGGAAGTTTATAAAGAGCATGGCGATCGCGGTTCTCAGTTCGCACGTTCCCGGGCTATATTCAAACTCACAAAAGAAAGGATTGAAGATTTTAAAACCACTTGCTCACAGCATCTAGAGGATCCTGAATTTCAAAAAGCAACGCTAACCCGTATCATAGAAAATCACTACGCTAACGCCAATGAGTTCTCTGAATTTGCAATTGAATTAACAAACCTAATTTCTAAAAGAAGTCAAAGCGAACTGGTCGATATCCTCTTTACTGTTTATCAAGGACGATCTTTTCCCTTTAACGTTTACCCCGAAGGCAACCCCTTCTTCGACTTGCTTTTTGACACTTACTACGAAAAGCTGTCCAAAGAGCACCAGGATGATCTAAAAAATCGATTCAAACAGAATATGTGCGCAGTCCGTCACCTAGAAGATCAAAAGGATCGATTGCCTTTCTTTCATAAAGTCTGCGAAAAAATTAATCTTGAAATGGAGTAAAAGATGGGAAAAGTGAATAGTACAACATGTTTAAAGCATCAATACAACTATTTTGACCAGTACCACCAGCTGCAATCAAGACACCTGAACATCTTTCAAAGATTTTTGAGGAATGTTTTTGGACGATACGCTAGCACCCATCTGACAGCAGTGGTGAATAAGGCATATAACGTCACATTAAACGACCAGTTCCAGGGAAACACTGAAAAGAAAACGCAGCTTCTGAACCTATTTGCAAAGGCAAACAGGGGCATCTACCTCGCCCCTTATTCTTTGGCTAAGGGCAACATGATGGTGCCATACATTCACTACAATATAACACCTGATAAGAGAGCCATTTCTTCTGTCGACTTTAAACTTAATTTACTCGATAAAAATGGAAAAAAAACTAACCTTGAAATCTCGATAATCAAGAATCGAGAAGGCAAGTATGTAGCGAGATTTGATGAAGACAGGAGCTTAAAAAGTGAGATGTTTATCAATGATAGCTACAGCTCTGCTCAAGCGATAGCTGTGAATGACTTTGTTGCGAAGATCATCAATGATAATGCAACTGCACAGCCCTCAATAGCTGAGATTTGGAGGTATATACCTAATTACAATAGTTACCCCGTAGACAACCCACAAACTATTAGTAAAAAGATCGATGAAGCAATGGTTAATCTAGGATGGGAGTTTTTAAAATATTACTCTAATGGCGCCAATGAAAAATGTATCTATCTTTTTAGAAAAGAAGAAGCTATGCGCAATCAAAATGTTGCGAATTGTGGATTTAAACAATCTATTTCATTAGAATTTGCAGTCTCTGCTCTCGCAAAACAAAATGACGACTTTTGATTAATAACTGGCCGTGCTAATAAGCTTGTACAATTATTTATCGTTTGGACATACAGATGTGGAGACATCATCGTAGTCATAGATGTATTCAGGAAAAGGCTCCAAATCGTAGTATGCAATGCGCCATGTGGGGTACATATATTCACTTTCATCCCACTCGGGAGTTAAAAGAAGAAGCTTTTTAATGAAGGACTTGGTCTTAGGGGAAAGAAAATCAATACCGCTTTTGACAGGAGAGTAAACGATTAAATCGGGTGTCTGATTGAGGTAAGCAGCCCACCAGGAGAAGGTGGACTTGGAAAGTATTTGAGCTTTCATGCGGGACATAAGGAAAAAGTCTTCGATATGGTCATTTCCTTCGATAAATACAAAGTTTAAATCGGGATAGCGCTTCAAGAAATTCGCCCGACTGAAGTTGATTCGGTCTGAGAAGATGACAAAGAGGGAGTCTTTAGGAAATTGGCTCAAAGTGCGATCAAAGTAATTCCAGCCCACGAAGTGCAATCCTTTTTCATGGACTTGCTTTGAATAGGTACGTACATGGACGGCAACCGTTTTGGGATGGGCGAGCAAATCAGCGTACTTCGATTCAAGCGTTTGAGTGATCTCTTTGGAGGGGGCAAATTGTTCTATGATGTATTCTTTGTAGTGATCGAAATACTTCCAGGAAAAAAAACCACCATCAAAACAAACATCTTGCATGTCGCCAGGGATTTTTTCGTAGTTCATGCGACCAAGGTTATAATTTTTTAAGGGTATAGGGCTTTCGCTGCTATCTAAGCGGAAAAAGATCCGGTCGCGATTGTAAGAAATATTGTCTGACTCTAAATGAAGATCGGGGAATAGGGGAATTAAGTTATGGTCTTTGGCGTAAGCAAGAGTAGCAGCTATTCTGAATAGTTGATTTCCCAACTGTCCGCCCAATTTAACGGTAACATAGTGTGGTTTTCCATCATCCGGTGCTTTTAAGGAGAAGGAGGGTAATGTGACCAGCTCTGAACGCACAAGGAAGATTAGAAGATACAGGCATAAGCCACTGATCAGGAGAAGTGCCTTAGTGTTTATTGTGCAAAGAGTATGGATGAAAACATAGGAACTGGTCAAGTACTATGGGCTTTTTTTCTACTACGGTTAAGCCCTACAATTTTAGCTGTTTTCGTCTGAAGCTGGCATGCCGCCTTCTCAATTTGCTATAGAATAACTTGCCCTAAAGTAAGTCGAGAGGGTATTTTTCGATAATGAGAAAAATCGCTCTTTTTGGTTCCACGGGCAATGTCGGAAGGCGCGTCGCTGAGCAGCTTCTTTCCAAGGAGATTTCATCCCATGAGAATCTTCTTCTCTTTGCCTCTCCCTCCTCTACTGGAAAGAAGCATCCCACAACTTCTGGGTTACTTCACAATCCGGAAACGTGCCGCTTCGAGGATATTGCCATTTGCATTTTTTCCACTGAAAGCGATGTGTCGAGAAACTATATTCCTAAAGCCCTTGAAAAGGGATGTCTCGTCGTTGATTCCAGCTCTGCCTTCCGCATGAATAGTGAGGTTCCTTTAATAGTAGCTCCTGTCAACGGCCACCTGATCGAGCCTAAAACCCATAGACTTTACTCTTGCGCCAACTGTATCGCTTCGCCGATCTCCCTAGTCGCAGCTCCTTTAAAGAGTGCGTTCGGCCTAAAAAGGATACAGGCAACGACCTACCAGTCCACCTCAGGAGCTGGAAAGGATCCGATGGATGAGCTGAAATGCGAAACGGAATCTCTTCTCAAGGAGCTTCCCTATTCACGCAGCCACTTTCAAAGGCAGATCGCCTTTAACGTGATCCCACAGATCGACAAGATTCGTGAGGATGGTTACACAAATGAAGAGCATAAAATCATTCATGAACTGCAAAAAATTCTCGGCTTGAATTTTCCCGTGACGGCCACCTCGGTCCGAGTGCCGGTGTTGATCGGCCACTCAATAGCTCTTTCTCTGCAGCTCGAAAAACCTTTTCAGCTAGAAGAGGTTCTGCAACTTCTCTCGTCTGCTCCTCACGTCACGATCAGCGAAGGGCATTACACAACGCCTGCGGAAGTGGTAGGGAAAGACTCTGTCCATGTAGGAAGGATCCGCCGCGATCCCACTCTCGAAAATGGCCTCCACCTTTGGCTTTGCTCTGATAACTTGAGGCGCGGTGCTGCAACCGACGCCGTAGAGGTATGTGAAAATCTTTTGAAACAGCTTTAACCAAATCGCAAATTTTGAGACGATCGGGTTATGCAAAAAATAAAGCAGCTTCTTAAACCTCTTCTCCTGCTTTCATTTATTTTTCTTGTAGTTGCTCTTATTTACCTTTGGCTAAAAAGTCATAACGGTGAAAAGAACCTCCTCGTTCTTTACGGCAACGTAGATGTGAGACAAGCAGATCTTGGATTCCGCGTGGGAGGAAGACTGGACGCTCTTTACTTTGAAGAGGGTGACCTCGTCAAAAAAGAGCAGAAGATGGCACTCCTCGACCAGGCGCCCTATATCGATTTGGTCAACCAGGCCAAAGCAAGCGTCATGGCAGCCAAAGTCAATTTCAACAATGCCAAAACTCTCCTCGAAAGAAGACTTGATCTCGTAAAAGATGGGAGCATTTCAAAAGAGGATTTAGACAATGCACAATCCTCACACGATGCTTTAGAGGCAAAGCTAGCAGAAGCTGAAGCGGCTCTGGCTCTTGCAGAGACCAATTTAAAAGATACAGTGATTTACGCTCCCACAGATGGCACAATTCTAACGAGAATCAGAGAGCCCGGCACGATTGTAAAGGAGGGAGATCCTGTACTGTCTCTCTCGATTCTTTCTCCGGTTTGGGTCCGCGCATTCATTGCTGAACCCGGTTTGGGAATGATCTATCCCGGGATGAAAGCCGACATCTATACCGATACGCCAGACGGCAAGGTGTATCACGGCCACGTGGGATTCATCTCACCCACGGCGGAATTCACTCCTAAAACAGTAGAAACGACGGATCTGCGGACAGACCTCGTCTATCGCTTAAGGATTATCGCAGACAATCCTGACAAGGGGTTAAAACAGGGAATGCCGGTAACTGTAAAACTTCTTTCCGAAAAGAAAAACAGTGATCACAATTGAATCGCTCTCAAAATCTTTTGACCCCAAAGAGCCGCCGGCACTAAAAAAGATCAATGCCACAGTGCCGGAAGGTGTAATCGTCGGTCTTGTGGGACCCGATGGTGCAGGAAAAACCACCTTAATCCGTCTCATCGCAGGACTTTTAAAGCCAAGCTCCGGGAAAATCACAGTAGCCGGTTTTGACACTGTAACAGACCAGGATCGCATTGCAGAGATCCTTGGATACATGCCGCAGAAATTTGGTCTCTATGAAGATTTGACAGTGAATCAAAACCTCAATCTCTACGCCAACCTGCAAGGGATTACGGGGAAAGAAAAAGAAAAGGCCATAGAATCCCTCCTCTCTTTTACTCAACTCGCCCCTTTTTTGAACCGCCTTGCGGGAGATCTATCCGGCGGCATGAAGCAAAAACTAGGCCTTGCCTGCACACTGATCAGAAAGCCTAAAATTCTCCTCTTGGATGAGCCGAGCGTAGGCGTCGACCCCATCTCAAGGCGCGAGCTTTGGAAGATGGTCCATGAACTTCTTCCCCAAGGGATCTCGGTGGTTTGGAGTACAGCCTACCTCGACGAAGCGGAGCGCTGCTCGAAGGTGCTTTTGCTAAACGAGGGCAACCTTCTCTATGAGGGCGCTCCTGACGATCTTTGCAATAGGGTTCAAGGGAGAGTCTTTAAAATTAGCGGCATTCAGGGAAGTAAAAGGGATGTCCTTAGTAAGGTTTTAAATGAAGAAAATATCGTCGACGGCGTCATTCAAGGGAAAGACTTGAGGATTGTCGTCAAAGATCCGAAGATTTCCCTAAATATTGAACACCTAACTATCGAACCAGCTCCTCCACGCTTTGAAGATGCCTTCATCGATCTTTTAGGGGGCTGTCCTAAGGGGATGTCCAGATTAGCTGAACTTACCCCCTCTTTCACCTTAAAGGATCCCATCGTCGTCAATGCGAAGGGTTTAACCAAGAAGTTCGGCGGTTTCACTGCGGCCGACCAGATCAGTTTTGAAATCAAACAAGGAGAAATTTTCGGCCTTTTGGGTCCAAATGGAGCTGGCAAATCCACGACCTTCAAAATGCTATGTGGTCTATTAAGCCCAACCAGTGGCAAGGCCTCCGTTCTTGAATATGACCTGCAGGCAGCTCCAAGCATTGCTCGTTCACACGTAGGCTATATGGCGCAAAAATTTTCGCTTTATGGAGATTTAAGCGTTTTGCAAAACCTCTCCTTTTTTTCCGGCATTTATAACTTAAAGGGAAGCGCTAAGGAGAAGGCGATCCATCAAATGATCGAAATCTTCCACTTTAAACAGTACCTGGAGCATTCCGCTCAAGCCCTTCCGCTTGGCCTCAAACAGAGATTAGCCCTTGCCTGCGCTGCAATGCATCAACCCGAAGTGCTCTTCCTTGACGAACCTACCTCAGGCGTCGATCCGATCACGCGCCGGGAATTTTGGAACCATATCAATGGACTCATCGAAAAGGGAGTCACAGTCATGGTCACAACGCACTTTATGGATGAAGCGGAGTACTGCGATAGAATCGCTCTCATTTATAAAAGCCGCATGATCACGATGGGGACTCCTGAAGAGTTAAAGCAAAAAGCTGCAACTAAAGAACATCCCTACCCTACTTTAGAGGATGCATTTATAAAGCTGATTGAGGCGTATGATCAAACGAGATAGCATCAGGCGCGTGCTTGCGCTCATCGTCAAAGAGTTTTATCAGATCGTGCGCGATCCGAGCAGCATTTTAGTCAGCGTCGTGCTCCCACTCATTCTCCTCTTTATCTATGGATATGGCGTCTCTCTGGACATGAACCACCTCAATATTGGACTTGTCCTTGAGGACACATCTCCGACAGCTCAAAGTTTCGCAAGCTCATTCACCAACTCCCGTTACTTCAATGTCAAAATCGGTAGAGAGGCTAGTGAATTCACCGATGACATCCTTGAAGGCAAAGTGCGCGGCATCGTCGTCGTTCCCGCATACTTTTCAGAGTTCCGCAAAAAACCGGATGTGATTGCACCCATCCAGGTGATCGCCGACGGCAGCGAACCGAATACAGCAAACTTTGTCCAAAACTATGCCAGAGGAGCTTACCAAAATTGGCTTAGACAGGAAGCGATCAGCAGCAAATTGACTAAGATCAACTACATCGTTCCTGAAACGCGCTTTTGGTATAACGAGGAGCTCGAAAGCAGAAATTTCCTGATCCCCGGATCGATCGCCATCATCATGACACTCATAGGCACCCTCTTAACCGCGCTTGTCGTTGCAAAAGAATGGGAAAGGGGCACTATGGAAGCTTTAATGTCCACTCCTGTAACAATTGTGGAGCTATTAACGGGAAAGCTGATCCCCTACTTCCTACTCGGCATGGGTTCGATGATGATCTGTTTTTTGGTTGCCGTCCTCTACTACAACGTCCCTTTCAGAGGCTCTTTTTGGGTTCTTATGGTAGTATCAGGCTCATTTTTACTTTCCGCTCTCGGCCTTGGCCTGCTGATTTCTACTTTAGCCAAAAACCAATTTGTTGCAGCCCAAGCGGCAATCATAGCGGCCTTTCTACCGGGGTTTATCCTTTCAGGATTTGTATTTGAGATCACCAGCATGCCCGGATGGATACAGGCTGTTACCTATTTGATTCCTGCCCGCTATTTTGTCTCCTCACTACAAACGCTCTTTTTGGCAGGAGATGTTCCCACTCTAATCATCCATAATCTCATTCCCATTTGGGGCATCACTTTCGTCCTCTTTTTTCTCATTTCGCGCAAAACAGTAAAAAGGTTGGACGGATGATCAGTTTCAACCGCATTGGCATGCTCATTTATAAGGAGATTCTCGCCGTCTGGCGGGACAAAAAGAGCCGCACCGTTCTCATCATCCCTCCCCTCATGCAGCTACTGATCTTTTCATTTGCCGCAACTCTTGATGTCGACAATGTATCTATAGGAATTGTAAACAGAGATTCCGGTCATGAAGCGATCGAGCTCATCGAAAGCTTTAAAGGCTCTCCAACATTTAAGAACATCCATTTCCTTCAAGGCATGCAAGAAATCGGACCGTTTATCGACAATCAACATGGAGTGATGGTACTTGCGATCGATGAGCAGTTTTCAAGAAACTTGCTTGCAAAAAAGCCCGCAACCGTTCAGCTCATTTTAGATGGGCGCAAATCAAACTCTGCACAGATCGTCGCAGGGTACGCAACGTCCATGTTAGATACCTTTAACACAAATTATGCAAAAAGAAGCGGCATCACGCTTCAGAACAGCGCAATCGATGCGCGCAACTGGTTTAATCCCAATCTAATCTACTACTGGTTTAACGTTCCCAACTTAAGCGGCGTCTTGACGATGCTCATAGGACTTGTCGTCACAGCCCTTTCAGTGGCAAGAGAGCGAGAATTGGGAACTTTTGACCAGCTGCTCGTCTCGCCGCTGCTTCCTATTGAGATCATCATTGGGAAGATGGTGCCGGCAATTGTAATAGGCCTTTGTGAAGGTTCCATCATCGTTTTGGCCGCCCTATTTTTCTTCCAGATACCGATGGCGGGCTCCTTTCTTCTGCTCTACCTTAGCATGTTTGTATTCATCTCTTCCGTCATCGGCATCGGCCTCTTCATCTCATCCCTCTGTTCTACACAGCAGCAAGCAATCCTTGGAACCTACGTGTTCATGAGCCCAGCCGTCCTGCTTTCCGGCTTTGCAACACCGATCGAAAACATGCCCGACTGGCTCCAAACGGTCACCTACGCAAATCCATTGCGCTATTACCTGATCATTGCCAAAGGCGTTTTCCTCAAAGCAATGCCCTTTTCAATCGCTATCCATCACCTCTGGCCCATGGCGCTCATCGCGCTCATCAATGTCAGCCTCGCCACCTGGCTCTTCAAGAAGCGGATTTCGTAACTTTCCTTAATCAAAAATGGCGTAAATTTTTTATTTTCCATCTCTATGGACAGTCTGGCGAGGAGGAGTCCTTAGGCAGGCCGCCCAAAGCACGAATCAGTTGCACCGTCGAAGCGTATTGTAGACCCACTAGGCTAGATAGCCTCAGTTCGGCATCAAGAACAGTGCGTTCGTTGACGACGTATTCAAAGTTATTGACGAGCCCTGCCTCATAGCGCCTTTTAGAAAGAGCTGAAGCACTTTTGGCTGCCTTCAGAAGAGCATTATAATTCACTATCTGCTTGCGCTCAGCATCTAGATCGGTCAAACCATCTTCCACTTCCCTAAAGGCCCTTAAGACCACAGATTGATATTGACTGGATGCTTCAAAAAAGCGCGACCAAGCATAATCTAAATTGCTAAACTTTCTTCCCCCGTCATAAACAGTCTGATTCGCATTGACACCTAACTGCCAATAGCGGCTCAAGCTCTCCATGAAAGCTTTAAAGTCAGGACTGACATAACCTAAACCGGCTGTCAAAGTAAATGAAGGAAAAAATGACGCGTAAGCTGCATCCACGAGGGCATGTTGTGATGCCATCGTCCGTTCCGCTTCTGCTATATCGGGGCGTCTGAGAAGCATCGTCGATGGCAATCCAGCAGGAATTGGAGGAGGGCTCTCCCGAAGAGGGTTTGGAGCAAGGCAAAAGAGAGAGGCAGGGGTGCCAATCAAGAGTGCAATCTGGTTTTCCTGCAATGTACGTAGCCTTTCGCTTTCGGTATAATCGATTTTAGATTGTTCCAGAAGCTGCCGGTAGTTTTCCACATCGAGAAGCGTGACCAATCCTCCCTCATAACGACGCTGGCTCAAAGTAAGATCTTTTTCGCGAAGCTCAATTGTCCTGGACAGAAGCTCAATAGAGGTATCAAGTGAGCGCAGATTGAAATATGCGCTCGCGAGTGCCGTAGTCAGGTCAAGCAGTACAGAAAAATAGGCTGCCTCACGTGCCTGTTCATCATAAAATGCAGACTCAAAACGATCCTGATTCAAACCAAAGAGATCGAAATCGTAACTCAAGTTAAGAGGGAAAGCAAACTGCTGCTGGTGAATCCTGAAAATATCCTTAGCGATGAATCCTGGCGGGATGGCGGGAGAATTGGGCAGAAATATTTTAAATAATGCACCTGTATTCGTAAATCCCGGATTCAAACTGAATTGAGGGAAAAGATCGCTCTGCACAATGCTCGCAAAGGCCTTGGCCTCTTCGACGCGATAAAGAGCTGTCGCCAAGTCGGGATTATTGGCAACAGCTGTCTCCTCTAATGATGAGAGCTGTGCATCCTGAAAAATTTCCCACCATTCATTCACCTGTGGCAGTGCTACTTCTGCCTCAGGCGCTTTCCACCCCTCCGGGGTTTCAGGGCAGGGCGGATGGTAAGCAGGCCCAACTTTACAAGAGGAAAGCAGCAACACAAAGGCTGCGGGAAGAGAATACCATTTCATGCATTCCCATCTTCACCCCTTATACTGTTCTTGTCAATCCAGCGCCCATGCCTCTTGATCAAGTCAATCAACCTAGGAAGAGCCTCATCAAAATCGATGTCTTTCTCAACGCAAGCCTTGCCTACATAGAGGTCAATTTTTCCAGGTTTCGATCCAACATAGCCAAAATCAGCATCCGCCATTTCTCCCGGCCCATTGACAATACAACCCATGATTGCAATCTTGACGCCCGGCAAGTGGGAGGTTTCAGCCTGAATTTTTTTAGTCACATCCTGAAGATCAAAAAGCGTACGACCGCAGCTCGGACAGGAAATAAATTCTGTCTTGACGCTGCGCATTCTACACCCTTGCAAGATAGAAAAGCCAAGCTCACGTCGCTCTTCAAGAGAGCTTTTCAAATCGATATAGACGCCTTCTGCCAAACCATCGGTCAACAGTGAGCCATACAACGCTGACGCCTCGATCAAAGGATCCACGCCGCTATTTTTCTGTTGAAAATGGAGAATCAAAGGCGCTTTCACCCCCTTCAATTTCAACCAATCGACAAAACGGCGCGATTCATGCAGAGGAGAGAGTGAAGGCTCAAAAACTATTAAGGGAGGATTGAGAGAAGGAATTGCCTCCCAAAGAGTCTTGTCCTCGGACGTCACAAGAAGAGCTTCGCAATTATATTCTCTTAAAGCATTTTGGAGGGGGACCAAACGCTTTGCTCCAGGGATTGGGAAGAGGGATAACACTCCGACTCCAAGCTCCATCAAGCGGTTTAAGACGGTAAAACTAGTGCGTTCCTTTGGTGGCTCTGTCAAAACAACCGTATCGACCGTCGTAGCCTTTAACTTAGGTCTTCCTAGAATCACCTCGCACCCTATCATCCTGAAAAAATCGGGTCTTTGCAGATCTCCCTCTACAACGGAAACAAAAACGCTTCCGTCGCGGTGTAAACCAAACTCTTTTGGAAACTCTACACTTCTTTTAGCCAAAGATGAAAAATTTCTCTCCTTTTCTTCAAAAGGCTCTCCGGCCCTTTCTTGATCCGCTAAAGCGATCAACTGTCTGCATGGTTCAATTTCATGCCACGGATCCTCTGTGAGGGAAACCCGAATCGTATCTCCAATCCCATCGAGCAGAAGCGATCCAATCCCGATCCCCGACTTCACGCGGCCGTCCGCTCCAAGTCCAGCCTCCGTCACACCCAAATGAATCGGATAATCCCAGCCGAGCTTCATCATCTCTGATGCCAATAACCGGTAAGCTTGAATCATCACAACCGGATTAGACGCTTTCATCGAGAAGATGATGTCGTGGAAATCCATTTCACGGCAAATTCTGGCAAATTCAAAGGCCGATTCGACCATCCCGGCAGGAGAATCGCCGTAACGGTTCATGATTCTGTCCGAAAGAGACCCATGATTTGTTCCGATTCTTATAGCACGCTTATACTGTTTGCATTTTTCTACAAGAGGAGCGAACTTTTCGCGGATTTTTTCAAGCTCGCGGGCATAAGAAACGTCATCGTACTCGATCGTTTTGAAGGAAGCACGTTTATCGACGAAATTTCCTGGATTGATCCGCACTTTGTCTACAAACTCAACGACTTTCATCGCAGCCGCAGGAAAAAAATGGATATCAGCAACAATTGGGATGTCGATCCCTTTTTGCAATAAACTGCTTTTGATTCCCTCGCATGCCTCTGCCTCTTTAATTCCCTGAACGGTAACGCGAACTATCTCGCAACCGGCATCCTTTAGGCGTATGCACTGCTCAACCGTCGCATCCACATCGCGGGTATTGCTTGTCGTCATCGACTGGATTCGAATCGGATTATCTCCGCCAATTTCGATTGACCCAACTTTTACCGCGCGTGTTTTCAACCGTTCTCTTTTCCACACTGCTGGACAATAAGTCATACCTTTTACACCCCAAAATAAGAGATAGTTTAAGCCATTTGAAGATTTGGCGTCATCTGATAAGATCGGACTGAAGGAGATAGCATATGGCACAAAATTTCACAGACTCAGTAGCAAGCGCCCTGCAAGAAGCCTTCAGGGATGCCCAAGAAAGAAACAATACAGAAGTAACTGAAAATCATTTACTTGCAGCATTTCTTCAAAAGCCTGATGAATACTTTAGCTCCATCCTATCAAATATGGGGGCGAAACCTGAAACACTACTGACATTAGTGGAAAAAGATCTCGCAAAACTGGCGACATACAGCAATTCCGGACAACAACCAAACGCCTCACGCAGCCTTGCCGCTAGGATCGCTGAAGCAGAAACGATCGCCAAAGAGTGGAAAGACAGCTACATCAGTCAGGACCATTTTCTCATCGCCTATTGGAAAAACGCAGGCGAGCCTTTTCTTCAATGGAAATCTAAAAGCGGCATCAGCCTAAAAGATCTTGAAGACCAAATCAAACGAATCAGAGGAGAACGTCATATGGACTCCCCCAACGCAGAAGCCGGTTTGCAAACGCTGGAAAAATATTGCAAAAATTTGACTGCCCTAGCCAAACAGGGAAAATTAGATCCCGTTATAGGCAGAGATGAAGAGATTCGCAGGACAATGCAAGTCTTAAGCCGCCGCACAAAAAACAACCCCATGCTCATTGGAGAACCAGGCGTTGGTAAAACCGCTATTGCCGAAGGGCTTGCACAAAGAATTGTGCAAGAGGACGTTCCTGATAGCTTGAGAAACCGTCAAATTCTTTCACTCGACATGGGAAGCCTGATTGCGGGAACAAAATACCGCGGAGAATTTGAAGAAAGACTTAAAGGCATTTTGCATGATGTCGAGAAAAATGAGGGAAAAATCATCCTCTTCATCGATGAGGTGCACACTCTGATTGGCGCAGGTGCTACAGAAGGAGCCATGGATGCTGCCAATCTGTTAAAACCCGCACTTGCACGGGGCACCCTACATTGCATCGGCGCTACAACCCTCAATGAGTATCAAAAGCATATCGAAAAAGATGCCGCCTTAGAAAGACGCTTTCAGCCCGTCATGATCCAGGAACCAAGCCTTGAAGACGCTATCGCCATCTTGAGAGGCCTACGAGAAAGATATGAGATCTTCCACGGCGTTCGGATCACAGAGTCAGCGATCCACGCAGCAGTTTTTCTCTCCTCGCGCTATATCACGGACCGGCAGCTCCCTGACAAGGCGATCGACCTGATCGATGAAGCGGCAAGCTTGATCCGCATGCAACTTGGAAGCAGGCCTCTCCCCATCGATAAAAAAGAGCGAGAGCTCTCCTCTCTGATCGTCGAGCAAGAAGCTCTTAAAAGAGAAAACAGCCCTTCGAGCAAGGCTGAAGCAGATAAACTGAATGGACAAATCGCTTCGATTAAAGAAGAGCTCGAAAGCATGAAGCAGCAATGGGATCAGGAAAAAAAGCTGATCGAGAGCATCAAAGAGAAGAAAAATCGGCTTGAG
Source organism: uncultured bacterium (assembly GCA_964605535.1). Taxonomy (GTDB): domain Bacteria; phylum Chlamydiota; class Chlamydiia; order Chlamydiales; family Parachlamydiaceae; genus CAZSDA01. Next base: position 272,409 of record CAZSDA010000001.1, read on the forward strand.
CAGATGCGCTTCCATGAAGAGGAAGCAGACCGGAAAGGCGACTACAACAAAGTTGCTGAACTTCGTTATAGTGCACTGCCAGCACTCCAAAAAGAGATCGAAGTTGCGGAACATGACTTAAACACGAAGCCAAACCGCATGCTGCAAGAAGAGGTCGATGAAAGCCTAATTGCGCACATCGTTTCCAAATGGACGGGTATCCCGGTCCACAAAATGCTCGCAGGCGAAGCTGCGAAACTGATGCACTTGGAAGAAGAGCTTCATAAACGCGTTGTTGGCCAAGACATGGCAGTAAAAGCAGTTTCAGAGGCTATTAGAAGATCCCGCTCAGGCCTTAGCGATCCCGCACGTCCCATAGGAGTATTTCTCTTTGTTGGACCTACAGGAGTGGGCAAAACTGAACTCGCGAAGGCGCTTGCCGACCAGCTCTTCAATCAGGAAGAGGCCATGATCCGTCTTGACATGTCTGAGTACATGGAAAAGCACAGCGTATCCAGGCTCATCGGCTCTCCTCCGGGCTACGTAGGGTACGAAGAGGGTGGTCAGCTTACAGAGGCACTTCGTAGAAGGCCTTATTCCGTCGTCCTCTTGGATGAGGTAGAAAAAGCGCACCATGACGTCTTCAACATTCTTCTCCAGATATTTGACGATGGTAGAATTACCGATGGAAAAGGGCGCGTCGTCAATTGCAAAAACGCGCTTTTCATTCTCACCTCAAACCTTGGTTCTCAACTCCTTCTTGAAAAGATCTCCCATAGCAAGTCTGAAATGACCAAAGAGACCATTCTCGACATCCTCGAACCTGTTCTCAAGGAGCATTTCCGGCCGGAATTCCTGAACCGCCTAGACGACATCCTGCCCTTCCTGCCTCTTCGCAGAGAAGACATGGAAAAGATCGTCGACATCCAGCTTCAACTACTCGATAAACGCCTTAAGAGCAGAAGCATCTCCGTCTCTACATCGAAAGAGGCTGTTAAGTATCTTGCAGAAGAGGGCTACGATCCCGGCTTTGGCGCCCGCCCCTTAAAGCGCCTCATCCAGCAGGAAGTGCTGAATAAGCTCTCCGACGGCATCCTAAAGGGCGAAATCAGCAACGACGACCGCGTCAAAATAGACTACGCCCCCAAACCTCCTGGCATCGTCGTCAAAACAGAACCCCAAACAGTAACGGCCGCTTCCTAGCGGCCGTTTTCAGCATCTCTAAATTCGATGTTGAGGACTTGGCTCACAATTTGCATAAAATTTCTCAGCGTCTCCCCGTCTCATGCGCCTCTGCGTTTTTATTCCCTCTGATTCAAATATTCATTATTAACTTCATAAGGCCACTAGGAGTTACTCTTAGATTAGGTCCTTTCAGAGTGAATTACCCTCGCATTCCTGAAACCTCTGCAAAGCCTCTTCATATGTTTCCTCAAATATTTTTAAATACGTGTTTTGACCATAATTTTTAGACTCGTAAATCAATTTACCGTTAACTAAACACGCTAAATAAACCGCGGTTGGATCAATAACACAATTCTCTTTCGGATTCACAAAAATAAAAACCATTAAATTTTTTTCAGTGAAAGGTACATCTTCTAAGTACTCCTGAACTGCTTGATCTGAATTGAATGTATCCAACGCTATTTGAGCTGCCCGCAATACGAATTTCCTTCCCTGTTCGATTGTCATTGGTTCCGAAAAATAAAATGTTCCATCGTACTTACGAATTTTGTTAGGCAGCATCCCTCCAACCCCACCTGATCGCACTGGGATAGCTTTTGTGATTCTAGAATTAGCCTTTCCAGCAACTCTATAAAATTCCCGAGAAGTAGGGCTAAGAGTTGTACATGAACACATCACAACGATAAAAGCAGCCCCAAAAAACAATTTCAGCATCTAAGTCCTACAAAGATTAAAAAAAGTTACAAGTATATCCAGCTAGAAGTTTCTCTTAGACCGGTCTTCTTTCAGATTTATCACCCTCGCATTCCTGCAGCCTCTGCAATGCCTCCTCATAGGTCTCTTTAAATATCGTTACATACCTTTTTTGATCGTAGTCATAATAATCATAGAGCAGTTTCCCATTTACTAAACAAGCACAGTAGATTTCAAATTGATTGCTAATTTTCCCAGGAATAGGATCAACAAAAAAGAAAATCATCAAATTATTTACTGTAAATGGAATATTCTCCAAATACTTTTGGATTCGGTTATCAGAATTAAATACATCCAAAGCAATCTTTGAGGCGCACAATACAAATTTTCTACCCTCCTCTATCGTCATCGGTTTATAGTAATCAAATGAACCATCATATACTAATATTTTATCTGGAATCATTTCTCCAGAGCCTCCAGAACGGACAGTCAACGCTTTCATGATGCCATCATTTGCTTTTCCAGCAACTCGATAAAACTCCTTAGAAGTCGGACTGAGAGTAGTACATGAGCACATCACAACGATAAAAGCAGCCCCAAAAAATAATTTCAGCATCTAAGTCCTATAAATACTATAAAAAAGTTACAAGTATATCCGGCTCGAAGTTTCTCTTAGACTGGTCTTCTTGAAGATTAATCACCCTCGCATTGCTGCAACCTTAGCAAAGCCTCTTCATATGTCTCCTCAAAAATCGTTACATACCGATCTTGATCGTAGTCATAATAGTCATAGAGCAGTTTCCCATGTACTAAACAAGCGCAGTAGATTTCTTTAGGATTATTGATATTACCAGGTATAGGCCTAACATAGAAAAAAATAATCAAATTATTTTTAGTAAATGGAATGTCTTCCAAATATTGTTGGATGGGCTCATCTGTATTAAATAAGTCTAAAGCAATCTTGGAGGCACTCAATACAAATTTTCTTCCCTGTTCAATCGTCATAGGTTCTCGATAATGAAATATTCCTGCATAAGCTAAAATTTTATTAGGTATTCTTCCTCCAGAACCTCCTGAAAGGACAGGCAATGAATTCATAATTTTTTTATTTGTTTTACCAGCAACTCGGTAATACTCTTTTGAGATTGGACTCAAAGTAGTACATCCAAATAAACAAATCAAAAGTGATACCAGTAATAATAATTTCATATATCGTCACCTATTTTCCTAAATATTCTTTATAGAACAAGTCTGCAGACTGTTTCAATGAATACCCATAAGTCTCCTGAAAGCCATGTTCTAGGCCCATGCTTTTTGCCGGGAGGAATTCTACATAGCTTGGGGTCTTGAAGAGGGACGAGGTGTATGTAAAAACATCGCCGATGAAGGGGATAAAATCATGGGTGCTCATGTGATTCATTGTGTATTTGGTTCCACGACCTTCGATGATATTGCCTGAACCATAAGTATTTATCCAGAGATGGCTAAGCTGATCGCTGGAAAGATTAGGGAGAACGCGGGAGAGGGTAATGCCACCACGGCTGTGGTTGTCCATGGTCACGATGCCATCTGAACCCACTGAATCTATATATCCTTTTACGCCTTCTTCATAAGCGCGCACTTGGTGTGTGCGGACGCCAATGATTTGAAGCACGCATTCACCCAAATCTTGCATGAAGCCATGCGAGGGGGCATAGAACTGATAGCCCATTTCGCCTCTATAGGCGTCTTCAAGGGTTCCCAGCATATTCTCAGCTTCTTGCCGAGAATTCATAATGCCATTGCAACTTAAATGGATGCGCCCCGGCACGACAATGCCGTTTCCTTCAATCCACTGAGCGTGGTCTTCCTTAAATGATGGGGTGTAGTCCTTGAAGCTTAAATCGCGGAGGAAGCAGCCGGCAGCTTGAGGGATGTCTTTGATGTAGGGCAGAGGGATGAGGTGGCGGGAAAGTTGGTAAATGCCTTCGCCTAGGTAGGGGCGGACGGTGTTGATGGCGTGGAAAGGAGCTGCGACGATAGTGGATGTGAAGTAGCAGAATTCAGTCGCGAATTCGCGCATGAATGTGAAAGGATTGATGCTTGCTTCAAAGAGACCATAGGTATCGTAGCGGACAAGCGGCGAATTGTTCAGGTAGCAGTAGAGATTTGGTGAGGCGGAGAGGCCGGCAGGGTCTTGAGTGAGGAAACGGCCCAATGTGGGGATGTAGTAGCGCCTGCCAAATTGGATCCAGGAAGTGAGAGAATCCTCCCGCTTTCCGGCGTAGGTCCAGGGCGAGGCGGCTGTGCCATATCGCTTCGTTTCGCCAAAGGCGCTGTAGCGGTAGGTGGTCGTTGAATGGGTCTCCAGGTTGACAAGCGTGCGGATGTGGCCTGATTGATCACTTAGGGCAGCGTGTGCTATGCCATTCAATTCGATGGTGATGGCTTGGCAGGGAGCGCCTCCTTTGCCGGGGCCAACCATCTGGAATTGTGTGATGCTATTAGACGGAGTGCAGCCACCCACTTCAGCTTGTGTGATGAAAAAGTATCGAAGAGAATCTAATCCCGATTTCCTCTCTATGCAGCGGTTGAGCTCATCGTAAAGATAATCGGCCGATTCCCCTGCTTTGTCAACGTGAATGAGGCGATCTAACGCATCATAGCGGCATGTGAAAGCTCCATAGGTGAGGAGATTGCCGTTGAGATCGTAGGTGCAGGAATTATTTCCATCGCTCATGATCTGGTTGAGAATGTTGATTGTATAGGAAGTGCCATCTATCGATAGTCTATTTCCATGCGAGTCATGCTCATAGCGATGCTCAAATTGACCGCTTTCTGTTTTAAGCTGCCCCATAAGATCGTAGGAAAATTGCTGCGCGTCTGACCCTTCACCGTCGGAAAGTGTGCGCGCCAGGAGATTGCCTTCGGAATCGTATTGAGCATCCCCTTCTGAAAAATAGGGAGAAAGGGAGGAGGTGAGATCTCCATTTAAGGAAAAGGTTTTCTCAATTGCGCCAAGACCTTGAGGAAGAGTTTCTTTGATGACTCGACCCATGAGGTCGTAAGAATCAATTTTATGGGCATAGAGAGCATTTCCCATAGAATCTTTCCTGATCGCTTCGGTCAGAAAACCTGCTTTATAAGCGTATTCGACACTGCTTCGGTCAGGCAGTGTAAATGTGCGGATAGCACCGTCATATTCATAGTCAAATTTCGTCGTTATCCCTGTCTGCAAAGTCTCGGTGACCACTCTGCCACAAGAGTCAAAGGTGCGAAGGGTTTTGGCTGAAGTAACGCCATTCAAGACCTCAAGCGGGTTATTCATCAGATCATATGTATAGCGGTCATCAATCGATCCATCACTTGCTCTTAAGGCAACCATTCTATTGAAGTCATCATGTTCAAAGGTGATGACAACGCCATCAGGTTTTGTGAGGCTCTCTTTTTGTCCAAATGCATTGTAGTTAGTGGAAAAGCATTTCTGATCAGGAGTTCCATAAGCTTGATAGGTATCAATCAGACGGTTCATTCCATCATAGGTAAAACGGTAGATTCTCTTCGGCAATTGTTGGCCATTGTGGTAAGGGGTCACCTTCATTTGAAGTTTGTTGCCATTCAAGTCGTAGATAAATTCTTCAGAATGTAACGGTGTCCCCATGGCGTCAAACTGTTCGACAAGACTTTTCTTGCCGCGAATATCATAGGTGGTTACAAGAAGGCTGCCTTTTGGATCGATCATGGTTGTTTTAAGGACTCGTTGTCCAAATGCATTAAAGTAGTGATAGTCCGCAGAATATGTAGTCTTGTTTCCTTCTGGATCTGTTGAAGCTATCAGCATGCCGCGCGTATCATATTCAAAAGTTGTGCGAGACTCCCCTATCACTGTTTCAATTTTGCGATTAAGAGAATCGTAAGAATGGCGCGCTTCTGTAAATAGGGTGCCATCGAGATCTTCAACGCGCTCTGTAATCACGCGGCCAAGAACATCTAACGTTTGAAGCTGGACAGTGCCTTTGCTGCCCGATGGATCCGAAAGTGTCGTTTTAATGACCCGACCTAGAGCATCATATTCCAGCTCTTTCACTTCTGTTTCAGTAATTGTCCTTTTTAACCTGCCGAATGGGTCATACTCAAAGGAAGTCACATAACCTAAAGCATCGATGCTACTCTCAAGCCTTGTTCTTCCCCAGCGCGATTCGGAAACGGAATAGAGTGTGCCATCAGAATTGTATTGCTCAACTCTGAGCAGGCGTCCTCTTCCATCCAGGATATTGCGCGTCGTGGCCCCTGTTGCTGTTTGTGTTTCTATAAGCTCACCCTGAAGGTTGTAAAGAAACCTTTCTTGTGTGCCATCAGCATAAGTAATCTCGTAAGGCTTACCAAGCAGGGTAAATTTCTTTTGGGTGCAATTGCCATACGCATCGCGCTTACTTGTGATCCTACTTAAAAGGTCATATTCGAGATGCACGCGGTGGTTTGCAATCGTTCCATCTAAAGTTTCTATCCCCGGTCCCTCTTCATCCACCATTCTTCCAAATGGGTCATAACGGTGGTGGGTCGCATTGCCAAAGCCATCGACCGAACAGATCTTGTTGCCAAGTAGATCGTACTGGAATGACTGAGAAATCGTAATCCCGTCGGGATGGCGCTCATGAACTGCTATCAAGCGGTTCATGTAATCATAAACAAATTCCTTATAATACCCAAAGAGCGGCCCCTCTTCGCGTATGCAATTGCCATTCAGATCATAATTTCGTATGATTTCATGACCCATGGGATCAGTCACTTTTACCAGGTTGCCGAAGGAATCGTAATCCCACGCTTTACTATATGCAAAGGCTCCATCAGACCCATATACAGACTGCTTCCGCATCCGCCCTTGCAGATCAAATTCTTGCACTTTTCGGCAGATCAACAGTTCCTGGCCAGAGCTTAGGTCGATGCATGTGTTGATAATTTCTAATGGCATTCCTTCAGGGTAGGATCCGGAGCGGACAGTCCTTTCAATAAACCGTTCAGTAACCCCTACCAGGGAATCGCATTCAAATAGAGCTCCATCGTCATTGATTTGAAGAATCACCTGGCCGTTAAAGTCATACTCATAAAACGCTCTTTTGTAGATTCCTTGACTATCCCAATGCAGCTCGGCTGCGAGTAGTGATGTGCCTGGATGATATCTGTATTCAACAGTTAGCTCCCCTTCGCGCATCGTTTGGACAAGGTTTAGTCCATCATTTGTATAAGTGTAATGCTTCCGCTTTGCCTCAATGCCATTCTCAATCGGTGTGCCATTTCCATCGATACATAAAGGGACCGCGCACCCTCCGGTGATATTTCCGTAAAGGGAGTCTGTAAGCAAATTGCCTGCATGATCATAGTCATACTTCCGGACAAAAAGCTTAGATGGCGAAGAGGCAGACCCAAACGCACGCGATTGCAGGTTTATCTGGCTGCGCGTATTTGGCGGACCCCAATAAAGCTTTTCGGAAGTAAAGGGAAGGCCAATCGAATCATATTTTAAAACATCGATCAGTCGATTTTCGTAAGTGAAATAGTAGTCTGTTTTGAGCCCATATGCATTGTATTCCGCTGCACCTTTGATCTGGCCGGGCCCCTCTGGGAGGTTATAGATAAAACTGTGGGTCACTATCGGTGTAGCATCATTTCCTGCCGGCTCCAGGATCTTTTTTACGCGGTTGCACCGCTTGCTTTTGTAATCGCTGATTTTAAATGTTTGTCCTGCAACCTCGTTTTTTCCTTTGCTGTAGTAGTCAATTTCCAAATACCTGCCATCCGGGAGGCATTTCCTTTTTACGCGCGCCATCTTCTCCACTTTTAGACCGCGCTTGTAATGGTTAGTTTCAACATCATAGTGAACAGGAGGTCCGTCTGAACGTGCTACATCGGTCAATATTTTATATTTCTCGCTGACAATAGCCCTTGAAAAGAGGTAATTGACAGCTCTTCCATCAGGAGCTTGAAAGTGCACCCATGACTGCCTTTTAGAATCCCTTGGAAGCTTGTCATAATCGACCCAGACATTTGCGATCGTTCGATTGGTCCGGTTAGTAAGTTCCAGATGGCGAATCTTTTCGTTCTGATAATTGTACTTAAAGTGCATCCCATTTGGTTTTGTTATTTTAGAAAGCCGAAAATGCTTCTTTCCTTCAGGAGACCTTTTGAATTCCATTTTTTCACCGGATCCAAATGTCAATTCGCTCCACTTTTTATCTTTAAAATCATGGAGGAGCGAGATATTTCTAGGGTGTGATTGAGCAGAAATGACCCCTTTTGATGTATTCGTCAGGCCTTTTGAAAATTGCTTTTTGGGAATACTTAATCTCATCGTTTCTTCTTTGCGCTTTCTTTCCCCCTCTAGCTTCCAACTCTCTCCAAAAGGGCCTGTAAAAGTGGCTTCAGCCTCTTGAGTTTTCTTGCCATTTTCCTTGTAGTCAAAGTCGATTTTCCCCTGGTGGTTAGTCTGCCAGCCATGCTCCATTAAGCCCCCGCTTGCATCACTGCTTGAATAGGAACGCATGACTTTAAAAGGCTCAGGGCCCGGGATTGTCAGATCGACAGCCATATCGATAAAATCCCCGCTGATCACATTGACGACCCCTCCAACTATCGAGGTGGGCTCCGCATTAAGGTCAGTTAAAAGAGCTGCAGCATCCTCCCCTTCACCCTTTACAGAATCCTCATTCGCATAAGAGTTAACGTAAAGAGAGAGAATAAGCGCGAACAGTTGAAAAAATCTCATGACATAAGCTCTGTTTTAATTCAAAAAACAGCTTTTATAGCTATGCCAAAATGGCAAGTCAACTTTAAATAATGTTTATAATTGATTACAAAGCCATCTTTAAAATTAAAGTTTGCATTAGACTTCAGAGCAGATTTCAGTAAAATTTATATTTCTAACACTATCTTAGAAAAAATATTTTTTGATCGACTCAATATCCCGATCAAAATTATTTCTTGATTAAAATCGATGGCATCGAGTAGCTTTTTGCGAAAACTCGCTCGCAGGATTGCTATGAAAAGATTTATTTTACTCCTACTTTCAACCATTTTCACCCTATTTGCTTCAGATGATATCTGGTATACGGATGATATTCGCTACTGCAACTGGGATGAGATCGATTGGGATTTTGAAATTGAAGAGTATGAAAAATACAAAGACGAGATGTGGTCTGAGGACTTCGAATGGGATGAAGATGAGTATTCTTCCTATGACTGGGATGAAACCTCAGAATTTTTCTTTGCAGGAATCCATACTCATGTGCCGCCTGCTGCACAGGAGGGTGAGCTTGCACGTGCTCTTTTGGATGGAGGCCCCTCTGCAGTTGTCGCTCACTGTGTAAGCGCCATTTCAGGCCACTTTTTTGAATCGGAAGTCGACTTTGTGATACCGGGCATTGAATCTCTTTCAGTGGAAAGAAATTATTCTTCAAGTGACAGAAAGTGGCACTATCGCCATCGGCCAGATCTTAGAATCGCACCCTCGAAAGGAAAACATCACATCCAGGCTATGTATGAAGATGATGGAGGTTTCGGACTCAAATTTCATGAAAGGATCCACCATAAAAATAATTCACTGACAGTACCTCTTGCCGATGAGGTGACAAGAAAAGGCCTTACAAATTGCTCAGGAGGCGAGATCAGCGGCAGAAGCAATTGGAAAAACGCAAAACTCAAAATTTTCGAAAGCGTCAATGGCAAGTCTTATATTCTACAAACCGGAGGCAACGTCCGCAGAATCTTCAATCGCTATGACAGAAGCTATGGATCTAGCAAAAGAGGCGTAGCGTTTGGAAAATATTTACTCGAATCTGAAATAAGGCCCAATGGAAACCTCATCTGGTATGACCATCAGAACGTTGACTTTCATTACGCTCCGCATGAACTCCCCTATCGCATTCGCGCTCTGAATGCTGATAAAAAATTGATAACGGAATTGACTTGCAGTTATGGGAAGAAGGGGTGGGTTTGGAAGGGCCCAGAACAAAAAGCAGCTTATTACATCGACAACAAAAAAAGAGTATGTTGCGTGACTTGTTCAGAAAGACCAACGGTCAATTACGAATATGACGCATCAGGCCGAATGATACAAAAGACTCTTCCCGAAGGAAGAATGCTTCAGATCTCCTACTATCCTAATGGCGAAAACAAACATAAAGTTTCGCACCTCGCATCACCGGCAGGACCCGGCCCAGAGCCTGTCATCACCCATAAATTTCGGTATGAAAAGTACCGAACAATAGTGACAGACGCTTTAGGGCACAAAACACTCTACTGCTACAACCCCGAAACCAAACGAATGGATCAGCAGATAGCAGATGATGGAAGAAGAGAAAAATTCACATGGTCAAATGACAAGTCAAGCGCTCCAGGCCTTTTGATCCAAAGAGCGATTCTACAAGGAGAGGAGGAGGTTTTTGCCCAAACCTATGAATATGACCATTTCGGAAACATCACAAGGGAATCCCTCAAAGGAAAATTGTGCGGAACGGGCACGCAGGAGTATGTCAAAACGTATCTCTCATCACAAGATGGGCTTAATCTTCCACTTGAAGAAAGAGACTCCCGAAAGTGGGTCAAGTCATCATATGTACCACAACGCTCTCTTCTTGCTAGCCGTTTCACAGGAAGCTTAGACAGAATCCAGAAAAGAGAATTTTTTAAGTATGATGCGAACGGGTCAGTGATCCAGGAAATTCTAGACGATGGAAGCTCTTCTGATGAAGCTTGCCTTGATCATGTGACGGAAAGAATTGTCAAGATGATCACTCCGACATCATCCCAACCGATAGGACTTCCGGAAGTTGTGGAGGAGCGATACCTTGATGCAAATGATGGAAGCTATCCCTTACTTAAAAAAACGATCTACAGCTACTCCCCGCAAGGAAAGATTACAGAAGAGCGTCATTTTGGTTCGGACGGCGCTTTCGCATACGCCATCAACAGAAGCTACGATGCTCAAGGCAACCTATTGTCTGAGAGCGATCCGCTTGGAAACATAACGAATTATGGTTACGACTCAATTGGAAACAACATTTCGTTTGAAAATGGATCTCAAAAAAAGCAACTGACTTACGATTTCTCCAACCGCTTGATTAAAGAAGAGGAGCTTGGGCCAAATGGAGAGTGGTTAACCACTTTGCATCGTTATGACTTAATGGGGCGCCGCAAAGCTACCATCGATCCTGATGGCAATGAAGCGCATTTTGAATACGATTGCCACGATCGCATCGTTAAAAAGACTTTACTCACGCCTGAAGTATCTGTAGAGCACTATGCTTATGATGCCATGGGAAACATTACCCAATCCATCGATGCAAACGGGGCAATCACAAAGACCGCTTACACAATTCGGGGAAAACCTGCCTCTATAGAGTACCCTGACGGCTCTTACGAAGAAAAATTCTATAGTACAGATGGACTGCTCGTCAGGGAAGTCTCCAAAACTGGTATTGTAACTGAATACACTTATGATGCCTTTGGGAACGTCATCCGAAAGGAGGTGGGTGGAAAAGTATCCACCGCTCTTTATTCACCATTCCATCTTCTTAAAGAAACGGATGAAGCCGGAATCGAAACTCACTACCAATACGATGGAGCCGGCAGGCTCATCCGCAAAGAGCGGGCAAACAAAATTACACACTATTCATACGACGCCTTGGGAAGGGAACACCTCATTACGGAAGGGGATCGCGTCACTGTAAAATTATATGATGCAAAAGGACAAGTCATTGAAGAAAGAGTGGCGTCCAGGAATGGGGATCTCTATTTAAGAAAGCGCTATTGCTACGACGGCAATGGCAATAAAACCCGCTCTGAAGTGGGAGATTTTTTACGGGAAACATTCTATACACCTCAAGGCAAACCTCTTCGCGAAGTAGATGGAGTGGGCAATACCACCTTCTATATTTATGAAAATGCCCCTTACAAGGTCATTAAGATCGATCCCAGAGGAAACCGCGAAGAGTCAACCTACAACGGAAGAGATCAGATCGTAACTCTTAACCACTACGATCCTTACGGAGAGTTGGTCGCTTCCGAATCGCGCTTTTACGATAGTATAGGCAACCTTATCAAATCGGAGTCAAAAAGGCTTCCGAGCTCTAAAAGCTACACAGCCCTTTCTGTCTATGACGAGATGGGAAGGATTGTTAAATCAATTGAGGAACCAGGATCTCCTCTTGAAAAAATCACGGAGACGCAATACACAATTTCCGGAGAAAAAAAGCGCATCACGCTTCCCGATGGCACTTCACTACACTATGAGTATGACTCATTAGATAGACTCTCTCATCTCTATTCTTCAGACGGTTCGATAGACTACAGTTACTCCTATGACATTTTCGACAGGGTCATTGAAGAGCGCGATAACGTCCATTCATTAACTACTAAACGACTCTTTGATGTGGATGGCCGAGTCATCCTTGAAGAGCTCGGAAATGGATTAAAAGTAGCCTATGCTTATGACTTTCTGGACCGTGTCACAGGGATTCGGCTGCCGGATCAATCCTCGGTAGATTATCAATATGACGCGGCATTCCTCTGCCAGGTCTCCAAGCGCAAAGATGAGGAAACGCTTTACAGCCACACATTCTCTACCTACAACCTGGCAGGGCAGCCCACACAAGAAAAACTTGCGGATAACAATACCCAAATTAGGTCTCATTATGATGCCTCAGGAAAACTCGTCCGCATTGAATCGCTTCCGCTTACAGAAAGAATCCACTATGACGCTTCAGGGAATCCCACTCTCCGGGAGTTGCGCGATCCTTCGGGGTTCATATCGAGCAATTACACATACGACTCTCTCGATCAACTCACTTCAGAAAGTGGTCCTATCCAACACAACTACAGCTACGACGCCCTCCACAATAGATTGGAAAAGGATGGATGCTCTTATGACGTCAATGGCCTAAACCAGATCACCTCCACTAAAAAAGCAAACTTTGCCTATGACCTCAACGGAAACATGATCGAAAAGGTAGAAGATGGCCAAAAAGTATTCTACCGCTACGATGCCCTTTCGAGGCTGATCGAAATCGAGCAAAAGGGAAAGCTAATCTCCTACATCTATGACGCTTCGCACAGAAGGATCAAGAAAACAACCGACAAGAAGACGATCGACTTTCTCTACCAGGGAGAGGAAGAGATCGGGGCTTTTTGCAAGAACAAGGCGTTTCAGCTCCGCATCCTCAGCCCGCAAGGGAAAACCCTTGCAATCGAACTCGAAAATACCCTCTATACTCCCCTGCTCGACTCTGCAGGAAATATCGTTAAACTATTGGACGCTTCCTCAAAAGCGATCGCCACACACTATTTTACAGCCTTTGGCGAAACCTCAACACCCACAAAGAGCCCCTGGCTCTATTCAGGAAAGCGCCTGGATCCTGAAACGGGCCTCTACTACTTTGGTAAGCGCTATTACGACCCTGTAACAGGACGTTTCACCACACAAGACCCTCTAGGCTACGCCGATGGATTAAACCTCTACGCCTATGTACATAACCGCCCCCTGACTCACCACGACCCCGACGGCCAGTTTGCCTTCCTCATCCCGATAGCATTATCTCTTGCCGCCGAATATGCCGTTCCCTTTGCAGCCGTCGCCCTCCAGGATGCCGGCTACCTCGCCACTGCCGCCTTTATCACAGGCGTCGTCCAAGGCTACAACGGCTCCTTCTTCGATGAATCCTCCATGGATGGCCTTGACCCTACCGCCAGCTTCGCCGGCAAAGCCCTCGGCTCTGCCTTAAGCTTCTGCAGCCCCTCCAAAAGCATCATGAAAACCACCCGCTCGATGCTCACCAAAGAAGCCACCGTCGTAGCCTCCACCCTCGCCGCCAAAGCCTCCACCACCGTCGCCACCAAAACCAGCACCAAGTGGAGCGCTTCTCTCACTAAGCAAGCTTCTCTAGATGCACAAAGAAATGTTGAGAAAGTTTCAACACAAACTGTTTTCAAAAAATCAATTTTTAACAACACAATTACCCATACTGATCATTGCGGGAAGAATATTATATATGTTACTCCTGAAAGGATTGCCCTTTCCACGGATCCTAAATACCAAATTCCTGCTCGATTTATAGAAAACAAATATCGCCCAGGCTCATATGGAGAAATCTCTTCTGGAAAATTCATTGAAAGACTTAGAATTGATCCAGCAACAGCACCAGGTAAAAAAGGACCCAATTTTTCCCATTACCACATTAATTTGAAGGGCGAACATTTTGCCCCCCGTAAAGGATGCAGAGACCCAGGATTTCCAAAATGAACAACGAATTTGATAACCTACCGTGGCACGACACGGAAATAAAAGAAATTCAAATTAAATCTGGCGAGGAAGACTACATAAGAATTTGGTTAGTATTTCCTAATGCAAAAAACGGTGAAGCAGTTTGTATGGAGTTTTACGATTGTTATGGATTCCAAACCGACATGCATTTTGGAGTGGGTGTAAGTGAAACCATTTACTCCGCATATTGTTTGGATGACACATCTGGCTTATGTAGGCTGAGAAACTCTTGGAACAAGTGCTATATAGACTTGTCTGAACTTCTCGAATATGCCTTTGTAACCAATTCCACTAATAGCGAATTTCGCATTTTTGCCAGAGGATACAAACTGATTAGTGCCTAATGAAATCTGAATGCGCAGAGCCGCATTCAATAAATTTTCGACAAGCAAACAAACGGATTTTGGTTTTATTTGAATTATTATTTGCTCCATAAGATAAGCTATTAATTCTATGTAGAGGCAATCAAAAAGATGCTTAGTGACTATCAACTATTTCGTGCTCAAATATGCGACAGCAAGAAACCCATTTATAAAATTTATCTTAAGGGTACTAGTGTGGCTGATATCTCACATGACACTGACGAACTATTACTTGAACTCTATATTCCCGAAAGTAAAACAAGGCTATCAGTAATGCTTGAAGAATTTGAACTTGCTCTTGAGAATGCTAAGGAAGTGTTGTTTGAAGAAAATGACCCGGAAAATAGATTTTGAACATCCTCACCGTCAATGATACATTTTAAAACAAACTACAACAGTAAACCTTTCTTTACAAAGGTAGTATATTCTCTTGTAGATGAATATTTCGAAACGCTTCCCAAGGTTGAACAGCTAGATTATTTTTGTCGAATCAATCAATTTTTCATCGTGGCTATCGGAAAAATAGCAACAAGAATCTGTGGATTTTCCCCACTAAATAGTTGGATCATTCGCCGCTATTCTCCACCTGCAGCTAAACAGGGCATCCTACTTTTTGATTGTGATTATGATCAGCACTTTTTTCATAAAGCATACCCTGGTTTCCGACCAGTTTATTGCAATCCCAATAACGGCTGGATTTGTGTGGGCAATCCTCAAGCATCAGGAGAAGCAGTAGAATTTATTTATGATTGTATTGCGGTATTAGGACAAGATCATACAATACAAGCCCTTTGGATACGCTTAGATGGATTACCTCCATTCACATTGGCCCCCTTGCACAAAAATCTCTTTCATCAACCCACTCCATTCGTACGCCGTCAACCCGACGAAAATTTCACAAAAATACTTTTTAGATGGCGTCGTGAGCTTAGTCTCATGGAATACTATGAATAGTGAATTCAGCCTGAAATACAGATTTGATGATGAAACAGTTGTTGGTTGTGACATATTCTACAGGGATGCCATCATCGCTTCCGCATTCAAAGATGATAACTTATTGCGATTAGATATCTTTCTTCCCATTAACAGTAAATGCTGGATAGTCCCATTATTAGATTTCCAAAGGGTTTTAGCGTTTGCCAGGGAAACATTGAAATCAAATAAATGCATACCAAACGAATGACAGCATGAAATTTATACCTGACTATGGATATAACGCCTTGAATAAGGAGGTCACATTTTCGTTTGAGAATCACTGCTTTGAAACAATACCCCACGTATATTTTCATGACGTGATATTCCCTTTCAACCAGCTCTATATTGCAAGTATAGGAAATATCGCTATGAAAATTTATGGCTATTCCAATAGCAAAGACTGGGTAGCTATACGCATCAAACCCCCTCCCGCAAAGCAAGGAATTTTACTTTTTCAAGATGGAGAGGCACTGGCTAAAACTTCGAGTGATCCTTGCCCAATTTATTGCAATCCTAAAAATCGTTGGACCTGCGTCGGAAGCCCCTTCTTTCAAGGCGAAGCAATTGAATTCATGTATGGATGCATTGCGGTTTTGGACAGGAACTGCATTCTCAAGTCATTGTGGATCCGCATTGACGAACCACCTCTTCTTTTCCTCCCTCCTTCTCACAATTATCTCTATCAAGGAAAAAGCAATCCTATCAAATTGCCAAGTAGTCTAAAGGTAGCTCGCCTTATCTGGAAATGGAAGGGCTCTCTTACTAATGCAGAGGATCTAAAGGAATGAACCTTTGGACATCTGCAAGAAGCGTTTCCTTTGGAGGTTTCATCACAATTGATAAACCTTCCAATGTAAAATGGATTAAGTAATAATGAATAAAAAATTCTTCTCTAAAGAAACCATTATTGATGGACAAGTAAAATTTGTAAATGTCAAATTTGAAGATCAATTCATTGGTGTCGTGTACACAAAAAACGGCGCCGATTTTGTTGAACTTTCAGGTGTTTTCCATGGAAAGCAAAAGTTGCCAATTCCTTTAGATGGCTTCCTTGAAGCCCTTCATAGTGGACGCACACTTTCCATAAATGCATATCGGGAAAAAGATCGAAATGCGCCAGATAGTTCCTTAGAAGGACTTCCCCCACTAAAATTATATCCGGATTACAGCAGATCTTCTCTGGAAAAGAGGATCCGCTACCATGAAGATCCGGGCTTAATTATCACCTATCCGACTTCGTACGATGGACCTAATGGCGTGCTTCTAGATCGCTTCCTTGTCTACTTTGATAGTAGCAATGTAGCAAATAGCGTAGATGGAAGTCTTGAAACTGGAAAGGTCATTACTGCCACCATTCATCCTCCAAAATCACGTCCTGGCGTTCTTACTTGCGTTCCAATAGATAAATCTGAAGGCGTCCCTAACATTCTAGAAAACGAGTTGGATATTTATTGCAATCCTGAAACAGGGTGGCTCTGCTTAGGCGACCCCGAGGCTCAAGGTGAATCTGTCGAATTTATTACTAATTGCATTGCAGTCTTAAGTGATTCCCATAACATAACATCTCTTTGGATTCGTCCGGATGTCTTACCCAAATCGCTT
Organism: uncultured bacterium; assembly: GCA_964605535.1. Classification (GTDB taxonomy): domain Bacteria; phylum Chlamydiota; class Chlamydiia; order Chlamydiales; family Parachlamydiaceae; genus CAZSDA01. The sequence goes on from CAZSDA010000001.1 coordinate 289,497, forward strand.
CAGCAGCCTTTACAAGGAAACTAAGATGGAAATCAGAAAGATGACATCCTTTTGGCTGGTGGAATGTGGTGATATCGACTACGAAGAGATGGTTATTGATATCAACTTTTGCGAACACACTTTAGGCAGTGTCTATATAGAAAATGGAGAAGAGGACATGGAAATCGAACTCTATGGCATACCTGTCAATGGAAATTTCCTGAGAGTTCCTCTGGATGATTTTATAGAGGCATTTGAATCCGCAAAACGAGCTCTTCATGGCGGGAATTAAATGCCCTTTAGCTTAAACTACAACCTCAAGTGCGAATATGTTAAGCGATTCTCAACTGTTCCGAGCACACATGTGTAACAGGGAAAATACTAGTTGCAAAAATGATAAAGGGACTTTCGAATTAATGCTGTGCTGCATTGATGATTATCGGAAACGGATATCATCATTACGGACACTGTTTGGAAATCTAGAATCCCTTTATTTTTCCTTAGTGCAACTAAAATCGGACTGGTCCACAAAATTTTCAAACAACTTATTGAACTTGGATATAGTCATTGCGCTTGATGAAGAGTCACTCGAACCATTTAGTGAAGAATTCATGGATGAGGGAGTTAGGGAAACTCTTCAAAATAAAGAGAAAATTATCTTCTCAAGCATTGCTGAAATCGAAAAAATGATTCAAGAGCGCATAAATAGCCAGCCGCTGAATCTAACGCAAAATGGTTAAATTGATGACCGCAAACACCCTCTACATAACACTGACCTGTAAAAAAAATTGTTGATTAAAAATACGCTATCGATTAGCTTCTTGCGAAAACTTTGACAATAGGAATGCTATGAAATCCTTTCTACTATGCTATGTGCTCCTCGCCTCTTCGTTTCTTGGGGCTGATAATTGCGCCAAAAGCAAGTGGAATGAATACACGCAAGAAGAAGTCGATAGATTGAATAAGCTCGGCGAAGAAATTTTGGACGGGATCATTCAGCAACCACAGAAACTCATTCGCAAAGGATCAAAACCACGAACCGGCGACTATTATGAATACATTACTGCAAATGGGGGCGCGCGACTAAAAAATCAGAATCAATTTATCGCTTTTTTGGAACCATATAAATTAAGGTGGAAATCCCCTAAGGATCATCCTCCCGTCGACGATTTCATGTTGATGATCGCAAGTGAATACTACCGTGAAAATCTTACGTGCGAAATTCAATATAAAGAGCGAGTCATCGCTGAAATCATACAGGAATCCGATAAATTTGAACTGGAGATCTTTCCTTCAATCAATGCCGTCTGTTGGACAGTACCCCTGACCACATTTCAAGAGGTATTGAAAATAGCAAAATTGGAATTAATGGGTGCAAGTGACCGCAAGAGCTGCAAATTAATTTCTGAGCCTTGGACTGTAGAAGATATTCTCAAAAAGCAAAATCAAGAAAATGAAGGACATGTCGAAACATCTCCAACTTTCCCATTACCCCTTCTGTAAAGGCTGGGACAATAAAAAAACTCTAATTACACAAGAAGATTATTTACAAATAGCAGCGCAATAAATTATAACAAAATAAAAGGAGATGTGTCTATGACAGAACTATTACCTAAGTTTAAATATCACCCCGATCCTATTGCTTCCGGGGCTGTGGTGAAGAGCGAGCAGCCTTGCTGGTGCTGCGACAAAAAGCGCGGCTATTTGAGCTCATCGGGTGGATTCACTGCTGTAGAGTTCGATGAGGCGCTTTTGGAGGACTTTTGGGAGGAACATCCCGACTGTATGCCGAACCTTCTTGTTTGCCCATGGTGTATTGCCGATGGGTCAGCCGCTAAAAAATGGGATGCTTCATTTACAAGCGTAGACGAAATGACCCATCCCAAACTTGCCGATGCAATTATCGATGAGGTCCAGCATAGAACTCCTGGGTATGTCGCTCGTCAGGAGGATCAGTGGCTAGAGCACTGCAACGATATTTGCGAATTTCATGGTGATGCAACTGTAGAGGACTTACGACAATTGACCTGGGAGCAGGTTCAAGAGATTGAGTCTATCTCAGACATGATCAAAAACATAGACGAGTGGAACGATTTCCTTGATAACGAATATGACCCCAAAGAAGGCGATGTGGGCTTCTATAAATTCGTTTGCAGGCATTGCGGGAAAACTCTTTTTTATGGGGATAGATACTAGAGCTTGCGCTTGATTTTGTTGATGCCGTTTAGGGCGGCGACGCGGTAGCCTTCGGCGTAGGTGGGGTAGTTGAAAATCTGGTCGATGAAATAGTCTATTTTGGCGCGATAGGAGATGGCAATTTGTCCGATATGGATCAGTTCTGTCGCAGAACGGCCAATGATGTGAACACCAAGAAGCTCAAGGGTGTCCGGATGGAACAAGATTTTGAACATGCCAACGTTGCTGCCCGTTATGTGGCTCCGGGCCAGTTCATAGTAATAGGCCCTGCCCACTTCATAGCGAAAATCGAGCGCTTTGAGCTCCTCTTCTGTGTAGCCAATGCTAGAAATTTCGGGAATCGTGTATATGCCAACGGGGTAGAAATTGGGGAAATAGTGAGTTTCAAGCCCGAGGGCATGTCTTGCAGCCAGCCTCCCCTGCTCCATGCTAGTTGAGGCGAGGGATGCCCCACCAATGAGGTCTCCGACTGCATAGATGTGGGGTTGAGTAGTCTGAAAAAGCGGGTTCACTGAAATGTAGCCCCTCTCATTGATGCCAAGGCCTGCATTCTCAATATGAAGGTTATCTACATTCGCTTGCCGGCCTAAAGCATACAGCAAACAGTCCGCCCGCATGGAAGTGCCATCTTTATACTTGACAAACGCCTGGTTGCCATCCCGCGTAATCTCGACGGGCTCTTTCAACCCTTTAAACTTAAGTCCAAGATCGGTAAGCGCAGTTTGCAGAAGCACTCCAATTTCCGGATCAAGCAGCGGCAGGATGTGATCCCGCTTATCGATGATCGTCACTTCTGTGCCAAGAGCTGCAAAAAAGCTCGCATACTCAGAGCCGATGATTCCTCCCCCCAACACAAGCATCGATTTTGGGATCTTTTTAATCCGTAAGAGCCTTGTTGAATCGAGGATCACTTCATCGTCAAAGGGCACGCCAATCGGATTTCTCGGTTTTGAGCCGCACGCCAAAATAAATTGAGTCGCTTTGATCTGATGGGTAATCCGATCATCTGCCCCAACGACGATGATCATGTGCGGATTCTCAAAGCGGGCACTACCCGGAATCATCTCAATTCCATTCTTTTTAAATTGCCTGGAAAGAAGATTATATTCCTCTTCAATGACGCGGTAAAGCCGTGAAGTTAAATCTGCGATGGTGATCTCATCAATCGGCAAAACGCGGTCTGAAAAGAGATGTCTTTCATTGAATCTGGTCAAATCAATGATCGCTTCTCTAAGGGTTTTTGAGGGGATCGTTCCGTTATTCAGGCAATTTCCACCGGTCGATCCCAATTCGACGACAATCACTTTTTTCCCCTGCTTTGCCGCCTGAATCGCAGCTTTCTGTCCTGAGGGGCCTGAACCAATGATGACTAGGTCTGCTTCAATCTCTTGCATATCACTAAGATTACACTTTCAATTTTAATTGTGCTACAATAAGTACATGGCAAAGGCAAACTTCAGTAAAGTGGAAAAGGCTCTTGAAGATGAGCTGATGAGGATGACCTCAAACAAGCTTCTGCAAGAAGCGCCATCAGGGAAAAAACGCGCTTTTGAAAAACTTCCCGCACCCCAAGATCAGATCACCATACTGAAGAATTTAGAGCTCTCCTTGAAGAGACTTTCAAAAAAGGATCCGAGTGCGGCTGAAAAGGGCAAAATCGATCTCGAAGCATTCAAAACTTTTCTGGATGGCGCAGGAAAACTCACAGAAGAGCAATGGAAGCTCGTCAAAGAGATGCACAACAAGGTCGATAACCTAAAAAAAACCCTTTTAAAAAATGCGCCGATTTCAGATGAAACTTTAGTCGAAGCAGAGCGGAAAAAGCACATTAACAAACGGTTCAATGTGCACGACAAGTGGCTCCCTCTCCAATAAGTTGCGATAAATACTTCCTTAATGTACAATCTGAACCTGATTCAATTTTGGAGAACTACCATGTCAAAAACTTGCCAGATATCTGGAAAAAAGACGACCCGTGGATTTACCTATGCCATTCGCGGTATCGCTAAAAAGAAAAAGGGAATTGGTCTTAAAGTGACCGGCCGTACACGACGTACCTTCACTCCTAACATCATCACAAAGAGATTCTGGTTTGACGACGAAGGACGCTTTGTCACATTAAAGCTTGCAGCGTCTGAAATGAGAACTATCGATAAGGTGGGACTCCCCTCGATCATTAGAAAACTACGAGCTCAGGGCATGACAGTCTAATTCAGACTGTCTGTTCTAAGGCCTGATTAATACATGCTCTCTAAAAAAGGAAGATAGATTATGTCAACCCCTGTAAACAATTATCAAGAAGCTTATACTCGTTACGCATCACTTTCTTCACAACACAAACAAAAAAAAGGCGTCGGCAAAGCGGTCAATATCCTTGCCGAAGAGTCAGGCAGCGCCTCTACAATTAACAACGTCGCTAAGGTCGCAAAAAGCGGCTTCGGACTTCTTGCCGGCATTTTGCCATTCGAATGGCTGCGCAATGCGACAGACTTTGTAAATGGCGTTTCCAACGCTTTGAAAGCAGTAGGGGTCCTAAAGACACCGAAGGACATCAAAGACAACAGCTCAGACGGCTTAAAAGTTGCTTCCGCGACACTTGGCGGAGTCAGTGCAATCGGTGCAGGAGCCAAAATCCTGAACAGTCTTAAAATCATCCATTTTGCTAAATTTAGCAGCTTGTTGGGACGCATACCTGTGATCGGTGCAGCTCTTGCAAAATTCCTCCCAATCCCTATCGTTCTCAATGCTGTCGATGTTGCGAAAGCAGGCATAGACATTGGACTCAGCTCCAAAAAAATCCACCGCTTGAGAAAAGCGCGCAACCCCGGTACCGATCTATATCGAAACGGTTATAACGATATGAAGTCAAACCGGACGACTTGGGCGAACGTTGCAGCTAATGGCATGACAAAAGATGAAGTGGATGCAAGAAAGCAGTTTCTAGACAGTAAATTAGACGCATTACAGCAGAAAAAAACTAGCTATGAAGAATTAAAGACTTTACGTGAGCAAGACCTGGCAAATCGTTATAACACCCTCCAAGCCAAAGAAAACAGGGCGAATGCGCACAAGCGCAATTTGGCCCATAAAGTGAAAAAATTTAAAGCCACCCGCGCCTTTATCAAGGCCGGAAACCTGGACACAAACGTGGGCAAATCTCTTGCAAAAATCAATGCCAAGATTGAAAAGCGGACAGCAGAGAAGGCTGGATTGGATGCCCTTGCGTATACAGACGACAATCCCCAAATCCTGACTGATGAAAGCGCAAACAAGATCAGGGACTTTGCTACGCGCAAAGTGGAGCGGCTCAAGCTGAAAATGTCTAACAACCGCTGGGATCAAGCTAAAGAGGGCTTAAGCATTGCCTTCAACATCGTTCTTATCGTTACGCTTGTTGCAGTCTCTGTGCTCTCCGGATTGGCTTTAGCAGGCCTTGCTGCTGCTAGCTTGCCGATCTCTTCAGGCTTCCTGGTCGTTTCACTGCTATGCATTGGATTGCACTTCCTGAAGAAGTTTAAGAAAAACCATACTTACGGTCAGGTACCCTTCGAAGCAGCTGCCACCTAAGACCTGTTAGCAATTTAACCTCTTGTAATAGGCCCGGCCCTTAAAAAGGGATCCGGGCCTTTTAATTTTAATAAAAAACTATTGCATTTAATTAAATAGTGTATTAAAATTAATTATATTAAAGGAGTAATAAATGACTATAGAAGGTATAAGCGCTAGAGACTTTCATAGAACAGTAGAACCTGCGGTTAGTACAGTAAGACGCTTCTTCCGCAGAGTCAAAGAACTCATTCTTTCGGATGGCTTCCGCTCCGGCGCACTTAAACTCACGCGCAATGCCTTGACGCTCCATGATAAAATCAGCAATTCAACCCCATTTGCCACAGCACAAACCGGACTTAACGGCACAATCGACTTTCTGAAATTGGCCTCCATTCCTCAGAAAATTCACGAAATCAGAGAGACAAAGAAAGACAAACTGAAATTAGCAGCCTTAACGATTGGCGTGGTTTCCGATGGCCTGACAGCTTTTAAAGTCCTTGAACTTTTTAAGGCGATCGAACTGGCTAAATTCGCAGCTCTTTTGGGCAAGATCCCGGTCGTAGGCTCTACTGTTGCAAAAATCCTCCCCTTTGGAAATATCATCACAATTCTTGATACGATCAAGGCAGGCATGGACATTGCCATCTCCTCCAAGGCAATCCACTCCTGCAGAAAAAAACTTGCCAATAACAAAGAAAAGCGCGCCCTCTGGGAAGGTGTAAAACAGTGCGGAACATTCTCTGAGGATTTCATCTCGGCAAAGATCAAGCGGATGGATGCGAAGTTTAGCTCAAAATATGCAAAAATGAACGTAGCCCTCGCTAAAGAAGAGATCGCAATCGCTAAACTCATGGCAAAAACGGAAGCTTATGACCAACTCCAAGAGGATATCGCCACTGCTTCTGGAGGCGCCAAGAAAAAGCTGCAACTCAAGTCGGTCATCGCCAAGCGCAAATTGCACTCCCTTGCAAGGCGCGAGATCAAGGCGGTGAAGGAGCTGGAAGCAGCTCAGGGTAAAATCGACCATTATTTGAAAACCCGTAAAGACTGGATGCGCTTAAAAAAGGGGGAAGTTGAGCAACCTACCCAAGGCGATGTGAAGAAATTTGCAGAGATCAAACTTGAAAAATGGGCGATCAAGCGCAAAAAGGATCGAGGCCAGGTCAAAGAGGAAAGCGCTAAGATCTGCCTAAACACAGTGTTGATGGTGTGCTACATCGCCTCTATGGTCTTAGCAGCTCTGGCGATTGCAGCCATACCTGGAGTTGGCATCGCATTGACGCTCGGCTTCTGTATCCCTTTGAGTATCGGGATTGGCATGACCATCTGGAAGAAGTTCCGGAAGGAAAAAACCTATAAGCCAGTGCCTATCTCTATGATACTTGGCAACCCGGCTTAATTCCCTCAGCTGAAAGAAGCTTGAGAGAAGCATCTTCAAGGGAGGCGGCGAGCAGCATACCGTTGCTCTCCACTCCCATTAGCATTGCGGGCTTTAGATTAGCAACCACCACCACATGTTTTCCAATTAAAGCGTTCGGTTCATACGAAGCGCCAATCCCTGCCACGATTTGTCGCGTTTCATGCCCAAGATCGACCTGCACTTTCAGGAGTTTCTTGCTTTTTGGCACGGGCTCTGCCGACAAAATTTTGCCTATGCGTAAATCGAGCTTATCAAAGTCATCATAGGTGACTTGACTTTTGAGAGCAGGCTCCTGCTTTTTCTTCTGAAGAATCTCTTTCAGCTTTGCACTTTCCTCTTCAATCACAGCATCCTCCACTCTTTTGAAAAGAATCTCTGGAACTCCTAAAAGCTGCCCTACAGGAAGGGTCAAGACGAGAGCCTTTTCCCAGCCGTAATCGTAAAGAGTTCCTTTAAACCCGAGTAAAGAAAACAGCTTCTGACTCGTTTCAGGCAAAAGAGGTGCAGATATCACTGCAAGAGCTTTTAAACACTCGAGACAGCAGGCAATTGTGGTTTCAAGAACCTGCCTTCTCTCTGGATCTTTTGCATCCAGCCAGGGCTTTTTCGCATCAAAGTAGCCATTGCCGAGCTGAGCCAATTCCATGAGGATCTGGCTTGCTCTTTTTAGCTTGAACTGCTCATAAGAAAGCTTAGCCTCCTGCGCTTTCGTGCGAATCTGATCGAGAAAATCGGAGTCAATCGGCTGCAGCGTCTCCATCCCGGGAACCATGCCTTGGCAATGGGTTTTGGCAAAGACCAAAACGCGGTTGGCGAGATTACCAAACTTACCCAAAAGCTCCGCATTGCAGCGTAGTTGAAAATCTTTCCAGGTAAAGGCTGCATCTGAAGTTTCTGGTGCCGTGGCTGCAATCGCATAGCGGATCTGATCCGCAGTAAAATTCTTAAAAAAAGCGTCTAAATCAATTGTCCAGCCATCCGATTTGGAAAACTGCCGGCCTTCAAGCATATAGAATTCATTGGCAGGCAACTCATCCACAAGCTTTAAGGGCAAGCTTTGTCCCATGGTCATGGCAGGGAAAATCACAGCATGGAAAGGGATGTTGTCTTTACCGATAAACTGAACCAGTTTTGTCTCCTGATCGCACCAGTAATCTTTCCAGGCTTCAGGTGTTCCCTTAAGTTTAGCCCACTCCATAGCAGCAGAAAGATAGCCGATCGGCGCATCAAACCAAACGTAGAGAACTTTTCCTTCAGTTCCCGGAAGAGGGATGGGGATGCCCCAGTTGGAGTCACGAGTGATCGCACGCGCATGCAGTTCATCGACATAACCTTTTACGAAGTTGAGAACATTGCTCTTCCAGCCTTTATTAGAAAGCCATTCTGTCAGCCTGTCTTTAAACTTTTCCAATAATAAGAACCAATGCTTTGTCTTTTTGCGGACCAATTTTGCACGGCTTAGCTTGGAACGCGGCTCCTTTAAGTCGATCGCATCATAGCTTGCACCGCAAGAAGGGCATTCATCACCTCTTGCTTCCTGAAACCCGCAGCGCGGACAAGTCCCGACCACATAACGGTCAGCCAGGAATTTTCCCTCCTGTTCGGAATAGAGCTGATCCGTCTCTCTTTCCTCAATAAACCCGCCCTCCAAAAGATCGAGAAAGAAGCGCTGGACAGGCTCTTTATGCCCCTCCCATGTCGTTCTTGAATAGTGATCAAAGGACATGTTCAATTTCTTGAAAAAATCGCGGATCACGCCGTGGTACAAATCTACATGCTCTTTTGGTGTCCTCCCTGCGAGCTCTGCGCTCATCGTGATCGCAACGCCATATTCATCAGATCCGCACAAAAAGAGGACATCTCTTTGCATCAACCGCTCAAAGCGGGCATAGCAATCAGCAGGGAGATAGGCGCCGGCAATATGCCCAAAATGGAGAGGTCCATTGGCATAAGGTAGAGCGGCTGTAATCAGACGTTTTTCTTTTTTCATGAGTTCGACTTCACTACGTGTATTTTTTTCGGTTTTTGGACAATTAACACTTCTAATTCAGTTTCAGGAACGGCTTTCCAACCCAGGATGACCATCGATTCCGGATCGACGTACAAGGGGCCCGGTTTAGCTAGAGCAAATTTTTCGTCGACCATTCTCGGAGAGGGATTGGGGGAGGAAAAATCGGTTTGAAACCCAAAGAGCGGATCGTGAGCCGCTAAGATCTCTTTACGTCTTTCGGGAGTTAAACTCCCCCAAGACACGAAATTGCCTTTGCAGCGCTTCTGGATGAAACTCCAGTCGAGTTTTATCGCTCCCGTCCAAGTGACGCACTCGGGAAAAAGACGGCCGGTATCTCTGCAAAGGGCTGCTGAAGAGAAATCAAAGGGTCTGTTATCAAATTCTCCATAGCTTTTCAAATAGGCGCGCACTTTATCTTTCGCAAGATAGGTGAGTTCGGAAGCGAAACGAAGTGGCATCCCTGTGTAAGGGCTCTCCCCCCGTTTTCTTTCCGATTTCCAATAGGAAAGAAAAAAGTATCCCACGAGCAATGCTAGAACGCCTATCAGAAACAGGACAAAGAGAGCGATATCTTCTTGTCCAATCTGAGCGATGGCGCCTCCTCCCATGGGAAAACCTCTATACGATCAGGCGGCGTGCACGCTTCTTTTCTGTGGGCTGAGAAGCGGCCGGTTTCTTTTCTTGAACAACGATTGTCTCGGTGAACTGCACCACGGGCTCCTCCTCTTTGAGGTCCTCCCAGAGGTCTTTTCCATCTTGGAGCTCTTCTATGATTATTACAGCGGGATTGTCGCTGTCAACACGAGTCCTTGGAGCTCTACCCGTCTTGATTAATTGCGTAGCCAATCCGATCGAGTAATTCACAAGGTCAAACATATTGTTGAATTTTTTCGATACAGATTCATTAGTCAAAAATTCATGTCTTTCCATGGCACCCTCTTGTTGAATGGAGGAATTCTAACAAATTTCACCATTTTTACAAACAACCTTATGTTCCTCAGCGATGATGATGCTGAGAAGGATCTGGTAAGCTATGGCAAGATCATCGTTTACCAGCTGATAATCGTAATAGCGCTCAGCCGCGAGCTCATTTTCCGCCCAAGACAACCGTTTTTGTAGTGATTCTTCAGTTTCGGTTTTTCGCGCCAGAAGCCTCTCTTTTAGCACAGCGAGAGATGGAGGTTTCAAAAATATGAAACAGGCGTCAAGTGAGTCCATTAGCTGCAGAGCTCCTTGAGTGTCGATCACCAAAAATATATGCTTTCCCTGACTGAGTTTTTCTTCCACCCAGGCTCTTGATGTCCCGTAATAGTCCCCATAAAGCTTTACATACTCGAGAAAGTCACCTGCAGCAATCTTTTCCTCAAAATTCTGAACTGAAATGAAATTGTAATGTCCGCCATGCTCCTCTCCCTGTCTTGGGGCACGCGTCGTGAATGAAACGCTTTGCACGATGCAGGGAAATTCGGCGACGAGTCTCTCTACCAGAGTTGTTTTCCCCGTTCCGGCAGGAGCGCTCAATACAAAAAGCAAACCGCGCCTGCTATTACCAAGAAGGTTTTGCCTATTCGACATTTTGAATCTGCTCTCTCACCTTTTCAAGTTCTGCCTTGATGAGAATGACAAGCTTTTTAATTTGCAGTTCATCTGCCTTAGATCCGATGGTATTGACCTCTCTGCCCATCTCCTGCAGAATAAATTCCGCTTTCTTTCCGGCAGCATCTTCGCCCGAATCCAAAAGCTTTAAGAACTGCTCCAGATGGGAGTCGAAGCGAACAAGCTCCTCAGAGATGTCGATTCTATCTGCAAAAAGGGCCACCTCTTTCAAAAGCCTTCCATCATCCTGAGCGATCTCGGGAAGATGAACCCTAATCTTTTCCAGCGTCTTTAAGCGGTACTTCTCCTGCGATCCTTCGGCCAGATTTCTAATTTCCAAGAGTGGCGCCCTTAGACCCTTAATCCGCTCCCTTACCTCGTGCTCCAAATGGGCGCCCTCTGCCTGCTTCATTTCCATGAAAGAAGCCAAAGCCAAATCGACTGCTTCTTCGATCACAGTACCCAAAGCTTCCATTTGCGCCGGATTCTCTTCAAACGTGAAAAGATCTTCCTCCCCCTTAAGAATCTCTAAGGAAGGCTTTTCTTGAACTCCCAAACGGCGTCCAATTGCGCACCATCCCTCAAAAAGCTGATCGATCAGAGAAAGGTTTGGCACAACCCTCAGAGGGGCCTCGCCTTGAAAAGCAACCGACATCCGCAAAGTCAAATGGCCGCGTTGCACCTTTGCGGTGATCATTTTCCGCACCAAAGGGTCCCACCTTGCAAAATGCCTAGGGAGCGTTAAATTGATATCTAAGTGCTTTCGATTGACAGAGTTAAGCTCTACTGTCAGACGCACTCCTCCCCTTTCCAGCGAGGCGCGCCCGTAGGCAGTCATGCTTTTTAAAGTGGCCATTTCTCTCTAGAGTATTGCCTAATGCGATTCAAGTCAAGACGGTTTACTCTTCTAACTTACTCCTTAATTCTCTAATTATCTCAAGATTACTTTCATGTCGCATTTTTGATTTGCCTAAAGTCGATGCGTCTAGAGCCATCGTCTCTCGCTCCTCAATTTTTACTAGTGCATTAGATATTAAATCATCAGCCTCATCAAATCTAGGATAGTGCTTTTCAAATCTCTCTTTGAGTTTTAAAGACGAATGAATGAATTGATTCACTTCCTCGCGTGAAATTTGATCTATTGATTTTTCAGAAATTTTCTTACTTAGCTTAATGTAACTTTTCAAAATGTTCGACGAAGTGATGTCCTTTTTTCCTCCTGCAATTCCATTGACGTCCATGACATCCTGAATAAATTTGATATTGGCAGCATGCTTCTTTTTAGAAGACGTATAGAACGATTTATTAAGAGCCATCTCCTCTCTTTCTCTTATTTTTTGAATGGCTTTATCAATGAAAATACGCTCAGGATCACCTTTTTGCCCTGTGAGCCTCCCCCTTAAATGATTAATTAAGCTATTAACTTCGTGAGACGTAATATCAGGAATCGATTTAGATGCAAGCGATATAACAAGAGTTTTAAACTCTTATGTAGATTTTGGATCAGAATGATGATCTTTTTTTAGATGCTCTCCTCGATAGTTTGAATGTCTTTGAAACGATTCCGTTGTACGATATGGGAGACTAAAATTATAACTTTCTCCTGCTGGATAAAAATCTCTCATAAAAACCTCCACCGTAAAAGGGCGTAAATTAATTATATTTAATATTTATTTTAAATTAAATTCATATTTTAAAGTGATAAATCTAGAGACACCCCCTGATTAGACTTCATGCTCCAAGCGCCCCTCTCATTTCAGATGAAAAATTTTATAAATTCATAACTATGAACCACTTATCAAGTCAAGAGGGTTTACTATTCGAATTTACTTTTAAGTTGTCTAATTTGCATAAGATTACTTTCATGCCGTAATTTCGATTTGCTTAAAGTCGATTCAGAAACTGCTATCTCCTCACGTTTTTCGAGTTTTATTATTGCGGCCTGTATAGTTCTATCGTTAATTGTGCTGTAATCAACTTTCCTATCGCCGTATTTCGAAAGTATTTCCTCTTGGCTTCCATAGATTTCATGAATTAGTTCATTGACCTTTAAAGACAAATGCAAAAATCGATCCACTTCATCACGTGTTATTTGATCTGCTGATTTCTCTGAAATTTTCTCACTTAGTTTAAGATAACTTTTCTTAGTCCTGTCTAGAGTACTTTGCAAATTTGCTCCTGCAATTGCATTGTTATGCATCACTATTTCGAGAAACTTAATGTTTCCAACATGCTTTCTTTTAGCAGACGCAAAAACAGAGTTATTAAGTGCCATTTCCTCCCTTTCTCTTATATTCTGAATGGCTCTATCAATTAACTCACGCTCTGGATCGCCTGGCTGCCCGGTGAGTCTTCCCTTTAAAGCTTTAATTAATTTATCAACTTCTTTAGAAGAAATATCTTTAATCGATTTTAATGAAAGCGATGTCACCAGGGCTTTAAATTTTTCTGTAGATTTTGTATCGGGATGAACATTAGTTTCTGGACGCTCATGATTGTCATAATAACTTCTTCCAATCGGATAATAATCTCGCATAAAAACCTCCACCGTAAATTCACATAATTAAATTATATAAAAAATTTATTTTTAAGTTAAATTTAATACATCATTTAAAACAATAAATCCGATACACCTCGAGATTAGACCGCACGATCCGAGCGGCCTCCTTCTTAATGCAGATAAAGAAGTTATTGAAATAATAACTTTAGTTATGTACTTTAATCATAATACCTAAATTAGGAGTGATATCAATGGTTCATCCGATAATTGGCCAATCGCCTACATACACCCTCTCAGAAGGAACTTATAAAGCCGATTGTTATCATCCACTCCCTCCCTCCATTCAAGAGAGGATAAAAGACAAGTCCTATAAAAAAGGTGGCCCCATTCCAATGAACGACCTGGCCTATCTTCAGATCACCCATTTTGACATGAAAGGCAACATCTGCACTGGAGAATTGATTGTTTATGAAAGAATAGCGGCAAAAATCATGGAAATTTTTAAAGATATTCATGCTATTAAATTTCCTATAAAAAAGATGCAACTCATCAGTAACTATTTTAACGAGGACTGCTCGATTGAAGATAACAATTCCTCTGCTGTATGCGCTACTTACATTTACAATTCGGGAAAGATTCCATCGAAGCCATTTGCTCTAGGGATCGAACTCAATGCCCGCCAGAACCCTTGTGTCTCTGGTGGCTATGTAATGCCATCCAGCGGAAGAAAATACTCAAGCCGCTCTCTAGATATACCCGGAAAGATTCACAGCGATAGTGCAATAGTCAAGATTTTCAAGGAAAGGGGTTTTAGATGGGGTGGAGATTACGAGGGCCTTCAAATGCCTTACCGATTTTATATTGTAGGCATATAAATCCTGACGGTGGCAATGGCGGGAACGGCGGAGACGCAGACTAACTGTTAAAAAACACAACAAATGGTTCTTCTGCGGAGCGCCTCCTTTAAGGAGGCTAGCGGAGCAGCCCGCGAAGGAGGAGCGATTTGGCGAAGTCAGAACAGCTCAAGGGGCAGCGGGGGGCTTGCCGCCCGACGGTTAAATTCTATTTGCCTAATCTGGTTAATCAAACCCTAATTTTCAGCACGAATACAAGTTGTCACAACATCCTGATAAATAGCAACTTATAAATTTAATTATACAAAAATGCATCTTTTATGAGAGTCTCTCTACTTACTTTAACCTCAAAACAGGAGAATAACGTGAATTCAAAAAATATCTTATGTTTTACCCTTGCACTTGTATTAGTTGGATCAGCATCTCTGTATGCTGGAAATGGTGGTCATGGCGGGAACGGCGGTCATTCCCCCGGCTCTGGAGGACATGGAGGAAATGGTGGTAACGGCAGTGGATCTGGTAATGGTGGTCATGGCGGAGGCGGAGGGCATGGAGGATTAAGCGGGGGTAATGGTGGTAACGGAGGAAACTCTCTATGAGAGCTAAAAATATTCTAATAGCCATCAATATGATGGCTATTGCCTTTTTATTCAATACCCCAGCCATAATGTATGCCGGCGATGCAGGACATGGTGGCCACGGCGGCTATAGCGACCATGGAGATGGTGGGAAGGGCGGAAATGGAGGAAATAGCTCTTCCGGAAAAGGAGGTAACGGAGGAAATGGAGGAAACAGTTCTCACGGCAAGGGGGGTGATGGTGGAAATGGAGGTAACGGCTCAGAAGGTGGGGGAAAAGGAGGTTCCGGTGGAAAGGGCCCAGGAGGAAACGGTAAAGATGGAAAAGATGGAAATAGATACTAAAGGATTAAACATGAAATACAAAAATATTATTTATGGATTGGTTGGGGTTGTGACTGCATTAGTTTTCCCTTTGGAAGCTCGACCCAGAGGAGATGTGACCAATTCAGGACCTTCAAGAGCAGAGGATGGTGAACATGGTGCTTTTGGAAAGGGCGGGAACGGTGGGAATGGCGGTAATGGTCAGAGGGGCGAAAACGGCAAAGACGGGGGGCATGGTGGAAATGGAGGATCTAGCGATTCAGGGAACGGTGGCAATGGCGGGAACGGCGGAGACGCAGACTAACTGTTAAAAAACACAAAAAATGGTTCTTCTGCGGAGCGCCTCCTTTAAGGAGGCTAGCGGAGCAGCCCGCGGCTGTTATGACGATGCAAAATTGCTCCGACCGAGCGAAGGCTGGGTGAGAAACCCGCCGAGCGAAGGAGGAGCGATTTGGCGAAGTCAGAACAGCTCAAGGGGCAGCGGGGGGCTTGCCGCCCGACTGCATATTTTCTTATTTTCTTATTTCTTACCGGGCAAAGGCACGGGCACGGGCAGGGGCAAGAGGGAGGCGACGAGCGAAGGAGGAGCGATTTGGCGAAGTCAGAACAGCTCAAGGGGGCAGCGGGGGGCTTGCCGCCCGACTGCATATTTTCATATTTTCTTATTTCTTACCGGGCAGAGGCACGGGCACGGGCACGGGCAGGGGCAAGAGGGAGGCGACGGGCGAGAAGGTGCGGCGGTGTATGGGGCTGGGGCCATGCTTCTGTAGCAGTTCGAGATGCATTTTCGTGCCATAGCCCTTATGGTCTTTAAAGCGGTAGAGGGGGTGAAGCTGATCCAACTCATGCATGAGGCGATCTCTAGTCACTTTGGCAATGATGGAGGCCGCAGCGATCAGAAAGGAGAGCGAATCTCCATGAATGATCTTCCATACTGGAAGATGAGGATGCGGGAGGTTGATGCCATCAACCATGAGCAGGTCCGGTTGAGGGTCTAATTGAGCACAAGCTAGAAGCATCGCCTTTTCTGCGGCGCGTGCAATATTGATGCGGTCGATCTCTTCATGATCGACTATACCTACGCCAAAGCGGATTTTGGGATGCTCAGTGAGCGTTTTATAGAGCTTTTCTCTGACTGGGGCAGTGAGCTGTTTGCTATCGTAAACGCCTGGAATCTTTACTCCATGCGGGATGATGCATGCCGCTGCGACAACGGGGCCGGCCAAGGGCCCTCTCCCCGCTTCGTCAATACCTGCAACGCTCTGAAATCCCTCTTTCTTCGCTTTACGCTCATAGCGTAAAAGCTTTGATTCAGCGGTCACGATGCAAACAGACTAAATTATGCTTCAACAGATGCTTCTGGAGCAGTCTCTTCCTCAACACGTACACGTGCCTTCAGACGACCTTTTACTTTAGAAGCTTTTCCGGATGTTCCACGCAGGTAGTAAAGTTTGCTGCGACGCACATGGCCTTCCTTCGCCACTTCAATTTTGGCGATCAAGGGGCTATGCAAAGGAAATACCCTTTCCACGCCTTCACCATGAGCAACACGGTGCAGGGAAAACGTTTCCGACAATCCAGCGCCGCTTCTTGCAATGACGGTACCTGTAAATTTCTGAATTCTCTCCTTTTCACCTTCCAGAATACGCAGATGAACACACACAGTATCTCCCACATGGAAGATGCCGGGCTTCTTTTTCATCGCTTCCTTTTCGATCTCTTGAATTAATGGACACTTACTCATATCTCTCTCCTAAAATAAACTTTTGGTCCCCTGCTAGTCAGAGGAGACTTTTTTCGCAAACAGATCGGGCCTTACCCGTTTAGTCTTTTCCAATGCTGCCTGTTTGCGCCACGCAGCGATCTTTTGATGGTTCCCGCTTAAAAGCACTTTTGGAACCTCAAGTCCTTCAAACTCCTCAGGCCTCGTATAGTGAGGGCAATCGAGCAGCCCCCCTTCAAACGAGTCTTCATCGGCGGCTCTTTCATCTCCGATCACGCCCGGAACAAACCTTGCTACTGCATCGACCAGTACAATCGCTGCAATGCACCCGTTGCTAAGCACATAATCGCCTATGCTAATCTCTTCATCCACCTCTTTTACAAGCGCCCTTTCATCGATCCCTTCATAATGGCCGCACAAGAGGATCAGATGCGGGACAGAGGCTAGCTCCCTGCACTTTTCAGCAGTCAAGGGAGCCCCTTGAGGCGACATATAAATCGTTCTGCTCTTCTCGCTTTTTACGCTTCGAATCGCTTTCACAACCGGCTCGGCCATCAAGACCATTCCAGGACCGCCACCGTAAGGACGGTCATCTACTTTTCGCCACTTGTTTTCCGCAAAATTGCGGATATCCACTAAGTTGATATCCAAAAGCCCCCCCTTTCTTGCCTGATTGATGATGCTTTCATCAAAGGGCCCGACAAAATAGTCGGGAAAGAGGGATAGGATATCAAAGCGCATCTATTTTGCGCTCTTTTGCGCCCTTGCCTTTCTCTTGCTCAATGCCTTGGCACGCTTGGCAACGCGTCTTTGTGTTTCAGCTTTCAAAATCGCAGGAGCCGCTCCGCGCAGAAGCGCTTCAACGTTCTCGCTGACTTGTGCACCTTGGCTAACCCAATACTGAATTCTTTCAGCATCGGTCGAGATCTGATTTTCTTTTTCATTCACAAGAGGATTGTACCAGCCCAAAGCCTCAAGGTACTTTCCATCGCGGGGCGAACGCTCATCGGTCACAACGATTCTATATGAGGCAAGATTGTTTCTTCCTTGCTGCCTCAATCTGATTTTTAATGCCATAACTCCTCCATAAATATAAAACTTTTGGCGCCTATCGCAGCTTACCGCCCATCATTTCCTGAAACTGCTTCATCTGCTTAGGCATATTCTTAAAAAACGCTTTAGCCTGGTTAAAGGACTTTACTAATTTATTGACCGCATCGATTGTGACCCCGCTTCCTTTAGCAATGCGAACTCTTCTGCTATGCACGATCTCACACTCTTCTCGGCGTTCTGCGACGGTCATCGAATGAATCATCGCCTCAATTTTAAAAAATTCTTTCTCGTTAATATCGAGCTCTTTTA
Source organism: uncultured bacterium (assembly GCA_964605535.1). Classification (GTDB taxonomy): domain Bacteria; phylum Chlamydiota; class Chlamydiia; order Chlamydiales; family Parachlamydiaceae; genus CAZSDA01. The sequence continues at coordinate 307,588 of CAZSDA010000001.1, forward strand.
ATTGGCTGAACCCTGGAAGCATACCCAAAAGACTTTTTAGAGACCCCATTTTCTTGACCATCTGAATCTGCTTCAAATAATCCTCATAAGAAAATGAGGCATCTTTCAGCTTCTTTTCTATCTTTTGTGCCTCTTCCTCATCGATATGCTCTTGCGCCTTCCGGACGAGGTTAATCGTATCTCCCATCCCCAAAATGCGGTCTGCCATCGACTGAGGACTGAAAGACTGGAGATCTTCAATTTTTTCTCCCACGCCTTCAAACTTTAGAGGCCTCCCCGTCACTTCGCGGATAGAAATGGCGGCGCCTCCCCGAGCATTGCCGTCGAGCATCGTCAGGATCGAACCTGTAATTCCCACCTTTTCATTAAAGGTAGAAGCAGTCGATACAGCATCTTGACCCAATGAGGCGTTAGCCACAAAAATCACTTCGTCAGGCTTTAAATATGCCTTCATTTCAACAAGCTGAGCCATCAACTCTTCATCTACGTGAAGGCGTCCTGCAGTGTCGATGATGAGCAGGTCATTCTCCTGTGACGCTTTCGCTAATGCCTTTTTAGCTACTTCTAAGGGATTTTTTTCTCCCTCGATCGAAAAAACAGGCTGCTCAATTTGCTTTGCCAAAATCTTCAATTGCTCAATTGCCGCAGGCCGTTGTAGATCGCAGGCTGCAATCAGAGGTTTTTTGCATAGCCCCTTTTTCTTCAAATAGTTTGCCAATTTGACTGAAGCTGTCGTTTTACCTGACCCTTGAAGGCCGCAAAGCATCACCACAGAGAGTCTGCCGGGAGAGATCTTAATCCCCTCCTCCTGACCACCCATCAGCTGTACAAGTTCATCATGAACAATTTTAATGAACTGCTGACCAGGCGTTACAGACTTCATCACGGCATCTCCTAAAGAGCGCTCTTTTACGCGCTTTAATAGATTTTTTACGACGCCATAATTCACATCCGCTTCGAGCAAAGCCATGCGCACTTCACTCACCGCTTCGGCAATATTCTCTTCTGTAAACTTGCTTTTTCCTGCCAATTTTCGCAGCAGTCCATGCATTTTTTCCGACAATCCAGCTAGCATAGGGGAGATTTTACTCTAATTTTCATTCGATTTCAAGGGAAATGAAACGATCGTGTCCAGCCCAATCTTTCTCAAGAAGAACTTTCCTGTAAATTGGGTCGGAAAATATGTCCAAAAGAGCCGCTCCTTGCGATGCTCCTATCTCGAGCCAAGCCTTTCCACCCGGCTTCAGGCGAAAAGAAAATTCGTCTTTTAGACGTCTATAAATGTCCAATCCGTCCAATCCGCCGAGAAGCGCTGTCTTAGGCTCAAAATCCTTCACTTCTTTAGACAAACCCTCATACTCAGACGCTGTGACATAAGGAGGATTGCAAATAATAAAATCAAATTTTTCGTTCAGAAAAGGCTGAAACAGATCTCCTTCAAAAAGGGAGACGTCAAGCTCATTTTCTGCTGCGTTTTTGCGTGCAATGTCAAGAGCTTCTTTTGAAATATCGCTTAAATATACATCGAGATCGGGAAACTCTCTTTTTAAAGCCAATCCAATACACCCCGAACCGCAACAAAGATCGAGCAATCGCTTGCCTTCAAGAGAAATGAATTTTAACTCTTTAACGATTTTATCGACCAAAATTTCCGTTTCTTGTCTAGGTATTAGTACAGAAGGGCTTAAGTGAATGCGGCAATGATAAAAATCGACTTGTCCACGAATGTAGGCAGCAGGTTCACCTTTAGCCCTTCGGGCTAATTTCTCTCGAACAACTGATAGCTCCTGTTCAGATAGTGGGCGATCAAAATTGAGATAGAGATCCACTCTTGAAAGATTCAAAGCATCTGCAATCAATTCCTCAGCCTCTCTACGAGAGGATTCAATCCCTTTATTTTCGAGATGTTCCGAAGAGAGACGCAACACCTCAAGAAGAGTCTTCATGCGTCAATTGCCTGCTTATGAAAATAGGCTACAAGAGCTGAAGTAAAATCTTCGAGATCACCATCCATGACGTAGTCGAGGTTATATTTAGTCAAATTGATTCGATGATCTGTGACTCTATTCTGAGGGAAGTTATAGGTACGAATTCTCTCCGAACGATCTCCTGAACCAACCTGCTGCGAGCGCGCATCGGAAATCTCTTTTTGCTTCTTTTCAAGCTCTGCCTCTGCGATGCGAGCCTTTAAAAGTCGCATTGCCTTATCTTTGTTTTTGTGCTGACTTCTCTCTTCCTGGCAATACACGACAATTCCCGTCGGCAAGTGTGTCAATCGCACGGCACTATCCGTCGTATTGACGTGCTGGCCGCCTGCGCCTGAGGAACGGTAGGTGTCGACGCGCAGATCGCGCTCATCCACTACAACATCGGAGTCTTCATCGGGTTCCAAAAGAACTGCAATTGTAATCGCAGACGTATGCACTCTTCCTTGAGCCTCTGTTTCAGGCACTCTTTGAACGCGGTGCGTCCCGCCTTCGTAGCGCAAGTAACGGTATACCCCCTCTCCGGAGAGTACCATCATATACTCTTTGAAGCCTCCAAGGGCAGAAGGAGCCGAGGAAAGATGCTCATACTTCCATCCCTTTTTGTCTGCATACATTTTGTACATCCGCACGCAATCAGCAACAAAAAGCGCTGCTTCATCACCACCGGTTCCCGCCCTTAATTCCAGGATCACATTTTTGTTGTCATTGGGATCCGGGGGAACAAGAAGGTCTGAAAGGCGCTTTTCCCCTTCGGCGATCTTAGCCTCGATTTGAAGAGAGTCTTCTTCGAGCACGGTCTTAAATTCGGGGTCCTGTTCGCTTATGATCAGAAGGCGATTGTCCGCAAGCTGCTTGCTGAGAGTTTCCTTGGTTTCCACCAGGGACTTGATCTCTGTAAGACGCGCGTGCTCTTGAGTGAGCTCGCGATAGCGCTTTTGATCTGTAAGAGTACTCATCTCCCCAAGCTGCGCTTCGACTTCAGCAAGACGGGAGAGTTGTTGGGAGATCTTTTTTTCGAGCATAGGATATCTTCCTAAAAAAAGAGCGGCTCGCCTTTAGAGCGAACCGCTAAAATGGAGGTCAAAAGTCGATTAGGCGTTCTTTTTCTTGGCAGGAGCTGCTGCTTTTTTCTCTTCTTTAACAGCTGCTTTCTGAACAGGAGCTGCATAACGCTTTCTAAATTTATCGACACGGCCTTCGGCGTCAACGAGAGCACTGCTGCCCGTGAAGAAAGGGTGCGAAAAGGAAGTAACGGCCATTTTGCATAAAGGGTACTCTTTGCCTTCGAACATCGTCGTTTCTTTTGGCTGGAGCGTCGTACCGATAATAAACCTTTTGCCAGTTGTTGAATCTTCAAAGACCACCTGCTGGTACTTAGGATGGATGTTTTTTTTCATATGTTCTCCGCGTTTGAATTATAGATGGTAGCTGAGATAGACAATTTTAGCAAGAAAACTTTCTCGCGGCAAATGGAAATGATTGACTTTAATGAGTATTATCAAATAAAATATTGGAATGAAAATAAAATTATCTAAGGAAATGTTTCTATCTAATTGCGTAATCTCAAATGAGATAAACAAGGAGTATCAACACAAAAAGAAAGAGGTCTTTCTCTACCGTATGATCTTTATCGGACTTGGAGTCCTCCTACTCTCTATTGCAAACCTACTCCTATTTAAATCGCACTTTCCGCGCCTCCCCATTTTTGTGGAATCTTTTTTAGCAATCAAAACCCTCTGCATGACAACAGCCTACCTATTTGGGTTCGCAGCCACCTGGATCGGCTGCTCTCTGCGCACAGACAAAGAGTTGTTAAGGGAGATGTACAAAGACGCATCGAAACGAATCGCAAAGCTTGCACCCATTGGAAAAAAAAGGGAATTGAAAGCTGAGCTCAATGATTTGACCTATCACAGGGCGAGAGCTTTACAAGAAAACTTAGAGGCGAGAGAAAAATTTGCCATCTTAACCGCGACTAAGCTTTCATATGCCAAGCTGCTCGAAGAGCTGCGCGAACACTCTTGATTCCAGCTAAAACACCCTCTTCATAGCGAAAATGGGGGTTGTCTTCGAGCTCGGGATAGTCATTCGGCTGCAAAAGATCTTCCTGAGTTAATTGAGGAATAATGCGTCTGCCGAGCGTAAATAGCACTCGCTCCTGCCCCTTCTCCAATTCATCGATTAACGCTTCGATTGAATCACTCAACTCTCCCTCCTTTTTTGAAAAAAGAGTCGCATTAATTCACTGCAAGGCTCCTCTAAAACTCCCCCCACTATAGAGATCTCGTGAGTCGGATGCTTCTTTTCAGACAGGTTAACCCAGCTTCCAAAGGCGCCATGCCGTAAATCTTTAGCTCCATAGACCACTTTCTTGACGCGCGACAAGAAGACAGCTCCTGCACACATTGTGCAAGGCTCAAGCGTTGTGTAGAGAACTGCATCCGTCAGCCTCCAGTTATCTAAGGCAACAGCCCCCGCTGTCACGCACAGCATTTCGGCATGAGCCGTCGCATCTTTTAACAACTCCACCTGATTGTAGCCCCGAGCAATCACCCTTCCCTCTTTAACGAGAACAGCGCCTACAGGCACCTCTTCTGCTTTAAAAGCCTTCCACGCCTCTTTCAATGCTTCCAGCATATAAATTTCCTCCTCATTTTGAGGAGCGATATGAAATGGAAAGCTCATCCCTTTTGCAAATCCTCTTGACAGATTCATCTTATTCCTATGACGATGCAGTTTAACAAGCCGGAAGATTCAATTCAATGTCGGATGCACACCCCTTTTATGGCAAAGAGATCTTGAGGAATAGAGAGCATGCAAAAATTAATTCCCTGCTAGAAAAATTCAAGGGAAGATCTGCAGATGCGGCACTCAAAAAAGAGATCTACGAAACGTTGCAAAAAGCTAAGGAAGAGGGTGTTATTTCCATCCCCTTCAAAATTGCCTTGCGTAAGTCCCCCTCCCCTTACACCCCCTCCTATATCGAAGTGATTTTGGATACTAAATTATAAAACTATCAATCGGGGGTTGCTTTCTAATCCCCCCTTTGATAAAATAGAGCTTTAATCACGAACATGACGGGGGATTCACTGAATGTCTCTAGATAAAGGCACAAAAGAAGAGATCACCAAAAAGTTCCAGCTCCATGAAAAAGATACCGGATCTGCGGACGTGCAAATCGCTATTCTCACTGAGAGAATTGCGGAATTGACTGATCATCTTAAAAGGTCTCCCAAAGACCACACATCGCGCCTCTCGCTATTAAAGCTTGTTGGCCAAAGACGACGTTTGCTCGATTATCTCAATTCGACAGACACGAAACGTTATCAATCACTGATCAAGAAGCTCAACTTAAGACGCTGATTCGTAACTGTTCCGACAGGCCGCCGTGGCCTGCCGGAACTAAAAATACAAGGAAGGTGGATTCGCTTATAGAACTCAGAAACCTCCCTTCAATTCCTTGAAGCGTGTTTTCTGACTTCTATCCTGACTCTTCCTTCCAAAACCGATAATTTACAACTCGACTGGAGGAAACTCATGTCTTTAGAAAGAAAAACCCTATCCGTCATAATCGATGGAAAAGAGATCCATTTCGAAACGGGCAAAATCGCTCGCCAGGCTGGCGGCGCTGTTCTCGTAAGAATGGGCGATACAATTGTATTCAACACAGCTTGCGCGGCTACTGAAGCCGATCCCGATGCCGATTTTTTTCCTTTAAGAGTCGATTACCAAGAAAAATTCTCCTCGGCAGGTAAAACCCTCGGCGGCTTCATTAAGCGCGAAGGCAAGCCATCTGAAAAAGAAACTCTCACATCTCGCCTCATCGACAGACCACTGCGTCCCATGTTTGAAGAAGGATACTATAATGAGGTTCAAGTTCTTTCATACGTTTGGTCATACGACGGAGTTCACGGCCCTGAACCGCTAGCCATTTGCGGCGCTTCAGCAGCCCTTGCCATTTCAGAAATCCCCCTGATCAAGCCGATTGCCGGAGTCAGAGTAGGCATGATCGATGGCAAACTTCTCGTCAACCCAACACAAGAGCAGATGAAAAGCTCAAAACTCGACCTCATGCTGGCTGGAACCGATGATGCAATTCTCATGATTGAAGGATTCTGCGACTTCCTTACCGAAGAGCAAGTCATGGAAGCAATCGAGTATGGACATCACTGGATCAAAGAGATCTGCCACACGATCGCCAAATTGCGCGAAATGGTGGGAAAACCGAAGCACCGCGGAACGATCAAAAAACTTCCGGAAGCTCTCCTCAATGAGGTGGCCGCGATTGCAACGCCACTTCTGGAGTCTGCTCTCCGCGTCACTGCAAAGCAAAAGCGCGAAGAGGCTCTCGCAGCCGTAAATACAGCTGTCTATGCGAAACTTCTACCGGAAGGAAAAGAGGTAAACTACAGCAAAGGTGATGTCGACAAGGCCTTGAAAGAGGTAAGTTCGAAGACGATGCGCCGCATGATCCTCAAGGAAAACTTGAGAAGCGATGGCAGACACACAGAAGAGATTCGCTTCATCGACATCGAGCAATCCCTGCTTCCTCGTGCACACGGCAGCGCTCTCTTTACTCGCGGCGAAACGCAGTCAATGTCCGTATGCACATTGGGCGGCGACAGCATGGCACAACGCTTTGAAGACTTAGATGGCGAAGGCACTAAGCGTTTCAACTTGCAGTATTTCTTCCCCCCCTTCTCTGTGGGCGAAGTGGGCCGAATCGGAGCTCCCGGAAGAAGAGAGGTTGGCCATGGCAAATTGGCAGAACGCGCACTGAATGCAGTCGTCCCCTCAAAAGAAACTTTCCCCTATTCGATTCGCGTGGAATCAAATATCACCGAATCCAACGGATCCTCCTCAATGGCTACGGTTTGCGGATGCTGCCTGGCGATGATGGATGCGGGAGTTCCGATCCAAAGACCCGTCGCAGGCATTGCTATGGGGCTGATCCTTGAAGGAGATGGCTTTGCGATCCTATCCGATATTCTCGGCATTGAAGATGCACTTGGCGACATGGACTTCAAAGTCACAGGCGATGAATTAGGCATCACCGCTTTCCAAATGGATATCAAAGTGGAAGGCATCACTCCTGCGATCATGCGGAAAGCTCTACTACAAGCTAAAGAGGGCAGAACATTCATCCTAAGAAAGATGCTCGCTGTGGTTCCAAAGCACCGCGAAACGATGTCGATCTATGCGCCGCGTATCGAAACGATGAAGATTAAGCCAAGCAAGATCGCTGCCGTGATTGGACCTGGAGGCAAACAGATCCGTGCAATCATCGAACAGACCGGCGTTGAAATCAATATCGATGATGCGGGCATTATCAGCATCTCTGCTGTCAATTTGGACAGCATTGAAAAAGCGAAAGCAATCATCAATGGCATCACAGCAGAAGTTGAGATCGGAAAGGTTTACACCGGCAAAGTCACAGCGATTGTAGACTTTGGAATGTTTGTGGAGATACTCCCTGGAAAGGAAGGCCTCTGCCATATTTCAGAATATGATCATTCTAGAGTTAATAAGCTGTCTGATCTTGTCAAACCTGGAGACACTGTAAATGTAAAGGTGATGGATATAAACGAGCGCGGCCAACTCAAATTGAGCCGTAAAGCCACGCTCGTAGCAGGTAGCGGAGGAGCTTAACTCCTTAGCATTTGTAAGGCCTGCTGTGCTGAGAGTCTTTCAACAGGATTGACTCTCAGCAACCCTTGAACAATCTCCCATAAGATTTTCCGATCTTTTCCTTGAGACATTTTTCCCATAAAAAGCTCTTGATCGATCTCTTCTTGCTTAAGATTCATAATCGTCAAGCAATTTTCGATAAGGTATGCGCCGGCAGTGTTTCTATGGCAACTCAACCCAGTTAGGTCTCGGGAAAATAGTAAAGTAGCGAAAGCAATTCCCAGCGCCCAAAGATCAGATAGCTGCCCAAATGCAGCGTAATGACGCAGAACAGGTTCAGGCGTTAAAGTTTTGTTTTTTTGCAATTCACTTCTTTCTCGAATAAATTCAGAAGCGTTTTCAGGAGAAAAATAGAGGGGGGTGCCTCTTACCTTTTCTGGTTTGCAAGAAGCTCCAAAATCGATCAGGCATGCCTCAACAATCTCCCCAGCCTCATCTTTCTGCACCACAATATTTCCCAATTTTATGTCATGATGAAAATTTTTGAACTCTTCTTGAACTCCCTCTTGTTGAAATCTACCTTGATGGAAAAGCGCTAGACCGCTCAAGACGTCTCTGAAGACAACAAATAATGAAGTTGTTGTAAGCTTGTCACGATTGCTCAGCTCGTTTGTGTATAGCTTTTCGATGCATTTCAACTTCTCCTTATTTTTGCTTTGATAGTGGAAACACCCTAAAAGAGATTCCAATCCGATGCTTCCTCTATAAGGCATCAAAAGGTCAACCTCATCCATACACATATTTTTATGGACGATATACTGACCCAATCCCAGGTCGTAAGCTTTTTTAACTTTCCGAAATGCACCTTTGCCGACCAAAGATTTCCGAACATAAATGATGAGATGCGAATTGGAATTTTCGCTATTGGGCAGGAATACTAACTTTTGCTTTTCACTACTTCTAAAAAATTTTGCGCCTTTGCTTGCTGCCCATATAAAATCTGGAGCAGTTACCATTTGAAAGATTTTCCGCCAGGAGCTTCGAGTTTTAAGTGAGGAAGGATATTTCTGCAAATGATCGATGCAGTCCCAAACCCTGCCATCATGCTGAGTCAAAGCATGAACGCGAATATCGCGAAGCAAAGATTTAACTTCATCAATCGTCCCCGTTTTTACTAGTTCACGGTACTCCAACCATTTCATTCCACACTCAAAAGACATATTATTCCTTTATTTTTTTCAACTCGCGTAAGGCATCCTTCGCCGTGATCCGCAACTCAGGCTTTACTTTTAGCATCTTGCCAGCTAATTGCCATAATCTTGCACGCACCGGTCTTCGGCTAAATCTTCTAGCTCCTTCCTCAAGTTCTTGATCAATAACTTCTTGGCTAAGATCAGCGATTATTGTTAACAGTTTTTCTCTTTCTTCTACAACTAAACAATTCAACGATTGACCTTGTAAAATCTTCACAAAGGAAATTCCTAGAGCCCATATATCTAGAGCCCTTCCATGTTCTACATAAAATGCTTCAAGCAAATCGGCACGGCGCCATTTTCTTGAATTCTCCCGTCGCAAAGCCATCACGGCATGTTCAGGAGAATAGTATTCCAACGTACCACTTATGTGTAAAACATCATTCATCAGTCCAAAATCTGCGATTGCAACTTGATCAATGATTCCACTTTTCCAAAAGGTTTCCCCGGAAACGTGATACAAGATATTCCCTAATTTAAGGTCTTTGTGAAAGTAATGCATGCCATTTTGAGTTCTCTTAGCATGTAGCTTATTAAGTCCATATAAACAATCATGAAATATTGTTAAAACTTCATTTAAATTCAATTTAAAATTTAAAGCAGATGGGAGGTTGTCATTATACAGTTTTTCAAATCCACAAGTTTTAGGAACTCCATCTTTGCCGAGAAAAGTGTAGATTCCGAAGGGTATCGCGAGAGAATCAATTTTACTAATTCTTTGGAAATATTTCTTTTCCGACTTACATAAAGGTTTGTATGCAACCATCTCCTTTAGGCGTAAGCTAAATGCCTTCTTTACTTTGCGCTGCCCTCCAACTCCGACGAGCCGGCTCTCTTTATTCACAAAAACTAAGAGATCTACACCTCCAGGAACAACAAGTATAGAGAGTTTAAGTTGAGAAAGATCTTTTTTTACCTTGAACGCAATTGGATTTCTCTCCCAAAAACTTCCCTTTTGCCAGATGTTTTTTGTGAGGCTTTTCCATTCTATTGAAGAAATTTCCAAAGGCCTTTGTACATTTTGAATCATCTCAGAGTATTGAGATTCGATTTTAGGAATCTGCAATCTAGACATTGAAAGAGCGCGTTTAAGCATAATTACCTATTTAATTATTAAAGCGAATGCAATAATAACAAAATAGGTAATTAAAATGTTGTTTTATATCGAACTTGTAGAGCTCTTTGATTCGCTTCTTAACAAACCATCATGAACTTCCTCCTCTTCCACAGGGGGAGGCGGCGGAGGGGTTAGATGTTTTTTGTGCAGTTCATCAGCGATTTTCAATTTTTCCCGTTTTTCTTCAGTATTCCATTCTCCCTTCATGATCTTTTGAATATCCTCTGCATCCAGAGTTTCAAACTCGATCAGCATCGCCGTCATTAGTTCGACTTTGTCCTTCTCTTTACTGAGTATATCGCGAGCCTTATCATGTGCTTCATCCAGCAATTGCCTTACTTCACCATCAATTGCTTTGGCTGTTTCCTGAGAGTATTTTTTCTCGTGGTAGTTATTGAAGCCCAAATATTGACCAGATTCGGCACGTTCATCGTAAGCAACAGCGCCTAATTTATCACTCATTCCCCACTCGCAAACCATACTTCTGGCAAGCTGTGTAGCTCGCTCAATATCCTGCTGAGCACCGGAGGACACATCGCCAACAAAGATCTCTTCAGCACAGCGCCCTCCCATCAGGACGGCCAACTGGTCCAGAATCTCTCTGCGCCAGTAACTGACTCGGTTCTTTTTTGGGAGGAACATGGTTGCACCTAAAGAGATGCCTCGAGGAATAATTGTGACCTTATCTATCGGATCACCGTGCTTAACCGCTAGTCCTACTACAGTATGACCGGTCTCATGATAAGCAGTCGTGCGCTTTTCATTGGCATCGATTTCAAGACTTCGCCTCTCTTTTCCGTAGAGCACCTTGTCTCTCGCTTCCTGCATCTCAAGCCCGGTAATTGCTGAACGCCCGCGTCTTGCAGCTAGCAAAGCAGCCTCATTGATGATATTGCCAAGATCTGCACCAGAGCTTCCAGGAGTACTTCTTGCGATGGCCATAAGATCAACGGAAGCATCCATTTTCACTTTGCGTGCATGCACCTTCAAAATATCGAATCTGCCCTTAATATCAGGGAGGTTGATGACAACCCTTCTATCAAAGCGGCCAGGACGCAGTAAAGCTTTATCCAAAACATCAGGCCTATTGGTCGCTGCCATCAGGATAACGCCCTCGTTCGTATCAAAACCATCCATTTCGACGAGAAGCTGGTTCAAGGTTTGCTCTCTTTCGTCATGCCCTCCGCCGATGCCGGCCCCTCTATGACGGCCAACAGCATCAATTTCGTCGATAAAGACGATGCAAGGCGCATTTTTCTTTGCCTGATCAAAAAGGTCACGGATCCTGCTGGCGCCAACACCCACAAACATCTCTACGAAATCGGAACCGGAGATCGAGAAGAAGGGTCTGTCCGCCTCCCCTGCAACAGCTTTGGCAAGCAACGTCTTACCGGTTCCTGGAGGACCGATGCAAAGAACTCCCTTAGGTATGCGCCCACCGAGCTTTGTGAATTTCTGCGGGCTCCTTAAAAACTCCACAATTTCCTGCAGCTCTTCAATGGCTTCTTCTGCTCCGGCGACGTCTTTAAATGTGATTTTGTTAGGGCCAGAGGGCATTACGAGCTTAGCGGGGCTTTTGCCAAAGCTCATCGCGTTGGAACCCATGCCTTTCATCTGCCTTGAAAACACAAGGTAAAGCACAGCCAATACGAGAAGCACAGGCATGAATGTAAAAATGTAGCTCAAATAGTTTGGAGTTGGTTCTTCGCTTTTGAAAGTCTTCTCCAAAACAATGTTCAAAGGTTGATCAGGAGCCCTAAATATTCCTCCTTCATTCTGAGGAAATCTGCTCCACTCTTCTTGGGCATTTTTAAACCACTGGATGAACTGCTCCGCGTCCTGCTTTTCCAACGCTCTTGTAGATAGTTCCTGATTGTTAAAATACCAGACAACTCCCTCAACGGCCTGTCTTGCCTTGTCAAGTTGGACTTCATTTTCCTCAAGCTTTGTCGCCAAAGCACTGTTTTCTTCAAGCGCCTTTTTATAGTTTCTTACGCTGCGCAGTTGGGTCAACCTGAAATGTTCATCCATTTCATTCAAACTATTGACAACATCTTGTAGTTCTCCAACAGCTTTATCATAAAAGGCCAAACGTTCCGCAAACGGTGCCTTAGATTCATTGTTTCGCTCAAGATCAGAGTCTAAAACGCGCAGCACTTCCTTCAAAGACTCGCTTCCGATTCCAAGTCTCGTAGAACGAAAGCTCGCTACGAGGTCGCTCAAGCTCTTTCCAACTTTACCAAGTGAAGTTTCAGAGGGAGCTTCTTTTGCTGCAGCCAGCTGAGTTTTTACATCCGTCAAACTAAAAAGAGCCCTCTTTGCGGGCTCTTTAACTACAATGCTGAAATCCTGAGAAGCGGTATTGTACAAACCATCTACAACGACATACCCTTCCTTGGACACGGGAAGACCGCTGATCGAAAGGAAATAATCGGAAGCATCCTCGATCTTTCTTTTATTGTCTGAAAGCTCTTTATCAATCCTGGATTTATCGAGTTTAATGAGATGACTCTGGTTCAAAAGCTCAAGAAATTTAAATCTGTTTTTTCCATCCTCAGTGACTTTTTCCCTAAAATGGCCGCTAAAGGTCACAAGGTTGTCATTAAGAGCAGTTTTGCGACTCTCTTCCGGCTGAAGAAGCTGCAAATTGACGAGGTGCTCTAACTGATAGCTAAAGCCGATTTTTGCAAAAGGCGTGCTCACATAATTTTGAAGCATAAAGGCAATGAGGAAAGCAGCTAGCAAAAACCAGATGAAGCTGCTCGGAAGATTTTTTCTTAAATCATTTTTTTTATCGTCAGCCATACTCTACTCTAAAATTTGAATTGGGATGAGGGCGAAACCCAGGTTACTGATATTGAAATTCTACCACACTGTTCATTCATGGTAAAGAAGGAAGCATCTTTAGGTTTATGCTTTTGGAGAAAAAACTCCACGATTTCACCTCTTTGATTTTTTAGAACCGGAGCTTTTTCTCTTAAAAACCTTGGGATTCCCTCTTCGGCCCAACGTTTAGAAAAGTAGACATGCTCTCTTTCAGTGAATAATTTTTCCGGAGTTCCGATCAAATATTCCCCTTTAGGAACATTGACTAAAAGCTTTCCTCTCCACACATTTTCTAATCCCTTCCATTCCACAGCAGATTCTTCCGCTATTTCTAGATGCCAATCGTTGATCTCTTTGTCTGATTTAATAACAAAAATACGCCCCCTGTCCAAAGCGATCGTACACCCTTTAACCTCAACCATTTTATCAGCTTTTTGGGAACGATACAACTCGACAACCTCTTCAACTTGGGCCTGAGATAAGGGAAGAAGCTTAGCCTTGAACCACTTTCGCAGTATCTGTTCGCAAAGAAATGGATGGACTCCTCCTTTAAGCAGCCATACGCCAAAGGGCCCATGAATAACTTCTTTCAAATGAGGCTCTAAAGCTGAGTTTAAATAGTCATCAAGGAATGCCATCTTTTCTCCAAAGCGTTCCAGGGGCTGTGCAATTTTTTTCCCAAACTCTTTTTCCAAGTATGGCAAAAGGGATACGCGCATCTTACCGCGCAAAAAACGGGGGTCCTCGTTTGTCGCATCCTTAAAATATGGGATTTGAAAATCGTCGAGGAAGCCTAAAATTTCCTCTTTAGAAACTTTCAGCCATGGCCTGACAAATAGAATGCCCTCTCTCTCTACATGGGTCCTCATCCCTGGCAATGCTGAAAGAGAGGCTCCTTCAAAAATTCTTTTTAAGATTGTTTCAGCCTGATCTCCCGAATGATGAGCTAAAAAGACGGCTCCATACCCCTCTTCACGGCATAGATCTACAAAGAATCGCATTCTTTCCATCCTGCAATATTCTTCGATGTTTCCTTCAAACTTTGATGGATCCAATGTTTTTAAATGAAAAGGCACTCCAAGCCCTTCGATATGAATTTTTAAGGCAGAAGCTTCATTTTCGCTCTCCTTCCTCCAACGATGATCGACATGAGCTACTCCCAGATCAAAGTTCTCTTGCTTGCTAAGTTCATAAAGGCATTCAAATAACGCTCTTGAATCAGGGCCTCCTGAAAGCGCTACCAAAACTTTTGCAGGCCGCGGAAACACTTTCATGGAATCTATGAGAGAATTCCGAAGATTAGAAGTGCGATGATACATAGATGGCATAAGCGGATAAAAGCAATATCAAAATTAATAGGAGCATCCATGGAGGCTCCGGTTGAGAAATCGTTAAAGCAAGATCTTCATCCAAAGGCGGGGCTTTTAGCTCCTCTTCATCCTCGGCCACCTCCTCAGGAAACAGTACGGCAAGCTCCGGGATCTTACGGAGAGGGAGCCAGGCACTCATCCCTTTTTTCCAGGCGAGAGTATCAGGCGTCAAGTCTTTGCGTCTTTTGAGCTCCCTTATAGAAAAGGGCCCCTCTTTGCATCCATTCAGCCAAAGATACCAAATTTTCCCCAAATTTCCCCCAAAAGTTTACAAACTTCCCGGCATATATTACTATAAACAGCAATGCCTGTTATTTGGAAGTATCTCATAGTCAACTTTCTTCGTATATTTGGATTGTCTGTTGGGGCATTCCTTGCGATCCTGATTGCTTCCAGATTAGAAGAAGTGGCCCATTTTGCCTCCTTAGGGGCTCCTATCAGCCTGATCGCGCTTTTTGCCCTCTTTCAAGTCCCCTACATCCTCCCTATTGCAATCCCTATCTCCTGCCTAATTAGTGGCGTCCTTTTAATGAAACAGCTTTCTTCTGACCAGGAGCTCACAGCGATCCGCGCAGCAGGTTTTTCCTTGAAGGAGGTAGCATTTCCTATTTTGCTTACAGCTTTTGCTCTTTCACTTGTAAATTTTTACTGCGTTTCAGAAGTTGCGACTTTTAGCCACTACCAGGCAAATCTTTTGAAAAATGAGTTAAGATCAGTAAACCCGCTCCTTCTCTTAAGAAACAAGCACCTTTTGAAAACAAAGGGAATGTATTTTGACGCACTAGGTGCATCAAAACTTGGACAGTCCGCCTCAGACATTCTGCTAGCCATTCCTGAACAAAAACCGAAAACCCTTCAGCTCATCGTAGCAAAAAATTTATCTGTACAGCCTGATGAAATCTCCGCTAAAGGGTTATCATTTTTCACACCTTTCGGAAAAATGGCTCGCGACCAATATGATCAACTGTTAATCGAAAACATTTCATCAGGAACAATTCCCCTAAAGGACTTTGCTGAACTCATCGAAAAGAAAACGATCAAAATCACACCTGATAGCTTAAGTCTAAATGCCGTTATAACCATACTGCAAGACAAGAGGGAGCAAACTCATCGACCTAACATCACTCCTCTTGAAAAAAAGGAGCTTGTGGACTCTATCCGTACGCTGATTTCAGAAATTGCGCGCAGGTTTTCTCTTGGATTTGCTCCGGTCACACTCACACTTCTTGGGTTATCTTTTGGAGTTAGCATCAGCAGAAAGCCTTCAACGATGACTTTGTTTTTTCCGATTGCTCTCACCGCGCTATTTTTAACCACATTCTTTGCTGCTAAAGCTATGGAACAAAAGTCAGGTCTAGCCATCGCCCTATATGCATTTCCGCAGCTTCTCATCATTTTAGCATCGGTTTTCAAAATGTGGAGAATTAGCCATGGGAAGGGAACATGAAAATCTGGGAGCGTTATTTTCTCAAAAAGCTTCTCGCAAATGCATTTCTCTTTCTATTCGTCTTTTACGGTCTCTACGTTCTCATCGACTTTTCAAGCCATCTTGGTGGAGCTCATTACCACCATTCGAGGCTCAAAATTGGAGAATTCATCCTTCACTATGCTTCGGAATTTTCGCTTAAAGCAGACCTTTTGCTTCCATTTGCCCTGCTAATAGGTACAATTCAAACTTTGACGCAACTCAATATCCATTCAGAACTGGTTTCGTTGCTCGCATCCGGCCACTCAATCCATCGACTCACGAGACCCTTCCTATACACTGCTCTTCTTGTCGTCGGACTCTTATATTTGAATAATGAATGGCTGATTCCAAAAGCTGCGCACGGGATGCAAGAACTCGATAGAAAGTACAAAACCAAAAAGCGCAAAGAATCGGGACTGGCCGCAGCGCAAGCGCTTGTGCTTGATGACGGCTCTCAAATGATCTATAGGGAGTTTGATCCCATTTTGAAGAAGTTTTATGAGGTCTACTGGATTCCTTCAATTGATGAGCTTTGGCGCATCCAAGAGTTAGACCCTTTTAAAGAAACACCTGAAGGCACATTCGTCGATCACTTCAAAAGATCAGATGAAGGGAGTCTATCCTATTCAGAGTCATTTCAAAATAGCGCAATCCCAGGGCTTCGTTTCGATGAAGCAATCTTGAAAGCCATCCTTCTTGAATCTGAAAACCTTCCCCTTTCGCAACTCATTATTAGCGCCCCTACCGAAGAGCAGGCCCTTGAAAACGAAAAAGCTTCCAGAGCTTTGACAGCGCTTTACAGAAAATTGGCACTCCCCTGGTTAGCATTCGTAGCTGTCATCGGAATGGCTCCTTTCTGCGTCAGATTTTCGAGGGCATTGCCCCGATTTCTCATTTTCGCGGGTGGAATCTTCGGTCTTGCTTCAATCTATTTATTCTTTGATGCCGCCACAGTTCTAGGACAGCGGCAAGTGCTCACTCCCTTCAACGCAATCATTGCCCCAATGGGCGCCATTCTGTTATTTTGCCTGTATAGGTTTATACGGATGGGGAGATAGTGGACGCCTTTGATCTCAGAGAATGGAAAGGTTTCAAAGATTGCGGCGGGGATATGAGCCGCCCGGCTTTAATCACTCAAGTGACAATAGATACAAGACGCATTGAAACACAGGATGCTCTCTTCGTTGCTCTGCCCGGATTAAGAACCGATGGCCATCAATACCTGTCGCATGCTGCAAAAAACGGAGCGAAATATGCATTGGTAAAACGGGAACTGCGCTCCAGGCTCCCTAAGGCCCCATTAACGCTTCTTCCAGTCAAAGACCCACTTGAGGCTATGCAAGAGATTGCCAAAACATATCGGGAAAAGCTTTCCGTTAAAATCGTCGGCATCACCGGCTCCTATGGGAAAACTATGGTCAAAGACCTTCTAAAGGAGCTTCTCAGCCCTATTTTTAAAACAGCTGCTTCCCCTGAAAGCTTCAACAGCCAGATTGGAGTTCCTCTCAGCTTATTCAGCCTCTCTTCGGAAGATGAGATCGGCCTAATCGAAGCTGCAGTCTCTAAACCGAATGAAATGGACAAACTCTCTTCGATGATCAAGCCCGATTATGGGATCATCTCTCCGATAGGCGTCAAACATATCGACACGCTTTCAGAAATCGAAGTCCTAAGCGAAGAGCTCTCCAAACTTTTGAGGCAGAGCGATAGAATTCAATGGGGCCTCATTCCGAATGAAGTGCATCTTCAGCAGGATAAGATTGATTGGCCTTTTGAACTGGAGTGCTGGGATTTGGCAACACCCCATCTCCCCCATGCAGGAAGGCTTGACGGACCTCGTGAACTGTCCCTTCCCTTCGAAATCCGTTTTCCCAATGCTCTACCCTACAGAGGAAGAATCTCTTCCGGATTTTACTACTATATCGACCTTCTCAATATGACAGTAAAAGCCGCTTGGAAGCTTGGTGTTCCAGTAGACGTTATTTGCAACACCTTGCAAAAATACATTCTCGAACCTATCCGCACAGAGATCTGGCGTTCTCCTCAAGGAGTGACATTTATCAACGACAGCTACACAGAGGACCTTCAATCGCTCGACAAGGCGTGCAGGTTCGTAACAGCAACCGCAGGAAAGGGCAGAAAAGTCCTTCTTTTTGGCGGTTTCAAAGGAAAGCACACTTCAAGCGACTACCAAAAGGCCGGCGAGCTTCTGGCTATGCATAAAACGGACCTAATCTATCTGATCGGAAAGCACCCCTTTGACCCACTTTTAAAACAGCTTAAGGCAAAGCGCCCCTCTGTAAAAGCGATTGCAGCTCTGAATTATGCAGAAGCTCTTGAGAAGTATAAGGAATCGATGCGCGTAGGCGACCTCGTCCTGATCAAGGGTGAAAGAAAGGAGCCTCTTGAAGAATTAACAGAAGGCTTTCACGAATCTCTTTGCTCCAATTTATGCCTTGTCAATCTTGCCTCAATAGAATACAACATCAAATCGATCAGGCAGCGCTTGCCACAAAATACAAGAATCATGGTGATGGTCAAAGCGCTTGCTTATGGAACGGACGACTTTAGAATCGCGAAGTTCCTAAAGACTTGCGGCATCGATATCTTAGGTGTCTCCTATGTGGATGAAGGGGTAGCCCTTAAACGGAGCGGCATCACCCAGTCGATCTTTGTGCTCAATGCTCCGGACTATGAAGTCTCGAAGGTCGTTAAGTGGGATCTTGAGGTGGCCGTCGGAAGCTCATCGTTCATCTCCCTGCTAGCAAAAGAAGCGCAATCTCAAGGCAAGAAGATCAAGGTACACCTCCATATCGATACAGGCATGAGCCGGTTTGGCTGCCGCCCCAAAGAAGCCCCGCAACTGATCGATCAGATTCTGGCATCCCCTCACCTGACCCTGGAAGGGGTAATGACCCATTTTACATCCGCGGATAATCCGCAAGAAGATGAAGCGACACTATACCAAGCAAGCAAGCTTGAGGAACTTATTCTCAAGCTGGAATCAAAAGGAATTTCTATTCCATGGAAACATGCCGCCAATTCCGCAGCCAGCCTCAGGTTCAAATTTCCTGCGTTTAATATGGTGCGAATCGGCCTTGCAGTGTACGGACTTTATCCTTCAGAGGCCGTGAAAGAGGAGTTAAAGCTCAAACTATCGATCTCGCTAATCTCAAGAATTGTGGGAATCAACCATTGCAAAAAAGGTGATACCGTCAGCTACGGAAGAACCTACCATGTGGAAAAAGAGCGTCAAACCATTGCAGTGCTTCCGATCGGCTACTTTGATGGGCTGCACCGCAATTATAGCGGTTGTGCTCATGTCATGATCCGAGGACAAAAGGCTCCAATGGTAGGTAGAATCTGCATGGATTTCATGATGGTCGACATTTCAGAAATCCCCGAGGCGAAAATTGGAGACCCGGTCCTTATTTTCGGCGAAGATGAGTATGGCGATTACCTTTCACCGGAAGATCTGGCGCAGAAGGGAGATTCGATCATTCACGAACTGATCACATGCCTTGGTCCGCGCATTCAACGAGTATTTGTATATGAAGAATCACAGGAGAAAAAGCGATGACGAAAACGATCGATGCCCAAAGTGAGTACAAGAAGTTACTTGCACAATCACGCCTCGTCCATAGAATATCTGGAATCCACAGTTTGCTCGACTGGGATCAAGAGACAATGATGCCTGAAGAGGGGGTCGAAGAACGTGCCGAACAACTCAAAATATTATCAGGGCTTGCTCACAAAGAAAGTCTGTCTAAAAAATTTAGCACGCCTCTTTTTAAGCTGATCGATGAAAAAAGCGGTGCCATACTAGACGCCGCACTTGATGAAGGGCAAAAAAGAGCCCTTAAAGAATGGAGAAGAAGCTATAAGATCCAAAAATCGCTTCCTCAAAAATTTGTGGAGTCTTTTGCTGCGCTCACTTCCAAGGCAATGGACGTTTGGAAAAAAGCTCGTAAAGAAAGCAATTTCAAACTCTTTCAACCATACCTGCAGAAAATCATCGATGCAAGCAAAAGAAAAGCGGATTATATTGGCTACAAAAGCCATCCCTATGATGCCCTTATAGATCTCTATGAACCTGAAATATCAACCCAAGAAACAGCAAAAATTTTTCAGGAGCTTAAAGAGGCTGTCGTTCCCCTCCTTAAAAGGATTGCCTCTACAAAACAGGTGGATGCCTCACGCATTTACGGCTCATTTCCGCAAGATAAGCAAATAAAACTTTCTAAAGCTCTGCTTGAGGCGATGGGAGTTAACTGGAAACGGGAGCGTCTAGATCTTTCCACACACCCATTTTGCTCAATGTCCCAACCCCACGATTGCCGTCTCACAACTAGGATCCAGGAGGACTACGCCTTTGGGTGTCTTCTCACAGTGCTCCACGAAGGAGGTCATGCACTTTATGACCTCGGGCTTCCTGTTGAACACTATGGATCTCCTCTTGGCGATAGCATCTCCATGGGGATCCACGAAAGCCAATCTCGTTTCTGGGAAACGCGGATCGGACTGAGCCGCCCTTTTACGAATTTCATATTACCGCAAATGAAAGCAATGTTCCCCGGAGAGCTGCCGGATGTGTCTGAGGACTATTTTTACAAGGCCATCAATTTAGTAGAACCTTCCTTCATCCGCGTAGAAGCAGATGAGGTAACCTATCCTCTCCATGTCATTTTGCGCTTTGAATTGGAGGTGAAACTGATCGAAGGTTCGCTTTCGACAAAGGATCTTCCCGATGCATGGAATGAAGGAATGAAGAAATACTTAGGCATCACTCCTCCAAATGATACCAAAGGGTGTTTGCAAGATGTCCATTGGTCGATGGGAGGCTTCGGGTATTTCCCTACATATGCGCTTGGAAATCTTTACGCGGCTCAGATTTTCTCTAACTTTGAAAAAACGCATAAAGACTGGAAAGAAAAGGTGGCTAAAGGAGAACTGCTGTTTATTCGTTCCTACTTAAACGACGCCGTCTATCGCCATGGCAAGCGTTTCAGTGGAGGCGAACTGATCCAAAAAATCAGCGGCAATCCCCTTGGAGCAAAAGACTTTACCAACTATCTGACCTCTAAGTATTCGGCAATTTACGGATTGAAGTGATTTTTGTAACCTCTTCATTAAACTTCTCTGCACCTAAATCCTCTTTTGCAGACTCGATGGTTCGAAGGGCACTAATAAACCTTTCGAATCTTTCGGAGTCAATGATGCGGTGCCTTCTGAGGAGTGCAGGAGATTGAAGGAGATAACTCAGGTTGTCTCGCTCGCTTTTACCAATCTCCTGCTCCAGAAGTAGCATAAATGCCTTCACAAGTCCGGATGATGCCACTGAAACGTCGATACCATCCTTGCAAATTGCAAAAACTGTTTTCGCAGCGGAAATCTCGATTAACTTTAACTGTAGAAAGAGATGGTAAATTTCTATGAAGTCAAGCCTCAAATCCTTAGAGAGAACGTTTCTTGCCCCAAAAAAGAGACGATGAATCTGATCAAAAAGTGTGCTAAAATAGTTTTCAGGAAGGAGTGAGCGCAGGTGATTTCCAATATAGTACCCACCATGGTTATCTGAAACGTGGCCGACTAAATGCTCCTTGAAGAGCTGAGTCTGGTGATCCTCGCTATAGGGCACTTCCTGCCAATAAAATTCAGTATCCTTGGAGATTGATACCACATTCAAAAAGGATCGAAATTCAGGTACATGCTCCAATTTTTCAAGGGCCTGAGCCCTGGCATGCTCATGCCAGTCAGTCCGGTCCTGATAGTTAAAGATCAGCGCAAATCCATCCTCCGGCTGATGCCTCCTAAGATAGCTCATAAACTCTTCAATCAAATGAGCCTTGTGAATAAACTCCTGGCGTGTGGGAGAGGAAGAAATCACCCAATTCACTTCGCGGCCATTAAGATCTAACTCAAGAGTTTTTTTAGGCAACTGCATTTGCATCCACGGATCAAACTCGTTGTAATTACCATCTTCAATTGGCGCTAGAACCTTCTCTAATGATTCATAGGGATAGTGCTTTAGGAATTTTTTCATAGACGCGTAGCCGCCTGCAAGGAAACTCGAGAGTGCACCATTTACAATAGCTCCGCTGTAGTGCTCGGGAGAAATTTCCTTTTGAGCCTCTTCAAAAATATAGCTGAGATAAGAACGTATCTCCTCAGAAAAGTCCACTCCTGAATAGAGGACCCGCAACATTTCATGGAGAATCTTCAGTGCAGCTTCTTGACTAGGTGCTCTATCTTCATATGGGTACGCGACAATGCGCTGGTACTCGTGGGATTGCAATGCAAGTCGCAAAAAGTTCATAAAATCGAAAAGATAGGATTCACAACCCTTTGAAGAACCACTTCCCAAAAGCCTTGATGGGTTAGCTGCTAACATCAAACCCATAATCGACATATTCACAAGAGAGGTGCAAAGATTCTCTTTTCCTGTAACGAGCTGGGAATAATTCTTTTCAAGACAGCCTTCAATGCCGCTAAGAATTGCTTTTGCAAAGCCATGTGCCTGCCGATCTTCCCAAAGTTTTTGATCGTAGAATAGCTCTCGGTCACCAACTCTTCCAAGATGTGTACCAAAATCGGCAACTAACTTCATATTTCTCACTATCCGAGGATTAAAGAAACGAAGACCATCCTCCTTGCGTACGAAAAATAATTCATAATCCCGATCCTTTTTGATCGCCTCAAGATCGACAAAAATATGTCTTGTTTCTAGAGAGCGCATCCCTTCGGCATGTTTCTCTTGATGCTCTTTCAATGTTCTCTGCGTAAGTGCCAGAAGCCATTTTCCCAATGTGGATTCATCGATTGTTCTGGAAATCTTTTTTTTATAGAATTCTTGTAACTGCTTATATTCAAGAAGCTTTGTCGCACTACCATAATGCTTTTCATCAAATAATTTTGTAAAATGATCGATTTTTTTCGCTGCATCTCCTACGAGCACCATAATCGTCTTAATCCCCTCCAAAGTCTTCGAGTCTGTGGCTAGGGTGTACTCGCTATGGTAAAAGTGCTTCAGATGTTTGAGCACTGCCTTGAAAATATCACGTACAATGCCTCTTGCGCGGTCAGAGTTTTCTGAAAGTAACCAGGTAGGATGCTTAAAATCCAATTCTTCGTCAGAAGCCCATGCAATCTCTTCCTGCTCCCAATGAGTCTCTGCAATCGCTGTCAAAGCATCGACTGCTTGAATAAGCGTCAGTTCGTTTCCGGAATTATCTTTTGAGTTCATAAGACCTCCGAGTAATTCTCACTTAATTAAATTATGCAATTAATTAGAATTAATTTGAAACACAAATACTTTTGCATAAATTTTCCAATTTAGTTATATCTTACAAATGGACTGGTTCAGCCGCATATTACCCCTACTTATTCTCCCAGTCGCAACGCTCTATCTCCACTTTGGAAATCAGGAGAATAAATTTGATGCCATGCTAAATTTGTTCATGACTAGCTTTCCCGTTCTGCCTCATTACATGGAAGCGGGGTATTCTCCTCTCGGGCGATCCCCTGCAGTTGATGCATTTTTGGGAGACCCGCTTTATCTGGGCCACTATGCCAACCAACTCTCGGTTAAGATACGGAATGAACCCTCACTCGCTAAGACAACTTCTTATCTTCTTCTTGCCTCAGGGATTCCTCTCGAAAAAGGAGCGAGTGACTCATCAATTTATGAGCCTCCGGCAGTATTTTTAGAGACTTTTTCAAGGGAAGCTGCAGAACTTATTTACAGCGCCTGGCGTAAATTTTTAGACATCCGGAAAAAGACGCAAAAGATCCTGAGTGTACTCTCAGAGGAGGAAAAACGATGGATCCTTGAAAACCGCGACCGTTTTTTCTTTGGCGAAGAAGCGTCATCGGATGATTACGATTTTTTTACCACTGAGAGTACTTTCCCTTTTAAGTTTTACTCCCTTGCTTCAAAGTTAGACCTATCCTCTCTAAGTGACTGTCTATTAAGTCTTTCTGAAATTGCAGACGCCCTTGAATTCTCAAAAAAAATCCTTATTCAAGGGCTCAATAAAGACAAGTTTATTTGGCAGGAAGATGGAGCCATCTTAGAGATCTCTTCAGCAAGCGGAGTAGAGCATAAAGAAATGAGAGATTTCTTTATCGACCTTGGCGGCAGCAACAAAATCACCTCGAATGCCGGTGGAACGTTAGGTATCCTTCCTGTGGCACTCCATCTCGATTTTAAGGGAAATAACAGCTACGAAGGAAAGCAATTCGTCCAAGGCAGCGGCTGTCTCGGCATAGGAATGTTAGCCGCCTACGGAAACCCAAACCGCTACTTAGCTGAAAGTTATTCACAAGGGTGCGGTTTTTTTGGTCTCGGCGTTCTTAGGAACTCACAAGGGGCAAACCAATTTAATATTGATTTTGGAGGACAGTCATTTGCTCTCTTTGGCTTCTCACTGATCGACAATCTTTCAGGAAATAACAGCTATGTGGCCACTCAAGGCATGGCGCAATCCGCCTCCAGCACTCTAGGCGCTTCATTTCTCATTGAGCGCCAAGGAGGCAACAGCATGAGCTGCGGTCAAAGCGGCAAAGGAGGAAAACGCTTTGGAGGAATAGGGCAGGGTGGCTCATCTGGGGTCCGCGGTTATCCCTGGCTCAATCGCCCAAGCCTTTATGGCGGTCTCGCGTTCCTTCTGCTTGGCGATGGCGGAAACCACTTAAAAACTGCTTGGCTAGGTCAGGGATCCGCCTACTTTCTCGGGGCAGGGATTCTTGTCGCTGAAGGCGAGAACGATCTGTTCGAAGCTGATTTTGATGCGCAAGGTCAGGGGCTTCATTTGGCAGCAGGCCTTCTTTTGCATAAGGGCGGTCATAGCCATTTCAAGGGGGGCTGGGGATCGATTGCTGTTGGCGGAGATAGAGCTATCGGCATGTTGATTAACCTTGGCTCACACAATGTTTATGAAGGCACGGAACAATCGATAGGAACTTCAAGAAAACCCAAAGCAATGGGATTATTTATAGGTCTTGGGGGGCAAAATAGCTACAATTTCAACACATTAAGCTGTGCCCGCATTCAATACCCTCAATATCCCAATGAGTGGTCAAAAGCGCTCTTTGTACAGTTTGCGGGGGGAAATAACTACACGCAAAACATTGATGATCAGGAGCGAGGCGATGGCAAAATATGGGGCATTCAACCCCATAGCATGGGCTCCTCAGAAACCTTTCCCATGCTGCAACCAGAAGAGCTATTTGAATTTTTTCCAAATCAACCACGCCTTCCATTTTCCTTTGACCCTCATTCAGGATGGAAAGAGAACAGTTTTTTCAGACCTTTACCAACCTTGGAGAGGGATCCAACGGCGCTGATAAAAGAGGGGAAATATGATACTCGAAGACAAATCTATGAAAGACTTGATTTGAACCGCTTCACTGATCGAAGTCACGATCCGGATCTTTCCGCGTTGTTTCAGGATCCTGCAGCCCTTCCCGACGATGCCCTCTCTTACGCCATCTTGTGGGGATTGCGCCACAAAAGTCAATATGAACTGGAACCTCTTAAAAAGGCGCTTACACTAGAAACAATAGGCTCCTCGATAAACCGCAAGATGGCACTCTCTCTTCTGTCTATCTCTTGGGACCCCTCGATGGCGGCTCTCTTCAAGCAGTTAATGACTCAAGACCCCTCTGACGAGGTGCGCTATACAGCAGCCCTTGCACTAACACAGAATGGTTCTGAAGAAATTTTGCCATTTCTTGCAGAGGGCAGTAAAAGCCCGCTTGAAGTGGTTCGATTTGCGATTGCAAAAGGACTGCAGGAAAGCAGCATACCGAATGCTCTTACTATTGTGATTCCCCTGTTTAATGACTCAAGCGTCTATGTCAGAAGAGCGGCAGGACTAACAGCGCTTTCCTTGGGCGACAAACGAGGTGTTCCGGTCATACTGGAAACCCTTTCCTTCTCGTCTCTTGATACGGACGAAAATTACGGGGACAACATTTACGCACAGCTCAAAAAATACCTCGAAGTCGATTTCGGCAGAGATCCCGACGCGTGGAAGAATTGGTGGGCAGAGCAAAAATCGTAACCAGCCTTGCCAGTAATTAGCCACTCTGCTAATCTTTGGCCTCTGGAAGAGTGGCAGAGTGGCTGATTGCGTCTGTCTTGAAAACAGAATTACCGCAAGGTAACGGGGGTTCGAATCCCTCCTC
The DNA here is from genome assembly GCA_964605535.1 of uncultured bacterium. Taxonomy (GTDB): domain Bacteria; phylum Chlamydiota; class Chlamydiia; order Chlamydiales; family Parachlamydiaceae; genus CAZSDA01. The sequence goes on from CAZSDA010000001.1 coordinate 333,426, forward strand.
TTCCGAATCATTTTGGAGTCATCGTGAAAAAACGCCTCTTCATTCTCTCCTCCTTCTTCGCTACCCTATTCTCAGCACCTTTGCTTGCAAACGGTTTTCATGAAGATTTCGACTTTAATCAGGAAAGGATGAAGGTCGATAGAGGGGAAGTTTTTCTCATCTCCAGCTTTGATTCACAAGATGGGGTTAGCGCCTATAACTTTTACGGCAAAAGACTCTGGGAAGCGCGTTTTCATGCTAAGATCCTCGCTTGGAACATTCAAGATGACATCATCCTCGTCTTCTCAAAAGACCGCGACAGCCACGCTACCTACCTCACCTGCATCGATCGCAGAACGGGCCACTACCTCTGGCAAAGACCCTGACTAAGTCCACCACTTGACCGTAAACTGTAGATTTCAGCAATTGTTAGCAGCCTATCGGTAGAGGGGTAATTAATTCAAAATGGATCTTATATGAGTAGATATTTCTTCGACGATTTCTTTGAATTCGATACTCTCCTTACCCATGGAAGACAAAAAATTATTCCATCGCAACTCTGTTTCTAGCGCTGCATAAAAAATCGGAGTAAATGCTGCAGGATATTTTAAACCTGACTTGCCACTTACATCACGCTTCGAACATAGCCGAAGTTGACAAGTTAAAAGGAAAATTCGGAAAAGAGTAGAAACCATCTTCAGATTTAAAGGGCCAGTCCGGTTTAAACCTCTAAGTTACCCGTAAGGGATATGGCGCGTTTCTTCATTTGTCATCGGCACAAGTTGAGGAAGCCCGTCCTCGTTTACGAAGACTTTTTGATTCTGAATTAGAAAAGAAGGGGTAGAGTCCGCAGGCATAATTACAGGATAATCCAGCAAAATTTTATCTATATTAAGTAGATACATATAGTCAGAAAGACAATCGTTCCCTTTCATTGTAAATATTCTATTTGCCAACGATTGACATTTATGTAGGAGAGCGAAGGTAAGAGGCGTATGTCTATAGGTTACTGGCACAATGATAGAACCTCCATTTATCCTTGCTTCATTGCGAATTTCTTTAGAAATATCTCCTTGCTCAAAGGCAATTGTCCCTCTAACTACGAAAAACCGCTTGTCTAACCAAGCCCCTTTTTCTAATTCCCGAGCTGCAATTTCAATGTTATTTTCTTGAATGGCCATGATCATTCTACGAAAAGCAGCCTCTCTTGCAGAATCTGGCAGCACACTTAGCAAAGAGTTATTTTTATCAGGATCAAATACTTTAGGATTTTTCATCAAAAACCGGTCATATCCCAACTTTTGGATTTCTGGAATATCATTTTTGTTGAAACTCAATGAATGAAGATGAGATATGAAGCTTGCTTTTTTAACGCATAACTTTTTTCCATTAATCTCGATACTAACCTGGTTGAATGAAAACAACATATTTTCTGCGATCTCTATGGTCTTCCCTAAGAGCCTTTGATTGTTGATCGTACCACCATATCCAAGGAATAATTCTCGCCCTTCTAAAATTAGATTAATATTCATAAGATGAATTATATACATTTTATATTAAGGTATAATAAATATTTATAATAAATTCAAATTAAGTTTAAGTGTATTGATTTTTTAATTGGACCATTGCTAGTCTCGGATCGATTACAGCCTTCTGATCTAACGACAGTGCGTCGTGTTCTCGAATCAGTTGGTGGATACAGCCGCTGCATCGATTAGCGCGCAATCACCCTATGTTTAAACCTGACTTGCCCCTTCATCACGCTTGAACATGCCTGCACCTGCCAATTTAAAAGGAAAATCCATCGAGTAGGAGGGGGTGATTGCCCCCGTCCTCTCACACCACCGTACGTACGGGACCGTATACGGCGGTTCATGATCCCTATGACCTAGCACATACAAGCTTCATCATCGGAACATATCCCATGGATTCAATGACACTGTTGGAAAGGGTTTTATGCATACAGTAGGTTCTGGCCATTCTCCATGAACCTTTACTGCTGGATCCCCAGCTTTTCGCCACGTGTTCCTTAAGCCCTAACTCTGTCAATTTCTTGCATCGAGTTCGCGGCTTTTTCCATTGTCTCTACAGGATTCCTCTTATCTTGCGCCTAATCCAACCGTCTAGATTTGCGAAAACGTCTTGTATTTCTACTATTTTAAAATAATTGGCCCATCCTCTTGTGATAGGCATGATGAGCTTCCGGATGCTATCCGATATTTTCGTGCCTCTCATCTTCTTGGTTAAGCCTCTTATTTTATCTTTTAGCCGTTTGTTGATCGAAGATATTCTGCAGGGTAAACTAAAGCGAGACTTGAGTCAGAGTATTCCAAGTGTCGGAAGAGGAGGGATTCGAACCCCCGTCACCTTGCGGTGAATCTTAGAGATGTCGTTCGTTAGGAGATAATTTTAAAAAATCAAGTTTCAAGCGGTTTCCTCTGCCAGTTTCCTAAAAATCGAATGCATCCATTTTGACAAAGCCTCTATTACCTGATTGCTATCTAATCCGTGGCAATAATAGATCCCTTTCAAAACTGCAATCCCTTGCCTTTGCCTGTGCCTCTGCCCGACCTTACCCATTTAAACTTTAAAAAAATGGTGGAAACGTTAGTGAATGACAAAAGCCCCATCCTAGATCATGAGAAGTTAGATGTATATCACATCGCAATAGAATGTGTGCATAATTGCAAGGCTTATGGCAAAGGAGCAATGTTGTAAATCGTTTTGAGATTACATAACACTTTTTCATAAGTTGTATTTTTCAATTCCAAGGTTTTCACATCGATCGAATCTTTTTCGATGCGTTGTAAAAACTCTCTTAAATCGTCTTTTATCGGTAAAGGAAGATTAATATTTTCATCAATGGAAAGGAGTTGATAGAGCCGTAAAATATCATTTTTGTGTTTTTTGATGTCCTTTTCGTTAACAGTGGCCTCATCAGCTAGCTTTTTGGTTGTGAGTTCGAGCCACGCTTTTGCTTTAAGAGGAATGAGATGCGCAGCTCCAATTGTAGGCAACCCTGTTATTTCAAGTTTTCCCGCATGAATGAAATCATAGTAGTTGTCATCTAGCAGAATCGCGGATAGGCTAATCATTGTTTCATTTAAAGGAATAGGTGTTAGATGCCCACCTATATCCAGTTTTACAGTATCGGGAAGACGCGAAAATAGTTCTAACATAGCTGGAAAGTCATTATTTCCTGGAGAAGAGAAGCGGTAAAAGATTTCTTTTCCTGTACTCTGTTGGCGATGTTGATAATTCCCTTGATCCACAAACTGTTTAAATGCGGAAACAAACGCCTGGTTGAGAACTTCAACACAAAGAACAATATCCAGGTCTTTAGTAGCCCGAAAAGGAATTCCCGCCTCTTCCATAACCAGCATGCAAGCTGTACCGCCAATCAAAACATATTGTTCCTGAAAATCTGCAAAATGTTTTTTAAATAACTCTAAGCCTTTTACCATTGAATTTTCTCCATCAGTTCTTCTAAGGCTGTTTCGATTCTTTCATCTGTCGTTTCTCTTAAGCTTAAGTAAAGTGAAAATGGATCAACTCTCCCATCTTTAGAAAAAAGCTGTGGATTGTAATTCCAAATTTCTAGTTCAAAGTCTGCTTCATCTATAGAAGAGAGTTGAAATCCTTTCGGAATATTTACCTGCCGATATTCCTTCACATCAATTGCATAAATAGGAAGTGATCGCGAATTAATCATAGTTGTCTCTGCTAATGCACTTATGCCAGCCAAAGGCATGTGTATTATTGTGCCTCCAGGCCATAATTTCATCGGTTCTCGGCTTCTAATTGGACTGCGCAACATATAGTTTGTTTGCTCCCACAAGGCCTTCTTAGTATCCTCAAAAAACCACTGTCGTTCCTTTCCTTTTTTGATCAATTTCCCAATCCCTGCGCTTTCAAGTTCGTTGAATACACGAGTCATCGTCATAGGAGAATAACCCAAAGTGGTTGCTAATTCTGACGGAATTAACCTTTCATTTTTTTCTCTAAGAAGTGCTGATATGATAACACTCTGTGTAGCCGGGCTAAAAAGCTCCTTATGAATTCTTTGTTGTTTAAAATATTCCCTTAAAACGAATCCGAAATCGGGGATATAAATCTGATTATTTGGGATAATAAAGGGTATATGATGTTGAATTAACCGCTTACGGTTATAACTAGAGATGGTGTCAGAAATATAAATACAGGGATCATTCCATTTTTTTGATACTTGTTGCCAATGTTTTTGAACTGTATTGGGGGTTAACTCTACATCATTTTTTGCAATCATCATTAAGCAGGGATTATTTAAAAGGGATGTTTCAAAAAATATATAGGCATTAGTCAAGAAAAGAGGAAGTTTTCCCTGGTCTTTCCATGGAAAAATAGAAATATCAACCCCTAACGTTTCTTGTAGATATTTTTTCGTTTTTTCGAATAAATTCGACATCAAAACCCCTATCATTAACCTTCAATATCAACACTAACACACGTGTAGTTATTGTGCAAATTTTATGTTATCTACACTTTATACCCTTGTATTACAGGAGTTTAAATCATAAAATATACGAGTGGATCAGGAATGGTACAAATATTTAATTTTCAAATGTTTACAACGTCAGCAACATTCAGGAAGCAGAGTGGTTTATTAATGGGTTGTACATTGCCGAGAAGTGAGTGTGGAATGGCTTACGGGATCGGAAGAGGAGGGATTCGAACCCCCGTCACCTTGCGGTGAATCTGTTTTCGAGACAGACGCGATCGGCCACTCTGCCACTCTTCCTTATGGGGGAAAATGTTAGCAGTTTGCTTATTTTTGCTCTAGAGGTAACTGAGTAATCATTTTCCATTGATGAAGAAGAACTGTTCCCTGAGGTCTTTTGGATGGATCATTACTGAGGAGGCGTTCGATGTATTCAACGATTTGCCTGTCGCATTTACTTGCGAGGAATCGGAGAGGAGGTCCTCGTCTGATATCTAAGAATTCATGATTGTAGACCTGTGATCTCACCTTACTATACGGATAGTGCTGTGTCGCAGCGGCATACAAGGCAATTCCCAGCATGAAAGAGCTCAGGGCATTGAGCTGCAGTATAGTTCTGTCATAGGAAGGAATCTCAGCCTCCGGAATGAGGACGTTTGAAAAAATATAGTTGCCCTCCCTGTGCAACTTTTTTCTCTTATAGCGTTTTACACCTCCAAAGTCCCCTAACACAAACACGACCTTCCCCTCGTCGTCCTGGTCGACAAAACAATTTTCAAGCTTAATATCGGTATTGATGAGGCTTTCTTCTTGCAAAAAGGCAACGCCTTTGACAATCGGTGTTACAGCATGAACGAAACTTTTTTGATCTAAAGCATTGTTTAAAATGAAATCGTACGCATCCCCTGAATAGAGTTTTCCTTTCATAGAGATAGTGGTGCCACTCTCACTTTTCTTAGATTCCAAACTGTAAACTTCTTGGTAACAGTTCAGAAGGTCACTTTTACCTCTCTCTACTATTCTCTCTCTTAAGCTGCTTAGCTGATAGTATTCGTTTTTCAAGAGAGCTTGAGCTTTTCTGTCCTTGAAAGCAACTTTTTTAGCTACATTTGAGAGCTCTAAAGTCTTTAAAGAGAGTCTGGTCAATTTATAAACAGCGCCAGAGAAGCCAGCTCCAATTTTCTGCTTTCCCATCAGCTCAAAATTGCAATACTTGATTCTTTTTCCATTCATTTCACGGATGCACTTTTTACCTTCTTCTAGAGAAGCACATGCAAGAAAGGCCTGAGCCAGATCGCTTAAATTCAAGAGGCAAAATTCTTCAACTGGAATAAATCTTCTCGCCGCCTTGGAAAGGGGCCTAAGATTGTGTGTTTCATGCAACATTTCCACTTGTTGCCTGGATAGCCCAAATTTTTTCTCATATTTTGCAAATTGATGATAGTTGATCTCAGCTAAAGCCATTTTGCCTCCCTCTGTATGAAAAAGATGCTGAATGGGCAGCCTATAATGCCTTTCTATCGAAGCTGCCTTACATTTTCAAGCGCATGACGCGCTCCTCAACAATGAAAATAGAAAATCCCCCGCCCTGGAAAGGGGCCTCACCCAATGTAATAAAAGTTGAATAATTAATAACTAAATAAATATAATTTTATATTGAAAAGGAGTCTTTATATGTCGTTTGAAATAAGAAGCACTCTTAAACCAATACAATTTAATCGATACGAAGAACGAGCAGAACCAACACACAAATCACCTTCAGTCGAGAATCCTTGCTCTATAGGAGCGAGCAACATTTCTGACGGACTACGATGCTTTCAAGAAAATGCAGATCTTTTCATACCCGGAATAGATGAAGACAGAAAAAAGAAGTTGCAAACGATAAAAAATACCTGGCTCTCTCTAGGAAATTGCAATCTACTTTATCGAGTAGATGAGAAGAAAAAAACATTAGAATTCTTGGGTCCACAGGAAGATGAAGGAGTGATTGCGGGGTTATGGGGCGGATACCCAATCTATTCCGCCTACTCTATCCGAAACAAAAGTAGAATCACAAAAGAAGACCTGGAACTTCTCGCTCGACAGAATTATGAAAACCCTGAGCAGGGAAAAGAGGCTCTAGTCCGCTTTTTTAATGCCAAGTCAAAGGGGTTGGAAAATCCTAAAAAACATCCCGAAGCGTACTCATTTAAAACGACGGAGAAATTTCAACAACTCCGCTACCTGCTCGCGACGTCGGGCTTGCTGACTCTTCAAGAGGTTCAAAATGGAGTAGACCGCATGGAGTGTCTACTATTAAGAGATCAACTGCAAGATGATCCCAAGAACCTTCCAGAGCTTTTGCGCATGACTCATCTTCTAAAAGAGCGCCATGCGCTATCAGAGGAGGAGCTCCATTCAATCGCTGAAAAAGTTAAAGAGGCCGAAACAGCTGCCAGGACAGAAAAGAGACCTCTGTCAGAAGAGGCATTTGTAACAACGTCTCTCGAACGGCCGGATGAACTGGCTGCACTCAAGCCTGGACTCTCAGGTGAAGAGATCAAAATGGAGCGCCCCACCCCTCCACCTGCATTTACTGAGGCTGCACCGCTATTATCTTTAACTGCACAGGAAGTAGATGCAGTCCAAACTCAACTACATCTTGAAGAGGATTTGATCCAAGGGCTGCAAAAGTTGACACAGCTTTCCGAAATCCATGGAATGACCTTTGAGCTGGCAAAGGCACTACCCGACCCAACAAATCCGATCTGGGAAAAAGTTTGCTCTATGAGCAAAGAGGACAAACTTGAAATTCTCGCTCTTTTGCTTAAGTGCAAAAATAAGATCACGGATCAGCCAAACGCTTACCTGATGACAGCACTTTTTAACTATCCCGCAACCCTTCTTTCCACATTTCCTGAAAGCACACCTACCGAAAAGCAAATACAGGATTTGTACACTGAACAATTCAATGTTTTTGCATTTCATATGGCTCGAGGCATGCCTTTAATTGATGCACATGCATCAGAGCTGGCATGCAAAATCGCAAAAAAACTTTTCGATCACATCTACCCCGAAAACAGCTCATTTCTTGCGAAGCTGCAGAAGCATAAGGACACTTACGTTTTAAACACATCCCTCTCCAAAGAATATCTAAAAGGCATCGCCGGTCTCATCGACGAGAACTTGGAAAAAGGGAACCCTGAGGTCATTGCTAAATTAGAGGCGCTGCAAACCAATTACAGCCAGACAAAGCGTCTTCAACAAATTGAAAAGTCTGTCAATCGTAAAATCGCTAAAATGATTGCGCCATTTAGCAGGACCATCATGGAGCATTGGTCAAAGAAAACGAAGAAGCTCTATGCAGAATTGCCTGAAGATGCAAAAAGAAGCTTTGAGGCTTCTGGTTCTGAAGGCTTGCGTAACCATTTTCTAAAAAAACTTCTTCAAGAAAACGGTGTCAACTCCTTCGAAAAGTTGTATTTACAAATCCTGGACCAGTCTAAAGAAGAGGGGGAGAAGATCATTGAAACCGTTTTAAAGGCTATCGACGAGCAGCTTAAAATTACAATGACTCCTACTGAGCCAAAACCTCTTCCACAAAAGACTCTTAAAGACGCCATGCTTATGACCTCGACTTTTTCAGAGCTAGAAACACTATTAGGCCCGTTAGCCGGTGGAATGGTCGGAAGATATGTGGGGCTCTATCATCCCCGCCCAGATATGATGAAAATGCCCATTAAAGGTAAATATGTTTACTTTGCGATGAAGAACAAGGGCTTCCCACGATTACACAGGGAAAATGATTTAGAAAATAAACAGCAGGTCAAGGCCTCCACGAGCCATCATTACTTCGATTACTGCATCTTTCGACAAGACAACATAAAGCAAAGCAGAGAAGACCAATTGTCCAAAACTTTTGCATGCATTGTCGATAATCCAGCCTTCTTCTTCCATCATATGTCAGTCAACAGCATGATTTTCGATGCAGGTCAGATAGAGTCGCTCATTGAATTGGAGTTAACCTCTCCTCCACGCTCTCGGCTTCTTTCAGTAACCATTCCACACCAGTTGGATCTACTGCTTGAAAAACTAAAGCTGTCCCTTATAAGCTCACCTCCTGAGTTTAGAAGTGACCAGCTCCAAACGTTGATAGAAACGTACAAGCTTGCAGCCTTACTGAAACGCAATCTAGAGAGTCGCAATAGCTCTGTCGACCTCTCCCGTTATAAAGATTATGAGGAGGAATTTCGTGAAACCTTCACTAAAGAGCTGGCAGATATTCTATCAATTAATGATTTTCGAGTGATCGGAGAGCGCTATTTTGCAAAGATCATCGATTCTTCGCGCCCTTTGACCTCAAGCGATCTGCCTATTGCTGGCATGGTCGACTCCCTTCCGAAAGGGCATATAGACCCAATCGTACATGCTCGCGCTATCCTTCGCCATGAAATGCAGCAGCAGAGTGGCGATCTCACTCCGGTTGAAATTGACTGGGATGGAGAGAGTGAGCAAATCATTCTCAGGTATGGTGATAATGAGAAAAGAACTAATCTTTCTCATCTCCGAAAAGCTTTAGGGGAAGCTGGAATTGTATCTGGAAGGAGAGTCGCCCCGATTTCAAGAGGTTTAGCTCTACAATTTCAAAACCTGACAGGAATGGAGCTCTCTTCATTCAAACTGAAGCAGGTAGGCCTGACTCGGGAAATTCAATCCACTCCCTATTCCATCTCTTCTGATGGCGTTCTCTGTAAAGGAGCCCTTAAACTGGTCGAAACTCCCGCGGAGCTGCGCTCATTTCTGCAGGCAACAGATTGCTGCTTCCAGGACAATGAAACTGGAGTGATCGAAGTCATAAGACAAGAGAAGTCGATCTACACCTATGACACCCACTCCAAGAAGTTTAAAAGAAATAGCGACTCTGCTTTAGGAGCTTTCCACGAATCGGGAGGGATCGTTTGGTATCCGGCCCATAGCGGTGATGTTCCGTCACTTCAATTTAGCCCACCCTATTCCTTTGAATACAATCTCATTCAGAAGGAGGGGTCGACAGAATGGTATATGGAAAGCAAAGAACATCAGGGTTACTATTTATCTCAAAATCCCGCCCTTTTTAAGGAAATCAACCTTTCTGCTCAGATTCAAAACAGCGTTGTGATCCAAAATCATTCCGGGGATCAGATCTTGATCACCACCCTCTTCGACCATAAGATTGAAATCTCATTAAAAGAGGGGCGCCTGTTTTGTGATGACCCTTGGAAGCTGTTTGCATTTGCTTTAGAAGCAAAAGAGGACAGGCTACTTGAAATCTTGAGCGCTCATTGGAACTTCAGTAAGCCTTCTACCCCTTTCGAAAACCGCGTGTACAAATCCATTCAACAGCGCTTACTGAATCCCGATCCTGCCCGAATTAGAGGCATGCTTCAAATGGTCTTCGCCGATGCGGCGATGGGAGGCGATAACAGCATCTTACTCACATGTGAAATTAATATTATTAAGCAATGGATAGACCACTACTTAGAATTCATCAGAAGCAAAGGGATAGGAGATGAACTGCCTCGTGAGCAAGAGCGATTTTTCCTTACGCTAATTAAAAAGAGATATTACAAATATCATGGAAAGAACAGAATTTTTCGAAATACCGGCACTGAAGATGCAGTAAGGTCCAGGCTCTACTACAAGCAAAAAGTAGAGCCTGCGATCGATGCAAGATTGCAGCGGATTAATTTGGACGCAAATCTAAAGGATAAACAGGAAACGCGCATCATCAAACCCATCCCTAAAGGTTCTTTGAATCCAGAAATAACGGAGTCGGACAAAAAGCATCTTCTGCAAACACTGACCTATTATCAACCGAACAATGAAGAGCCTATCGATTTCAATAGCTTTATCTTTAACGAGGAATCTTTGAAAAGCAACTTTGGAGCTCTCTATGTCTTGGCAAGAGAGGGCACCCCTCATCAACGCGCAGAGCTCATCAAACGTCTCGATTTGATGCAGGAACAGATCCCCTTGGCACAGTGGTTCAAAATGGTCGCAAAGCGCCCAAGACATTACATCAAGTTGGAAAAGCTACATCATTATAAAAACCAAATCGAAGAGATCGAAAAACGGCTTGCAATAAATCCACGTGAAAAACATCTCTATTCAGATTTGCAATCCCTTAAAAATAAACTATCCAACCCTCATATTTTATTCAAAAGCCCGAAGTTCTATGTGAACCCCCTTATAAAAAAGGAATTAAAAGACTCATATGCAAAGGCCCATGCACCTTTGACCCATTTAAGCCATATCACCTACACCAATCCCATGACATCTTTCAAAGCCCCCTTTAAGACAGATGCTTCTCTTAAAGAGATCCTCAACGAGATCGATCCCATTTTTAATAGAGTGTGCACACAACTAAAAGAGGACTCTTCTACAATCGAAAGTGCCATCGAGGATACGAAAGAAGCACTGCTCAAACGGGAAGCTGAACTGATTGCTTTGGCAAATAATCCCGAAAGCGATTTTGCCTTTTTGGAAAGGAAGCGTCTGGGGCGCAGCTTAGAATGGCCGGACATCATCGACTTAGTAAGAAAAAATAAAGAGTACGCTTATGGCAAGCATTTGGGAACTCCTGCATTGACCGATCAGCTAATTTTCGGAGTTTACGAATACTTAGCTGTGAGATCTAGATACTTCCAGCTCAAAAATGCCCACAATGCCATCAAGGAAAACAAAACTGATAAGGCGGAAAAAATATTATCTGCCAAAAGGGCCTACGAGGGCAACAACGCTCAAGATATTGAATTTCTCTTTCTTGAAGCAGCAACTCCAAAAGGTTTGTATAGGGAGGATCAGTACAATAAAATCATAGATATTTCAAAACAGAATGTCTCCTTGGCAAAGATAGAAACAGGATGGGGAAAATCCGATTATGCGATTCCAAAACTGAATGAAATCGATCAGACAGTTTCAATGCCTCAGGAGATCTCCCCCCGCATTATGTTGAGGAGACAAGCCGGGCAGATTAAACGGCTGATTTTAAATATCTGGCCAGGATCCATTTTGCGAAAGAGTAAAGAAGACCTCGCTAAAAAAATGGAAAGCGCCAGCGGAAAACCTGTTTTTCAACTGCACTTTTCCAGATCCCAGGAGCTGGATGCCACGCAACTTGAGATCATGGCAATCCAACTTGAAAAGGCAGCTAAAAAGGGACTTGCGATTAGCATGAGAGCTGAAGATCTTGCTGCACTCAACCTCCACTTCCTAGAAGCGCTTGAAAAGGGCAACAACGAACTTCTGATCACTCAATTCATAAGGATTCTGCAGCTGATCCATGGGCCTGCTTTTGCCACAATCGACGAGGCGCACCTCGTATTAGATCCCATGCAAAAATCGATTTATGCACTGGGAAAACAGCTTCCTTGCCCGCCTTCATCCGCTCAAAGCGCAATCGAACTTTTTGAGATATTTTCAAATTCAAAGACATTTTCTGAAATCTTGAAAAACAACCGTCCGTTATCCCCGGAGCAAACCGATGCGGCTCGAAACGCCATTTTCGATAATGAAACGCTCATAAAGCTTGCAGATTATGCTGGCGTTCAGGGAAAAGATTTTTCTCTTTTCAAAGAATACATTCAAGGAGGCAAGCGTTCTCCTCAAGTACCCCCTGAGAAAGCTGAAAAGCTGCATCTGATCAAGGGATACTTTCTCTCTATACTACCTGCCACCCTTTCAGGTGCTGTCAATACGCAGTTTGGCCTTTCCAAGGAATTCTACGACAGATGCAAATTTGCAATTCCTTACGTCAAAAAGGATATGCCTAAAGAAAGCACCCTATCTGAGAACCCCTCTACCTATCAAAATGTGGATGAAACTCTATTCAAAACTCTTCGTACATATCACACTGTAGGACTTACAGATGACAATCTGGCGGAGCTATTTAATTTCTATTTTTTACAGTCTAAGAGCAGCGCTGTAGATGAGGCGGCAGATGGCCTTTTCAAAATAAGACAGCTGTGCGAGAAATACCCCTCATTTGAAGAGAATAGAGTCGCCTTAATGACGATGAGCTCTACAAACAGAATAAACCTTTTGAAAAGCCTGATCCGCAATGAGCAAATTCCTGCAAATCGATCGGAATGGGTTGCCCCCTTTGTGAAACATTGCGTGGCCCCTCAGGTCATTAGTTACCAGAATACGATAGAGATCACCCCTCAAGACCTTATCCTGATGCTAGAAAAGTCAGTATCACTCTCCGCCACCCCTCAAGAGCCTCGTATCCATTCACCTAGAACAGCATTTCTTGATACAGAATCAGCCGACGAAAAGCTATGGAATACTCTTAAAACAAAAATGGAAGGAATACATCCTCTGCCAAACGGCCAGAAGGAGTTAGCGAAGTCCATCATTAACTCCTGCAAGAGAAATGCGAGGGCTGTAGCAGACCCCAGCGGGCTTTCCGAACTGAATCGCCCCTTTGTAGAATATCTAGCCGATAAAATGCGAAAGGATAGAGAAAATTGCATTCGAGACATTCTCTATTTTGATCTTCAAGAAAACCGCTTCATGCGCTTTCGGGTCGCAGACGGAAGCTTATCCCCTTATGATGAGACTGAACAGTTAGCAAGGCGAGATTCGACGCTGACCCTATATGACCAGGCACGTTCTACCGGAACAGATATTCCCCAGGCTCCCAATGCTTCTCTCATTCTGATTGCTTCTGCGATGAGTGGGTTGGACGACGTCGGACAAGCCGTCGGCAGGATGCGTGAGATCAATCAAGGGCAGTCTTATGAGGTTTGGATGGCGGGTGAACTAAATGAAAAAGACCAGCTTTTGAAAAAGTGGAAGGAAAATGAAAGCGCATTTAAGGAACAGAAAAATAGGATAGCAATCGAACAACTGATGGATGCTGAAATTAAGGTCGCAATGTTAAGGAAACTCATAGGGCTTCCTGTACATCACGGCACTAAATCCTCAGAAGAAGTCATTCACACAGCCCAAGACGCATTAAGACTCTTTAAGCGTTACCGTGCAGAACTGATCCGTACAACTTCTCTCCAGCCCGAAACAAATTATGGCTTGATAGGGACTCCTGAAAATGTCACAGATATTCTCGATCGAAAACAGAAAGCAGCTCTTGAAAAATGCAGACGCTACTTCAAAGGGGAGGCGCACAAGGCGGTTTCAAACCATTTGCAAGAATACAAAGCACTTTGGGCAAAACAGCATGGAGTGTCTTTACCTAAACAAGGCGTTGACTTCCAGCTTGGCACCTCACAAGAGCTCTCCATGGAAAAAGAGGTGGCAGCCGAAGTTCCCAAAGTCCAAGCCCCAAATATCCCGACTCGAGAACACCATTGGAACCAAGAGAAGCATAAGTGGCCCTCCCGAGTCGAAAAAATTAAATTCCGTGGCAGATGGAAGTCTTTTATATTCCAAATTCCTACAGGTATACGTTTTTACTCTCTCCGGAAAGGACTGAGGAGCAGCTTACCCTCAGACTACCGAAAAATTTCAGACTTCTTTTCAGATGAGTTGCTTGCATCCAATAATGCCTTTGACTCAAAAGTGGCATTTAGGGACGGATTCCTCTTTTCAAAGAACTGGAAGCCACTCAACAGCGTCCTATTGATTGAAGAGACAATAGACGGAAACAAAACCTATAAAGCTGTTGCAGTGGATGCAAAGGATGAAAGCCAGATCCACACACTCTTTGCGAAGGCAAATGGGAAAGAAAATGTGAAATTAGCACTTTACGACCTATCGCTTGGAGCAATTGTCGATGGATCGCCTGGTGTTGTTGACAGCGACCTGCTTAACCGGCCCAAAATCCGCGAACTGATCGCTGAAGCAAAACTCCTCAGCGGTAAGACTGAGTATACACGCGCCGAGCAAGATTTCCTCAAACAAAAGGCAGCCCGTTTGGGCGGTCAAAAAGGGGAAAAGCTTCTCATCAAATTCCTTAAAGCACATGCGCCTCTTGACATGCAACGAATCGAAAACCCTGAGGCTTTCTTAGCCACAAGCCTAGGCTTTTTAGGGTAAAAAAAAAGCCCGGCAAAGGCTTGCCGAGCTAAAGTGATCACTTTAGTTGAGATATCACTCAACAGGACGTTCGCCTATATCAATGAAATGCTCATGCTTTTGGCGGCGCTTTTCCTGCTTTTTTTGACGGCGTTCCTTAAGAGACAAACTGGGCTTTTTTCTTTCGTCACGCCTATGTTTGGATTCCTTAGCCATAAACACCTTCCTTTATGAGGTTATCCCTCATACCCCCATTTTAAATTTCCAACAATAAATTGTCAAAATTCAACATTTATTTACTTGGTGGAGATTCGGGTGTTTTTTCCTTTTTGTTTTTAAGAGACTCGAGATAATCATCATAATACTCGAAATCCCCAGGATGGCTTTTATTATAATCCCGGATTACCTCGCACTTTTTGCATACGGGTTCCTCTGCAAGAAGCAGCGCAGGAAGGAGAAGCAAGGGAAGAAGCAGCATTACTCACCTCGTGGTTGAATGCGATTTAGATAGATTGATGCCCACGCCAAATTGATGATGGGAATCATGACAAAGGCCCCCAAAATTAGGGCAAAAACACTCAAAATTATTAGAAAAAGGGACAAGGCCCAAAATCCGAGCAAGCGCCAGGAGCAGCCCTTGACGAGCGCGTTACTTGTTTTTAACGCCTCAAGTCCCGGCACCCCCTGATCGAGGACGCAAAAGCGGTAGAGGGATAGCCTAACAGCCATAAAGATCCCGGGAATCAGCAGTAATACTAAACCTAAACCAACCGATAGCTGATACAGAACCCAAGCGACAAAATAGGAGGGAAAAAGATGAAGTTTAGAGAAATAGTCGCTGATATCCCAACTTTCACCCCTGACAGCCTTTAAAACAAGTGTGGTAAAGCCCATATCTGCAATGATTGAAAGAACAAAACCAATAAGCATAAAAATCAGAAGCGAGAGCGTGGCATCTTCAGAAACAAATTTCGAAGCGAAGTGCGGAAGAAGAGGAAGAGCGATTGTCAACAAAAGTGCCAAAATCCAACTGCCCCATCTCTGTTTCCAAAGATGGAAACCCTGCTTTAAAACTGCTGAAATTGTCCAGTCCATATATCACCTGCTAAATATTTTTTTCCCCTTAAGGGCTAGCGCAAGATTCGCTATGTTGATGCCATGATGCTTGACCGCCAAAAAGCCCTTCGGGAAGCACGCCCGTCTGCTCCATGTTGGTTCCCATCGACCGTCCGTATGGGCCCCACTGAATCCCGCCGTCTTTATATCCGGGAGTATTTTTGGGAAGAGGCACCATGATCATGCCAAGTTCTGCAAAATTATTCAATAGCGCTAGCATAGTCAGTTCGCAGCCGCCTCCGGCACCGCCGAAACCACCGCCTGAGACAAAAACGCCGGCCACTTTTCCAATCAAAAGATCCTTCATCCATAGCTTACTGCAAACCTGGTCGATTAATTTTTTGATCCGCCAGTCAGGGCTTCCCATATGGACCGGCGATCCGAACAGCACGCCATCACATCCTAAAAGATCTTCGGCCGTCACATCTTCAGCGACCTTGACCACCCCTGAAGCCCCTTCAACTGTTTGCACACCCTCTAAAGCAGCGACCGCCATCTTCTGGGTATTGCCATAATCCGTTTCATATACAATTAAAATTTTCACCATAAAGATCCTTCGTTGTAATCTATCCATACCATGAATCCCTTATCGAAGCAATTGCGCATTTTTGCAGAATGCCATCCCGCACTACTTTATGGTTTGATCGCAGCCATCGCAACAGCTTCCGCACTCTTTTCCTTCCCCTGGCTGCTTTCGCTTCTTCTTGGCACATTCCTTTTCTACCCCTTCAAGCGCCTCCTACCGATTCTTTTACTAGCGTTCGCGCTCTTTTACACGGTTGATCGACGCTATCCCCATCCAAACATACCCAAAGAAGGTCTCAAAGGGTATGCACGCCTCTCGATTGAGCAGCTTTCAAAACAGCAGTCAAAGGCAGGTTTTAAATACATCTACAAAGGCAGAATTACAGGATTTTGGGGAAAGGATGATTTGAAGTTTGAACCATCACTTGCCGGCGCGCAATTTTATCTACCCTTCATGGAAACTGTTCAAGAAAGACCTTTGGCCGATGCCGATTATCTCATTCTCTGCGAGGTGAAGCCAATAAGCAGCAGGTGGATGTTGATTGATAAAGCGGCGGCGAGTGAATGGAAAAAACTTGAAGGAAGGCTCAATCTTGCCGAATGGCGTTTTCATGCCAAAGAATGGGTAAACAATTTTATCAAGCGTCAATTCCACTCCCCTCCTGTGCGCTCCTTTCTTTCCGGGATCATGACGGGCTCCTTTGATGACAAGGAGCTCTTTGCTTCTTTCCAGCAATTGGGACTCATCCATCTGCTTGCTATTTCAGGATTTCATTTCAGCCTCCTTGCGGCTCTCCTCTCGACCCTCCTCAAGCCCTTGCCTGATCCCTGGCGCGCTCCCCTTGTAGCTCTTATTTTAACCATTTACTTCCTTTTCCTCGGCTGGGGCCCCTCGGTACTAAGAGCCTGGATGACAATTCTTCTCTTCTATGGATCCTCTCTTTTCGAAAGATTTAGCAATCCGCTCAATGCCCTAGGCACAGCTCTCCTGCTTTCCCTTTTGATCGACCCTCTCCTCCTGGTCAACATCGGCTTTCAGTTTAGCTTCCTCACGACCGCTGCCATCCTTCTCCTCAATGCCCCCTGCCTTGCCCTCATCAATCGCTTTTTCCCTGAAAGATCGTTCCAAGAAGCCTCAAAATTAAGCCTCGCTGCAAAGCACTCCTATATTCTTCTTCGTTTTACAGCCTCAAATCTTTCTCTGGGACTTGCCACCTCCATTCCTGCGCTGCCGCTCAGCCTGATCCATTTTGGCTTCTTTCCCCCCGCCTCGCTCTTCTACAACCTCTTCTTCCCCGCAATGACAGGCCTTAGCATGAGCTTGCTGCTAGCAGGCATCCTTGCCTCACCCATAGAACCCCTAGCCCGCCTGCTTCACCTCATCAATGACTACTTTACATCCTTCCTTCTCAACCTCACCGCAGACTTATGATTCAAATTTTTCATTTAAATCTTTGTGTCTTTGTGACTTTGTGTTTCAAATATTATAAAAGCAAAACAAAGAAAGTGTTATTGCAATAATTAATAAATTCAACACAAAGTCACAAAGCCACAAAGGCGACCTCAATCAATTGAAGGACATCAGAAAATAATTTTTTCTTCCTGGCTCCCAATTTTTCACAACGATCTAGCGCTTAATTTATATTTATCCAGCAATAAAAACTGTATTCACAAATTAAATTAATAGTGATATGATTTAAACACCTTACAAGGAAGGTAAGTCTATGAAAAAGATACTATTTACTATTTGCGCACTCTGTGCGGTTTTGACAACATTCAACCTGGAAGGCGGAATCCATTTCGGTTTCGGCGTTTCAGCACCCGTCGTGGAAAGAAGAGTAGCTCGCCCTGTATATGTGGAAGAGGTGTACTACGAACACCCCTCCTGCTGCTACCACACTCCTGTGGGCTACAGAAGGGTGTATGGCTATCCCATGGTAGAAGAGCGGGTGATCATGCGCCCCCGGCCGATGTTTTCATTTGGCTTTTGGCGCTAGCGATACAGGAGATTTCGATCTTCGCCCCTAACGGGAGGGCCGCAACCTGGATTGTCTGTCTGGCAGGAGGGGCGGCCCCGTTAAAATACTCCGCATAAGCCTCATTCATCTCTTTGAATTGAGTAAGATCTGTCATAAAAATATCGCATCTCACCACGTCGCTTAAAGATGAGCCGCCCTCTATAAGTATCGCTTTCAGATTCTCTAATACCCGTCTCGTTAATTCCTTGATTCCCCCTTGAGCCATTTCTTGAGTCTCCGGATCGAGAGGAAGCTGCCCTGAAACAAACAGTAAATCCCCGGTGGAAATGGCTTGAGAATAAGGCCCCAATGCCTTTGGAGCAAGTTTCGATTCTATTTTTTTATGCATTGCATCAATCCTCAATTTTTGTTAGAACCAGTTTATAACAGCGGAGGTTCTTATGCCAAGAGTTCAATCCATAGAAATCACTACAGCGACACCGGAAGTAAAGCCTCTTTTAGAGACGATTCAGAAAAAGAACGGAAAAATCCCCAATATTTTTCATCTCATGGCAAATTCACCAGCTGCGCTTAAATCCTATCTTGATTTAAGTGCAAATGCCTCGGTGGCATTTTCACCGGGCTTGCGTGAAAAAATTGCTCTTGCAGTGGGACAAGCCAATAACTGCCACTATTGCCTTTCCGCCCACACTGCTATCGGAAAAGGTGCAGGGCTTTCGGATGAGGAAATTTTAAAGGCAAGAGACGGACATGCGCAAAACCCCAAGGAGGAAGCAATTCTTCATTTCGCAAAAAGCGTGATCGAAAAAAAAGGGTTCGTCAGCTCTTCTGAAGTTGAAACCTTGAAAAAAGCCGGAGTCAGCGACAAAGAACTCGTCGAATTGATTCTTTTAATCACCCTGAACATTTTCACTAACTATTTCAACCACATCACAGATCCGGTAATCGACTTCCCTTTAGTTCCAGAAAAACCCTAAGGAGCCTATGAACGCTAAAAGTAAAAATCAAGTGGCAAAAGACCTCTCAATACTACTGTCCGATACTTATTTGCTTTATGTAAAGTCGCAAAATTTTCACTGGAATGTGACGGACCCGAGATTCCATTCCCTTCATGAATTCTTTGAGGAGCAGTATGAGGCACTAGCTGATGCTGTAGACGTAATTGCTGAACGCATCAGAGCCTTGGGCAGCCACTCTCCCGGCTCGATGAAGGAGTTTCTATCATTGACAAGGCTTAAGGAAGCTAAAAATGATTTAAATGCGAATGCGATGCTGAAAAACTTGCTCGAAGACACCGAAAGCATCATTGCTTGGCTTAAAAAGGCAATCGACCGCTTTATTGAGGAAGGGGATGCCGGTTCTTCAGACCTATGTGTCCAGCGTTTAAGAGAACATGAGAAAACAGCGTGGATGATAAATTCGACTTTGCACAATTTTTAAGCTCCCTTTCAAGAGAAGCAAACTGCAGCGTAATCAATTTCGCAGAAAGGGGTAGTTGTACCCCTTTCGAGGAATTGATATAGCTGCAGGAAGCTTCTCTTTGAAAGAGAGCATAAAAAGTGTAAAAAGTCGAATTCAAGGAGTCAATTATGAAGGCAATGGTAATCGAGTCTTTTGGCGGAGTTGATGAACTTAAGCTAACAAACCTACCCGCACCGGTGCCGCTAGACAATGAAGTCCTAATCCGCGTGGAGTACGCAGCAGTCAATCCTGTCGACTGGAAGATTCGCGAAGGATACCTCCAAAGCGCTTTTCCACATCATTTCCCCCTGATTCCTGGTTGGGATGCCTCTGGAACAATCGTTTCCGTCGGAAAGAATGTACGCTCTTTAAAACCGGGCGATGCCGTTTACGCCTATTGCAGAAAACCAACCGTCCAGTTCGGAACTTACGCAGAACTCATTTGCTTTGATGCCGCAAATGTTGCCAAAAAACCTGAAAATATCACCTTTGCTGAAGCTGCTGCAATCCCTTTAGCTGCCCTCACAGCCTGGCAAGCGCTTTTTGACTTCGGCCATTTGAAGCCTGGCCAAACAGCCCTCATCCATGCCGGAGCCGGGGGTGTTGGCAGTTTTGCTTTGCAATTTGCAAGATATGGCAAAGCAGGGATCATCACTACCTGCTCATCACACAACATCGGTTACGTCAAATCACTCGGCGCGGACCAAGTGATCGATTACAGTAAAGAGGACTTTGCTACTGCAGTTAAAAAACTGCATCCCAATGGGGTGGACCTTGTGTTCGATACGGTCGGAGGAGAAACTTTAGAGAAAAGCTACGCTCTTGTTAAAAAAGGCGGTACAATTGTCACAATTGTACAAAGGCTTGGGCCGGAAGAGGGGCAAAAATATGGAATCCGTAGCGGCTTTGTCTTTGTGCGGCCGGATGGAGAGCAACTCAAAGAAATTGCAAGACTCATCGAACTTGGAAAAGTCAAGGTTCCCGAAATCACTGAAATGAAACTAGAAGAGGCAAAAAAGGCGCAAGAACTGAGTAAAGAGGGGCACACGCGCGGAAAGATCGTATTGAAAATTCCTAAGAGCTCTTAAGCGCCTTCATCGATTGTTTTTAGCTTAGGCTTTAGCGTTGCGATATCAGGCCCTATGATTGCATAGAGCTCGTTGTAAAGATGCCGTTCCAGTTCAGGGTAATGCTTGGTGAGCCACATCCTAAATTTGTACGTCTTGCTAAAAAGCTCCTCCCGATAGACGGCAAGATCTTTAAATCTCTCCTCTTCTGTCAAAAGGCCTACATCGATGTGAATGGCCTTTCCATCCAAAACACCAGTATTTTGCATCAAAGCGTGATCGTTATCTCCATAGCCTCGTTTGTACTCAGCAACTAATGTGGCAACAAGTTCGCTCAAAAGCTTTTTTGCTTCGTCTGTTTTATCGTCGCGCACCATTTGTTCCAGCACTGGGCAGAGCATCTCCGCTTTTCTTTGCAAAAGAAACGCTGTTTGATCTGCAGGAACTGTGTGTGAAAGGCCTGACTTATCTTTGAGTTTTATAGGAGCGCTAAAGGATGAATGCCCCGGGATATGCAAATAAACAACACCCGTTTCATCTGCAAGATTTTCATATGCGATCTTCCAGCTGCCCAAAAGGACAAATAACTTGTCTCTTTTAGCTTCACGCTTTTTATTCTGATAGGAAGCGATAGAAGGGATAAAAGTAAACGCCTCTACATAAGCCTTCGGCCTGAAACGTTGAAGCTTTAAGAACTTTAAAACGTATTGACCATCTGCGCTTTCAAAAACGTAGGACTGCTGTCCCTTGCCGAGATAACTAAAAGGCTGATCGAGGATCTTTTCGGCATTGAGAGCCGCTTCTTCCGAAGGCCTGTTTACCTCAAAACCCTGATACACTTCGGTACCTGTGATATTGCCATAGGTAAAACCGGCCGTCACATAAAAATAGAGCCAGCTTACGCTATATAGGCAAAGGGAAATCAGGAGAACATTTACAGATACTTTTGCAAACCGCCTATTCATCGACACCGATCATACCAAAAAGAGAATTTATGACTGCTGAGTAATAATAACATCACCGTGCATTACAAAAGCGCCATTCTCATCCTTCATCTCCTTAGGCAGCACATGCTTTTGATCGCCGCCTTTTGCCAAAGCGAATCGGAGAAGTTGAAAAGGCATCAGAAAAGACTTGCGAGCCTGCTCACGGAAAATTTTCTCGAGTTTTCCGCTTAAGGCCCAAAGCTTAGTATACAACTGTCTATATATTCTTTTTTCTTCTTTGCCTTTAAGTTTTTGGTTCGTGCCGCGATGGAAAATCCCTTCTTGGAGAGGAGTAAATTGATACTCAACAAAATCTTTTCCCGGCCTGATTTTTTTCGTCTTTTTGAATTTATCCACTGGTTTTTTAACCTTGGCCTCACCCTCTCCAAAGCGCGTTGCGTGGGGGGCAATGGTCTCTGAAACCTCAAGGTGGTGTGCCGTTTTGACTCTATGGTTTACAGCAGCATTAAATGTTAACCACTTCGTTAAAGTATCTTGTTCCTCTTGCGTAGATACGGAGCCCAATCCCATTTCGCCTGCGGTTGTGATGACATCTCTCGCCTCATGGCGTCGATAAATAGAAAATTTAACATCCATCGCTTTGAAAAGCTCATGGTGCTTTGCACCATATTGTAAAAAGGCCTGATTGTCCTCTTCATCCACTCCAGGCTCATCAAAGAAATACGCGTTAAGACTTTTTCCAGGCAGAGGAACCCTGCCATCGACAGCTAAATACCGCGCCACTGCGGCCGCGGCACAAGAGCCTCCGAGACTGTGTCCTGCAAATTCGAGATTAACCGCTCTCTTATCCTCAGGGCGTTCCTTGAGTTCACGTTGCTTCTCCTGAAACCATCGAAGCAATTCCTTACCCTCCAAGCCCTCAGGAATGAGCGGTTCGATTTCAGCATTCTGCGATGGAGGGTTCAAAATGTGCTGATTGAGCTCCTGAATCAATGAGTCGATTTGATGCTTTAAAATAGGATCCGCAATTTGTAAAGCATTTAAATACTCTACTAGGCGCCTCGCGTCGCGATGCACCTCATTTGCATTTGGTTGTTTCATTCCATGCACATGCTTCTCAATCATCTGACCCAAGACATCGTTCTTTTTACTCTTGAGAAACGCTCCAAAAGTATCGCTGGCATAGGGAAAGAAGAGAGAATTCAGTGGCTTGTCATGGTTTTTTAAGATCTGGGCAAAGGAGGGGCGCTCAACCGCTTTAAATGACTCTAGGTAACACTCTTTTGCTTTGTCGAGGAGGTCTTCCAGGTCATCATTCTGATCCAATCCTGTTTTTGTACTAGCTAACTCGACATACGCAGACCAGAGAGGAAGAGTGTGGGCTTTAATAAATTCCCGCTCATAGGGATCCAGATAATGCATTCCCAAATAGCCTGGAGAATGAAGATGGTTAAAGTCATTCATGATCGTATCGGACCACTGCAAGGCATAACTATCTAGCGTTGTACTGCGGTATAGTTTAATGGTAGGGAGTGTGGGATCCTTTACAGGGCTCTCTAGAATGTAGCTTAAGGTTCCCCCGTTGGTGATGCAACCTACCACAGTATAATAACGAGGCTGTCTATCTTTTTCCAAAGGAGGAGCCGGAATTAAAGCTCCCAGGCGAGGCCCCGTTTCAAAAATGCGAAGAAGGTGCTTCTTGACGACGACGTGGGAAAGAAACTCCTGATAAGATTCCCACGATTTGCAACGAGGGAGCTGAGAAAAAATTTGTAAAAGCTCCTGCTGGTCGATCCATGGTTTATACTTGGTCAGCCCTGCCACGGTGTAATTGGAGGCGATCGGAAGCACGATTTTACGCCCTGTATAGGCCTCCTCTTTTTCGGCTTCAGAAAACATATAGGCTGATGCAAGACGGCTTACATCCGACTCCTCCCATGCTTCAGGATTAGAATTTAACCCGTCAATAAACATTCTTAGATATTCATCTTCTCGCAAAAGCCGTTCTTCTCGACCGGTCAATTGCTGACCGTATTTTACCCGCGAAACAAAATCGATGATGTCTTTAAATTCAACGTTTGAAGCGCCAATATTGGCTCTGAAAATATGCTCAGCTGTCAGCCCGGACTCAAAATCAAGTTCATAAAAGGAGCATATTTCATTGAACTTGTTCTCTCCATACGCCGCAATGTACTCATTCTTCCACACTTCGACAGCTGCATTTAAATTTTCAACTGTCGCATACTCACTCGTTTTATGAACTAGTTTTAACTTCCCATCATCAACAATCAATCGATAATCGAGGTCAGCAAAGGTTTGCTGATCATCCATATGCAATTTTCTCTCAAGCCTTTGAGAAGCAAATGCGGCAAGCTTTGTAAAGGGCGTCAGGGAGCCCTTTTCAAGAGGAAGAGCTCCGCGCACCTTTTTTTCAAATTCTGTCTTGCTGACTCTTTGAACCGGTAGACGGATATCAGTTTTTAAAGTCCTTTCCGTATGGTTCTGTTTAGGGATTGAACGGTGCGCCTTCTGAATCACATAGCGTTCAAACTGACCTTCAGTGGGCTTAATTTTAAAGGGGTTAAAGTGGCGAATCAGCCGCTGAAGAAGAGAATGCTCGTTCATTCTCACCACTTTCCACTTTTGACCTTCCACTGAAAAGCGGACTGTGTGCGACTTGCCATCAGGTTTCATCTTTCCAATACTAGAAAGGGCTGCCTCTGCAATCAAAAACTGTCTTTCTGAATCAACCCTGGAAGCCCTCACAGTCAAATGCTTAACGCGAGATCCAGATTCAATAGATGCATAAGCATTATCAGCAATCCTAGACAACTTAGCCATAAAAAACCCAATTGAAATTAAACTAATTATTCATATAATAACAAGGAAAAAGACTTAATGTCAACAAACAAGGCCGGATTAAAATAAAACATATGACCGGCAGGAAACCGCTGCGTATGGATGCGCGATCTTACTTCGGCAGGAAGTCCGAGATGGTTAAGAGCGTAGTCCGTTGCAGCAAAGGGAGTTGCGAGATCGTAGCTGCCGGCGGCAACCAGCAATTTCAATTTGGGATTCTGAATAAGCAAGCGCTTTAGTTCATTCAGTGCATTGGCAAAATGGTTTCCTTTGCCCCAGTCCCATGAAGGAAGTGTCACTAAAGGTCTATATTCCCGCAAAGCAGGCCACTTGAGCTCTTTATCGAGGTATTGATTAAATGCGGCAGTTGCCGCCCCAAAGACGGCATCGAAACTGGGATCATAATCGGGATAAAGCTCCTGTCCGTTTAATGAAAGCCCCTTGCTTCTCGCATCAAATCGTCCCAAAAGATAGGAGGTTCCAAGAAGTGAATGCCTAAATCTTGCAGGGTGTATTCTCAAATTGTTATCGAGAATGACCTCTTTTGAAAGTCCGATTAACTGAGAAAGGCGAGAGGCCACCTGCTCCTTTACTTTCGGATCTAACAAATCCCCTGCAAGAAGTGCTGTTGAATAGGGGCCAAATGCAAATTGTAAAGCATCTGACGGATCTGTCTCTACAACCTGATGATAACGGGCAGTTTCAGCATAGGAGGGCACGTAAAGAATGTATGGAAGGTCGTTTCCTTCATTAAAACTAATTGTTTGCATATCAAGCGCAGGAGAGACAAGCATCATTCCGTTTAAATAATACCCATCTTCATCATGCAACCTGTGCGCGACAAGCGCTGCACGCAGGCCTCCATAGCTCTCCCCTATCAAATATTTTGGCGAATCCCAACGCTTGCTCTTGATGGTGAATAACTTAATAAATTCCGCCATCAATAGCGCATCTTCTTCCACCGAGTAGAGCTTTTTAGGATCAGTTCCCGAGGCAGCAACGCTAAGCCCGGCTGAAGGGGGATCGATAAAAACCAGATCGCTTTTATCAAGAAGCGAGAGTGGATTGTTTTCCAGAGTGTAAGGCGGATCCAGAAAAAGAAGATCTCCACCTGAGATTCTTTTCGGCCCTGCAAAGCCAAGATTCAACCATACGCTGCCGGCGCCGGGGCCGCCATTAAAACAGAAGGTAATCGGACGCTCTTTCGAAGGTGTTCCAAGGGAGAAATAGCCGGTATAAAAGATTGAAACTTTATCTTTCCCTTGGTCGTCTTTAAGAACCAAAGTTCCCGCTTGCGCCCGATAATCAAAAGGCTTACCTTCAAAAACAAGCTGCCCTGATGCTTCGACAATAGCCTCCTGAAGCGGCTTTGGAGCCTCTTCGGAAAAAAGCATGGCCCAAGCCATACTAAATACAAGAATCGAAAAACATCCATTTTTTGCGTGCATCATGACTAACCTTCAGCTATGATTATCTCACATTTCGGGGCGTAGCGCAGTTTGGCTAGCGCGCTTCGTTCGGGACGAAGAGGTCGTGGGTTCAAAT
Source organism: uncultured bacterium (assembly GCA_964605535.1). GTDB lineage: Bacteria > Chlamydiota > Chlamydiia > Chlamydiales > Parachlamydiaceae > CAZSDA01. Next base: position 359,374 of record CAZSDA010000001.1, read on the forward strand.
CCCGCCGCCCCGAAGAGCTTTTTCTACCTCTTCCAGAGGAGTCACTAAAGCGCCCATCTTTCTCATCTCTTCATAGGCGATGCCCTCATCTCCGGAACGCAAGTTAACTCCGCGGCACCCCTCCGGAATGACATGAGTTTCAAATCCCAATCTCACAGCATCCAGGACGGAATATTTTACGCAATAATCCGTGGCAAGACCTGCGATATAAACAGTTTTTATTCCTTTTTCTTTCAAATAATCGGCAAGACCTGTGCTTTTTCGATTGCCATTGTCGAAAAACGTACTGTAGCTATCAATCATCGGGTCTGAGCCTTTATAAAACACCTTCTCTACATTGGATGAGTCCCATCCTTTGTAAAACTCAGCCCCTAATGTATTTTGGACGCAATGAGTAGGCCACAAGATTTGAGAGATCCCGTCGAGATCGATCACCTCTCCCGGCTCCTTTCCATGAGTTTCTGCGAAGCTTCCGTGGTTTTCAGGATGCCAGTCTTTCGTTGCAACGATCACTTCAAAGGGAAGTTCAGTCAATCGATGGATCGCGGGCAGCACTTCAAGGCCTGCCTTTACGGCAAGAGCTCCACCAGGCATAAAATCATTTTGCAAATCGACTAAGATCAAAGCAGTCATTCAAATATTTCCTTCAGGCACAAAACTTAAGCCGTTTTTCTCTCTAATTTCCCTTATAAGCCGCATCTTTTCCAAGTGGATCTCCCATTCCATTCCTACCGGGAACTGATGGGGGTTCAAAAACCTTTTGATGCCTACAGGAAACCTATCCAATTCCTCTTTCAATTTTGCCCTTATCTCTTTAAGGGAAGGAAGAGTATACACGAGCTTGCCATTTCTAAACAGCGGAACTAAGAGATCGCACTCTTCCATCTTTCCACGGATGATGAGTTCTTTAGTCGAGTCAAAAAGATCCACCACACGCCATTCAGAGAGGGGGCGATTCTCTATATCATATATTGCATCGGCGACATAATAGCCCCCTTTTGAAAAACGCCTTACCTGCAAAATCCCGGGGTTTGAGATCTTAAGCATCTGCTCTGAAAGTTTGAGTTTATATTCCCACTTGCCCGCGCTATTTTTTAATGCTGAGAGCTTATACACGCCATCTAAAGCCGGTTGATCTTTTGCAGTAACGAGATTGGTTCCGACCCCCCAAGCGGAAATTTTAGCGCCTTGACGCTTCAACTCACTGATAATCGTTTCATCCAACTCATTGCTTGCGTAAATCTGAGCATTTTCAAACCCTGCTTCATCAAGGAGCCTTCTTGCTGCAATGCTAAGGTGAGCAAGATCGCCGGAATCGAGCCGCACGCCAAGAAGTTCATGCCCCTTCTCTCGCATCGTTTGCCCCACTGCGATCGCCCTTTTAACGCCTTCCATCGTATTATAGGTATCGACTAAGAACACGCAATGGTTTGGCAACGCTTCAGCATAGGTGCGAAAAGACTCGATTTCATCCTCAAACGCCATCACCCAGCTATGAGAATGGGTGCCTCTGACGGGGATGCCAAAGAGCTTGCCGGCCATGACATTGGAAGTGGCATCGCATCCTCCGATGTATGCAGACCTCGATGCGGTCAAAGCACCATTAATCCCTTGAGCGCGCCTTAAGCCAAACTCCATAACGGGATCTCCGTTTGCTGCGATACAAACGCGGGCCGCTTTAGTAGCAATCAGAGAGGGAAAATTGAGAAAATTTAATAGAAGGCTTTCCAATAACTGGCACTGAAGCATCGGGCCCTGGATGCGAAGGAGCGGCTCATAGGGAAAAACAATGGTTCCTTCAGGAACAGCGTCGACATCGCAGGTGAATTTCAATCGCGATAAATACTCTAAAAATGGCTTTTCAAAGTAAGGTTTTCCCTTTTCTCCAGGAAGCATTTCTAGGTAGCTAAGGTCGCTTTCGCTAAACTTGAACTCCTCTAAAAAATGAACCACCTGCTCAAGTCCGGCTGCAACAGTAAACCCCCCTTTAAAAGGAGGCTTTCTAAAAAAAAGATGAAATACAGCTTCACGATTATCCATCCGAGATTTCCAATAAGCGTAACACATGGAAAGCTCGTAAAAATCGGTTAGCAAAGGAGTAGGATCATTGATGCTTCTCAAGTGCACTCTTTCTTTGTTCAAGATTAAGCAAGTGCCCTTCAAGCTCTTTGGCGCGCTCTTCACTTGCTTCCGATTTTTCTAACGTTTCCGCAAATTTGCTGTAATCCTCTCGCATGTATCCTTGGCTTTCGACATCTTTGTCTAATGCCTTGATCTCTTCCGTACGGATTTCGTCGCGAGTTTTCTCGATTTCACGATCCAGCTTTTCAATAACCGCTTTCCTCTCATTTTCATCAGAGGAACAGCCACTAAGCAAAAGAAGCGCAAAACACAATTTTTTCATAGAGGTGACCTTTTCAATCATTTCCTTAAAGCGCATTTTATGTCTTTTCGCTAAAATGGTGCCATGAGATTCTACCTACTCCTATTTACGCTCTTTGCCACCGCATTTCTTTTCGGTGACGAAAACATTCTTAAGACACGTCTAAAACAGGCTAAAGAGGGGGATTTCGTCGTCATCGCCCAAGGAAAATCAATCTCTTTAATGCAGATCAGAAAGGTCGCACCTCCCCGTCTTCTGATGGAAGAGGTCACTTTGCCCGCCCATCAGGTGTGCCGCCAGACTGATTCCTGGAGGCGCTGGTTTGAAAAAGGGGCTCCTATGCACACCTCCTGGATCCTTTATCAGCTTAATTTGGATAAGGGTGAGATTGAACAGTATTACTCCTATACAAAAAGAAGCCACTTCACACTTCCTGAAGGAGACAATTTTCTTGCTACTTTATTGCACCTGAATCTTTACCCCGTTCCCACCGAGGAGCGCAAAAAAGTGGGTCTGCCGCCAAGAGAGTTTCAACAAGACAAAAGAAAATTCTGGAACCCGGAAATGGTGGTCGATGGAGCTGTTGTCCCCGAAGTACCCTTTGATGCCTATTACACCCGCTGGCCCAAAGACGATTCGCCACTTGCTGACAAACTGATAGAAATTTACCTGCCTGCCTCTAGCAGCGAGTACCCGGCCTATTTCCCGTACTTTCTTCAAGTCCGAGGAGTTTTAGGACCCAGCAAAGTGCGCATCATCGATTCAGGTAGAGGCCTTATCTCTCCCCAACCGCTACAGAATTTATGAACATTTCGGCAACCGTCGATTCTCTATAGCACAGCCATTTTCCACAATGAAAATGACTTCAACTTAAATAGCTTATAATCAACATTTTACGAATTTATTAAATTCGATATTATCCCCTAAATCCCTCATTTTAAACTTGATCTCGACCCCAGCCATTCCGACAATATTGACACTTAGTAAACATAAATTCCACATAATACCCTGCTTTTTTCGAAAGACTTAGGAAAAAATAGTACATTTTTAGTACTTTTGGCACATTGCGTGAATATAACCTCTGTGATAGGATCCTCTCATGCTATTTTCAAAAAGATACCGCTTGAACCACTGCCGGCATATTCTTCAGAGCACTTACACTCGCTACAACAAGAACAGAGAGCGCCTAGACAGAAATGCTACGGAACGATTTCAAACTCTCCTGCTTTCTTTGCAGGAAGCAATTGATAAAAAAGATCGGGATAAGGCGAACCAGGACGCACGTGACCTCGAAGCACTTACAGAGCTTCATATTCCACAGCCGAAAATCTGGAAATGGCTAGAATCTGCTGCCGCGCTCACATTTGCTTTAGGCGCAGCCATCATCATCCGCCAAAGCTGGTTTGAACTGTACGAAATTCCCACTGGCTCGATGCGCCCCACCTATAAGGAACAAGATCATCTTACTGTCTCAAAAGTTCAATTCGGCATCAATACACCCCTTGAAACCTCCCATATCCTATTTGAACCGGATCTCGTAGAAAGAGGGGGCACTCTGATCTTTTCAGGAGATAAACTCCCCTATATTGATTCAACCACCTCTTTTATGGGGATTTTCCCCTACAAAAAGCGCTATGTTAAACGAATGATCGGAAAACCCGGCGATTTAATCACCTTTTATGGCGGTCAAATATACTCTTTAGATGAGCAGGGAAATGATTTAGCATCTCTCCGGATTGGAAAGCCGATGGAGGAGCTAGAGTACATTCCTTTCCTCAGTTTTGAAGGGCAGCCAAGCCGCATTAATGCCTCTCAATATGTTCTCCGTTACTTCGACAAACCCTTGGGCAGGATTACGATGTCCTCTACAGGGAAACTCGAGGGTGAAGTTTATAATGGAAAGGCGTGGGTTGCGGACAAATTGGAGGCTGCAAAAACGGCGCATGGCTCTATTGCTACTTTAAGCGATGCCTATGGATTTAGAAACTATGCGATGTCACAGATTTATACGAGGGAAGAACTTTTAAAAGATGAAGAGTTAAAAACTCTTAACCTACCAGATACTTCCCACTATCTCGTTTTAAGGCATACGCCCCACCTCGATTTTTCAAACGAGAAAGCAAGGACATTTCCGCTCACCCTCAAAACTGCAATCCCTCTTGACAATCGTGCGCTAGACAGACTTGCACAAGCGCTATATACGGCACGCTTTGTTGTCCAAAACGGCAAAGCTATTCGCTATAGCTTAGGAGGAGAGACTCCAGGAAAAAATAGCGTAGAGATGCGAGGCATTCCGGACGGCACCTACGAATTTTATTTTGGAAAGGCCTACGAAGTGCTTTTTGGTGGGATCACCCGCGAACTTTCTCCTGACCATCCCCTTTATGCCAAGGAGCGCATTCCCACGCTCTATAACCTGGGAATTCAGTGGGACGCAGCGCACCCCCCTGTCCGTTTTACCTATTTCCGTTCAGGAAAATTGTACGTGATGGGTCAGCCTCTTTTTGATGCAGAGTCAGAAGCGCTGAAAGAATTTAATGAAAGAGAGCAAAAACGAGAAAGCGAATCAGCCCGCTACATCGCATTCAAAGATCAGGGTGCTCCCCAGATGATACGCACTGCTCTGCAACCCTTTGCGCTCTCCGTTCCTCCCAGAAACTACCTCGTTCTTGGCGACAATCATGCCATGAGCGGAGATAGCCGCGTTTTCGGATTTGTCCCTGAGGCTAATTTGCAAGGGGTTCCCGAAGTGATCTTTTGGCCATTGGGAGAGCGTCTAGGCAGTCCCAATCAGCTTACCTACCCCACATTCGTAAAGCCACGCCTCATTATTTGGGCAGTCGCAGCCCTCTGCCTGGGTGCTTACCTTATCTGTCGGCATCGTAAGCTTTCAAGAAGAGTTGAAACCTGACTTGCCCCCTACATCACGCTTCGAACATGCCTGCACCTGCCAATTTAAAATGAAAATCCCTAAATCATGTCAAAGACATGCTCTTCGGAATTTTCCTTTTAACTCGTCAAGTTCGGCTATGTTCGAAGCGTGATGTAGGGAGCAAGTCAGGCTTGAATTTAAATAGCCTTTTTGCGAAAAGCTGAAAGTATGAAAAAAACACTCTTTCTTTTTATGCTTTGTGCAATCCCTTGTTTAGGGGCTCTTCTGCCGCCTGTTTGGCAAGATGTGGCTGAATTGAAGGAAATCCTAAGTGACAAACGGCTAAACCAATATCTTGATAGCGCAGAGCTAATCCAATCGATTGAGCGGATCGATGGCGGTTGGAAAATAACGACCAACCGTGCATCTCTCATTGCCAAGATCCGCCCTGAACCCCAGTCGATGCCGGGGCCTGAGAAGTTTTCTATTACTTTTGAAAGATAGAAAGTTCAATCTTTGCTTCTTCGCCGTTCAGATCCCACGCTGTTCCGTCACAATTGCCAAACTGAACATCGACTGCAAGAATCTCTCCTTTGATCCACTCCTCGTGGAGTTTAAAAGCTTCTCTAACGCGATGGGTCGTTTCCATTTTCATGCGGATCCTGTCTGAAACGGCAAGTTTCGCATCGCGGCGCATGGAGTTGACCTTATTGACGATCTCACGCGCCAACCCTTCCAAAAGCAACTCCTCATTAAGAGTGGTATCTAAAGCCAATGTGAGGCCTTGCGCCGTTGAAGCAATCAAACCTTCGCGCACAATGCGATCCACCTGAATATCTTCCGGCGTGAGGATGAACTCCTCTCCGGCAATTTCAAGAGCAATTGACTGACCATTCAAGATTTTCAACATCTTCTCATGAGGCATCCCTGCAATTGCAGCTTGAGCTGCCTGCATTTTATTGCCGATTTTTTTTCCCAATACCCTGAAATTCGGTTTTGCCTTGATCGCGACAAACTGCTCATCATTAGCATGAAAATGGACATCTTTCACATTGAGTTCATCTGCGATCAGATGCTTTTGGCTTTCCATAAATGTCAAAAGTTCAGCATCGGGGCATGCCACTTCCGCAAGCGGCAAGGGCTGCCTTACCTTCATTTTGTGCTCTTTGCGCAAGGCGTGGCCTAAAGAGACTGCCGACTGAATCGCCTCCATTCCCCGTTCCAACTGAAGATCTCTTAGCTGCTTCTCATACCGAGGAAAATCGGAGAGATGCACTGAAGCAGGCTCATTAGAGGACTTCAAGTTGCGGTAGATTGCATCGGCAATAAACGGTACAAAGGGTGCAGCGATCTTAGAAAGCTGCAAAAGAACCTCATAAAGGGTAGAAAAAGCTTCGCGTCGATCTTTACTATCCTCTTCAGCCCAAAACCTTCTGCGGGAACGACGGATATACCAATTGGTCAGCTGTTCAACAAAACCCACAAATGGCTCTACAGCCGCATTCAAGTCATAACGATCCATACCCTCTTCAACGGTGTGAATCAACCGATGGAGCTGAGAGATTAGCCAGCGGTCGATCAGATTTTCTGACGGCTCGCTAGTTTTTAACTCAGGCCTAAAACTATAAATATTGGAGTAGGTCAAAAAGAAGCTATAGGCATTCCACAATGGGATCAAAACCTGCCGCATCACCAACTCAACGCCCTCTTCCTTAAAACACAAGTCATCTGCTTTCACTGCAGGGCTATGCAGCATATAGAGCCTCACAGCATCAGCTCCATGCCTTCCCACAACTTCCATCGGGTCAGGATAGTTCCTCAACCTTTTCGACATCTTGTTGCCGTCAGAGGCGAGAATGATCCCGTTCACAATGACATTTTTAAAGGCGGGTTCATCAAAAAGAGCCGCAGCGAGCACTGTCAATGTGTAAAACCAGCCGCGCGTCTGATCGATTCCTTCTGCGATAAAGTCTGCAGGAAAGATAGATCCAAATTCTGCAGAGTTTTCAAAAGGATAATGGTTTTGCGCATACGGCATCGATCCCGATTCAAACCAGCAGTCGAACACTTCAGGAATTCTGCTGTAAGTCTTCCCCTCTTTCACAAATGTAATGCCGTCGATATAGTGGCGGTGCAGATCGGAAATTTTTTGCCCTGAAAGCTCTTCCAGTTCACCGATGCTGCCTACGACGTGGACGTCGCCATCTTCTGAACGAAAAATCGGAATAGGCGTTCCCCAATAGCGGTTGCGGCTAATCGCCCAATCTCTTGCCCCCTCAAGCCACTTACCAAATCGACCCTCTTTCAAGAAACCCGGAACCCAATGGATTTTACCATTTGCGTTGACCATTTTATCTTTGATCTTTTCGACAGAGACAAACCAGGTAGAAACAGCCTTATAGATCAAAGGCGTATCGGAGCGCCAGCAGAAGGGATAGCGGTGGCGGATCATTCCATGATGAAACATCAACCCCTTTTCTTTCAAACGACGAATCAGGTCTTTATCTGCATCTTTGACAAAGAGGCCGGTGTATTCGGGAATCTCAGAAGTGAATTGCCCATTGTTATCGACGGGACAAACAGGTTCGATTCCCTCTCGACGGCATGCGAAAAAGTCCAGCTCGCCAAATGCAGGGGCCGCATGAACAAGCCCTGTTCCCTCTTCAAGGGAAACGGAAGGCTCTAAAATCACCTTAAATTGAGCCTCACTGCCGTTAGAGAAATAGGCGAAAGGCGGCTGATAGCGCAATCCTTGTAAAGCTTGCCCTTTACGAGTCTCCAGCACCTCATACTCATCTTCCGACTTAAATAAAGTAGACAGCCTGCTTTGAGCTGCAATGAAGCGTTTTCCTGTGCGCTTTTCTAAAACGGTTACATAATCGATATCCGGCCCTACGAGCACCGCCAGATTAGAGACGAGAGTCCAGGGAGTTGTCGTCCATATTAAAAGCGAGGTTGCAGGATCAATTACAAGAGGGAATGCGACAGTGATTGCCGGATCATCCACTTCCTGGTAATTTTCTCCCGCTTCAAAATTTGATAACGGAGTTCCTAACTTGGCTGAAAAGGGCATCACTTTATAGCCCTGATAAACGAGCCCCTTCTCAAAAAGCTGCTTGAACACCCACCAGACAGATTCCATGAAAGAAAGGTCCATCGTCTTGTAGGTCTTATCGAAATCGACCCAACGACCCATTCTTTGCACGACCCTCTTCCACTCTTCGGTATAGCGCAAGACGATTTTTCTGCACTCTTCGTTAAAGTTTGCGATCCCAAACTTTTCAATTGAGGGAGCGCCTGAAAGGTTAAATGCCTTTTCAATCTCCTGCTCAACTGGCAAGCCATGGCAGTCCCAACCGAAACGGCGAGGCACATAGTAGCCTTTCATCGTTTTGTAGCGAGGCACCACATCCTTGATCGTTCCTGCCAAAAGATGGCCGTAATGAGGAAGACCTGTTGCAAAAGGAGGCCCATCGTAAAAAGTAAAGGATTTCTGCCCTTTTCTGTTATTTAAAGACTGTTGAAAAGTTCCCTCTTTTTGCCAAAGCGCAAGAATTCTCTCCTCGCGCTCCGAAAACCCTTCCTGAAGTATTGGATCAAACATATTAACCTTTAAAAAACCCATAGGATATCAGGTCTAGAATAATTCCGCACGCCATTATGCGCAAAGGATCAGAGCAGGAACAATTGCGCCGCATAAGTGCCGAAAGGCGATGAAAGCAATTCTCGCTCCCGTTTTTAGAGCTTGAACGGCGACAGCAATCCATAATTTCACTCTCTGTCTTAGTGACTTGCCGTCTTGAAAAGCCCGGGCCCTGTAGTCATTTATCAGTTCGCGCAAGAAGCTAATATTTGCCGCTACTTTTGACTTCATCAATTTCAATACAAGTTTCCGATCGCTCAAATCATTTCGACTGACGATGAGTTGCGCATCTTCGCGCGTAATTCTTCTAGAAACACACATAAACGACTCCGGAAAAAATATGAAAACTAAAAGGTATATACAATCTTAAGCCTGTTTTTGTAAACTACAATTCTTTGTACAGAAATTACTCTAGAGTGTATAATAAGGGTAGATCGGGGGTGTCACGGTTTCGACTTGGAAGTGAAGCTCCCATCGCATGCAGAGGACGCCGGCTGGCCTCTTAAAAAGCCGGCAAGACCATAATTGCAGAAGAACAACACTTTGCAATGGCAGCTTAACCCTAACGGGTGAGGTTGCTCGGTAGCCAAGGGCTGGATCAGGGGCTTTTGGGTCTACCGTCATTTACCTGATGTGGAGTGCCCGGCCGCAGTCTCTAGGCCTCTCACTCCGAGACCAACAGAGGCGGGCTCCTTCCGATGTCGCATCTTGCATAGGAAGTGGCCGCTAGATCAAGATGCTAAGCATGTAGACGTGGGCGGGGATCTTGCTAAGGACGAGAGTTCAATTCTCTCCACCTCCAATTAAAATTAAGGCTTCAGTTTTACAACTGAAGCCTTTTGTTTTAGCGATTTACACATCAGAATTCTTATCGAAAAATCCAGCTGAGTAAAGCTCATTTACGCAGTATTTACACACTAGACGAAACTGGAGTAAAACTTCCTTGATTTTTGAGATTTTTATGCTACACTCTTCGACTTACATCAAGAAAACAAAATGTCATCTAATACACTCGAGAAAGTTCAAGCCAAAGACCTGAAAGAATACAAAGCGTTCTTCAAAGAGATTAAAGAAAAAATCTTAACCTCTCAGGTAAAAGCCGCTTTAGCTGTTAATCACGAACTCATCAATCTTTACTGGGAAATAGGCTCTAAAATCCACCTTAAACAAAAAGATGAAGGCTGGGGCGCTAAGACTATCGAAAATCTAGCTAAAGACCTCAAATCCACCTTTCCTGAGATGAAGGGATTTTCTCATAGAAATCTCAAATATATGGTTCACTTTGCTAAAGAATATCCCGATCTCGCAATTAGGCAACAGGTTGTTGCCCAAATTCCATGGGGCCATAACATCCTTCTCCTTCAAAA
>CAZSDA010000002.1:0-189592 GCA_964605535.1 uncultured bacterium
AAACCAGATCGAACACCTGATGTGACACCACCCCAAATGCAGCCTCTGAGAAAAGATAGGAAACCAGATATGGCACCAGGGTTCAATCGTGGACAGGACAGCTAATTGTATTAATGAAGCGCCAATTGATACAAATCCTAGCATTGCTTTTGGTATTGGTTCCATTTTTAGAAGCATCTGAGCCCTTTATATTCTGTTCCATTCCTAAAAGCGGAACTCATTTGATGCTGAAGGTTTTTAAACTATTGGAAGTGCCGGAGCCTGTTTACTTGGGTCTCGTGGGTGATCAGGCGGCGAACCTATTCCCGCCGCATTCTCCACAATCTCAGGAATATGCACTCAGTGAAATTCGCAAGAGGAAGGGCTGCTCCTTTTTTTGCCACTTCAATTTACTCTATTTATTCCAAGAGGAGATGGATCATGCGCCCAAGGCTGTCTTGATCCTGGTGCGTGACTTGAGGGATGTCGCCGTTTCAGCAACCTACTTTATCGATGAGGCTCTGGTCAATACGTTAGGTTCCAAAGCTACTTTTGATGAAAAATTGGCTTACGTCATTCAGGGAAAAGGGATTTTGGAAACTTCCGTTTTTAACATCCGTAAACAGGCAGAAGCAGCACTTGAGACACTCCAAAGAGAGAATGTAGCTCTTTTTCGGTTTGAAGATCTTTGTGGGCCCGAAGGCGGAGGCCTTCAAAGTAATCAGGAGGCTGCCCTTATTTCAGTCGCTAATCTAATTGGTCTTGAAATGGATCAAGCAAAACTGAATTTCGTGAGGGAAAATCTTCGTGGTGGAACAACAACTTTTAGAAAAGGGGAGCAAGGGAGCTGGAGGAAGCATTTTAAGAAACACCACTTGCGATTATTTGAACAGCATCTGGGAGACTTAAACAGAAGGCTCGGGTATCAGTAAAGCGTCGGAGTGTTAGGGTTCAAAGAGCTTTCGATCTTTTCAAATAGGTTTTGACACATATTGACAGCCTGATCTGTCGGTGTATTACCTTTTGCGACTTCAAAGGTCACTCTATTGATTTCATCTAAAAGCGAAGGATCGACTCCTTGAAGTTTAAGGTCATCTCGTATTTGACCCAGCTGCTTTTGGAGATCGGCTCGTAACCTGATGCGTTCATTGTCGTAGTCTTTCGCTATCTTTTCGTAAAAAGCGACAGTTTTTTGATTGCCATATGCTCGAAACCAAGCTCTAGCAGTCTCTTTGTCGTTTTCATTGGGGCTATTTAGGAGGCCTTGATGCTTGTTCCGATCAGCAAAATATTGCTCCGCATCCCTAACAGGGGATTTCATTTTAGCTTGAGAGTGAGCAAGCATCCTGCTGGTAAGTTCTCTTCCTACATTTAATAAATTACCAACGCGGTTTGGAGCCATCCTCTGTAAATTTCTTGCTTGAATGTCGTAATGGGCCTCCAATCCATTTCCATTATGGATTGCCATCTGTTGCGACATGCGATTAATGTCTCTTTCCAACTTATCGATCCTGGCATTTGCGACATCGATCATCACATTTTTTTCCTTAGGGTGGATAGTTGAGTCTTGAATCACGTCAGCGATTCTTCGCTGAATCCCGAAGAGTTTAAGTTTTCTGACCGTAATAGGGTCCAGGATTCCCTTTTCAGGCTGAGTCATATTCGAGATTGAACAGGTTCCATATTTTTGTAATGAATGGACAGCTCCTTCTTTGATCAGTCTGCGCTGAAGTTCAGTCCCTTTGGATTGTATGTTATCCTTTATGAACGCATTTAAGTTATTTTTTGCTTGTTCTATAGACTGTTTGTCCCCTGACTTTAGAGAATTAATAAGAGTATTTATAAGTTTTCCTAATTCGGGAAATTGATTGATTAACGGATTTTGAAGAGATTCAATTAACCTCTTTGAAATGGAATCAATGATGCTCTTGTCTTGGAAACTCCCATCAAATTTTAACTCTGACAGTTTTGGAGGTTGAGAAAACAATTCGAAAAATTGATTATATCCAGGGAAGTTTTTGTCGAACTCAATCCCGACTTCCTTTATTTCCCTGGGAACGACTTTAGCGCCCAGCCCTTTCTTGATAATAGAATCTTCAACCAGTTGATAGGGAGCTGTGAGGCCAAGAGATGGGTCTGAAGCCATTAATTTTGAGAAAAATTCTTCTGTCAATACACTCGGATCATTCACCTCAATTTCGATGCTCGTTTCCTTATAGTCATACCCATTCTCATCTTTCACAAGTAAATTTCCATGTAAAGGGTGTTCAGCGCCGCTTCCACGATTGTGAATACAGAAAAATGTGGAGTCTTTACCATTTCTGACTTCTCGTTTAACTTCGCAGGTAATATAGTGCGATCCTTTTGGGTCGCTTGTTTCAACAGGGATGAGAATCGATTTTCCACCACTTTGCAGGTTGACGGGTTTGGTCGAATTCGGATCTTGAAGTGTTTGGACAAGGGCTGCAACCTTTGCTCCGCGATTATCTTTAGGAGCGCTCCAGATATCTCTCATTAGCTCTCGACCTTTTTTCACTTCACGAAGTGCGTTTTTTTCGCTTTCAGAGCATTCGGAACTATTTAAAAACCGATCGATCTCTTCACAGGCTGCGGCGAGTTTAACCGCTGTTCCATATCCTTGATATTTACTTCGTAACCCATCAGAACGGGGGGCAGATGCGCCTGATTGTGTGATATTTTTTTTCATCGCGAAATTGACAAAGGCCCTTGACTTTGTAGATGACTCTAGCAATTTTTTTTTCGATTCAATAAAACGCATAACTTTGGACTGCAAGCTTGAAAGCCGGCCCTCTTTGACATGTTTAAACCGACTCGATTGAATTTCTGGAGTTTCAGCGCGGACAGAAGAGGGGCTCATTGATCGATCAAATCGATTTACCATATAAAAGCCTCCAATTATAATTATAATCTAAATTAAATATTTAATGTTTGTGAATAAACGTTTTTTTGATTACAATTGAAGGAAAAATGGGGTATAGCCATGAAGATTAATTGTTTTAGCGCTAAGTTGCCGGATGTTTTTTACAAAGAATTGCCTCCTATAAGGCAGAAAGTAGATTTTGAAGAGATTAAGAAGGTCCTCCCTTTAAACGGGATTGAGGAAGGTTCTGTGCGCTTTCATTTTGTGCGCCATGCAGAGTCTCTGGGTAAAACAGAAAATTTGGTGGCTGGAGGCACAAAGCACCACTCTCTGAATGATAATGGGCATAAACAATCTCTCGTATTAGCAAAGGAATTCGCCTCATCAGAGGGGCTTGGGTTTGCTGCCGTTTACTATTCTCCTTATAAAGCAGCAGTAGAAACTGCGAATTATGTAATTGTAGAGCTGGGCCTGCAATCTAGTTCCGGTATCGATAAGCGACTTAAGCAGAAGCATTGGGGTTCTTTTCATGGGAAAAAAATTAATGATGATTATAAGGCTATGAAGCTCAAAGGAGAGAATAGAAGCCAGGAGTTGACCGTTTTTAAGGACAAATTTGAATTCAAATTTGAAGAGGGTGAAACAAAAGAGGAATCCTTGCTGGAAGTCTTTGAACGCGTTGTCAGTTTCATGGGCACTATGGCTCAAAGAGATGATTTAAGAAACAAGGAAGTGATCGTCATCACCCATACGCCTATCTTAAAAGCATTATTTTCTGCAGCTGTTGCTTGTCAGTTTGAACGGGATCTCGAATACCATTGGTTTGATTTTGGCAATCTAGGCAAGGTTATCATCGACGTCAATCGCGTGGGAGAGGCATCCATCGTTGGCATTGTCAAGGCGGAATTCAGACCGGACCAAAAGTACAAGTAAATTCCTCAGAAATTCATTGATAGAGGATTGGCTATCACTCTTACTTTTTATAATGAAAGAAGTATGAAAATAGCGGCAGCCGGACTTGAACCGACGACACACGGATTATGATTCCGTTGCTCTACCGACTGAGCTATACCGCCGTGCAAAAAAACAGGCGTTCTTATTCAGAACGCCTGTAAAATAGCGGGGGAAGGATTCGAACCTCCGACCTTTGGGTTATGAGCCCAACGAGCTAACCCCTGCTCCACCCCGCGGTGAGAAAGTATCACTATATTATTCCTAGCCGGAATTATTCGCAACGGGAAAAAGAAAATCGAACGTTTTTTTTGTTGCGCCCTTAGATTGCTGAAGAATTGTAAAGGCTCTTTTTCCCATTCTCAGGCATTCCTCAGGGGTATTTAAAAGATGTGAAAGAGTTGATGAAAGTTTTTCGCAAGGAACTCTGATCGCAGCTTGGTCAGCTTCCAGAAGAGAAGCAAGATCCAGTTGATTTTCCACCCAAGGTCCGAAGATGATGGGTTTTGAGAATAGCGCTGGCTCAAAAAGATTGTGGCCTCCGATCCCTTTGACAAAGCTTCCGCACACAAGAGAGAGTGTCGAGAGGGCATAACAGCTGTTCAGCATGCCCATGCCATCAATGAGTAAGATCTGTTCTTTTCCAGTAAATCCTTGCGAAAGGCGTCCCACGTTTAGTTCTGAACCCTGTAACTGGGCGTATACGCCGTTGAAGCGTTCGGGATGTCTTGGCACTAAAATGAGTTTCAATTCAGGGAATGCGGGGAGAAGGGTCTTGAAGGTTTCTATGAGAAGCGCTTCCTCGCCTTCATGCGTTGAGCCGGCCACGATGATTTTGTCATGTGCTAGCCTTTCCATCCAAGGTTCACTCTTGATTCTGCCTTCAAGTTGATCCAGTTTGATGTTTCCCGTGACAAAGATGCGCTCTTTTTCAACACCTAGCTGAAGGAAGCGCTCTTTGTAGCGGTCGCTTTGTGTGAGAAAGAGATCGATCGTTCCCAGAAGAGGCTTTGTGAAAAAGGGGATTCTGGCAAGTCTTTTAGCTGAACGTTCCGATACTTTGCCGTTCACAAGAGCAATTTTTGCCCCCGATTCTTTTGAGGCGGACAGGAAGTTATACCAAAGGTCTGTTTCTGTAATGAGGACCATTGCAGGTTTTAGCTTTTTGATGATGGGACGGATCACCCAAGAAAAGTCGACGGGCAGGAAAAGGTGCTTGTCTGCAAAAGGGAGAGAGCGCTTGGCCTCGGCATGGCCTGTCTCTGTAATATTTGTGATCAGTAGAAAGGACTGAGGTTCTTGCTCTTTGATCATTTTTGCAAGAGAAGCAATTGCTTTAGTTTCTCCTACAGAGACGGCATGGATCCAAATGAGAGGAAAGCTGCCTGGATGAATAGACCGAAACTCTTTTCCAAACCTTCGCGGCAAGTAATGGCGGTATTTGCCATACGCCCACCTCTGATAAAGCAGTTTTGGCAAAAAAATGAGCAAAAGTAGAAAGAGGCCAAATTCATAAAGGATCTTCACGCTCTTAGCGTGACAGATTGGTTGAACAAAATCAATCTCTTTCACTATTCTATTATCCCATGGGTCCAGGAAAAAAAGAGGCAATCGGCATCATTCCCGCTCGCTTTGCTAGCACCCGGTTTCCGGGTAAGCCGTTGGCATTGATCGCGGGAAAATCGCTGATTAGAAGGGTCTATGAGAACGCAATGAGCTGCAAGGCTCTTGATCGCATAGTTGTCGCAACAGATGATGAGAGAATCGCTCGGCATGTCTCAGAATTTGGCGGAGAGGTGATATTGACATCTTCTGACTGTAAGACAGGTACAGACAGGCTTGCCGAAGTTGTTAGAAAAGATCCACATTGCCAAGAGTACCCCATAGTCGTCAATGTGCAGGGAGATGAGCCTTGCCTGTCGATGGAGGCAATCGAGAAGGTGGTCGAACTTCTCCAAGGGGATCCAACGGCAGTGTCTGCAACGACGGTCTCATTTTTGACAAGTGCTGAAGAAGCAATGAGCTCAAGCGTCGTGAAGTGCGTGAAAGATATGCAAGACAACGCTCTCTATTTCAGCAGAAGTTTGATTCCCTCTAGTAAGGAGCTGATCTTCAATCCAAAGACAGTCTACTACCGCCATCTTGGTCTTTACGCTTACCGCAGAGAGTTTCTTCTGCAATATGCAACACTTGACAGATCGCCTGCTGAGCAAGCAGAGGATCTCGAGCAATTGAGAATTTTAGAACATGGGTATCGGATGAAAGTTGCCGTCGTAAAGGCTTCAGGCATCGACGTGAACTATCCGGAAGACATTCAAAAAGTTGAGAGTTATTTATGGGCACAAAATATCTGTTCGTAACGGGAGGGGTCTGCTCTTCCTTAGGTAAGGGGTTGACCTGTGCGTCAATCGGCATGCTGTTAGAAAGGAAAGGTCTGAAAGTAGGCATCCTGAAGTTGGATCCTTATCTAAATGTTGACCCGGGCACGATGAGCCCTTTTCAGCACGGTGAAGTGTATGTGACAGATGACGGAGCTGAAACTGATCTCGATTTGGGTCATTACTACCGTTACACCAATTGCCCCCTTTCACGCCTTTCAAATGCCACCTCAGGGCAAATTTACAACACCGTCATTCGTCGTGAAAGGCGGGGAGACTACTTGGGCAAAACCGTTCAGGTGATTCCACATATTACAGATGAGATCAAGCAGAGAATTCTTGCTTGTGCGAAACAGGAACCACATCCCGACGTCGTCGTTGTTGAAATCGGCGGAACAGCAGGGGATATTGAATCTTTGCCTTACCTGGAAGCGATCAGGCAATTCCGGTATGAGCATCCCAACTGCTGCCTCAACATCCATTTGACCTATGTGCCCTATTTAAAAGCGGCCGGCGAGGTAAAAACAAAGCCGACGCAATATTCTGTGCAAGGTTTGCGCGCGATCGGATTGACGCCTGACTTAATCCTGTGCCGCTGTGAAATGTCTCTTTCAGAAGAGGTCAAAGAAAAAATCAGTCTTTTCTGTAATGTGCCACGCAATTGCGTTTTTGAGGAGGTTGACGTTACCCATAGCATCTATGAGGTTCCGATCGAATTGAAGCGCCAAGGGGTTGACGATAGAGTCGTGGAGATGCTTGGCCTGAAAAATGCCCCCGTAGATCTTTCTGATTGGCAGCAGTTCATCGAAACTGTCAAGAATCCAAAAGGGACGATCACCGTTGGCATTGTTGGGAAGTATGTGCAGCATCAGGACGCTTATAAATCTGTCTTTGAAGCTCTCCAGCACGGGGCACTAGCTTCCGGTTATAAGCTTGAGCTTAAGCGCTTTGAAGCTGAAAAATTCGATAATCATACCGATCTGACAAAAGAGCTTGCAGAATGCGACGGCTGCCTTGTGCCAGGCGGATTTGGAGAAAGAGGCTGGGAAGGGAAAATTGCGACAGCTAAACATTGCCGCGAGCAGAAATTGCCCTATTTTGGCATTTGTCTAGGGATGCAAGTGATGGCAGTTGAATTTGCACGTCATGCGATCGGTTTATCTCAGGCTAATTCGACTGAGATCGACGCTTATACGCCGGAACCTGTTATTTCTCTTCTCTCTGAACAGCGCGAAGTTTCCGATTTAGGGGGGACGATGCGTCTTGGCGCATACCGCTGCGTTCTCCATAAAGGCTCTCATGCCCATAAAGCGTATGGTGAAGATGTCATTTCCGAAAGACATCGCCACCGTTATGAGTTTAACAATAAATATCTGGATGCGATGGAAAAGGCGGGCTTCAAAATGACGGGTGTCATGGAGGGAGGAAGTCTTTGCGAGATCGCAGAAATTGAGGGACATCCCTGGATGGTAGGTGTGCAGTTTCATCCAGAATTCAAATCAAAACCGATTGCTCCCCATCCACTATTTCGCGACTTTGTGCGCGCTATGGTCACGCATCACCATAAAAAGGACAAAAAGAAGTAATGGCTGTTCAAGAAAACAGGATTTTGGGGATCGATTTTGGTTTGGCAAGGCTTGGCCTTGCCTTGTCAGATCCCGGCAAGATCATCTCCTTTCCTCTTCACGTCTTTCCGGCAGAAAAAAAGAGCGAGCAGACAGTAAAAAAACTCATCGCCTTCATAGAGGCTACTGCAAAGGACAAAAAGTGCACTATCGAAATGATTGTCGTCGGCATGCCCTTCATGATGAGTGGAAAAAAGGGGTTACTTGCTGATGAAGTAGACCATTTTGTTTCCGTATTGAGAAATTTTACTGCTATTCCCATTGTCACTTGGGACGAGAGGCTTACCACTGTGATGGCAGAGCGTTCTTTGCGTGAATCTTCTCTTACAAGAAAACGAAGAGCTCAAGTTGTTGATGCCGTCTCAGCCGGCATCATGCTGCAAAATTTCCTCGATTCAAAACGCGTGTAAAAGCTAAGATGGCCACAAATGAACAATTCAATTTCCGACCTTGATAAAACTCAGAAACAACCGGAGCCTTGCGTCCTGGTCATTTTTGGTGCCACCGGCGACTTGACAAGCCGAAAACTATTTCCGGCTCTATATAACCTCGCAAGGGAAGGTTTGCTTCCCACTGAATTTGCTTGTGTTGGCTTTGCAAGACGTGAAAAGGACGATGAACTTTTCCGCTCTGAGATGAAGAGTGCCGTCAATAGTTTCTCTCGCGTCAAACCTGTTGATGAGACTGTATGGGGCCATTTTGAGAAACAAATTTTTTATCACGTCTCCGAGTTTCATGAAGATGAAGGTTATGAAACATTGAGAGTTTTGCTTGAAAATCTGGATAAAAAGTTTGGAACGCGCGGCAACCGCGTCTTTTATCTTTCGACTCCGCCGAGTTATTTCCCTCTGATCGTCGAAAAGCTTGCGCATCATCAATTGATTTATGATCCGATCGTCACTAAAGATAAATGGTCGCGCATCATTATCGAAAAGCCTTTTGGGAGAGATCTACAATCCGCATTAGACTTGCAGAAAGATCTCACCAGTAATCTGGATGAGTCCCAAATTTATAGGATCGACCACTATTTGGGGAAAGAGACGGTTCAAAATTTACTTGTATTCCGCTTCAGCAATCCCGTATTTGAATTTCTCTTCAATAATCACAATATAGACAATGTTCAGATCACAGTGAGCGAAGATATCGGGATTGGAACGCGAGGTAAGTTTTGGGAGGAGTCAGGAATCCTGAGAGACATTGTGCAGAATCACATGATGCAGCTGCTTTCCTTAATTGCGATGGAGCCGCCGGCATCATTAAAAGCCGAAGCGATTCATGATGAAAAGGTAAAGGTGTTGCAGTCAATCAGGCCCTTTAAAGAATCGGAATTTGACCTTTACGCTGTAAGAGGACAGTATGGGCCCGGAATTATAAACGACCAGGAAGTGGTAGGATACCGTCAGGAAGCAAACGTCGATCCACATTCTAACATGGAAACCTATGCCGCCCTTAAGCTATTCGTCGACAACTGGCGTTGGGATGGAGTCCCATTCTACCTAAGAGCAGGAAAGCGATTGCCAAAAAGAGCTACCGAGATTGCTGTCAGCTTTAAACATCCTCCGGGATTTGTATCGAATCAGCTAGGACAGCATCTGAATGCAAATCTCATCGTCATACGCATTCAGCCGGATGAAGGCATTTCGCTTAGGATCAATTGCAAAGTTCCCGGTCCAAGCAGCCCGGTAATGCCCGTAAAGATGAACTTTCAATATGGCACCTACTTTGGAGCCACTCCTCCTGAAGCGTATGAAAGGCTGATATGCGATTGCATGGCGGGTGATCGAACACTGTTTGCAAGATGGGATGAAGTGCGCACATCGTGGAAACTTCTCACTCCATTACGCTCTTACTGGGACAACACAAAAGCAAAAGACTTCCCCAATTATGCCTCCGGAACATGGGGCCCGGAAGCTGCCGAACGCATGTTAAAGCGGGAAGGCGGTGAGTGGAGAGTCTTGTGAAACCGAACCTTTTCACGTTTGATGTTCGTAGAAGAATTGCTTTTCTCCCCAATGAAAAAGAGGCTATTGAATTCGCTGTTGATCATTTTCTTAGATTAGCTAGAGAAGCGATTGAGAAACGAGGGGCATTTTACGTTGCTCTCTCAGGAGGTAGCACTCCCAAAGCTATTTATGCATTATTAGCTCAGAAGGGCCAAGAAGCGATTGATTGGAGTAAAGTGCATATTTACTTTAGCGATGAGCGCGCCCTGCCCCCTACAAGCAAAGATAATAACTACCGCATGGCGATGGATGCAGGGATATCACAGTTGCCGATTCCCAAAGAGCAGATCCATCGGATGGTTGCAGAGCAAGATATTGAAGAAAATGCTCTTGCTTATGAGCGGCTTGTTCAGCAGATCCCCGGTTTATCCTTCGATCTGTTGATGCTGGGAATGGGCGATGATGGCCACACTGCCTCCCTTTTCCCAAAGACACATGGTTTGCACGCGGAGGAGAGGTTCATTGTTGCCAATTTTTTACCTGAAAAAAATGTGTGGCGGATGACCGTCACTTTTGATTGCATCCATCATGCGAAAGCGGTAGTCGTTTACGTTTTAGGGGCTGCAAAGTCCGCCATGCTTAAACAGGTACTTTATGGACCCTACGAGCCCGACCTTCTTCCTATTCAAAGGGTTGGATCAGAAGCAACTCCAGCGCTTTTTGTCGTAGACCGCGCATCTGCAGGAAGCAATTTTGAAACGAATCATAATTTAAATACACTTTGAGGCACCATGAGTAAATGTATCGCTTTCCAATTTTTGCTTGCATCAGCTCTCCACGCAGAAACCATAGGCCCCTTTAACTACACTCTTCCTTCTGAAGGAGGCCCTTGGAAGGCAGCCCTCGAAGATAAACAGGAGCATGTTCAAAGCGTGATCTATACGCCGGAGGGTGCAGATCGCGCGCAAAGCAAGCGTTTTTTTGCTGTTGTGGCTACCGATCGTAGCTCTGCCTCAAGCAAAGAGGAGGATATCCTGGCGGAACTGAAGCAAAATTTTCCAGGATTTAACGTCAGCGTACAGATCTTAAACAGATCGGAAGATCAAGTCACCTATTCCTGGCTCGTTACAAAGGATGCCTTTGAGCTTGGAGGCATTACGAAAGGAATTAACATCCAACCTGGTACCATCATCTTCACTTACCAGGCTTTCGGTCCTTTGAATGAAGAAATCCTTTCTTATTGGCAGAGCTACTTTGCCTCAATCAAGAAAAGCTAATTCTTCTTTCATCCTTGTTTGACAATCAATAAGTTTTTAATTATCATTATACCATATGATTTTACAAAAAATGAGGTTCCTATGACGATAAAAAAATTAAATCAAATCAAAACATTGAGCGATTTGCAGCGAGCTAATCCTACTATTTATAGAAAAGAAAATGGAAGCGTAAACGTGGCCTTAACTAACTGCAACTCAATGACTCGTAATGATCTGGTGGACACGATGGGTAGTCTAGTCAAAAAAGCGATCTTGGATAACGACGCCACTTCCCTTTCAGCTTTTAGAGATTTAAAAAATTTGATTAATAATTCCGACAAAGAGACTAAGGTGAAGGGTTTTGCTGCAAAATTCAGAAGATTCTTTACTCATCTTTTTAGAACAAATCGCGCAGACAGATTAGATGCAATGGAAGGAGATCTTAAAAAGGCATTTCCTGAACCTTCTGCAACTGACACTAGCACTAGCACGAGCACTAGCACTGAATCTTTAGCTGAATTAACATCTTCTGAAGAAGATGCCGTTGATATCGATGCGTTGGAAAGGGCAGCTGAATCGGGGGGATCGCGTGCAAAACTTAATTTAGCATACGGATATGAACAACTAGGTCGGCTCACCGAAGCTTTTAAAATTTATGAAGCATTAACTATGGAATTGTCCACAGCTTCGAAAATTGCCGAGGTTGATCAAAATCTTGTAAATGCTCAATTTGAATATGCCCGCTGTTTTAGGAATGGGATAGGCGTCGAAAAAGATTTGGTGGCAGCTTATAATATATACATGGGGCTCGCAATGAATCTGAATGAAGGCACAGCTAAATTCCAAGTCGCAGAGATGCTGGAAAACGGAGAAGGCTGTGAGAAAGACCTAGCCATGGCTGCAGAATGGAGAAGGCATGCAGACGCAGGGACTCTTCCCGAAGTCGAAATATAGATCACGAACGTTTGCTGCTCCTAATTATCTTGTGGAGGTGTCAATTTTGTCCCTCCACGCAGAAGGCTGTGTGAATCCTAGCTGCCTTGCATACTGTTTTGCTTCTAGTTTTGTAATAAAATAATTTTAAAATTACCTAGTTCTCTAACTGCTAAATTCTATATTTCCTTAAAATTTAAGCTTGGTGCTTAAAAGAATAATTCTGTTTTGTTATAATATTATATAATTGATCAGATTTCTAGGAATGATATGGCTGATATAGTACTTAAAAATATTTTAACTTTAAAAGATTTAAGCGATAAATCGATTACGATTCAGCGTAAACAAAATGGAAGCGTTAAAGTGTTCATTGGAGAGCACGAAATTACACGAAACGCTCTTATTAACAAGATTGAATCACTTGTTAAATCATCAATTAAAAATAATGACAAAAGCTCATTAGTTGCATTTAATAAACTAAAAATAATTATTCTGGAAAGCAAAGATCTTAAACCTACTGGTTCTGCAAAAATAAGGCGATTTTTTTCTAATTTATTCCAAAAAGATAAGATGAAGCGCTTAGATAGGATGGAATTGCAGTTGAGAAAAGCGTTTCCAGAACCTGTGCATCAGAGCAAAATTGATGAAAGTGATCCTGTCGATAGCGATAATGAAAGCACATTCATTAGTGAAAGCGAATCTTCGGAGCCTCCAAGTCTTCAAGACATATTTACTGGGCTCCTGCGGTTGGCTGAAGAAGGAGAACCCGAAGCTGCTACTCAACTTGCAGAGATCCTTGAGAATGAAGGGGCGTTAGAAAAAGCTAAAGAGTGGAGACAAAAAGCTGAACAGCTTGAATTAGAAAAATTACTTCAATTGGCCAATGCAGGAGATCCCGAAGCAAAGTATCAATTGGCTCTGCGCTTTGAATTTGGAATAGGTTGCGACATAGATTATGAATTTGCTTTTAAAATCTATGAGGAACTTGCCAATAACACTACGCTCCCTGATCCTCTCTATCGTTACGCTTTATGCTTGGAACTAGGGCGAGGGACCGATTCATCGCCTCAACATGCTTATGAATTGTACACCATATTAGAAGGCTGGGGGCATAAAGAAGGTAGTTTTGACGTAGCGCGCTGTTTGGCAGAGGGAATTGGAGTCGAGATGGATAGAGAGGCAGCTCTTGAAAAATTTTTAAAGTTGGCGGGTTCTAATGATCCTGGAGCGATGCTCAAAGCTGCAGAGATCCTCGAGGAAGATCATGAGGATGCGAAGTTGGCGCGAAAATGGAGGAAAATGGCATACAGAGTGGCTCCTGACGAGTTTGATCGGATTTATAATGCCTATCTCGAATTATCTGAACAAGGTGATGTTAAGGCAATGCTTAGAGTGGCCGCTATGCTAGATGCGAGAGGGGATGATCCTGAAGTTGCACAAGAATGGAGAGAAAAGGCAAAAAGCGCTCAAATAAAAATTTACGATCTGACCTTAGAATTAGTAACTGAAGGCGATCCCGATGCCATGCTTTTGCTTGCAGATATGCTTGAAAATGGGGAGGGTACCGAACGCGATTTGGAGTCTGCGGCAAAGTGGAGAGCTGTGGCTAAACAAATCAAAGAGTCAGGCCTTGACAGTGATGAAGAATAAGCGTTAGCATCTTCTGATGATCATTTTAGGCATTGAAAGCACTTGCGATGAAACAGCGGCGTCTTGCGTACAGGATGGCCGCCTTATTCTTTCTCAGGTTGTAAGCTCCCAAATCGATCTCCACAATATTTTTGGAGGGGTGGTCCCTGAATTGGCCTGCAGACGCCATATGGAGGTGATCATTCCCGTTGTAGAGCAAGCAATGAGGGAAGCTTCGATTGAATCAGAAGATATTGAAGCTGTAGCGGTAGCTTATGGCCCAGGACTCATTGGTCCCTTGCTTGTAGGCATCAATTGCGCCAAGGGACTTTCTTTTGCATGGAATAGACCGATCATTGCTGTCAATCATGTCGAAGCACATCTTTACGCTGCTCTTATGAGCAGCCCTGAACCTGTGGAATTTCCTCTTTTGGGGATGGTGGTTTCAGGTGGGCATACTGCAGTTGTACTGATTGAAAAGCTGGGAAGCTATCAAGTGCTTGGTCAAACTGTTGATGATGCAGCGGGGGAGGCCTTTGACAAAGTGGCTAAATTGCTTGGGCTTCCCTATCCGGGAGGGCCTGAGGTCGAGAGGCTTGCAAAAGAGGGTAACCCGCATCGCTTTTCTTTGAAAGGCGGCAGATGTAAGAGTAATCCTATGAACTTTTCCTTCAGCGGCCTCAAAACGGCTGTGATGCATGCATTGAAGGAAACTTCGGTTGCCGATGAGCAGTTTAAAAGGGATTTGTGCGCTTCGTTTCAGAGAGCGGCTCTTGAAGATCTGCTCGATAAAGCATTAAGGGCTCAAGA
This sequence comes from uncultured bacterium, assembly GCA_964605535.1. GTDB lineage: Bacteria > Chlamydiota > Chlamydiia > Chlamydiales > Parachlamydiaceae > CAZSDA01. The sequence goes on from CAZSDA010000002.1 coordinate 14,386, forward strand.
GCAAACAGGCTGTAAGGGGATTCTATTTGGCGGCGGCGTGACGAATAATGTCGCATTACGCGAGCTGTTTTTTAAAGCGTCTTCTTTTAAATGCTATTTCCCTTCGCGCGAACTTAGTCTTGACAATGCTTCCATGATCGCAGGTCTTGGCTATCACGTGTTATTGGAAAGGGGGCCTTCAGAGATAACTCTGCTCGACGCGTCAACGAGAATTCCCTTTTAATTTATCCCTGATTTTTTTATCATTGTCTCAAAAAACAGCGGAGTTCAAGACCTATGGCATCCAAAAAACGGGAAAAAATTCGTTTAAAAAGCAGCGAAAGCGACCATTGCTACGCCTCTATTAAAAACAAATCTAACACGACTGAGCGCATCGTATTGAAAAAGTATGATCCTACTGTTCGCCGTCATGTAGAATACAAAGAGACAAAATAGCATTGTTTGAACTTTCGATCGCGTGGAAATATCTGCTGCCTAAACGTAGGCAGCTTTCTGTCTCGATCATCAGCCTAATCTCCATCCTTGTTATTTCTCTGGTGATTTGGCTGATTCTAGTCTTTTTTTCTGTGAGTAGAGGTTTGGAAAAAGGGTGGATTGAAAAATTAACCGCCTTGACTTCTCCCATCCGGGTAACACCTACAGAAGCTTATTTCAAGTCCTACTATTTTCAGGTCGATAAGGTGTCGGGCGCATCTGACTATGCTTTGCGCTCAATTGGCGAGAAGCTTTCTACGCCTGCAAGCGACCCCTATAATCCCGAAAGCGACCAGGAGCTTCCTTCAGATTTTCCTGCTAAAGATCTCGATGCAGAGGGGAGGCAAAAAGATATCGTCAAATTGGCATTTGCTGGAATCAGTGAGCTCTCCTTCTATCAGGGCTTAAAGGCTGAGGAGTTTTTCATCGCTCCTGCAAATTTAAGGCTACGTTTGATTCGTGGGATTCAGAAGGGCAAGGAGCTAAGCCAGGCATTTTTAAACCACGCTGTTTATGTCGGTTCTAAAAATCCAGCAGAATTAGTATTGCTGAAACCAACAGTTGCCGATCTGGACCATGCGAAGGAAATTGCCTTTGTCAACATAGACGAAGAGAGACTAGACAATCCTGAAAGAGTTACACCCTTAAGAAAGAAAATTGCATACGGCGAGCCGATCTTTGTTCCTAAAGGATTTCGAGAATCGGGGATTTTGCAGGGCGATCGCGGCTACCTTGCTTATCATGCGCCTACTGCAAGCTCAATTCAGGAGCAGCGTCAGCCCGTTTATGTCGCTGGATTTTACGATCCCGGAATTGTGCCTCTTGGCGGTAAGTTCATTCTTGCCTCTCAGGAGCTCGTTAGTGCCCTCCGCTCTGCTCAGCAGCAGGATCTATCAGCACAAACGAATGGAATCGGCATTTCTATCGCAAACCTTGACCAAGTAGATGCTTTAAAAAAGGATCTTGAGGCCAAATTTGAAAACGCCGGGATTGCCCCCTATTGGCATGTGGAGACTTTCCGCGAGTTTGATTTTGCAAAAGATCTGTTACAGCAACTGAGGAGTGAAAAGCACATTTTTAGCCTAATTTCTCTTGTCATCCTCACTGTGGCATGCTCTAACGTCATTTCTATGCTAATTATCCTGGTGAATAACAAACGCGTTGAGATCGGCATTTTGCGCTCCATGGGGGCTTCTTCATTTAGTATTGCCGCGATCTTCGGCATTTGCGGCTTCACAATGGGATTGATCGGGACCTTATTGGGGTCTATTTTGGCTTATGCAACGTTAAAAAATTTAGATGCCTTATTATCACTTATTTCCAGCTTGCAGGGGTATGACGCTTTTAATCCACTCTTCTATGGCGAAACGCTGCCCAATGCGATGAGCGGTGAAGTGTTAATGACAGTATTGATAGCCACAGGTGTTCTTTCATTGATTGCGGGGGTAGTTCCTGCACTTAAAGCGGCTCGCGTTCAGCCCGCTGAAATTTTGAGGTCTGAAGGATGATCCTTAAAGCCAACAAGATTGCAAAAAGATACAACTATCCAGTTGGCATCGACATTCTAAAAGGGATTGATCTCGAAGTTGCAGCTGGTGAAACAGTAGCTATTATGGGGCGATCGGGTGAAGGAAAAAGTACTTTGTTGCAAATTTTGGGAACGCTTGACCTTCCTTCAGAAGGGTCTATTGAAATCGCTTCTCAGATCGTCAATTCTTCCAATTTAGCAACTATTAGGCAACGCCATCTTGGGTTTGTATTTCAGTCCTTTCATCTTCTTGAAGATTACACCGTCTTGCAAAATGTCCTGATGCCGGCTCGCATTGCAAGGAAAGATTGCAGCAAATCTAGTGATGCAATGGATAGAGCGCTCGATCTTTTGAATAAAGTGGGACTACAGGATCGCTTGGATCACTTTGGCAAGCAGCTTTCTGGCGGTGAAAAGCAGCGTGTTGCCATTGCGCGTGCGATGATGAACGATCCCGACTTGATTTTTGCGGATGAACCCTCCGGCAATCTCGATAGGCCAACAGCCGAGGGCATCCATCAATTGCTTCTTGACTTTGCCCACCAGCAAGGAAAGAGCCTCATTGTTGTGACCCACGATGCTGAGCTTGCATCTCTATGCCACACGCGTTACCGCTTAAGTGACGGTCAACTCAACATTTTTTAAATTGAGTATCTCAATAATAGATTTCTTTGAAATTAAATTTACTATATAATTACAGTTATGTTTAGCAGAAAGCTTAATTCTATTGATTCGATTCGTAATCTACAGATTCAATCAATTAAATTAAATAAGCATGGCAGCGTTAAGGTGCTTGTAAAGACCCATGATGGAAGAGAGGTGTCGGTCTCGCGCAATCAATTTCTCGATACCATGGAAAGGCTGGTCAAGAAAGCGTTGCAGGATGAGGATCCAAAGGCCATTGCCCATTTCCTTAAATTGAAAGAAGTGATTAGAGAATCAGAAACAACAACTAAAGTTAAGCGCGTGGATGCAATCATACGGCGGTTTTTTGGCAATTTATTTAGGAATAGCCGTGAGAGCAGACTCGAAAAAATGCATGAACAGCTCCAGCTAAAACTTCTTAGATCACCGAAGCTTCCTCCTATGCCTGAAGCTCTTCGTACACACTTTATAAAAAGGCTAGCTGAAGAGAACATTGAAACTTCACTTAACAGCTTCGCTGAGGTGATGGAGGCTGTTAAGCGTACGAATAATCAAGACCTGCTTGCGCAGTTTTTGCAGTTTTATAAAAGCTCAGGTCTTGAAAATCAACTGTTACAGCAGGCTGCCGATTGTTTAAGAGAGGCCGGCATTTCGGTAGAATTGACACCAGAAAATTTCAGCCAGGTTCTCGTTGAAGTTCAAGAAAAGGATTATATTGCCGACAAATTGCAATTCTTTATCCAATCTTTAGCAATTCTTAGTCATTTGGAAATGATTTATGGTAGATAATGATTGGCATAAAAAATGCTGCAATTAATTTGAGTCGGAGGAAGTTATGAAGCCAGTAAAATTTGGAAATAAGACGTTTGATAATCTTGATGGATTAAATGATCTATTGCCTGATCAAGTTACCAGCATTAGAGAGGGAAGACGTTACGTTGTTCGCATTGGTGATAATGCAGATGTTGTCGGGACGAGATCTCAACTCGTGAAAGCAGCTATTGCATTGCTTAAGAATGATGATGCTTCCACAATCCAGGATCGCAAAGAAAAATTCAATCAGATAAAAGGTAAAATCCAACCTTTGCTAGACGAAAAACGCTCCTTTTTGAGAAGGCTTTTTGGGTTTAATCCCAATAAGGCAATAGCGAAAGCAGAAGCAGAAGTTCAAAAGCAAGAAAATAAAATCACACATAAATTGCATGAAGAAACAACTAAGTTGGCAAAGATTTGGTTTAAAAATAATGGTATCAAGGATGTAAGCAATTTTACAGAAGAACGGTTGGAAGAGTATAACGATTTCTTTTTCAGCAGCAACATTCGTGGGATCCTAGAGGACAAGATGTCTTCAAAGTTGCTGAATCAGTTGACGGATGATGAGATTCAGGAGACATATCTTGGTGGCTTGCAAGGAGCTGTATTAGAGCTAAAGAATAAACAAAAAAAAGACACGCACCAATTAGTTGCTGGTGTAGGAATTCCTAAAGAAATAGAACCAGAGAATACGACAGAGACTCGTTCTGCTTGGAACAAAGAGCAACAAGATAACTTAAGAGAGGCTCTGCGTTATTTCTATCCAGATGAAGCGGATGGCCTGGATCTATCTTCTGAGGCGAGGGTGTTTGAAGTTCTGAAAAGACTTCGCGATGAGCGACCTACCGTGCCAGATTTAAATATAGCAGGAAGTGGGGTTCCTGGGTTTGTTGCGAAAGGTGGGGTAGATGCTTTAACTGTAATGGAAAATTGGAAGCACTCAGTCAGAGCTATTATAAATATCTATAACACTACGGATTGTTTTCCAAGCTTGACGCGACTTAAATCTGAGTGTGAAGACAGGCTCTATTCGAATCCAGATGATCTTGCAGCCCAACGGAGGCTTCAAGAAATTCAAGGGAAAATCGACTTGATAAATGAACTTAATAGTTTGATTTGACAAATATTCAATTTTATTTGAAAGTTAGTCGAAGTAAATTTGAGATGATTTTTAAATAAAATTTTTGAATAGGTGTCATGAAAGTTAATCTACTCTTGAACAATTTGTCCGATCTTGCAGCTTTTGCGGAAGAAGCGAAGCTTCAGCAGAAGCCGGGAGGGGGCCTTCTTCTTACCGGTTCTATTAAAGGACTGGAGATCAGCTGCAGCCGCAAAGAGCTGATCAAATGCGCACAATCTTTCTTTGATGAAGCGCAAGGCTGTATGTTTGCAAAAACAGGGGGAGATTTTTACTCTTATAGCCTTATTTGTGTGAAAATGCGCCATTTGTCTTCTGAAAAAGAGATGAAGCACTCTTTGCTTACAAAAATTCACCGCTTGTTTGGCAACCTTTTTTATAGCTGGAATAAAAAGATGTCCCGAATGGAGATGAAATTGTTCAGCCAGCAACTGCTCTATAGTGCCCCCCAGGAGAATGAGGTTTCTCAAAAGGCTAAAGATAGGTTGATTGAAGTAATAAATGGTGTGACTAATGAAGTGCCGACCCTCGATAATATTCACGCATTTTTGGAAGTGGGGGATAACTTAGGCAGTTCTCATCAGGAGATCAGAAAATCACTAGCAGAATATTTAAAAAATTGCGGCGTCATTGACGATCTTCTTGCTCAGGTCTACTTCTTTGCCTGCAGGGGAGGATGGGGCTGGACCTTGGAAGAGATGAGAGAAATGGGCCTTCAAAAAGTTTACGACAGCTTGGTTGTGAAAGAGCACAACTTGACAGATGAACCTATGCGGAAGCAATGGATCGTCAAAGCAATTGAATGTATGCAGCGATTTAAGTTCCTAATTAATTCTGCCGGTTCCGAGCTCTCTTAATGTGATGAGGTGCGAGTAAATGGCAGCTGAGAGAGTCGGTTTAGAGTGATAGGGGATATTAAATTCTTCAGCAGTGCGTTTTAGAATGGGACATAGGTCAGGATAGTGAATATGGCTGACGTAGGGAAAGAGATGGTGCTCCACTTGATAGTTCAGTCCTCCCAGCCAAAAGGCCCAAAAACGGCTATCTGTTGCAAAGTCAGATGTCGTGCGCAACTCATGTTCTGCCCAGGGACGTGTGATTTTACCCTCTTCATTCTCTCTGGGAAATTCCAAGCCCTCCACAAGGTGAGCTAATTGAAAGACGAGAGAGATCGTGCTGCCGCCTGAAAAATGCATGAAAATAAATCCAAGTATAACCTGCCAGGCAGGGGCGCTTAGCCAATACAGTGGAAAAAGAAGAAACGCAGTGAGATTGAGCGCTTTAAAGAGAAAAAAGAGCACGATTTCTTTACGTGGAATTCCATTTTTTTTCCATTCTTCAAAGAACCACTTGTAATCGGAGTAGAGCACCCAATTGAGGGTTGTGAAGGCATAAAGCGGGATTGCATAAATGTGCTGAAAGCGATGGAAAGGATATATTTTATCCGTCGGGGAAAGTCTAAGAAGAATAGCCTTGTTGATGTCGTCGTCTTGTCCGGGAATATTTGTATAAGTGTGGTGGCGGTAATTATGAGAAACGCGCCAAACGTAGGAGCTTTCTCCGTTAAGATCAAAGACGTAACTAAAAATTCTGTTCCACTTTGGCGAAGCGAAGTAGGCGCCATGGACCACGTCGTGACAAAAATTGAAGCCGGTCAGCCCCATCGCAAACCCTAAAAGAGTGTACCAGCCAAGGAGCGCCCATCCACTAAATGCATTGGATAAGATCATCCCGTAGGAAAAGAGAAATAGCGCAAAGATCAGAGCCGTCTTTATCCATAATCTGAAGTCGCCGCTTTTTGCAATACCGCGCTCTTTAAAGTGTGCTTCCACTCTTTTCTTCAGCTTATTCAAAAAATCTTCCTTCTGCATGGCAGGGAATGTAACTTTAACATTTTCTTGGGAGATTTCTTCCATCGGATCCTCTGCAAAATTCCTATGAGATATATACATATTTTTTCAGTTAAGATGAAACGAAAATTTGCTGTTGGCTCTTGAGGTAAATTCTCAATATTGTTTATAATAAACAGGAAAGTAATATAAAAAGGTTTTTATTATGCCAAAAGTGCGCAGCAATTTCAATTCTGTTGAGGATTTATCAAATGCATTGAGTAATGCCCAAATAGTTGAGAATAAGTGGGGCGGTCTCAAAGTGCAAATTTTGCAAGGGGAAAAGACCTTGAAGTTTAGTCGCAAACAAATAGCAAAGGCGCTGCTCCAATTTGCTGAGCAGGATAAAGCAAAATCATTTGCTACTTACGAAGAGGCAGTCACAAAATTGCGCAATTTACAAACTCCATCAGGAGTGAAGCGCTCAACGAAAATTAGACAGGCATTCGGTAATCTATTCTTCAATAGAGAAAGGAAACTTCGAGGCTTAGAGGAGGAGCTTATATCTCTTCCGCTTCCGGCATGTGATATTGACGCTACTAAATTAGAAAATTTAAAGGGCGCACTGGCTCGCGACCTAAAAATTCCTTTGATAAACATTGATTTTGCCGACACTAATTGGCCCATAAACATTTGGGTACTGCTTGCCGCCATGCGAGAATCTCCTGAGCTCACTCAAGCTAAAGAACTCTTATTAGAATGCATTAAAGGGTCTGGGTTAGATAAAGAAATCCTAGAACGTGCGAAGTTTAAGTTCTTGATTGATGAACCACTTTCTACTTCAATCAATCCCTACATGGTAAACGATGTCTTGACCTCACCTGTCTGGAATCACAATGACAAAGCATTATTGCAAATTACCATAGCTTTAGTGGGTAGCGAATTGCCGGAGTTACGAAAAGTTGAGCCGATAGGCAGTTCAGGAGCAGGTGCTGCGCCGTCTTTAGAGCGATTTGAGATTTTTGGAAAGATAGAAATACCGGGTTGGGACGATCAAGATTATGAGAATTTCAATGCAGCTCTTCAAGCAGAAATTGCGAAGCTACCTCAAGATGCGCGCTATTTAGTCTTTCTTGGAGCAGAATCTTCCCCAATTACAGATGAGGCGTACGACCACTTTGTGAGAAGAAATAGTGCGGCAGGTCTGAAGTCCGGCCTGATAGCAATCTATCCAAAGGATGCAAAACCTGCATTTTTTAGTGGTGATGCTATTGCAGAACCAATCGGGAACGCCTCGGAGGGTGAACATGCGATCCCATGGTCCTTCCGCATTCAAGGGACAAATAAAATGCTAGGAGCTGGACTCATCTGGACAGATCGATTTGAAAGTTTAGTTGCGCTTGATAACGAGAGAGCTAAATTGCATGGCAAGGTAGAAGCCTCTGAATAGTGCGAAAAACTATTTGATAAAAAACGTCTTCAAGATTTGGATGCTCCCTTTGCAAGAGGCCAAATTTTGAAGGCGTTTTGGTTTATAAACGCCCAGGCAGAGATGAGGCTTAGGCAAGCTCCTGCAGCAAGGACTGAGGTAGGTCCTGTGAGTGCAAAAAGTAGACTGCCTAATGGCGGGGCGATACAGCCCCTCACACCAACTGACAGCACATTCACGGTGCTATAACGCGAACTTTCCTTTTCATTTGCAAAGACAGGGCCTGACATATGCCAGGATAGCTCACTTCCAGTCTGCATCGCACCGTAGAGGAGGTAGGCTGCATAGACGAGCAGCGGATAAATGCTCGATAAAATGAGGCAAAGAGGAAAGAGTGCTCCCAGAAGAATCACAAGACCGCTGAAACGATAGATAGTTGTGCGTTCGAAGTAACGAACCCAGAAAGGCGAAGCTAATGCGTAGCCGAGTGATTTACACACGGCAAGGGCAAGAAGCATTTTTGTGTAGGAGAGATTGAGGACGTCCACGAAGAAGATGGGGATGACCGGTTGTGCAACCATGAGGCTTGCCCCGCCAAGCATGAAGCCGATCTGGAAGCGGGCAAAGTCGGGATGTTCCCTCAGAAGTTTTACGGTCTCTTTCCATGGCTTTAAAATCTGCTCTTTCATAGAGAAAGGTGAAGTTTCTTGAATTGCTGCACGGACTAAAGGGGAAGGCAATCTAAAAAGAAAAAGTGTCGAAATAAGCCCTAATAGGGCAGTTGCCGGGAATAGCCAGCGCCAGGCGAAGGTCTCTTCATCCAAAATCCAGCCCAGGGCAAGCGGAAGCAGAGCGGAAGCTAAGTAATCGACTGCGGAACCAAAGACAAACACTCTTGATCTTGTTTCTCCTTCCAAATTCTGTTTAAAAATTTCCATCCAGGCAGGTATCGCCCCTCGGGAAAGCATCATATAGAAGGCAAAAGCAAAGATAATCGGCCAAGGACTCTCGATCCATGGAAGAAGGAGAAAGGGCAGGTAGCGTAGCGTATTTGCTAAAAGCAGATTGGAGAGAAGGCGGTCTTCTCTTTCGTGGATATATGCACCCCAATAGGAAGCTAAAAGTGCAGATGCGGGTTTGAGCACGACGAGCATCAAGATCATCCAGGAGTTAATGTGAAGATCCTTATAGAGGATCATGGGCAGCAGATTAAGCAGGACCCAAAAAGGGATATTCAATAGGCGCGTCCATAAAAACGCGGATTTAGTCGCTTGAATGCGTTCCGTCATGATAGTTAATTTATCAGATTCCGGGGGATTAGAACCACAAGTAAAAATCTGAGTCTTTTTAGCAGATCTCATGGCAAATATTTTAACAGTTCCAGTATGATTTGAGGAGCAAATTTTTTTAAGGTGGCTATGTCTATTAGTACTTTTAATTTATTTTCGATAGGAATCGGTCCTTCCAGTTCTCACACAGTAGGCCCGATGCGCGCAGCGCGGAAATTTCTTCTGCAAGCCACTGAGTCTCATTTTGTTGGGGCAACTCAGAGAGTTTTAATTGATCTCTACGGCTCTTTGGCATTGACCGGTAAGGGGCATGCTACGGACCTAGCTGTCATTTTGGGTTTAATGGGACATAGTCCTGAGGAAGTAGACCCGGATGCAGTCAAAGAAATGATCGCTAAAGTACGTAGAGAGAGAAAGTTATCTCTTCTGGGAGGTCCCACTATTCAGTTTAAGGAGGAGCAAGATCTTCTGTTTCATCGCGATAAACAGCTGCCTTACCATCCAAACGGAATGCGATTCACATTTTTCGGCGAAAATGGCAAAGAGCTCTTTTCCAAGGTTTATTATTCTGTTGGAGGGGGATTTATCGTTGAGCATGAGCATGTCCATCAGGGAGAAAGCGTATTGCCCCACGAGCAGAAAGCTCCCTATCCCTTTAAAACTGCGCAAGAACTTTTGAGTCATTGCAAAGCGAACGGGTTTCGCATCGATGAGCTGATGATGGAAAATGAGAAAAGCATGCGCACAGAAGATGAGGTGAGAAAAGGTATCTTAAACATCTGGAAGGTCATGTGCGGCTGCATTGCAAGAGGGGTTTCTCAAGAGGGAATTCTTCCCGGAGGCCTGGGCGTCAGAAGGCGTGCACGTTCTCTATATGAGCACCTCCATTCTCCCGAAGTGAAGCAAAGAAAAAATCCGGCCGAGGTGATGGAGTGGGTGAGTTTATGGGCGCTTGCTGTCAATGAGGAGAATGCTGCCGGCGGCCGCGTTGTTACAGCCCCTACGAATGGTGCCGCAGGCGTCATTCCAGCAGTTTTGACCTACTATCATGAGCTTATCGAGGGAGCAAATGAGGAGGGGATTATACGATTTTTCCTTACAGCTGCAGCCATTGGCATTCTTTATAAAGAAGGCGCTTCCATTTCTGCTGCAGAAATGGGTTGCATGGGCGAGGTTGGAGTAGCGTGCTCCATGGCAGCAGCTGGCTTGACATCTGCTCTTAATGGAACTAATGAACAAATTGAAAATGCTGCAGAAATTGGTATGGAGCACAATCTGGGACTAACTTGCGATCCGATCATGGGGCTTGTGCAGATTCCTTGTATTGAACGCAACACGATGGGCGCAGTGAAGGCAATCAATGCCTCTATGCTCGCCCTGCGTGGTGATGGAATCCACCGCGTCTCTTTGGATCAGGTAATTGCTACAATGCGGGCAACCGGCAATGATATGAAGGCAATTTACAAAGAGACTTCGCAAGGAGGGCTTGCTGTTAACGTTCCCGAGTGTTAGAACAGAAGCAAGAGGTAGTTGTGTCGACAATAGAGGTTAGAGAACCGGTAATTCTGGAAAGTGAAGGGCAGAAAATTTTTGGCGTGCTGCACCTTCCTAAAGGCATTCAAAAGCCACCTTGCGTGCTGATGTGCCATGGCTTAGGCGGTCATAAAACGGGAAGATACCGCATTTATGTCGATTTAGCAGAGTCTTTGCTTAAGGCAGGGATTGCATCTTTTCGTTTTGATTTTAGAGGCTGTGGCGACAGTGAAGGTCTTTTTGAAGATATGACCCTGCATGGGGAAGTTCAGGATGCAGAGGTGGCCTTTCAATATCTTCTCAAGGAGCCTCGTATCGATAATAGCCGAATTGGCCTTTTTGGTCGTTCGATGGGAGGGGCCGTCGCTGTAATTGTCTCTGCAAAAGTAGGAGCGGCTAAAAGCCTTGCTCTTTGGGCCCCTATGTTTAATGGAGATGATTGGCGTCATATGTGGGACCAGATCGCATCAGGACAAGCAAGTCCCCAAGAATCGGAAGAGATGCGCCGCATCAATGGACAGGTGGCAAGCCTCGGGTTTTATTCTGAAATGTTTAGCATGCGAGTCGATCAGGAGCTTACAAAATTGAATGCCACCCCTCTACTATTGATCCATGGGGAGAAGGATGAAATCATCAATCAATCTCATTCTGAAAGCTACCATCAGTTGCGCAAAGACGCCAAAGCGGTAACGCGCCTTATCAAACTTCCCAATGCGGATCATGACTTCACCCATCCTGTAGAACGTCAGGAGGCGATGGAGATCACGACTGTCTGGTTTAAGGATACCTTATGAAAGGTGGGGTTGCGGCCTTTAGGAATGCAACAATGCCCGCTTTACCTGAGCTCTTGAAGGACGTAAACGATCTTGAATTTGTCCGCTCTGAAGAGAGGCAAGTTGAGCCCGGGATTTCTTTGCTCTTTCCCCATTTAAAAGATACCAGCGTCTATAAAGTGATGAGGGGTACAACTGAAGCGAGGCGGCCTTTGAAAGTAGGTGTTCTATTTTCAGGGGGGCCGGCAGCAGGGGGGCATAATGTTATCCTGGGTATTGCAGAGGCTCTGTTTCAAATGCACTCAGAGAGCAAGCTATACGGCTTTCTAAAGGGTCCGGCGGGTCTGATTTCCGGAAAGAAAGTGGAGCTCGATCTTGAAGCCTTACTTCCCTACAGGAATATGGGAGGGTTTGATCTTCTTGGAACAGGGCGCACAAAAATAGAAAGCGAAGAGCAATTCGCAAGCTGCCTTAAGGCTGCTCAAGATTTGGATCTTGATGGGATCGTGATCATTGGTGGAGATGATTCTAATACTAATGCCGCTTATCTGGCCGATTATTTCCTGTCTCGTGAATCTAAATGTGTTGTCGTTGGGGTGCCTAAGACCATCGATGGCGATTTGAAAAATCGCGACATCGAGGTCTCTTTCGGTTTTGATAGCGCCTCTAAAACTTATTCTGAACTTGTTGGAAACATCTGCCGCGATGCAGCCTCTCAGGGGAAATACTATTTTTTCATTAAGGTGATGGGGAGGAGTGCCTCCCATCTTGTATTAGAGTGCGCCTTACAGGCCCACCCTAATATGACTCTCATTAGTGAGGAGGTGCAGGCAAATGGAGAATCTCTTAAGCAAGTCGTCTCTCGCATCGCTGACTTGATCATAGCAAGAGCAAATTGCGGTCTATACTATGGTGTGATTTTGATCCCGGAGGGATTAATTGAATTCATTCCCGACTTAAAGCGGGTTTTGAATGAGATTGGTAAAGAAGGAGAGCCTGTTTCTGCCGAAGGGAAAGCTGTTTGGGAATTGCTTCCTAAAGATCTAAGGGAGCAGCTCCTACTAGATAAGGACCCTCATGGAAATATTCAAGTTTCGAAAATAGAGACAGAGCGTTTGTTGATCGCTTTGGTTAGCCGCGAGATCAAAGATCGGCTTGGCGATGAGCCATTTGCATTTAGCACTCAACCTCTCTTTTTCGGCTACGAGGGGCGCTCCTGCTTGCCCACTTTGTTTGATGCTAATTACTGCTACAGCCTTGGCGTTGCTGCTGCTCTTTTAATTAAGCATAAGATGACAGGCTTTATGGCAACGATTAAAGGGCTTACCAATCCGATAGATGACTGGCAAGTTTTCGCTGTGCCGCTTTTAACAATGATGGGGCTTGAAGAGAGGAAAGGCGTTATGAAGGCTGTTATCCAAAAGGGGCTCGTCGATCTTCAGGGGGCACCCTATAAAGAATTTAAAAAGCTTGAAAAGTCTATGCAAGAAAAAGACCTATATCGCGATCCGGGCCCCATCCAATTTTTTGGCCCTAATTCTCTCTCGGAATCCACAACTTTTACTCTATCCCTTGAATCTGGATCAAAAAAATAGTATTGTTCAATTCTGGATAGCTAACTGCCGAGGCAAGCATGACGCGTTTGATTTTGGTGCTCTTTGCAACGATCAGCATTATTCTGATCTTTTTGGGGATCACATTTCTTAAGGATTCCTATAAATTGCTGCCTCTTGCAGCCTCGAAAGAGGGGGCCACTTCTCAATTCTCCTCTTGGCGCGATTACACGTCGCCATCAGGTGGTTTCTCCGTAATGGTTCCTGCTTTCCCTCAAAATGCTACGCAAACGACTAGGGATCCAAAAACCAAACAGGTGCGCAAGTATGATATGTATGTGTCAGAAAAAAGCGATGGCACCCTCTTTATGATTAGTCTTATTAAATTTCCTGAGAGCAAAGAGGCGCCGGAAATTTTGCAGAAGAGCGTCGTGAATGATCTTTTAGCGGCCAATCCAACTAACCAATTGAAAACGATGAAAGTAGGAGAGCTTAAGGGGAATAAGACACTCGATTTTTCAATAGAAAATGGAGAGATGACTATCGAAGGCAGAACCTTCACTATTGGAGATACTCTATATATGATCTCTGCGATTTTCCGTAATAGCAGCTACAACCCTGAGGAGTTTAATTATTTTGTCAGCTCATTCGATCTTGCAGAACCTAAGCCTTAAGTCTTGCTTTATATCGTTTTTCCTAACTTTTCATCTTTTTGCAGCTCCCCCTGGAATGGTTTGGATCCCAAAAGGCGAATTCATGATGGGCACCAATGGCTCTGAAAGACTTCGTCCCGATGAAAGTCCTGCTCATCTAGTGCGTCTAAGTGGATTTTGGATGGATAAAACAGATGTTACCAATAGACAGTTCCAGGAATTTGTTGAGGCGACAGGGTATGTGACGACTGCTGAAAAGGCTCCTACGCTTGAGGAGATCATGGCTCAAGTGCCTCCCGGCACGCCTCCACCGCCTCCAGAGCTCCTTGTTGCAGCAGGGCTTGTATTTAAAAAGGCTGATGGACCTGTTTCTTTAAAAAACCATTATCAATGGTGGGACTGGGTGCCAGGAGCCAATTGGCGCCATCCAACAGGTCCAGATAGTACAATCGTTGGAAAAGAAGATCATCCCGTTGTCCAGGTGTCATGGTTTGATGCGGTAGCTTATGCGACTTGGGCAGGTAAAAGATTGCCTACGGAAGCGGAATGGGAGTATGCTGCTCGAGGAGGCAAGCAAAATATTCGTTATGTTTGGGGAAATGAAGAGTTTTCTGAGACAAACCCTCAAGCAAATATCTGGCAGGGCGCCTTTCCATATAAGAGCACAAAACCGAATGGAGAATTTGGCACCACATCAGTTGGAAGTTATCCACCTAATGGCTATGGTCTTTATGATATGTCGGGTAATGTTTGGCAGTGGTGTTCCGATTACTACCACTGTAAAGCTTATGCAGAAGAAGCAAGTAAGGGAGCAAGTATTAATCCTAAAGGCCCTAAAAACAGTTATGATTGGCAGGAACCCTATTCTGTAAAGCGTGTCCAACGAGGGGGGTCTTTTCTTTGCCACCCGGACTATTGCAAGGGGTATCAAATTACAGCCAGGATGAAGACTTGCCCTGATACTAGCTTAAATCATTCAGGATTTCGATGTGTTAAAGATGAGGTTTTAAATTGAAAAATTTTATTCTACCGATCGCTTTACTCACTTTAGTGGTTACCCAATCGCTTGAGGCAAAAAAACCTTTTCAGGCGGAGGTCTCTGTAGGAACAAGCATTGCAACAGTCAGTGCGACAAACCTTGTAGATCTTTCCAGAGATTTAAAGACACAAGGTATTCAAAAGCTGATTCCGCTATACACTCCAACATCTGCAACCTCAATAGGAATCAATTTGCGAGGTATTGGAATCATTTCTGCATTTCAAGCGAATTCAACTGTCTTGGATGTGGCAATTCCTGTTGCGGGCATTCAAACTTCATTTACAGGTGGAACCCGTGACGATAGTATTGCCTTGTTTAAGGAGTATTTACGAGATGGTGGTACAAAACACAAGCTCTTAAAGGCGTATGCGAGGTATTCGCCCATCGATCCTGTTGCAGGCAATCCAACGAGTTTGATTGCTGAGCTAGGCAGATCAGATTATGCGATGGGAAGACTGACTCCCAAAAGCGGTTGCGACTGCTGCTATCCTGCTCAACCTGTCCGCCATCAATTTCAGGTGGGAGTGCAAGCTGCTAGGTACTTTGCTAAAGAATTTGATACGACAAGTGTGGCTTTGCCTCTTCAATATTCTTTCTCACCCGATTTTCAGCAAGCCTTCATCATAGATGCACCGCTTATCTTTCACGATAACGGAGGAGCCTACTCCCTCATAGGTTCGATTGGATTGGGTTATCGGCTTCCTGTTACATCTAACTGGTCGTTGACTCCGATTGTTCGGTGGGGATCTGGAGCCTCTCTTGATTTAGCTACAAGTGGCTCATTCGTTAGCTCCGGCTTGACAAGCGTGTACAATTTTATCATTCCCCAGGGTGTGATTGCGATGACAAACTATGCATCCTACCTTACCTCCACCAATCTTTGGCTTTCCGGGGTTAACTTCAACTATAGAATTCAAAGCTGGGTGTTTAAAAACGGCCTCTCCTTTAACACCTGCGAGGGATATAACTGCTTTGGAATACCTTTAGATTTTGGACTATCCTTTGTAGATACGCAATTTACAGCACACCATCTTTTCATTAGGCATTTCGATGAAGTTACGGTTTCCCTGATCACTTCAGGGATTAATCCTTGCCTGGATTATGATGATCTTAGCATAAACCTTGGCTATCAATTTGGTCAGCAGGGATTCCGCGGCTATCTCTTCAGCTGCCTCTACCATTTTTAGAAGCGGTTAAGAAATGCAAGAGTCCAAGGTAGCTTCAATTTTTTTGCAAAAGGCTTGAGGGGAGTAATTTAGAAGGCAATATTCCATTGCAGAGTGGCCAATTTGTCGATTGAATTTTTCCTCTTTTAGGCTTTGCAGCGCTTTGAACCAGCTACCTTGATCGCAAATAAGACCTGTAACACCCTCTTGGATAGCATTTTTGTAAACAAATGTGGGCGAAGCGCATGTGGGAACGGCAACTGCTGCTGCTTCAAAAAATTTAAGCTCCGATTTGCAATGGGTAAAGTGGTTGAGCTGAAGAGGCACCAAGTTGACATCGACAGAGGAGATCAATTTTTGAAGCTCTAGAAAACTGACGAAGGGAAGTCTTTTTATCCGACCCTTGCGTTCTAGCGGCTTGAGAATTTCAGGAGCATTGATATGGCCTACCAGATGAAGCTCCGCATCTTGATAAACGGTTAGAAATTCGTAAATTTCATCAGAAATAGAATCGAGGTCGAAAAAATGGGTTGGAGAGCCGCTGAAATAACCAAGCGAAAATTTATTATTATTTTTACAAGCATCCCTGTATTGAGTGGAAATTGCGAGCTGCTCTCGATTCATAAAATTAGCTATTGGAAATGATTTATGGCACAAAACCCTTTCCAATTGGCTGCAAAGAAAGGCATTGGTGCCGATAGAGGATCGACATTGTTTTGCTGTTTCGTTGATTCTTCCTATGTAGGCAAACATGCGATCCATTTGTTCGCAATTTTGGTCTTGATTAAGGGTGTGTAAAACCAAAAGTGTGGAGCTAGGGTCAAAGACAAGATCGTCGCAATCAAAAATGAGGGGAACGTTTTTTTGTGTAGCAAGGTTGATAAATTCCTCTAATTCAAAGGACCAGCGCATTCTGACTATGACAATCGCGTCTATCTCATTTAAGAACGGTTTGAGGCGGGATAGTTCGCATTCGAAAAAATAGACACCATGCCAACAATCACTCAACTCCAAAGCTTGGCACATGTTGTAAATTCTATAGCGGAATGTGGAGGAATCTGGATATTCATAAAGATACACAACCCTTTTTCTTCCACGATGCAAACTAGAAAGTGCAGAAATTCTTTCGCTTAAAGGGACATTCCATGGAGCTTTATGTGATCGAGGAGGTATCTTAGTGGGTTGCATGGCTATTTACAATCTTTTGCATGTATTCTAAGGGAAGTTTTAGCGCTGATTCCCAATTAGTCTCAAGCTGATTTTCTGATAGGTGCTTTTGTCTCATTTCAGGCGCTTTAACGAGTTCTGCAGCTTCTCTGAAGCCAGATAGCATGGAACGATTATCTAAATCGCACATGATGATGTTTGGTGAATAGGATAAAGGTTGTTTATTGCCAAATTTATTTGTCAGAACAACAGCCCCGGATGCTGCAAAATCAAGCGGTGGATAACTTGGATGGGGAGTACACACCAGAGAAAAGCAGAGGTCGATCGTGCCAATGAGTTTTCGGTACTCCTGCCAGCTCAATTTTCCAATAAATTGTGTTTTCACAGATGTAGTGAAGTTAAATGGTTTTAAAGAGTCGCAACCCCCAACAAATATTTCCCATTCATTAGCATCCAAGATTCCTTGCGTAAAGGCCTCATCAAGCCAGGCAAGCGCATGATAGTATAAATTTCTTGGGTGACCGGGCCTTGCATAGAAGAACAATTTATAACGTTCGCCTGTAGCCTTATCCCATGTATGTCTTTCGGAGCTCGTTATAGCAGGTTCAAACCAAATGGAATTTGATTGATTCAATTTGATTAAAGATGATTGTGATAAGTGGTCATATAAGAATTTTGTATTCACTAGATAGTATGCTTGATCATTTTTAAATGAATTGATCAATTTTAGCTGGTCGTCTCCTGAAGGGTAAAAAAGCGTTTCATCTTCTTGAAGAATGTAAAAGTAATAAGGCATGAGATTAATCTGCTGAATCGCTTGCGAAGACCACCAGGAAGATGCGAGAAATATATCCTTAGAGGAGAGTTCCATTCGCCTCGATCCGGGGCCGGTGACCATCGACCAGTCGGAGAAAAATTGCAGACCTGAAGGCTTATTTATTTTGAAAAGTTCTAAAAGTTCATTGTAGGGTGAGGAATGAGAAAGTTGTGTTCTTGAGATAATCCTCAAGGGCATTTTTAACTGATTGGCGGTGAGTGTCGCTAAAATCAAAGCCGTCGCGGTTCCACCGTAAAATGAGTCTTTTGCCAAAGAATCGATGACGAGGTTGAGCCTGGGCTTATCAAGTTCAACCCGGAGCGTTTTTGGAGGCTGACTGTTTGAAAACCGTCTTTCCAAAATTTGCTGGACAGTTAGAGTTTTGTTTGGAAACACTTTCGGGAATTTGCATGCAATTTTCCGAAAAAATCCAACAAGCCCCTCATTTTTGATTACTTCAGTAGCATTCTGTAGTCGAGTCGTCAATCTCATTTTTCTACCTTTTGATGGAAAGGTTACTGATTTGCCACTAAACAATCAACTCTCACGGCGTCTAATTTTTTCTTGTTGCATCAGAAAGAGTGCATAGCCGCCGATTAAGAATAAAGTCATTGCAGTTGCCATGACGAAGCTAGATCCTTGCATTTTGCCAAGAAAGCTGCCGATCATCGGTATGCAGGCCCCGCGAACACCTACAGCAATGACGTTTACGCTGGTATACCGTGAGCTGTCAGCGTTGTGGGCAAAGTAGGGGCCGGAAAGATTCCAAACCATTTCGCTACCGGACTGCATAACGCCGTAGATAAAGTAGGCGATGTAGAGCCATGCGATCTGAAAGGGGGAAAGAAGAAGAAAAAGGGGAAATAGAGCTCCTGTCAAAGCAATGAAGCCGGTCAGTCGGTAAATGCCTATGTTGTTCATGGCTCTCGCGAAAAAAGGGGAGGCAGATACAAAGCCTAAGCCTTTACAAAAAGTAAGCGCTATCGAAATTTCCATATAAGAGAGCTGTAGCTTATCGACAAAAAAGATTGGCAGGATCGGTTGCACAATCATAAGAGCTGAAGCGACAATCATAAAACCTAACTGAAAGAGCAAGAAGTCGGGTCGTTCCTGAAGAAGTTTAAACGCCGAACGCCACGGCTTACCAAACGTGACTTTAGTGTCGAGGATAGTCTCTGCGTTTTCCGGGGCTGTCATCTTTCTTTGGAAAAAAAAGGCTGAAAGACCAATAGTTCCTGCAATCGGAAAGAGCCAGCGCCATGCTTCGGAGTAGGAATCGAGCAAATAGCCTAATAGGAAGGGAAAGAGGCCTCCTCCGATGTATCCGAAAGCCTGGGTATAGGAGAAGAGTTTTGCTCTCCGCTCATGAGGGATATTAATGCGCAACAGCTCCATCCAGGCGGGGACAATGCCGACCGCGAGCATCATATAAAGCCCAAATGCGAATATCAAAAACCAGGTGGAATGGAAAAAGGGGATAAAAAAGAAGGGGAGGTAGCCGATCGTCCTGGCCCAAATGATATTTGCTTTGAGACGGTCTCTACGGCTATCTATCCAGGAGCTCCAGTAGGTTGATAAGACTGACACAAGAGGCTTTAGTGCAATTACAAGGGCAAGTTGCCACGGTAGCGCCTGCAAATCCTTATACAGAATAACCGGAATCATATTGTAAAGAGCCCAAAATGGAGTGTCTAGGACTCGGGTCGCAATGTAAGCAGATCGGGTAGTTTGGGTTGGGTCGCTCATCTTCATGGAAGAGCTATTTTAGCAAAGTCTTGCATTTTTTTATTCAATGTATTATAGTTAAGTTCGTAGCGTTGTTAAGGTATTTTATTGCACCCCTGTCTTTATCCAGTCATTGTCCCCGGTACAGATTCAATCATCAAGTTTGTGTGTGTTTCTGCGGTCATAGACTCTTCGATCTTGCCAGGAAGTTGCGCCCTACATCGCAACGTATCCAAACTTAAGGAGTTTATATGAAAAAACTGTTCGTTGGCAATCTAGCCTGGAAAGCGACAGAAGATGAGTTGAGACAGCTGTTTGAAGCAGCTGGCGAGGTACTTGAAGTTAAGATCGTTCTCGATCAATACACAGGTAAATCTAAAGGTTTCGGCTTCATCACAATGGCAAATGAAGAAGCAGCACAAGCTGCTATCAGCCAACTGAATGATAAAGATTATCAAGGTCGTCCTCTCCGCGTCAGCCTGGCGCAAGAGCGTCCTCAGGGCGAGCGTTCTTTCGGCGGCGGTTCACGCGGCGGCCCAAGACGCGAACGTTCCGGTGGCGATCGCGGCGAGCGCAATTTCAACAGAGAGCGCTACTAAGCACTAATTATGGAACGGGTTTTACACCCGTTCCATATCTTTAATCCCGTGCCCATGCCTTTGCCCGCCCATTCCCGATTAATTTTTTCACTGCAATCCCCTGCCTCTGCCTGTTCCTCTGCCCGTGCCTGTGCCCGTGCCTCTGCCCGCCATTCCCGATTAAAACCTGACTTGCCTCCTACATCCTCGCTATAACTCGCAGAAAACAGTCAAGATGGCGAATAGTAGCGATTCTGGACAAAATGGCTCAACGAAAAAATTAACCAGGAAAGGGCGGGCAAAGGCACGGGCAAAGGCACGGGCAGAGGCAGGGGGGAAAGAAGTCTATTCCTACCCAAATAATCCCTTCAACAGTTTCTTCGCTCCTTTTTGAAGTTCTTGTGCTGGCTTATCCAGAATTTTTACCGGCTCTTCAATGATCTTTTCCGGTGTGACTGCATCTGAATTGCCACTCTCCTTGGTAATATCTGTGTTCCAGGGCAGAGGATTGGTAGTAGGAGCAGGTGGCTTATCTTCGGTAAATGTCCCGCTAGCAGCATCTAGAACAGTACCAATAATGAGTCCTTGTGGTCCACCCTGGCTCTGAGCGATAAGAGCGGAAATGCGAGTTGTCACCTTTGCGGTATCGATTTCAGGCTTTTGGAGCGGGCCTCGTACAGGAATTTGCAGCATGTAACTGCTGGATGTTTTAACTTTAAAGGCATTTTGCAAGGCTGCAGGCGTCAATCCGATAGTAAAGCGCAAGGTTTGCCGATTGAGGTCAACTGCTCCCCAGCTCGCGATCGGATAAAATTGGGCAACCAACATATCTACCCTTTGGACATTGACTTGTCCATTCACAAGCGAGAAGTAGACTGGGGTGAACCACACTTCGAAAAGTTGACTGTTAACGCCCAGTAGCGAAACCACTTTGCCTAGGTGCCCATCACGACTGAACTGCAGTTTGTGAAGATCAATCGATGCAGATGCGATCGAAATTTGATCCAGAGAGTTTGCATGGAGGGGGAGCCTGAACCCTTCATTTGCAATCGTAAGGGCAATTGGTTCATCAGCTGATGCGACATAGCTTAGGAAGGGTAGAAGCTCTCTGAAAACGGCTCTTTCAAGCTGAGGTGTGATTTTCAGAGATGCTGTCAATGGTTGCTGAAGATATAGAGCTCCCTCCTTGATCTTTCCATCCAGTTTGGCCTCTCCATTAAGTCCTTTTACATCCGCTTTTATTGTGCCGGAATTATTGCTGATCACGGCTTCTAGATTGGCACTTACTTGCGAGCCTAGAACTGCCTCTATTTTTTCTGAAAGAGCCTTGTCGCCCGTGGCGATTTCTGTAACAATAGCTACCGGGAAATGTTGTAAGTGTCCTTTTAAGTTAATTTCAGCATTAGCTGGAGTTAGATTGTATTTTTTGTCAAAAAGCTCCTGGATGGAACCAACGATTTGGGCTGAGCCGATTTTCTGTTGAAGATTGAGATCAAATGAAAGGTCCAGATCCTGCTCTAAGGTGAATTGTCCTGTAAGCTTTTTGATGAATCCGTTACTGTCTTTCGGTGCTGTCAGATCAATTGAGCTTTTCAGATCGCCGTTTGAAAGGCGGTTTGCAGAAATAGAGGCATTCACAGAGGTTCCTGTATAACCTGTTACAGGATGATTCGGGATAATCGCTTGCAAGACAGCAGGGTTGAAATCAGCTAGGCTTAAATGCAGATCAAATTCTTTAGCCCCAATGCTGTCGGCATGAAAATTGCCGCGGATCTGCTCATTTTCGTTTGTGACGCCGGCTCCATTGAAAGCAATATGTAAACTAGAGTCTTTTCCTCTGGGGAGCTCATCGATTTCAAGCGATATATCCTTGAGATTGATGTTTTTATAACCCAAGGAAAAAGTGATGTGGGAGTCTTTATCGGAAAGATTGCCGTGAAATGACAGATTCACCGGTCCTTGAAAACGACCCTTTGCGGGAGCTCCAATCGCAAGAATTCTGTCGAAATCAAATGATTTTAAAAATTGCGCAGGTAAATCAATCGAAAATTCCATGGAGAAAGGGTCCTGATTAAAGCTACCTGAAGAATTGAGGTTCAAGGAAAGGGGAGTGTTGGGAGCTTTTGCATTTCCCTTTAAAGAGAATGAGGAGAGAGAAAGTATCTGTTCCGGGGCCAATTTCAACCGTGCGGGTTCAATTTGCAGAGCTCCATCAACGCCTTCAACCTCCATTTTTTTAAGATTATATTGGAAATTGGAAAGAGCGACCTGCCCTGTAAGAGGTTGTGCTAGCTCCCACGTCGATACTCCTATTAAATCTACAATGTTTTGAGCTGGGATAGCGAACTGAAGAAGGCTTGAAGGGTCCAGTTTTAGAAGTCCCTCGTCGACCTTTCCAGATGCGATCAAGCTTGTGAAGTTCGATTTTGCATTGATTGAAAAGGTGTCATTATTGAGAGAATGGGTACCATCAACGATGAGATTTAAAGAATCGCCTAAAAGCTTGATGAGCATTCCTGACAAGGCTGGATTTTTAAGAGCCACAGTTTGGTCGAGAAACAGCACAGGGAAATTTTCCGCTCTAAGCTTGATGCGATTTTCTCTGCCAAGATAGGCATCGAGATTAAATTGCCCTTTAAGGCTGTTCTGTTTCGTAACGCCTGCTGCCTTCAACGTCCAAAGTCCCGGTTCAGCCTCAATAAGATCGGCATAAACTTGGTTAAGGTCAAAAGTCGCATAAGAGAAATCGGAAGAAGTAGATTTTTTTAAGCGCAATGTCGCTTCAAGGTTTGTGACTCCAGAGGCATCTTGGCCGATTGCAGCATTTAATTTTTTGACATGAAAGGGATTTTGACGATTTCCCTGGATAATGAGTGCCAAAAGAGAGCTATCCGCATCGATTTCCTCGATGGAAATGATTTCCGTGTCCTGAGAGTCAATCAGCCGAATCCCTTTGATCGATTGCGATCCCAGCCATTGCAAATTCAGCTCGTCAATGGTGAGCTTGCCATCGATCTCTTTGTTGATGATTCCAAGGGTCAAATTTCTTACAAAAGTGCTAGAAAGAAGAGAGGGGAGAGCTGCCATCAGAAGAGCGCTTGCAGCAATACAAATTAGAATGCACCAGTACAGTTTTCTCATATTTGCTCCTATTTGAAGGTGGCTGCATTGCTGATCCTCTCAAAAACAGTCATTTCATGCCACGAAAATTTAGTTTACTAAAAAACTAATAAAATATAAACTATTTGATAAATAGAGAGGTTTAAATGTTTAAGATAGAAGACCTTTATTTAATTGAATACACATCTGATTGTTATTCGCATAGATCCGGTTGTACGCACACCTGCTTTCTTTATTTCTGCCAAGGCGGCAAGTTTGAATACACCTTTACGATGAGCCAGATCAAAACCCTTTGGGAAAACATGGATAAATCCAAAACGCAATCCTTTAGGAATAACTATTCGGAAGGATTTGGAAGCCGTCATGAAATCTCTGAAGAATCTGTCAAATTGGCTCCAATAGGTCAAGAAAGCATCGAAGATATTTTCAGAAATATCATCAACTCAAAACCGCTTTAAAACGCCATTTCTGCCTTTAAACCGCCTCTAACGAGCGCACTTTTTTTATTATCAAAGTCGCCTTCGAGGTCAAGCATGATGTTTAAGCCGCAATCAAGCTTGTGGCAGCTTCTCACACCTATAAATGCGCTACCAATTTCATTCCAGCTTCCGTCCTGGAATGTGATTGACTGGTCGAGCAATGTTCCGTGAAGATTTTTGTCACCCAAACGGTATCTGCCTTCGATTCCCGCATAGGGTGTCACTGTCAGACAGCTATCGCATAGAGAAAAGGAGAGGGGGAGTGCGATTTCAGTCGATGCGGTTAGCAGATGGATATCATGTTTTTTGACGCGGAAATCTGTTGCACTTCCTTTTTCCTTGTAATTATCGAGAAACAGCCCTGAGTAACGCACATCGCAGCTTACGATTGGTTCAAGTCCGCCTATGCATAAGGTTCTTCCGATGCGCAATTCAGGTGCAACCCATCCGCCTTTGAGTTTAGCTCTTGCGTATTGAATACCGTCTGAAGCTAGGTTATTCATCACTTTTCTTCTGGAATGCTGATCTAAAGAGCCTCCTGATACTGCAAAACGCACAAAGTTGTCGCAGAAGCAACCATCCAGGTAAAGGCCTCCAAAACCGCTTGTGTTCCTAAAGGTATGAGAATGATTCTTTACATGAGATGTTCCGTAGCTTCCTCCGCCAAAAACACCTAGAGTCCAGTCGCAGAAGACAGATGTTTCAAGTCCAGCCATGCCGCCTTCAAGACCATTGTTGTATTTGACTGTTCTTTCCTGAAGCCTTCTTTCGCGGAAACTGCCAAATCCACGGACCCAGGCGCTCCAATCGTTATCAAGACAATAATTTTCACAGCAGTCGCTTTCACAACAATCAAGGCAGTACTGTCTTCCCAAATTATTCATGACGACTGCAGTCAAATCATCCAAGATATCAACCTCTAACGCAAAACCGGTACGATCTACAACTGCAATCAGATTGCCTCTGGTGGCTGTAGGGCTTCCTTCAGTGGTAATTGTTGTAAAAGCTCCAGCGCCAGTCGTGGTTAGAGCTAGATTAAGACCCTTTTGAACATTCAATGTAGAATTTTGGGTGAGCTGGACAGCTCCTTGAATATTGGATTCCCTCTGAAGATTGAGTGTTGTATTTGCCCCATCTAAAGAGATCGCAAAGCTTGTAGGGTCGCTGTTAGCTATGATTGTTCCATTATTTGTGATGATGCTATTTGCTCCGCCTACATCAACCTTAATTCCGTACGAACCTGTTCCGGTAGATTGGATCAGCCCCGTGTTTTTCACAGCAGCAGAAGCGCCTTGTAATCTAATACCAGCGTCTGAGGTACCAGTCGTTCTAATTTCACCGCTGTTTAGAAGGGTATTCGAAGCAGCTACTAACCTGATGCCATCAGCAGGTACTGTGCTAAAATTACCTTCAATGAAAATGAGGCCGTTATTAATGATAGTCGAGTTTGTAGACGAAGTTGCAGTGATGATGCCCGATGCTCCACCACCCGTCGTATGAATCAAACCATTATTTGTGACTAACGAGCTTGGACCCCCAACTATCACACCAGAAGGTGAGCCTGCAGAAAAAGAGCCTGTAGTCAGTATTGTCCCATCATTTTTTAACTCCTGCAGTCCATTTTGCATTAAAACTCCAACACCTGGAAAACCATTCGCAGAGGTATTGATGGCTCCTCCTTCCTCTACAAAGCCTTTATCACTCAAGTCACTCAATATTTGAGCTCCAACAACTTGACCCTCTTCGACTACAAATCCTGCGCCATAAGTGAGTGATGGCATCAAAAAAGCCAGAGAGAAGAGATTGAAAAAGACAATTCTTTTGGATTTCATCGAGGGGACCTTTGTTTTGTTTAAATTATTTGAATATACAAAGGTTTGATTTAGGTCAAATAGCTGGTCAAAGAATTGAAGAGCGTTGCGTGTGCAATGATGCAAACGCAACGTCTGATAATATATGTTATGTTGTCGATTGGGCCAAATATTGGCTTCTTAAGCTAATCGCCAATCGTGCATACATTTCTTCAAGATTTGCTGCTTTCTTCATGTTTCCAGGAGGCAGAGCTCTAAACGCTTCCTTGCACGCTTCAATGATTGCCTCTTCTTTTTCAATTTTTGTTAAGCCCTGTGCAGTTCGTATAAACCTTTTGGTGTCGACCAAGGTCTTTGAGTACAGTGCAAATTCGCGTATTTTGGTTTCCGTTACGTCGGATTTGCTTAAGCAACTTTTATCTTTGAGCCATTTTGCGGCTGCTGACTTCCATAAAGATTGATATCTTTCGATTTTACGTGTCCGTTCGCTTTCCAACTCATTAATAGTTTTATCCAGAGCTTTGGTTCTGTTGTAAATCAGATTGCCTAGCGTTTGCCTCCATTTTTTTATCGAGCCGTTCGGTTCTATGGATATTTTTTCTTTAAGGTTTTGAAGCGCAATAATTTTTTCTTCTAGAGTTAGCTCTTTGTCACGATTAGCAAGTTTTATGGCATTTTTCACCAATTGATTCCTAGTCGTGCTCAATGCACCTTTGCAAACTTTGACGGCGCCATTTTTTGTAACTGTTAAATTAATGCTATTTGTAATTGTGCTATCCCAAGATCCCAAACCACTAAAATTAACCCCTAAAACTTTTATTCTAGTCATGTTTACCTCAATTGCTTTCTCTTAATTATAAAAATCATTTATTAATTTTAAATAAAGAAGGGGGAAATCTTGCAACAAAATTCGAAAGGCATGTTTTACTTATAGATTTAGATATCAAAATCTAGGATAATATGGCACTATTTTTGCTGAGGTTTGTCTATGGAATTTCCCAAAATATCAGGCACTAAAATCAGGAGTCTTGAAACACTACAACAGTTAGTTGCTCAATCTTCACGTACTAGCAAGTATCTGAAGATTGAAATAAGTGGGAAAACAGTTCGATTAAGCTGTAAAAAAATCGCATCATTGGCAATCAGGCTTTCGCAAATGAGTGAAGAGCCTGCGTCAAGCAGGGGGGAAATACTTGCCGCTATCCAGTCAGTTTTGGGTGGAGACTACCTGCAAAAAGAGATTATTAAATTATCGGTTCATGGCCCAACTAATGAATATACTCCCCTGCTTGTGAAAAAGAAAGCGAGCCTTTTGAGCAAAGTGCGCTATGAAACTCCTCATGGTTTTAGAAAATCTGCGACATTCCTCCGTTCGCTATTTACACGCATAGGAAAGAAGCGCAACGCAGGCTTTGGTGAAACATTAAATGACCTGAGCAACTTGAAGCATAGACTTGACGATCAGCACAATGAGGCCTCACCCTATGAACTTGCTGCTCTTTTGGGATTTAAAATGAGTGCTGCCGAGATCAAAAAAGAGCTCGAAAAAGTTCCCACAAGAGCAAATCGCGGAGTGGTTGTGCATGGAGAGTATGAGGGCAATCCTGATAGATTTGAGGAACAGTTGGGTTTGGGACATGAAATAGAGGCGGCGGATACCCCTTTTTCGGAGGCATTTTCTTCTGATGCGGGTGTTTGGGAGGGCTATAGCATCGGCACCCATTCTATGATGGTCTTAAGAATGTTTGATCAGCACCTTTCCGAAAGGTTTGATAAATCAAATATCGTTCCTAAAAAACATTTTAGAATCTTTTTAATGTTACATGACATTGGAAAAGGCTTAGCGGTGAAAGAAGAGGGTCCCATCGAAACCAAGGCAAGAAAAAGAAAAGAGCTTCTCTATTGCAAGCAAGCCATTGAGGCACTCGTTGTGAATGGAATTATCCCTAGAGAAACCGGAAACTTGTTCAAAGCTCTTTTGTCGGATGTGACCATAGGAAAATTTTTGCAGAAAAAGATCACACTGCCTCAAGCTGTAGAAGAGTTGAAAAAAGCTATGAATGAAAATGATGTGAAGTGCAGCCCTCTTGAATTTTTTAAACTTGCCAGACTGTTCCATTTAGCTGATGCCTCAGCCTATAAAGATCTCAGAGCGATTCCGGGACTATTTGAAGTCAATGCTGAAGGAAAAGTGCGTCACGCTAAAACGTCTGGTACAGCAGGAAATGATCTAAAGCAACTTAAAAAGAAGTTCACAGAGCCAATGCCTGACCTCGAGAAACTCATTGAGCTTGAAAATCTATTAAAGGGGTCGTAGGATCAAAGCATGAGTAATAGCAAGCCATTTTACACCGTAGTTGAATTTGCGGGCCATTTGGATGAGCAGCAAATTAGAGATGCAGTCAAGCGTTTCTTGCCTCAGGAAATCGAAGATAAGATAGCCGTTCTTTCCCTCTACTCACTTTCAAAGTTGGCTAAGGAGCTCGCAGATCATGGCTGTAAACTCGCATCTTCAGGACTCCTCTCTCAAAAGCCTGGAGCCTTCACTGAAAAAGTTGCATGTGAACTAGTGAAAAAATCAGGCGCAAGCTACGTTGTACTTGATTCTAAAGGTTCAGCAAGTCTTGAAGGATTGATTCCAATGTATCGAAGTGTAGTAACAGATGACTCAGAAGCGATTTTAATCTTCACTCCTCAAAAGATCTCCTTTCAGAACGCCGACCCCTCTGTTGAGGAGCTTAAGGAGTTTAGAAAGACACTTCCAGAGACCTCAAAGTGCCTTTTAGAACTCCCCTTTGATACTGTAAATGCTCCCGACCTTGCTCTACAAGCCGGTTTTCAAGGAATTTTCTTTAGAATCATAACTCTGCCAGTCGAAAAATCATTTGCCTAATAATTACCTGAAAGTCTACTTTGAGGGATTAAATCAAGGAGCTTAAGGTATGCTGCGATTTTTTGGCTTTTTCAACCGGATTTTCGGTGCCATCGGTAGCTGGTTTCAGTCCCCCGTCCTTCTTGCGTTAAGACTGTTTTTCGGTATTTCGCTTGTGTACACGGGATTATCTAAACTTCAGGATATCAATAAGTTCACGGAATTGCTTGTTTCTCTCCAGGTTCCTTATCCTGAATGGGGAGCGTGGCTGGCGGCTTTGAGTGAGTTCATTGGGGGTGGTCTTCTTGCGATAGGATTTCTTTCTCGTATTGCAGCTGTTCCATTGATCATCGTCATGGGAACTGCTTATGCTACAGCGCATCATGAATCGATTGCAGCCATTACAAAGGATCCTTCTCTATTTGTTTCTCAACTCCCCTTCAATTACCTCCTCACTGCCCTTCTCGTCTGGGCATTCGGGCCTGGATTTTTCTCTTTAGACCATTTTCTCTTCCGTTCTGCAGCAAAGACTGCTGTTAAGCCTCAGGACAATAACAAAGAAAGCGAAAAGAAGTAAGCGGAGTGCAAATGGACAAAAATTTATTAGACTGGGCAGGCTATATTGTTTCGCTAGTAGCAACGCTGCTTTGCTTTTTGCTTTTTTACTATGATACGGCAGAGTTTTGGAAATCACTTGCCGCAGCAGCAATGACAGGAGCTCTTGTTTTTGGTACATATAAGGTCTTGAGATGGCTGGTTCTTGCCGCAAAGTAGTCGCGCTCACGCTGACTCAATTGTGTCTTTTTGCCGGTACATGGGGGGCTGAAGAGCTACCTCTCTCCCCTCCACTATGCACATATCCTGAACTTTCCACTTCTGACTGGGCAAAAATCGCCCCTTATCTTTTGCCAAACAACCATCCGATCAAGCCAAAATTGGATAAAATGTTTAGCAAGCAGCGCTTTCTTAATAGCAGGGAAGCCCTTGAAGATGCGCATTTCAAGGTGAGAGGTCCAGGAAGCGGACAAACTATGGTCGCTAAGCATAAGAAATTGCCAGACATTCTTCTCAAGCTGTACACCGACGACCAACCGATCGATGAGTTGAATAGCCTTTACAATCGCATTCAGGGTTTGCAAGTGGCCCAACAGGTCATTAAGGCACATAGTTTTGAATGGCTCTTTAAATTACCAAGAAAGTGGTTCTATATCGTTCCTGAATTCCCGGCAGCTACAGGCCCCTATCCCAAGCGTTTTGTATTAGTTGTCGAGGATATGCACATTTTGCCTAAAGATGAAAATTACTCTAAGTGGTCTTCAAAATCGATCAATCCTCAGAAACTGGATGCTCTCTTTATTTTTCTCACGGAAGGTGGCTTTAACGATCTTCCGATGGCATTCAATATCCCATTTGCCAAGGATGGAAGGTTAGCGGTTGTGGATACGGAAGATTTCCACAAGTGGCCTATCCCTTACACTCGATTAGATAAATATCTTAGCTCTAAGATGAAGGCCTATTGGCATCAGTTGATCGACCAGGGAGGGCCCATCAACTTTGCTCTATCATTGCCTCTATTCGAAAAAATGATGCACTCCCCTGCATTGCCACCACCGCTTCTTCCCTCACTTGACGATGGGTTTGAAGAGGACCTTTAATTGCGCTTGCGCCTCTATCTCTTGAACCCCTTCAAGTTGTACCCCATCGCTCTTTGCAGCAAAATTGACAGCCTGATGGCGCCAGGGCTGCACTTGGGGCGGATTGATTTGAATATCTACTGAGTGGATCGAAGAAACCTCGAGATGGAGAGTATTAAGAGCTGTTATTGCCCTCTGCATTGCTTGTTGACAGGCTTTTTGAATCGCTAGGTCTGAAGCAAGATCTAATTCGCTATCTTTCGCCTTTAATGTGATCTCTCCTACTCGATTTGCCCCTGCCTGGAAAGCTGTTTTAATCGCCTCGCCGGCTCTCTCTTTCGGTAGTGTAAGAGAAAACTCGCCTTTACCTCTGAACGCCTTAATTACAGGTGGATTTGTATTCGAGTATTCCGGATTGACCTGAAAAGTTGTGGATTCGATGCGTCCATCTTGGATAGATTTTAAGGCAGAGAGGATACGATTGGCAGCTGAGGAGAGTTCTTTTTCTACTTCTTCGGCAGTATGTCCTTCCAATTCCACTCCAAGGCGCACTTCAGCAAGTGAAGTAGACAAAGTCGCCTTTGCATTTCCCGAACAAGTCAACAGTGAAGACATCTCCTCAGCATAAATTTCTTGTGCGCACAACAGGCTTATAATCAACAGATAGCGATACATGCTCATTTCTCCTTTAATGAATATCTTTAACAAATCTTAACTTTAAAATATATCTTTAAGACGAAGCCAAACAAGATGGAGGAAATATGTCAGGTAATGCTCAAAATATAGCATCGAGATGGGGAAATATTGCTAGAAGTTATCCCTCTATGCCAAATCTTGATAAAGAAATTATTAAAGGATCGCTCTGGGAGAATCTTGTACCTGCGATTGGAATTACGCCTGAACAGGTTTTGGGTATCATTTCAAAAAAATTCTCTGAAGGAGACCTAACTCGTGAACATCTTAAAGCGGTGTTGCGAAAAGATAAGCCAGAAAAATCGGAAGAGCAGCTTAGAGAAAAGTTAGAAAAGTACTCGCAATTATTGGCGAAAATTGAACCTACTCCTGTTGAGGCAGATCCTATCCCTCTCAACATGACGACCAGTCGGATTTTTATGGCTGAAGAGCCAGCTCGCGAATTGAAACGGGAAATCAAGCTTTTCATTCGGAGTTTGGTTGTGGAGCGCGATTTTGAAGTTATACAAATTGCATCAGATCAGTGGTCTTGGAGCTTAATAGATCTGACTCAAAGAGTGGCAGAAACATTAAAAAGAGTAGCCGGACTCACAGATGTCTTGGGGAAAGAGCAGTTCAAAAATGAAAAGCACCTAGAGGAAGCAAGGACCCTTATTCAAGAATACATTTTTGAATACAATGCTGCGTTTGAACTAGTCTGCGCTTCGAAAACCTTTAGGACTAGGCTTTCAGAATTGAAGGGACTAGTTGTTAACATGCAAAGCCTTGTGCAAAAAGAAATCTCTGAAAAGCAAACAGCTTTGAAAAACCTCTCTAATGCTCTAGCCGTTGAGACTGCGAATCTGGAAAAAGCTATGAACAATGAGTGGAGGTTTAAGATGGGGTGGGTTGGACAGCATCAGCCTGTAGTTGGGCGTACTGAAGGAAATCTCATAGCAGTTGAAATCAATAGCTTCACACATGTCGTAGAAGGTATCAATAGTTTGCTTAATGAATTTATGGACCTTTCTGTTGATTCTGGAAGAGGGCTTTTAGGAACTTTGACAGGGAATAGACATCTTGTTTCAGCAGATAATTTATTTATTTCTGAAGCTGATGTGCTTGAATCGAATAAAGCAGCTAACGGTCAGTATGATGAAATAACGCAGCGTTATCAGGATATATTCAATAAGTTTGAATGGCAAATGACGGCGATCAATAATTTCAAAAGTAAGGTCGATGCATTTCTCGATGATAAAGATCAGGTAACGGTTAATACAGTAAACAGACTGATAGAGTCCTTTGCTCTGTTGACGACAAGAATGGAAGGTTTAATTAGAGCAATGCCCAAACAGGACAAACCTTTTGAAGTTAAAAAATTAGACATGAACTCGAAAGATAAATATTCCGAAGCAGTTTAGGTTTTGACCGAGGGTGTGGGCTCATGGCCCACTCCCCTCTTTGCTTGTCTGGCAATAGTATAGACAAAAGAGCCTAAAAAAAAGCCGATGAGAAGATAAATTCCTGTTTCCAGGTTAAGGCTGATGCCAGCGTTAAAATTTGAAAGCGTATCAGACAAGACCCCTCTGTCCAGATAGTGCAAGAACTGATACGGTTTATTCCAAACAGATGCGTTTTGCAGGCTTTGAAGAGCTGTTGTGAATGACTCTAGCCTGTCAATTAATTGCTGCATCAGCTGTCCCTGGCGCTTAATATCGGGATCGCTATTGGTTAGGAATTTTGCGATAAGTTCAGAAAGAGGCTTATGGGAAAGTTTTGCGGAGTTTTCCAAAAGAGATACCTGGTAAAGCAGTTCTGCATGTCTGCCCGATAACTCATGAATGTATTGTTGAAAGAGCTGGGGAAACTGGGCAAGAGTGATCGCGCCCCCTAAAGACAAAACCTTTTCCAAGATAGGCATCAGTGATCTCCCGGATAATAGGGCTCAATGTGAACCAACACATCTTGCACTTCAGGGATCTCCTTTTGAATCTCCAAGCGGACTCCCTGACTAATTCGGTGTGCTTCTTCTACAGATAGCAAAGGATCAACCTCGACGTCAATAGCTACAAACGCATCCGGGCCATAGAGCTGTATCCTTGTTTTCTCAGTCGCGAGAACCCCTTTTGCGCGCATAGCGGCTTCCTTTGCCCGTTCAAAATAGCTCTTTCCCGGAATGTGATCGAGAAGTTGATGTAAATTACTTTTTGCAGCATTAAATCCGACAACAACCATGATCAAAGCAATCACAGCAGCCCCCAGGTGGTCATAAATTTGGCTTAGTGAAGGAAAAATTGCACCCAAAAGAAGAGCACAAGTTGCTAGCAGGCTCGTTAGGGCATCGATTCTATAGTGCGCAGCATCCGCTCCAAGCGCGGGGCTGTTTTCCTTTTTTGCTGTTCTACTGAGAAGCTGATAGCAAATTTCGAGTAGAAGCGATGCGCTCAATGGGATGATCCACAGAATGGGGTTGATTGCATGCGCGGCATCGATATGAGAGAGTTCGGAGCTATTGTAAAAGAGCATCCCACCTCCCAAAACGACTAAAAAAAGCCCCAGTTGGAGTCCTGCAAGAGGCTCATATCTGCCGTGGCCAAAGGGGTGGTTAAGGTCGGGCGGTCTTGCCGCTAAACGGAAACTAAATACAAGAGCTAAGCTAGTAATGATATCTAAGGATGTGGACAGCGCATCCATGAATAGCGCGGAGCTTCCAAAGAACAGTGAAGTGACAAGTTCCACGGCTGCTATAAAGGTTCGTACATAGATGCCACGCCTTGAAGAATTGACGATATTTAGATAGCGTAACCTTCTTGCTTGCAGCACCTCTTCGGGGAGCTTAAGAGCTTCTGGAAATTTAGACATCTGTTAATCTGTTCCAAAATAGCGGTCGCCAAAATCTCCCAATCCAGGAACAATATATTTTTTGTCATTCAGCTCTCTGTCTACCTCAGCGCAAATAATTTTCATCCCCGGGGCCTCTTTTTTAAGAGATGAAATGCCTTCCGGCGCCCCTACCATTCCTACGTAGAGCATTTTGTCGTCAGAAATTCCATGCTTTTTTAACATTTCAACAGCATACGAGCCGCTTCCACCTGTAGCGATCATAGGATCCAGTACGATATAAAATTGAGAACTATTTAGCTGAGGAAGGTTCTTATAGTAAAACTGGGGAAGAGCAGTCTCCTCATCCCTTCTTACGCCCAAAAATCCTACTTTCGCATCAGGAAATAGATGCATAAAGGGATAGAGCATCGAAAGTCCAGCCCGAAGGATCGGGAGTAGAACGATCTGATGTTTTAATTTGACCCCTTTAGTTTTTGCTAATGGAGTTTCGATCTCTAATGATTCGGTTTG
The DNA here is from genome assembly GCA_964605535.1 of uncultured bacterium. GTDB lineage: Bacteria > Chlamydiota > Chlamydiia > Chlamydiales > Parachlamydiaceae > CAZSDA01. Next base: position 48,477 of record CAZSDA010000002.1, read on the forward strand.
AAGTTCGGCTGCAGCCTCCGCGGCGAGTACGTAGGCTAATCTGTCGGCAGCTTGGCGAAAAGCCATGGTGCTCGTATCTTTATTTCTCAGGATGGATAGAAAGGTGTGTTTTAACATTTCAGATTGGGACTATAGCCCAATCTAAAAATTAGCGCAACAGGGCCTCTACCTCGGCTACAACATGCTCAGCATAGGTTTTAAAGTTGCTCTGCAAATCTTCCTGATGAATTTCATGAACAATGTCAGGATGAACACCTAGATTTTCTATCGGGTTTTGATCAACACGGAAGGCTAAAGATCCGGTATATGTAAAAAACTCAACTCCAAAGAGGTTTGTATGTGAAGTGCTTAGAACATATCCCCCGGCACCTGCTGTGCGCATTCCAAAGAGCTTGGCGCGTCTGTTGTCTTGTAGTATTGCAGGTAGAAAATCTCCACAGGAAAAGTCTAGCTCATTAATCAGCATCAGGATCGGTTTAGTGTAGTGAATTGTAGTGTCAGGATAAATCGTATCGATGCCAAATACGGCAAGCGGTTGTGTAAATCGCTCTCCCCTGTTCCAACACTCAATTTCATCCTGCATAAATGCAGCACAATTTTGTGCGAGCTTCAGTGTGACTGGATAGCCATCCAAATCATAGCCGAGGCATTTTTGAGCTTCTTCATCACTTGAAATTTGATTGAGAATAAGGCAGGTTTCATGCGCCTCAATAATTTCTTTCTGCGTCAGAGCGATCCTTTGAAGAGGAACTTCGAGAGGCTTATTCGCAAGTGTTGCTGCTAAAGCATACATGTAAAATAAATTGCCGCCGGGATTATTCACCTGGTCGAGAACTAGTGCATCCGTAGTCGATTGCATTTTTCTAATCAACTCTCTGAATTGTTCAACTTGTCTCTTGGAGGCATTGTAATGAGGGATACGAATATATCCTATAGTGTATCCAAGAGGCGATGTAAATGTATAGGCATCATAATGGCACAAGTCAGGATCAGATACCCATAAAGGAATGCCGAGTTTTGGCACAAAACTTGTGCGCGATCCAATCCCTTGATCCATCTTGTATTTTGCGCGATCATACCGTGTGAAGAAGGGAGCCACCATGGGTTTACTAAATAGCGAGGGTGTGACTTCAGCAGCCATTGTGCGTGCTTGAGGCTTCATCAGCATTTTTGCATTAGAAGGAATGATGTCATTAATTAATTCAGGAAAATAAAGCCATGGAATGGAGTAAGTGACCGATTTTGATTCTCCTTTGTGGAGAATTTCCATATTACAAGAGCCGCGTGGAACGAAATCGCCGGAAGCTCCTAGCCTATGAGAAAAATGGAGTTCCCCTAAAGAGCGATCGGTAATAGAAAGAGGGTTTAGATTGTCGCCTTCTAAATACTCTTTCAAGGCATTTTCTGTGGATTTTCCGTTGATAGATAACAGTTCATCTCCCGGTTTAATAGCTTTATAGCCCGGACCGGGCAGCAGGTTATACATGACGGAAGTGATGAAGAAGCGCTCATCTGCAGATTTGAAGCTGATAGGTAAGAATGCCTCTTCCGTGCTGTAGAATGAAACTTGCACGTGGTAGTCCCCGAGGCCATTGAAGAACTGCTTTACAATCCTTTGGTAATCTTTAGTTCGAATTGGTGACAGGGATGAGATCAATTTCTTCGCCTTATCAACTTCTTTTGTAAGGCTCCAATCTGCATAAATTCCCTTCCATTCGATAGGGGCATATTGAGCTTGTAGCGTGGATCGATACACTTCGAGGTCGCTAAACATCGCTTTTTTGGCCTCTTTTTGACTTTCGAAGGCGAATAAAGTTAATGGAACTAATAGTGATAAGAGTATTTTTTTCATATGGTAAATATTATTTGATTATCCACTTAAAAAGCAAGGGCTTTTTTCTTGATTGCCTATAACTCTAGATTTTGATAAAGTCTTTGTTCTATGACGACTCAGAGATTAAGCAAAGTGTTGGCCGGGTGCGGTATCGCATCTAGAAGAAAGTGCGAGGAGCTCATCTTCTCAGGACGCGTGACCGTGAATGGTGAAAAGGTTCTCATTCCCCAAACTCAGGTTGAGATTGGAAAGGATCAGATTGCAGTGGATGGGAAACTGTGCATTGCAAAAGAGGAAAAGGTTTATTACCTCCTCAATAAACCAGCAGGTTTGCTTTGTACATCTATTGAGGCCGGTAAGGGGAAAAGCGTGCTTGAACTGTTTGGGGAAGAAAGCGTGCGCCTCTTTACTGTCGGCAGGCTCGACAAGGATACAAAGGGGCTTCTTTTGGTGACAAATGATGGACATTTTGCTCAAAAGGTGATCCATCCTTCTAGAAATTTAGCCAAAGAATATCTCGCAAAGACCGATAAAGAGATCGAGCATGAACATCTGATAGCGATTTCTAATGGTGCTATCGTTGAGGGTGTTTTTGTAAAACCTTTAAGTGTTGAAAAGGTGCGTAGAGGTACCGTGAAAATAGCTGTGTCTGAGGGAAAAAAACGAGAGGTTAGGCTGCTTCTTGAAAAAGCCGGCTTAGCTGTCCTGGAGCTTAAAAGAATTCGCATTGGAAGCATTTTACTTGGAGCGTTACCCGAAGGAAGCTACCGCCCTTTGTCACAATCGGAAATTTCATCACTCGAAGGAGCCTGATATTCAATGAGCAGCGATTGCTTCGTTCGTGACATGATGGCTATGAAGCAAATTCGGTTGGTTGGCAAAGCGGATAATTGCACCGAAATCACGACAATTTCCGGATCAACCATTTCAGTTAAGCGTATCTTCAGCAAGGGCGAGGAGACATGGGAACTTCTGGGCCAGTTCATGTTGAATGGAACTCATCCAACGCCCAAATCGTTTAATTTAAAAAAAGTCAGCTCAATCGAGAATGCAAAAATACCTGTGGCTGCTGCTAGGTGTTTTTAAGGGAATCGTTTCCGCGCAAATTTTTTGCGCATGAGGGCAGCGCGTTCTAAATGGGCAACCTGAAGGGGGGTGCAATGGAGAAGGAATCTCCCCTTTCAAGATCAGCTTCTCTTTCATTTCGTTAGGGTGTTTTTTTGGCGCACTTGCAAATAACGCGCGTGTGTAAGGATGCTTGGGGTTTGAAAAAACCTCCTCTTTTGTTCCGCTCTCCATCACTTTTCCCAAATAGAGGACAGTCACATGATCACTGATCTGTTTCACCAATTCCAAATCGTGTGCGATAAATAAAAGGGTCAGCGAAAACTGGTTTTTCAATTCATTGAGAAGGTTGAGGATTTGCGCTTGAATCGAGACGTCGAGTGCTGATACAGCCTCATCACAAACGATAAATTCTGGTTTTAGCGCTAAAGCTCTTCCAATGCAAATTCTTTGAAGTTGCCCCCCTGAAAATTGGAATGGGTAACGGTGCCCTGAGTCTTTAGGAAGACCAACGAGCTCAAAAATTTCCCCTACTTTAACATCAAGGTCTTGCCCCTCTTCTGCAAGTCCATGTAGAAGCATGCCCTCGCCGATGGCTCGCCCCACCGTATGACGAGGATTAAGAGAGGCAAGCGGATCTTGAAAGATCATCTGCATGCGGCGCCTGAAAGGTTTAAGCGCAGAGCTGTTTAGAGTGTCTAATCGGATGGAATCAAACCAAATCTCTCCTGAAGTAGGCTTTAAAAGTCGAATTGCTGTACGACCAAGTGTGCTTTTGCCACTACCTGACTCCCCCACTAAAGAATGAATCTCTCCCCTTCTTATCGTGAGATCAACCCCATTGACAGCCTGGAGATATCCGGAAATTTTTCGAAACAGGCCGCTTATAACGGGAAAATAGAGCTTGAGATCTTTCAAAACGACGAGCGGCTCAGTCATCTTTATCCTCCAGCCAGCAGCTAGAGTAGCGGTCATTTTCCCCTTTGATTTTAAAGGGTGGTGGCTTTTCATGGCGGCAGCGTTCAAAAGCAAATGGACAGCGCGTGTGGAATTTACACCCCTTTGGCAAATGCTGTAGAGATGGAACACTTCCTTTGATGGTGCTCAACTCCCCCTTTTCATTCCGAGTTCTGCTGAAGGCATGAAAAAGCGCTTTTGTGTAGGGGTGTGAAGGCGATTCGAAAATGCGTTTTACAGGCCCAGTCTCAACAATTTCCGTAGCATACATCACAGCGACATCGTCTGCGATTTCAGCTACTACTCCTAAGTCATGAGTGATGAGCAACAGCGCAAGCCCCCGCTTTTTTTGTAATCCGCGTAAAAGATCGAGCACTTGCGCTTGAATAGTGACATCTAATGCCGTTGTCGGCTCATCGGCAATGATCACCTCCGGATTGCAAAGCATTGCCATTGCGATCATCGCCCGCTGCTTCATTCCTCCTGACAGTTGGTGAGGATATTCATCCATTCTATGCTCAGCGTCGGCCATTCCGACATCTTTTAAAGCTTGAAGGGCAGAAGCAAATGCCTCCTCTTCATCGATGTTAAGGTGAGCTAAAGCCGCCTCCATCAACTGGTTCCCAATAGTATATAGAGGATTAAATGAGGAGGAAGGATCCTGAAATATCATTGCAATTTTTCCGCCACGAACCTTTCTTAATTCTCTTTCACTAAGCGCAAGGAGGTTTTTGCCATGAAATATCACTTCCCCGGTAGCTGCCTCAGCAGGAGGAGATAATGCTAAAGAAAGTAAAGATAGGGCTGTCATTGTTTTTCCACAACCCGACTCCCCCACTAATGCTAATGTTTTTCCTGGATAAAGATCAAAATTGATATTTTGGCAGCAGGGCCATTTTTTGCCCTGCAGAAGAAGCTTTGAAGTCATATTTCTGACTGAAAGAATCGGCTGCTCCATCAAAAGCTATAAGCTCCTGTCAGTAAGATTCTATAGGAGCGCCAATTTACCGCATTCAAACGCGCCCTGCCTTTAACGACATCGGAGCTAGCGCTTGAGCTAGAACCCTCTTCTGCGGATTGGTCAAGAAATTTGGTTGTGTCCGTTCCATTTTTCACCTTAAAAATTGCCGCTTCTCCTGAAAGGCCAACATTGAATCCGCTGCAAATTGCATAGTTTCCTGCCAATGTAAACCATACTCCATGGCCATTTCCTTTATGGATGAAATCGCCAATGAAGTCACTTCTCAAGTTCCAATGGCCTTTAGCTTTATAGTAGGGCCAATGATACTCGGCACTTCCATAAAACGTGAGATTTTCATCCGGTGCATAAATTAAATCAATACCGGCCCATGGACTTTCCCAACGGGTGTTATAGCTCGAATTGAGTCCGTGAAAATGGCCGACAAAGCCATCGATTAAGTTAACAGTGAGATTGCCATCATACATTTTGAGGTGCTGTTCCATGAGAGCAACACCAACAAGAGGTGTGACCGTAAGCGTTTCGCAAAAAAGTGAGTAGCTTCTACCGATGCCTACTTTAAGATCGAATGCCTCCCCTTTTGAAGCATTGTTTTCACTGCGGAGAAATTCCATCTCCCTGTGATCCATGGCGTAATCGGAGTCGCGGTTTTTTCCATGCAAGATCCATGCATAATCTGCATTGACCCTGTAAGCCCCGATCAACGGGAGGCAGCCCATTGCCGCAAAGGAGACTTCGCACATGTCCAAGTCGCTCCAGGTAAGCTCTGAAAGCACATCAGGCTCCCCGAAAGGCCCTGCGATATTCCAGTTCAATTCATCCCGTCTGTATCCAATACCAAGAGAGATATCCTGAGAGGCGTAGAGAGAGGTTAGAATGAGTTGTAGTGATAAGATATATTTTTTCATTGTTTACCTAATTTGTGTTGATCTTTATATTGGGCTCATGACTTTGGAATGCGTCGATTATCCATGTGGGAAGAGCACCTGTAAAGGTTTTTTTTCTTTGCCTGAAAAGGTAAATGGGAAGGTTCCTGCAATCCTTCTTTTTTCGACATGGTTTGGTTTAAATCAATTTGCCAAGGAGAAAGCGCAATACCTTTCAAATTTAGGTTACATGGTGCTTGGCGCTGATCTCTATGGCAATGGTGCGGTTGCTAAGGATGAAAAGGAAGCGGCCGAACTGATGCAGCCACTTTATCAGGATCGCACATTGCTAAGAGAGAGGCTTCTAGCCTCCTACACCACACTCACAAGCCATCCATTTGTTGATGTTACAAGAATAGGGGCAATTGGTTTTTGCTTTGGAGGACTCTCTGTAATTGAATTGATCCGTTCGGGCGTTGATCTGAAAGGGGGTGTGTCCTTCCACGGTGCTCTATCTGAAAAGCCGGGCACGTTTAAGCCTGCTACAAAAGCAAGCAAAATGCACGGATCCCTACTTGTACTGACCGGAGCGCATGATCCCCTAGCCACTATGGATGACCTCTCACGCCTTCAACACGAAATGACTGAGAGAGGTATCGATTGGCAGACGCATATCTTTGGCGCTGCGGGACACTCCTTTACGAATCAGGACGCAAACAAGAGGGATGCTGGATTTTATTATGATGCGCTATCTGCGCGTAGAAGTTTTTTACTCATGGAAGAATTTTTCAAGGAGCGATTTAAGTGAGCTACTACAATCTAACAGTTATTTCCTATAGTATCCTTCTCATCATCGGAGGCATTATTGGACATCAGGCCGGCAGCATGATCTCCCTCATTACAAGCGTAACTTCTGGAGCTGCGATGCTCATCCTCTTTGGGATGTCCTTACAAGGCAGCTCTTGGGCCCATTGGGGTATTGTAGGTTTGATAGCAGCTCTTGGCCTCTTTTTTTTCTACCGCTGGAATACAACAGGTAAGTTCATGCCCGGCGGACTGCTCCTATTGATCTCGGTTGCAGCTCTTCTTGTGCTCTTCTTTACACGGCCTATGCATGAATAGGGCTCATTATTTTTTCTTAGGTTTGTATTTATCGATCAATAGTTGAGCATCAGCGATAAGAATTTTACTTAATTGAAGTTCATTCATCGACTGCTCAATTTTTTCTTTGAGTTTATCTTTGGTTAAATCTCGAAAACGACCGTGGTTGGGATCAAAGAAAATGAAGCTATCAGGGCCTGTTTTCATCATCAATAATGAATGCCCGTTGATGAGTTTCTTTACTTTGCGATCCAAAGTGGTATATATAAATATTTTCATGGGTTTATCCACCTCTATCCGGTCAAGTACTCTCTCAAAAATAGCTTCGTCGATCGTAACTCTATTCTTTCCATTTATTTTTTCCCTTTTACAGATATTTCTTCGATCGGAAGAGGTTAAAGCAGATCCGGGAATTCTATTGAGCAATACAAATTTGGCTAAATCCAGTGCCTTAGCAGTTTCGAGTATATGAGTATCCACAAACTGCGGTTGATCCAACTTATTTAATGTCATCTCATTTTTGAGATATGAGTAAAATTTATCATCCCCAAGCATATTATCTAATAAGATTTTATTGCAGATAATCTCACATAATCCATTAAATTTTTTCTCGATTTTTTTTATCTTTTTTGAGCCGGAGAATGGCAAACGTGCAGTGGTATCCGATTGTCGATATACAGTCTCTGGAGATTCGTTTTTTTCTCTAATGAAATCTGTAAGGGCTCTAATCAGGTTAAATTCTCCTTCGGCAACTTGATTGGTAACGAAATCACGATAGGAAGTTAGTATTTGAATTGCCGCTTGATTATGCTCACACCTATCCACATATGGACTATATCTTCGTGTCTGGGAGATAGTGTCCAATTTTCCACTATTTCTCATTTGCTCAGGAATTAATGATTGGCATTCCTGTAATTGTATTTGCAAAGAAGTGATTAGATTATCTATATCTAAATGGGTGTAAATTGCTTCTATAGTTTCCAATATTTCCGAAGGGTCTCTACAAAAATTTGTCCATCTTAGTCGAGTTTGTTCATCCTTTTCGCTGGGTTTATAAAAATCAATTATTTCCACTGCTTTTGATGCTATAAAGTTGTCTAGCGATCTATATTTCGATAACAGATGCGATTGAAACTCTTCATCAAACTTAGTCATCGGAAGTGGATCTGCTATCTCTAAATTTAAATCGCCTACTCGAGGCAAGAAATAGTGACAGTCATCCCATGGAGTTAATGGGACAAGCTTTCTAAAAGAAGCTATAAATTCTCTATTGACGATTTCATACCACGCCTCTTTATCTAAATAACATGAAAGAGGCACTTTTTGCAGAAGATAGGCGTGAATTTTTGGAATGCAATAGTCACCTATTTTTTCAATATCACAAGAACATACTTCTTTAAACCACTCCCCTACTTTAGAGGTTTCAAGGCAAAGTTCCTCTTCGATGTTTGATTTTTGCTTAACAAATTCAATGACTGAATCAATATTTTCAATGACACCTTTTTTTCTATGATTCGAATTAGATTGAGTTCTCTTTTGAGAAAGTTTGTTAAGTTTGTCTTTAGTTTTTTCTAGTAATTTCAGTTTTTCTTCTGGTGATAAGTCGTTATTCCTGGCCAGGTCCAATACAAGGGTGTTAAGTTGCTCTTTTGCTATTTTTTTTATCTCATGATCTTTAGTTGTGATAACTAAACCCTTCGATTTGAATTGAACAGATTCAGCTTCTTTAAGGCTTCTGTACAATCTAACTAACGAGTCTGAATCAAGGTCTTTATCAAACGGGTTCATAATTTATTTATATCATAAATTTTATAATCAGTAAATATTTGCTAAATCATGCAATAGTATTTGTAGTTACTATGTTATTAGATGTTTCTGTTGCCTTGTACGATAAGTCGTTTTCTGAAAGTTGATCTCTTACATTCTTTCGCTATTTCTTAAGCAATTGCGCCTTTCGGCATAGCGTTAAATAATTGAAGCAAAAAATTAATTGAGTTAATTCAACTTACTCCATATAATTATTTTATGGATTTGTACGGCGCATCTAAAAACTATTTTAATTCATTTGCTGAATTAAGGAAAAAGGGTAGCAACAAACCGCTTGCCATATTAAAAATTATTTCTATGTTTACAGTTGTAGTGCCTCTCTTTATGGCGGGTGCTCTTCTGATTGGCCGCATTACACATAAGAAGCCTGAAAATGCTAAGGGAGTGAATAAAGTCGCGAGTACCATTTTCAATAATTCCTCATCAGTTCTAATGGATTCTAAAAGCGGTGGAGTACTACATCAAGAAAGCAATCCTACTGAGCCTCTCTCCCGAAGCGTGGAAATTAATGATTTAGAAATAGAAAGGAAAGTAAGTCAAATTGCGATTGATCAGGGATATGGGTATAAAGCTGCAAATTTGATCGTGCTTAGGCAGCTAGCAAATGACATGTCTGCACAGTTTAAGCGAAAAATCGTCGTCCCCGCATTTTTTCCTGTTAGCGATCAATCTGTAAGATCTATTTTGGGTGACAAGGCATTAGAAATAGATCGGATTTGGAGTCAGTTTCAAGAGGAATTTAGAGAAAACCAACTCTCTGAGAAAGCGAAAGACTCATTAGGGCAAATTCGCGAAATTTTAACTAACCATTTCAAATCACAGACATTCGATACCCCTGGGTTAAGCGACTGGTTAAGGGAGACGAATCCTAAGACACTGATTATTCGGAGCACTGGAAAAGAGGACTCTGAGGCAGGTGCGAATGCAGGCGGCAACGAAAGCATTCCATATGTTCCTTTGGATTCAATTTCTGAAAAGGTTGGGGAAGTATTGGCTTCATATTTTAGCGAAAGATCGATCTTGCAGAGGCAAAAAGCTAAAGATGTGTCTCTTACCAGTAATGAGCCCCCCTTTCTTCCAGTGTTAATTCAGGAAATGGTTCTTGAAGCTGACGACCCTACGGACGATGAAGTTCTACGTTCAGGCGTGATCTTGACCCATATGCAAGACCAGGCACAAAATGTCACTGTGATACAAACAGGTCTTGGGCAAAACGAGGGGATTGTTTCAAGCAGAGTTGCTGTTGACAGTTATTTTGTGGATAGCAAGGGTAAAATTCACACTGTTATCAGGGACAAAAAATCGCGGATTGCAAAAAAAGGAGTGATCGAAAACGGAGAACATCTCTCAAGAAAAGCCACTTTGAAACCCAGCGAGATAAGAGATCTTCGACGTATAGCCAAGAGAGTTGAGAGACACTATGGTGGAAAAGCTTTAAATTTGGAGTATTCCATGCAAAATGGCACTCTCTATTTATTTCAAGCAAGGCCAAATGTCCAATCTAATCTACAAAGTCCAAGTTACTTAGATTTAAGCAAAACAAAAGATGTTTCCAAAAAAAACCGATTACAGACCCCCATTTTGATCGATGCCGACCGAAGGGTGAAAAGGATAACATCAGAAAAGCACGTTATTTTTGAGGATAACTTAATAGATGCTTTTCAAGCCTACTTAAAATCACCTGAAGAGGTAGGAGCGATTTTCATCAGAAAAAGTGCCCCTTCTACATCTCATGAAGCAATAGAATTACTTGCTGCCGGAATTACTGTTAGCATCCTTTCGGAGCCTTCGGATTTCGAAAATGCGCAAAGTATCGTTCGATCGGCTTCCGAAACTCATCCGGTTCTATTAGACCCTCAACATCAGGTAATGATAGCCACAACCGAATTGCAGACCACAGATGACCTTGAACGGGACGGCAATGTTAGCTATCCAATTTTACGTGAACTATCGATCCCGATGGTAACTACATTTAAGATTGAGGATCTGCAAAATAGTGAGATTAGATATCAGAATTTACAAGAGCACCTATTGGAGGGTGAGAAATTTTTATCTTCCCAAGGTGATGATCCGTTTACACTCAATCGGTTGTTAGACCTTATGGCTACTGGAGAAGCAAAAGAAGCTAAAAGGGCACTTGCTACCTCACTGAAACTGCTTCACTCCACCCTTAGAAGCAAAATAGCACAGGGTTACAAGCCTGAGATTGAAATTCTTGTTAATCTATTTCAATACGTACTTAATCTGGCTGAATCATCTATATTACCGACGATAGAAATTGCTCCACCACATAGCATGGAAAGGCTTTACCCTATAAAATTTTTAGAGGCTGCTATATTTCAGCAACCTGGTGCGGACGCTCTAATGACAGACTCGTTTGCTAAGGCATTGCATTGGGAACAAATACAGAGGTCATCAAACAAAGAATTGCATTCATTTGGCATTCAACATCCTACTCCTCAGCTGATCCGCCTTTTTGATTTAGGTAAAAAAGCCTCATACTCAAACCAAGCAATTCAATGTTTTGGCAAATATCTTGCAACCCTCAACCCACAGCAAGCGCGAGAATTACACCCACTTGTTGAATCTCTTGCAGATCAGCGTCTACTAGAAAGCTGGTTTAACCACGAGTTTCAAATAACAATGAATGGAATTGATCCGATAGACTCTGCAAAAAATGCGCTTAAAGAAAATAAGGAAACAATCGAATGGATTCAAAGGTATAGAGGGATTCTTAAGTCCAACAGGGTGATCCAACAATTTAGTGATCCAAGCTTTGTTCTGAACAACATTCAGAAATTAAAAGATGAATACATAGCAACTTTTAAAGAGCTTAAACAACAATATGATGCCGCCTCAGTAATTGGTAAAGGGGCCATTCTTAACTTCATTCATGAGACAGTGAACTGTTATGACGTGGTTATCAAAGCCGTCACAGGTTCAACTCTTTTCCCTGAAGACAATGTTCTAAAAGCGCACTGCTTTGCCTCTCTGCTTGAAGGCTACTTCGAAATGATGGTATGCGTAACATCTCTCACAGAAACATCAGAGAATTACTATCTATTTACGCAAGTAGGAGATAACACTAGATTTGGTAGCGCTTCAATTGCAACCTATATTGATTACCTTAAGAAGGGAGTCTCTAAAGAGTATCTAGGGAATTCCTCTTCGAAAAAAAATATTGGATTTATTGAGCTTTTAGAAAAAGTTAGAGCCAATCAACTCGAAAATCTCGATTCACAGTTTATGACGTCCTCCGCGTTTTCTGTGGAGTTAATTACTTTAGGCTCAAAACTTGATCTAAAATATGGAGTTCAGTGGCCTGCTTCTCTAGAAGAATATTTTACTACATTTCATCAAAACATGGAATTCATGCTCAGTTTCAAGAAATCTCGAATTGGAATGGGTCGTATGGTTGATGAAAACGCCGTAAATACTGTGCATAAAATTTCATATAATTTTTCACTTTCAACGATTCAAAGTGGCGCAAATGGCGTCGAATTAAATTTCAGTGCTCCACTCCGCTCTCATTCCGCAAGCCTTAAAGTCATCTACGATCCGACAAATCCTCAACAGAATTTGAAGTGCAAACTCAGAGTGTCTGGACAAAACGAATCGATGAGATGGAACCGTGTTGCGGGGTTAATGCAGCTTGCTCTATGTGCAGGCGTGCAAGGAAAAGTTTCATTCTCTCCTGGTTTATCGAAATCCTCAGCAGGTTATGTTGAGATGGAGTTTGATCTGCAAAATGAGCGGCAAGAAGCTATCATAAAAAAAATGTGCACTATTATTTTGAAGCCGGAAATAGAATTTCCAACCCTTCAAGCAGCACATGAATTGTTTGGTATCGGAGATTTAACCCCTGCGCTGTTCCAAACATGTCTGTGGTACGGTTTTCCTTATATTTCGCTAGCATTAGGCGATGAAAAGCGGTCAGTTAAGGAAAAAGTCGAATGTTTAATCCACTTTTTTATTTGCCTAACATCCTTTAAGCCAAACACCTATTTTGAAGACATGTTTGACTATATAGATACAAATGGCATTAGCGATTTCATACGCTCTTTAGATAAAGAGACGCGCAGTGAAATATTGAAGAGAGTCAATGTAGAGCGTTGCTCTAAATTAAGTCCTAAATTTCAATATTTTGAGGTGTTTCTTTCTTCTTAAAACCTGACTTGCCCCCTACATCACGCTTGAACATGCCTGCACCTGCCAATTTAAAATGAAAATCCCTAAAGCATGTCAAAGACATGCTCTTCGGAATTTTCCTTTTAACTCGTCAAGTTCGGCTATGTTCAAGCGTGATGTAGGGGGCAAGTCAGGTTTAAAGTTGACACTAATTACATGCGGCGCTTCTCCCGGCCAGATAGCCGGTTGTCCAGGCGTTTTGGAAATTAAACCCGCCTGTGACCCCGTCGATATCGAGGATCTCGCCGGCAAAGTAGAGTCCTTTGCATAGTTTGCTTTCCATCGTTTGGAAATCGACCTCCTTTAAGGAGACTCCTCCGCAGGTTACAAACTCCTGCTTATAGGTCGTTTTGCCACTGATTTGGAAAGTAGAGCGTAAAAGCACCTCTTCCATTTCAGCGCAGTCAGCTTTTGTGAGTTGGGCGTAGATTTTATTTTCCGGAAAGAGTCTCTCCGATAGTTTTTTAGGTAGTGTAGTGAAATCTTGCAGAGAAGCTCGCTTAGAGGGTTTTTCCTTTCTTAAGATGTCCATTTGCGAAGCAAACGAGCCAAGGTCAGGCGCCCAATTGATTTGCAAAGTTGCCTGATAGTCAACTTCTTTTAGGCTGCGTGCTCCCCATGCAGAAAGTTTTAAGATTGCAGGACCGCTAAATCCCCAATGGGTCAATAAAATCGGACCTCTCTGATTAAGTTTCTTTCCAACAATTGAGACCTCGACATCTTCAACTGCTATTCCTGATAGATCGAGTAGTGGAGAAGTTGGAACATTTAATGAGAATAATGAAGGGGCAAGAGGCGTGAGAGTATGACCAAGCTGTTCAGCTAGGCGATGCCCCTGAGGAGCGCTGCCGGTAGCGAGAATCAACTTTTTTGTTTTTATCTGGCCCCGATCCGTATTGAGGAGAAAACCTCCATCAAATGGGGTTATCGACTCAATTGAAATCTCATTGATAAGGTCAACCTCCCCTCTTTTGGCGGCATTGGTTAGAGCAGCTATTATTGTTTCAGAGCTGTCTGTTATGGGGAACATTCTCCCATCACCCTCTGTTTTTAGTTGCACTCCCTCCCCTTCTAACCATGAAATCATATCTTTTGGTTGAAACTTGTAAAAGGGACCGAGGAGCTCTTTGCTCCCGCGTGGATAATTCTTGATCAATTCCTTCGGATCGAAACAGGCATGTGTGACGTTGCATCTTCCACCTCCTGAAATCCTGACTTTTGCAAGAGTTGCCCTTGCTTTTTCAAGCAGCCCGATCTTCACTCCCGGCAATGTGATTGAAGCTGTGATTGCTGCAAAAAAACCTGCGGCTCCTGCGCCTATGACGATGATCTCTTTTTCCATTTTACTTCCTATCAAGAAATAGATTATGATAGCGGATCTCAAATTAACGAAAGAATGGAATAAATGGGGATTCCTGAAAAAGTTTCGCTCTCTTCAATTGAGCTTAAGACAAGATATGGAGCTGTAACCATCCAGGACCCACTCGCTCAGGAGCTCATTTTAAGCGAGCCTTTCCAGCGTTTAAAATCGATTCACCAATACGGTGTTGTTCAATTCATCAAACCGATTGAAGAATATAGCCGTTTTGACCACTCTATCGGCGTATATCTCCTTCTTCAAAAAAATGGCGTTTCCCGAAATGAACAGATTGCAGGTCTTCTTCACGATGTTTCACACACGGTGTTTTCCCATGTAGGCGACTATGTTTTTAAGGAGCATTATCCAGGCGGGTCTTATCAGGACGATATACACATCTGGTATCTCAAAGAATGCGGAATAGATGCCATTTTAGCAAAGCATGGCATTGAAACTGAGCAGATCTTTCACGTGAGACCCGAATTTCAAGCTCTTGATCAACCTCTGCCCTACTTGTGCGCTGACCGCATTGAATACAATTTGCAGGGAGGGCTGCTAAGAGGGCTTTTGACTCAAGAGGATTTTTTTGCAATTTATGAGGATCTCGCATTTGAAGAGGGTTCTTGGCATTTAAAGAATGTCTCTTTAGCTGAAAAACTTGGAAATTGCTCTTTAGTAATGACTGAAACACTTTGGGGCTCAGCCTGGGAAGCGCTTGCCTATCGATACACGGCGGAGGCGTTGCGTAGAGCCTTTGAGATTGAGTTGATTACCTTTCATGAATTTCATTTTTCTTCCGATGACATCGTGTGGGGCAAGCTTGTTTCCTCTCCAGAACCTTTGATTGCAGACAGGGTTGGACGCATGAAGCGAATTGAGAGCTGCTTCAACCTCACAGAACCCGGAAAAGGTGATCTGACCCTTAAACTAAAGTTTCGAGGCATCGACCCTGTTGTAAAGCTGCCGGAAGGGCGTTTTTCGTTGACTCAACTGAGCGATTCTTACAGAAAAGAATATGAGCGTGTCAAAGCGGTGATGGAGCGCGGATGGCACCTAACCTTCGAAAGTGCAACTCCTTAACGATAAGAAATTTAAATAAATTTTGATTTCCCATTGATAACTTCTGTGAATATTAGTATTAAAACGGATAAATGATTCCTAGGTAATGAAGCTAGATGTTTGAAACCACTTCGCAAAAAGTTAGACGGCAAATTCTCACTCTGTTGACCAACCGTTGGGCAATAGGCTCCTTTGCCATCCTTACCTTTCAACAAGCAATTGAAGCTACCTCTACTTTTTGGCTTGTGATGTTGATGCAAAGCATCACATCAGGGGAACCCTTTTTCGCTTATTTGATTTGCTACCTTAGCTCTCTCGTTATTCCCTATCTTCCCTGGTGTTTTGCTTTCGTTTTGAGAATCACATGGAAGCAAGAAGCGCAACGCTCCTTCATCAATGCTTTTGTATCTAGCAACCGCAATAACATTGGAGAGTGGAGCAACAAGGGAGTTCGAGAAGAAAAGCTGTCTATCTTAACTGCCGAAGCACCTACAGCCATTAATGCCCTGATCGATTGGATCTTTGATCTTTATAGCTATATTCTGAGCGTGATTTTTAATATCATCGCCCTGTCAATAGTTGTTGAGCCGCTCTTTGCTCTTGCATACGGAATCAGCGTGACTGCAGTCATTATCGTAATGAAAATTAAAAAACGCACACAGAGGCAGCTTACTAAAAAGGCACTCAGCGCAAGAGTTGAACTGACGCAACAGCTTCTAGCTTCGTGGGACAACGTCCTTTTAGGGAATGAATACAATTTTCACATTTGGGATGAGAGAACTTCTCAAAGGTTGAAACGTTGCCTCCAGAAGAATGTGGATTTGGAGCGCTTTGACCAGTTCATGGCCATTTTCGTTTCTCTCATGACATCGATTCCATCTCTACTTGTTGCTGTCTATTACATGTACTCACACAGGAATGATCCGGTCCACCTCTCCTCATTTGTTGTGACGATGCCGATCCTCTTCATGATCCTATCATACACCTACCAGACTTTGACTTTAGCATTCCGCTGGGGCATGCATAAAAGTAAAGTCATAGCTCTTTTCAAAGCGATTCAACCTATCAGCGAGGGTTACAGTGCTCTAGAAAGAAAGGTGAAGTGGAATAAAATCAAACTCCAATCTGAGGTAAGGGCTCCTGACGACCATGTTTCGCTTGCCTTTGTAGGTGAGCTTAATCAGCCGGAAGATCTTGTGGCTAAGACTGAACAACCCGGCAGGCTCACACTTAGAGGTGAAAATGGAGCAGGAAAGTCCACATTATTGATGCTTATGAAAAATGCGTTGAAGAAACGCGCATTTTTCCTCCCTACGCACAGTCAACTGTCGTTTGCTTTTGATACTTCTTCTTATTCAACAGGCGAAACCTTGAAACAGAGGCTTGAAGAAATTTTGCAAAGAGTCGATGCTGACGTTCTTCTTCTCGATGAGTGGGATGCCAATCTCGACACAGATAATAGCGAGGCGCTTTCCCACCTTATCGATGAGATCTCGACGAAAAAATGCGTGATTGAGGTGCGGCACAGGTGATCGAAATTGCATTGAAGATGTTGGTCGGCGATAGAGCGAAATTCATCATGCTCGTGAGTGCTCTTTCATTTGCCTCTCTTCTAATCACACAGCAGAGTGCCGTGTTTTGCGGGCTGATGATGTGGACGACCGCTAATATACGGAATACGAATGTTCCGATCTGGGTTGTGGACCCTCGTGTAGAGCAATCGAATGAGGTGAAACCGCTGCGCGATACAGACGTAGGACGGGTCCGCTCAGTAGAAGGGGTCGAATGGGCAGTTCCCCTCTATCAATCGATGCAGCAGGCAAGGCTTGCAGATGGTACATTTAAAACGATTCAGTTAATTGGCGTCGATTCATCAACGTTGATTGGAGCACCAGGCCATATGCTTGAGGGAAAGCCAGAGGAATTATGGCAAACAAATGCGGTCATTGTAGACAAGTTTGGCGTGGATCGGATGAGCTTGGATGGTGGCAAGAAACTCTCAGTTGGCGATTCATTTGAAATCAATGACCACGAAGCCCGTATTGTAGGCATATCGAAGCTCTCACCTTCTTTTGCAGGAGCCCCTTTCGTCTATACAACCTATGATCGCGCTTTGGAAATGGTTCCGCCTACACGACGCAACTTAGGATTTGTTCTCGTGCATCAGCAGGAAGGTGTGGATCCAGTATACCTGGCGCGAAAAATTGAAAATGAAACAGGCCTTAAGGCCTATACTGAAGATGAATTTTTCTGGAGTACCATCCGCTGGTATATTAAAAATACAGGTATCCCTATCTCCTTTGGAACAATGATCATTTTGGGATTCATCGTTGGGGTTTCTGTTTCTGGTCAAACATTTTACATGTTTATTCTAGAAAATATGCGCTATTTAGGAGCCTTAAAGGCCATGGGTGCAAGTAATGCCACTCTTTGCAAAATGTTATTTGCTCAAGCCTTCCTATCAGGGTTTATTGGTTTTGGAATTGGCTTGGGATTTTCCTCTCTATTCGGTTATTTTGCCTTTAAAGCAGGGCAACCTCCCTTTTATCTCCCCTACCAGGTTATTTTGGTTACGGTTTTCAGCATCGTGTTTATTTGCGTTTTAGCTGCATTGCTTGGAATTCGCCGCGTCAGCAAACTGGAAGCTGCCGAGGTGTTCCGTGGTTGAAGCCGTTATAGTCAAAAAGGTCAGTAAAACTTTTAATGCAGGTGCAGATGCAGTGCGTGCCTTAAAACATGTCGATTTCACCTGCCATCATGGCGAGATCAGCATGATCGTCGGGCCTTCGGGCTCTGGAAAGACGACCTTGCTTAGCTGCATCGCCGGAGTGCTTCACTTTGAAGAGGGCGAGATCACTGTGCTTGGACACGATCTGCATGCAATGTCAGAATCACAAGTGACTGAGTTCAGGAAAACTAAAATCGGTTTCATCTTCCAACTTTTTAATCTGATCCCCACCTTGAACTGCATGGAAAACGTGGCCATTCCCTTAATTTTGAATGGCGAAAAACCGCATGAAGCTGAAGCAAAGGCGAAGGCAATCCTTGAAAAAGTTGGGTTAGGCGGAAGGGAGAAGGAACGGCCGCAAAAGCTATCTGGGGGCCAGCAGCAGCGCGTTGCCATCGCGCGCGCCTTAATCCATGAGCCAGACTTGGTCATCTGTGACGAACCGACAGCCTCTCTGGATGCGGAAACAGGGGCTCATATCATGGAGCTGATGAACAACATCGTAAAATCAGACAACCGCAGCGCAATCATAGTTACCCATGATAATAGAATATTCAAATATGCGGACCGCATCGTCAAAATGGACGATGGTCAAATTCTTGCAAATGAGGATAAAATCAACCATGCGTAATTTTTTGATCGCTCTCTCCGCAGTAGGGCTTATTGGCACTACAATTCTCTACTTCCAAATGCATGCTGAAGCTCCGAAAATTCAGCCGATAGTAAAACCTGCAGCCAATCCCTTCGCTAGTGCTGTTGCTGCCTCAGGCATTGTTGAAGCAGCAAGCAATAATATAGAAATCGGGACACCTGTATCAGGAATCATTCAAGAAGTGTATGTTACCGTTTGGGAGCATGTGAAAAAGGGGCAAAAGCTTTTTTCTCTAGATGATCGAGAGTTAATGGGGCAGCTCTACGTTCAAGAGGCTAACCTTGCTGTGACGATTGCAAATAGGGAAAAGCTGGCTAATCAATTGGAGCGTTTAAGGGCTGTTCAGGATCCTAGAGCTGTAAGTAAGGATGAAGTAGCAACCCGTCAGCATGAAGTGGAAGTTGCTAATGCGCAGGTCGAACAGGCTAAAGCGCAAGTTGCGCAAACGAAGTTGCTTTTAGAGCGCATTACTGTGACAGCACCCAAAGATGGCGTTATACTCAAAAGCGATGTGCGTGGCGGAGAGTTTGTGCAGGCAGCTGCTTCTGCCCCCGTCATGATCTTAGGTGAAGTGGATCTACTACAAATTCGAGTCGATGTAGATGAGCAAAACGCCTCAAGAATTAGACCTGACCAAGAGGCGGTAGCTTTTCCTAAAAACAATACGACTTATATGATTCCCCTACAGTTTGTGAGAATCGAACCCTATGTCATTCCAAAAAAATCCCTCACTGGAAGCAGCATCGAACGCGTAGATACTCGTGTATTGCAAATCATCTACTCGTTCCCAAGAGAGCAAAAAATGCCCATTTACGTTGGCCAACAGATGGATGTTTTCATCCAGACTCCTCAGGTAACATCGCAATGAAACGCCTTCTTCTGTTGCTACTTTTAAGCAGCTGTTCCCTTGCCCCTCCTTATGCCCCCCCTGTCGATGATCCACCTACTGAATGGAAAGAGCCTCCTCTCTCAGGCAAGGAACTTAAACCTTGTCAAAGTTGGTGGTTGATCTTCAATGATCCACTTTTGAATGATTATGAAGAGCTCGCCTTAAAGCAAAACCCAACGCTTGAGATTGCCTATCAGAGAATCATGGAGGCAAGAGGCCTTGCTGAGATAGCCGCCTCCCCTCTTTACCCTCAATTCTTTATCAATTGGCAATCGTTTAATTCAGGAACTGTAACACCCTCACCGACAGGTGGTATTCAAAGAATACACCTGCAGGATTACACATTGCCACTTGATGCAAGTTATGAAATAGACCTTTTTGGTAGGATCCGCAATCAGGCCTATGCTGCAAATCTTGAGGTTGCAGTGAGGGCTTTTGACTATGTGACGGCTACTTTGACGCTGACAACAGATGTAGCACTCACATATTTTGGATACAGGGCTTTGGATTCCCAAATTGATGTTCTTTTGGACACGATTGCTTCCCGTCAAAGTGAGGTGGAAGTCACCCAGTCACGCTATGATGCAGGCTTAGTCAATTACTCCGATGTTTCTCGCGCCCTTAATCAATTAGCCACTTCAAAAGGCGATCTTGAAGTAGCCCTTCAAGCAAGACGTGAATTAGAAAATAGCTTGGCTGTTCTTTTAGGCTATTACGCAAGCGACTTCTCCGCTAAGAAAGACCCTTTAAATCAAGAGGCTTTAATTGCTGCCCCGGTATCTCCTGCACAATTTCTTTCCACAAGACCTGATGTAGCCAGTGCCGAGCGTAAAATGGCAGAACAGAATGCACTCATCGGATCCGCTCTTGCCGGCTACTATCCCTTCCCCTCCATTTCCGGCACCCTTGGATATTCCAGTCTGACCATCGGCAAGCTATTTGACTGGCAGTCTCGTCTTTGGGAATGGGCCACTCAGGTCACCCAAATGGTTTTTGATGGAGGAAATGTAGAGGGACGCGTCGCCGCCCAAAGAGCTATTTTCCTCCAGGCTGTTAGCAACTATGCCGACACTACCTTAAGAGCTTATGAAGAGATTGAAAATGCTCTCTCCGCGGATGTTCATACACGCAACAAATTTAATTATGATCAGGAGGCGGTCAGTGCAGCTGAGGACACACGCACCATCTCTAATGAACGCTATCTCAAAGGACTTGTTACCTACCTTGACGTCGTCGATGCTGAAAGAACACTTCTACTCAACCGCCTTGAAAGAGAGCGCTCCCGTTTCGAGACCTACCAATCCACAATTCGTCTGATTAAGGCGATCGGCGGCGAACTTCTTCAAAATGACTCACGCTTTTTTCCCTAAGTTGTTAGAATCTTCACATGGATGCGCCCGTAGCTCAACGGATAGAGCGTTGGCCTCCGGAGCCAAAGGCTTCAGGTTCGAGTCCTGACGGGCGCGTATTTAGTATATGCGGAAAGAATCATCATGCACAATTGTCCTTGCTGCAGCGGTTTGGAATATGAGCACTGCTGCCAACCATTCCATCTTGGGAAAGGGGTTGAAAATGCCCGTCAGTTAATGCGCTCGCGGTTTTCCGCCTATGCATTAAACCTTCCCGACTATATTGTCGCGACAACTCATCCGGCAAGTCCTCAATATGCCGACAATAAGTTTTCCTGGAAGCGCGGCATTACTCAGTTTTCAAAAAATACTCTTTTTCAAAATTTGAAGATCTTGGAGTTTAAAGAGTATCAAAATCAAGCGGTCGTCACATTTACCGCGTATCTGTCTCAAGCGGGCGAGGATACGACGTTTACCGAGCGAAGCTATTTTGAAAAGTTCAAAGGCAGATGGCTCTATAAAGGCGGACAGCTTGCTGATGGACATGCGCCTTCACTCATCACGACCGGACAATTCAGATTACTGCCTCTTGCCTACTACGGAGAGCCTATTTTGAGGAAAAAGGCAGCCTTGATCGATCACATTTCACCAGATATCGAAAAACTGGTTGAGGAAATGGTTGAAACAATGGATGCTTGCGATGGAGTGGGTCTCGCAGCCCCTCAAGTTCACCACTCCATCCGGCTATTCGTCATCCATCAGCCTCTGCCTTCGGAAGAAAGACGCTTTAGCCTTGGTCCTGTAAAGGTATTTATCAATCCTCAACTTTCTAATCCTAGCCATGAAAAATGGAAGGCTGAAGAAGGCTGCCTTTCCATTCCCGCTCTTCGTGAGGAAGTTGAAAGACCTTGCGAAGTGACAGTGGATTACACCGATCTAAAGGGCGCAAAAATTCAAGAAAGGGTATCTGGTTGGGAGGCGAGGGTTATCATGCATGAGTTTGATCACATCGAAGGTATTCTATTCACGGATCGCCTACCCACAAAAAAGCGCAATGAACTGGAGCCATTTCTAAAAAATCTAGAAAAGCGCCTGCATGACCATCAAACATTTTAGCTGGATCGTGTTGGATTCTTGAAAAAGAGCACTCTGCACTGCTGTTAAGTGCAGTGCAGAGACCTTGGAAAACTATTCAGTCTCCAACTACCTGCCAGCTTACTCCGTGTGCCGAAGAAGAGCCGCTTTTAATCTTGGATAATCGTTTGGAAAGGCTGCGATCAACTGCGCATCATGCTTAGGATTGTGCACAAACTCCTGCAACAACATCATTTTTAGAGACCCATCGATCCTTCCGACAAAATCAAACAAGCTATCAGGCAACATGTTGCGGCTCTTATGAAATGTGTGATCATTTATCCTGAATTTGATTAAACCTCTTAAATATTGCCTCACAAATTCAGCTGTTATTTCATCTCCCAACTGACCAAACATCCTCGTCCAATCTAAAATTGATCCATTATAAAATGGGCAGCGAAAAAACAACGAGGGAGGAACTAGTTTTAGATCAATTGAATGTCTATCTATTAATTCATAAAATGGCGTGAGTGTAGGATAATATACGCTTGTAGTTACCGTCCTAATGATTGTTAACCAGTTTTTTATCTCCTCTTCTCCTTGGATAACGACTTCAAACATCACATCTGGTACATCTTTGAAAGATTCCAATTGATCAATAGCAGTTCTTCCCGGCCGGCTTAATTTATATTTAGAGCTATGCTGCAAAATTTCAATGAGTGCTGTTAGACTATTCCATCTTCCCTCTTCATTTGCTCCGCGGAAAGTAGTTTTCGCTTGCATGCCTTTTTCAGGAGCATGAACATCATAGGAGAGCTGAATCGAAACTGCATGCGAACGAAGAGGAATGTTAAAACCGACGGTTACTATTTTGCCCTTTTTAGAGATAGTAGCGAGTTCTGATTTGAACAATTTTTTTATACCCACAAGGGTAGGTTGTATAGATGGATCCAAAACGTCGCCTTTTAAACCGTTTTTTTGTTTTTCAAACGACATGATGAACTCCATGTTCTGATGAAAAAGGGTGAAGTACTCTTCCAGAGTCTTCGGCCAGTGGAGTCCATAAGTCATATCTTGTTGACTGCCAATAGTCATTGCCTCGACAGAAAATGAGGGCCGCGCTAAATAAAGCGATTCCATATCTTCTATTTGCCCTTTCTCTATTCGTTGAATTAATGCAGAAAACCCTTCGGTCTGAATAGAATCGATTTCTGTATGATATTTAAACCCGTTATTCAACCCTCCTAGATATTTATTTATTGTCATGTTCTTTTGCTCCTCACCCTGATCAGCAAATAACCACGTCTCATCATCAGGAGCAAGCAGTCCCACACACTGTTGCATCATGTAAAAGTAACCTTCAAGGAGTTGCGTAAACAGTCTGGTTTGCAGTACGCGATCTTTGGGAAATTGCACCGATCCGGTCAATTGCTTAATGATTAGATCGTATTGGTTGATGTCTTCATGGACTGTTTGAAGGATGGCCTGCTTAACCAGCGGAGAAGCCTCTCTGTAGATTCCTTGTAGTTGCGAAAACCTTTCTTTGTAATTTTTAGTCAAAGCTTTAATATTGCGCTCTGCATAATCCGGAGAGCCCCATTTCTTAATGTCATTCTCAGAAAAGAGAGGGAGACTTGATTGCAGCCTGCCTTCAGCCTCTTTCAAAACGTCTTCCATTCCTTGCCTGAGATTGCCCCCGGGATTTTGTTTGAAGGCAATGTTGACGAATCCCTCTAGAAGATGGTTCTGATGCAATCGTTCTAAAAGAGGAAGCAGTGCATCTAAATCGTCCCTTGAAGAGACAAACCGTCCCCAACGCCCTGACATTTCTTTTGAATAGGACGCAGCCCTGCCCAAAGAAAACACCCTTAAAGCTTCCGGATTGCGTGTGTCGATTCCAAGAGCTTGAGCTTCCACTAAAAGGGAGCGCTCCTGTTGATCCCAATTCAACCAAACTGCAAACGAATGACCTCCTACTGTTCCTAAAGAGGGCTGTTGATAGATCACAGATTCCAGGAATTTTAGCGGATACAATCGCTCCATGCTGCAAGGAGGGTTTTCACGAATTGCAGGCAGCACTTCTTCTTGTGCAATCCTTAAAGCATGTTGAAAAAGGTTGACGAGGACATCCAACTGCGGCCTTTGATGAGGCGCTGTGTGTTCCAACTTGTATCTCAAGGTGCTGTGAAGGTATCTCATTAGGGAGCCCAAAGCGCGCATTGCCTCCAGCTCATCTTGTGTGGCCACTTGATCGAGCATGCGGTGCAGCGTCACCGGATCTTCTCCCTCCATGCGCACATAGCGTCCGTCCGGTACCAAATGCGTTAAAAGATGTCGATATTCCTCTTCACTCTTTCTCAATTGGTCCAAGTCCATCCTTCCCTGTGGTATTGTTAGTTCTCGAGGAAGCGGATAGCTGATATTCCCCCTAATTAGCAGTGCGGCATTTTGTTCCACTCCACCCATTTCCAATATAAGACCATGCTGAGGATCAATCCATACTTGATGTACCTCTGAAGTACAGGCTATCATCTCTTCTGCTCGTTCATAATCCTTTTCCTCAGTCAAAACGACAACTGTTATCCCCCTTTCCCTCAACTTGATAGCTTCATGCGAAGTTGAAGGTGCGTTTCTTCTGATAAAGATTGTGTGGATTCCTTCTGGGTAACGGAGATACTTTTTATAGGCTTGCTTAAGATCGTCGCCAAAAAGCACTTCGCCATCTGATTTAATCTGTTTAACCTGTTGTCTGGTATCAATAAGAACGGAAGTAGAAAGAACGTTTTCCTTAGGCACATTTTTCAAAAGAGTCAAGTTAAAATAACTAGGTTCTCTTGTCTCAGGCGAAATCAAAGGCCGTGCCTGAAATAAATAGAGCTTTCTTCTGTGGATCGAGTACTCAACATCCAAAGCTTTTCCATAATGCGCGCTCAAATAGTTTGCTACTCTCTTTAAATTTTTGATTTGCTGCAAATAAAGAGCTGCTTGCCTAGTTGGATTTGGGCGATTGTCGACTGCAATGCCATGGACAAAGCGGGTGTCTTTGTTTCTCACTACTGCATGGATGTTTTCTTTGTCATCTACATAATAACTATCTACGGCAACCTGGCTGGTGACGATTCCCTCGTTGTTTCCCAGCCCTGTTTGGATCACCGTAGTGCCTCTCGCTAGCTCTTGCTGGTACGTGAAGAGGACGCCAGAACGCAAAATCGCATCATCGTCTGGATTTTCCTCCTCAAGAATCATCTCTTGAACCAATACCGGAAGAAAGGGAGGTGCTGTGGAAAATAGCGTATCGTCTTTAGCTTGCAATCTCTGTGCAATAGACTTTTCGCTAAAATATGAGGACAAAACTCTTCCAACCGCCTGAGAAAGATACTGTCTTTCAACGTAAGCTACACTTTCATTTCCGCCTGCATTGGAATTGGTATCCGAATCTTCCATCCCCGTGCTGCGAACAATCAGGGATCGTGGTTCATGGTCGTTTAACCACTTCTCCAACTTTGGAAGAGAAAATTGCTCATTGGAAAAGCATTCTCGAAAAATGTTCTGAATCTGATGAAGTACAAGGAGCCCTTCCTCAGAAATAGTCTCTGTGCCTGGAATCAATGTTTTAGAAAACTGTAACCATAATTTATCGATTTCCAAGGCCCGTTCCCCCAAAAACTTTCGTACTTCGCGATTGCTAATCGGAACAAAGGAGGGAATGGAAACTTCTGCTCCATCTAATAGTTTAGACATCTCTTTTGCGTGCTTTCGCAAGATCATCAAATTCGCTGCCTTATAGCCAAATTCCTGAGTAATCGCATATCTTTCAACCTCTTTTTCTATAAGGTTCAGTTTTCGGTTATTCTGGGTAGCATTCAATGGAGAAGCTGTCATCGTCTGATTGGCTATCTCAGAAAAGTCAACAGTGCTTATGTTTTTGTTGCTCGTTGGTAGCAGCTCTTCTTCATCCGACAAGTCGGGAGCAGGCAAGCGATTCATGGCAACTTGTTCGACCTCCTCCGTTGTCTTAGAGGCAGCCTCGGAAGAAGGAGGGGCTTTGCTGATTCTCCCTTCTAATTTTTTACTTATTAACCATAAAACGCCCATCGCTAGCGGAATAACAAGAGTGAATATCGAAGCGATTTTGACAAGATTAAAGACTAGATTGCTGTTTTTCTCTTTAATAGATTTAAATGAATTAAAATAATTTTTGCAGGCGTTGTTTATTTTCATACTATAATTATAGCCTTTTTTACAAAAATAAAACTTTTTGGTTTAAAATTAGCGTGAAATATTTCACTCAATATAAAGAATTAAACTCTTGAGGTAGTCCCCTTCAGGATGGAAAAGGTTGATAGGATGATCAAGTGCGTGCAGATGTCTGGAGATGATGCGCGCATTTTTTCCCGCCTCGAGAGCTGCCTGAAAGATCACCTTTTGGAAAAGAGACTCATCGACATGGTAGGAACAAGAGCAGGTTACAAGAAGGCTTCCTGATTTCATGCTCTTCATTGCTAAACGATTGATCTCCTTGTAGCCACGGCAAGCTTGAATTTGGTCTTTTGCCCTTTTGGCAAAGGCTGGAGGGTCTAGAATCACAAGGTCGTAATCCAGGGGACGCTTTAAAAATTCAAAGACATCTTCAGCAAAGAAACCATGACCACCTGAGAGTTGATTGATAGCCATGTTGCGTTCTGCTAAAGCAATCGCTTCTTTCGAACAGTCGACAGAATCGACTTTGAGAGCTTTTCCGCCTGCTGCATAAACTGAAAAGCCGCCTGTGTATGAAAAGCAATTGAGCACCTTTTTGTTTGCAGAAAGCTCTCCTACCTTTTTGCGCATTTCTCTCTGATCGAGAAAGAATCCGGTTTTTTGACCCTTTCTTGGGTTTACGAGAAAGCGGTAGCCATTTTCAAATACTTCAATCTCATCGGGCAGTGTTCCAAAAAGGAGCTCTTCACAAGGACCCAAACCTTCTTCTTTGCGAGTGGGAAGGAGCGATTTTTCGTAGATGCCCCTGGGGTTGAGGGCGGAGTTTAAACATTCGATAAGAAAAGAGCGAATCTTCTGCATCCCTAGTGTTGCAATTTGTATAACGAGATAATCGTTGTAGCGATCGACGATAAGGCCCGGAAGAGCATCGCCTTCCCCATTGATCAAACGATAAGCAGTTGTGTGCGATGCAATTAACTCAGATCTTAAGGCAACAGCCCTGAGTATAGATCTGCGGATCGCTTCCATGGGATCGGTGTCATTAAAAGAAACCATCCGCGCAAGGATCGAGGAGCGTTTATTGACATACGCATGTCCTAGAAGATCGCCGCTGGAGGCATGGACGGGTACGATTTCCCCCTCTCCTGACGTTGAGATCTTTTCGACAGCTCCGGAAAATATCCAGTGGTGCTTATTGCGAACGGGTTTGTCTTTTCCAGTTTTCAGTTTTAGCATAGTGATGTGTAATTCTTAAGGAATAATTTATGCGCCGGGCGCTTTCTCTTTGCGCGTGACTTGTGATTTCAAAGCTTCATTTTCTTTAACAAAACGCTCAAGACTATTTCTAAGCTCATCCAACTCTGTAAAAGGTACACCTGCTGCAGCCTTTTCAATAAGTGCCTTATTTTGGCCAAGAGCGCTAAGCAGTCCCTGTATCACATGAAAAATCTTTGAGTTTTCTTCCTGATTGCTTTCTTTGGAGATGGTTGGACTGACCTGTGTGGAGGTGATTTGCTGCGATTTCAGAAGATTTACAACTGATTTAATCTCCTCTTTTCCCACAGATTTTTTTTCTAGCTTTTCCCTGAATGATTGCAATGCATTTAATAATTGCTTTCTTTCAATTTCTCTTGTGGAACCAGCATTCATGGCGTCCTCCTAAGTTTAATCAGATCTTAACAGAGATGTAAAAATAAATACAAGTTGCATTTTTATTGGATAAGATTTAAATTTTCTTGAATGACAAGCTCTTGGGAACCAGTTCATAAGTGGTATAATGCAATCGTTGGCGATGAGGGTCATTACTACCATCGCGAGGTCATTTTTCCAAAGCTACTTGATCGATGGAAATTAAAAGCCACTGATTCGCTACTTGATATGGCATGTGGTCAAGGTGTGTTTGCAAGACAAATACCGCCCTCAGTTGATTATCTTGGGTTGGATATTTCTCCTTCTTTGATTGCACAGGCAAAAGCGCAGGATAAAAACTCCCAACATCGTTATCAGGTGAGCGATGCATGTAAAGTGATTAAACTTCAAAAGTGTGATTATTCCCACGCTCTGATCTTATTGGCATTTCAAAATTTTGCTGACCCCCTTTCTGCTTTAAAAAATATCAATTCCCACCTCAAAACTGGTGGCAAATTAGCTCTCGTACTCAATCATCCTTGCTTTAGGATTCCAAGACAAAGCAGCTGGGGAGTAGATGAAAGTAAAAAGTTGCAGTACCGTAGAATTGACCGCTATATGTCACCCCTTGAAATCCCGATCGAAGCGCACCCAGGCAGTAAGACAAAATCGCCTGCAACATTTTCTTACCACCATTCTTTGTCCGACATCTCCCGCATGCTCTCAGAATCGGGATTTGTGATTGAAAACATAGAAGAGTGGTGCTCAAACAAGCAAAGCGGCGGTGCGAAAGCCAAGATGGAAAATCGGGCGCGTGAAGAATTCCCTCTCTTTCTTACCATTTTTTCTTCAAAAATTTGAATTGTAAAAAATTCGTTTAGCTGAGAGAATAGCAGAACATTTAACTGGTTTCAACAAAGAGAAAATATGCACAGTTCAACTTCCTTTATTCGTACGCTTTTTCTTCTTCTTTCGCTTCTATTCTTTACTGCATTTAACCTCGCTTCTTCCAGATCAGATGACGTTGTAAGCGGATTGCTACTCGGCTTAGTTGAAGGAACGGTATTTGCATCAGTTTTATTTCTGTTAGAGTCCAGATTCAAAAGCTTTAATCTGCGCTCGTTTAACCTGGCAGCATTGGGATTACTTTTCGGAATGCTCATGGCTTTTGTTTTAACATCTCTATTTTCAGCAATAGAAGCGATTGCCCATTTTGAAAGCACATCGAACATCTCCGGAGTGATCAAAATCGGATTGGTCCTCTTTTCCGCATATTTCGGTATGATTCTTACCTCTAAAGCAGCTGACGAGATCTCTTTTAGCATTCCTTTTATCAAATTTAAGGCAAATCAGCAGAAGAAAAAAGATATCCTCCTCGATGCCTCTACATTATCCGACCCCCGTTTAATCGATCTGGCCAATTCGGGGTTACTCGATAACCAACTCGTCATTCCGCAATATGCCATTCAAGAGCTGCAAGCACAATCTGAGTCTTCAGACGATGCCTTGCGCTTTAAATCGAAAAAATCCCTTGAAGCCTTGAAGAAACTGCAAAATAATCCAGCACTTGAGTTGCGTACCATTGAAAAGGATCCGCCGGAAGTGAGCGAATCGCATCTTAAATTGGTTAGCATTGCACGCCAAATCGACGCTAACATTCTAACAGCAGACCTGAGCAAAATACAGCAATCTGAAATGGAAGGTCTCAAGGTCATCAACATCAATTTCCTTTCGCAGGTATTAAAGCCTGTAGCCTCTGCAGGCGAGCATTTGCTCATTAAGGTTTTGAGGTATGGAAAAGAGCCCAGACAGGGCGTTGGCTACCTCGATGATGGCACCATGGTTGTAATCAATGGCGGCGCTGAATTTATGGGACAAACGATTAAGGCCCTCGTTCTCTCCGTTAAGAGCACTCCGGCTGGCAGAATGATTTTCTGCAATGCGACAGAAAATGGCGAGCCTTATCTCGAAAATTATCTGCAATCTCCAAGAGATCTCGAAAGCTCTTCCCTATGACAATTTTGGGGCTAGGCACTGATATCATTGAGATTGATCGCATTGCCAAGGCGATGGAGCGTGCTGGCCCTAAATTTCTTGAACGCATTTTAACTGAATCGGAAAGAGCTTATTGTTTAGGACACGGAAATCCTCTCCCGAGGATCGCCGGGAGGTGGGCTGCAAAAGAAGCTGCCGTAAAAGCTTTGGGTCTTGGCTTCGGGACAATCGGATTTTTAGACGTCGAGATTTTATTGGATGATAAGGGCGCTCCCCTTCTGACCCTACATGGGGAAGCTTTACGCCTCTTTCCTAAAGAAAAAATGTTAATCTCAATCAGCCACTGCAAAGAGTATGCCGTGGCCACGGCAATCAGAATTCAATAGATGCTTCTAATCTAAGATTCCTTGCCGGTGCATTTTTGGCATAAGCACGGTAAATAAGTTCTATAGAGTAGTAACTCCAATCGTCTGTTCTTCTTTGATAATAAAATGCGCAGTCAATCGTACGAAAAGCAAGTGGACCATAGCCGTGAAACTCGTGGAGGCAAAGGGAGTCGTCCCCAAAACCATAAGAGCCGATGAGTTTTGATCCGAACCTGTGGCCATATTCAGAAAGAAATTCAGCTCCACAAGCGCCTCTTAGCCAAAACGCTGCTTCAGCTATTCCCAATCCCTCCATAGCAAAGAGCCTGTAGTTTAATGCAGGACAGCATTCTCGCTCAATTGCTTGCGCGGATCTGAGTTCAAACTCAAATAACCCCTTTCGAAAAGAAACCGGATTATGGAGGGCTCTAGATAAAACTTCAGAAACAGAGGCAGTCACTGATAGTGCTAATGGGTCTCCGATCGTATCATCGCAAACAAGGTAACTTAAGGTTTGGGTGAATGATTCAAGAGTTACTGGATCCTTATCTGTTTTAAACCCCGAAGCGGAAATATCGATAAAGAGATAAGGGTAGGGAGCTATTGAGAGGCCCCCCTCTAAGTATCCTGTTTGCGTCGACTCCTTAATTAGGCGGTTGCCTCTTGCGTATCCTGCAATGGATTCATAACTTAAAGAGCCGTGGACTGTTGGAACTAAAACTCTATCAATATAAGGGATGGCCTCTTCCGAGCTTAGGGTAAATGGAGCTGACAAGAGTAATGCCAAAAATGCTTTTTTCATTAGTCTCTATTTTCCGAAAGCCATCTTTCCGCTTCAAGTGCAGCCATACAGCCTGTTCCGGCAGCTGTAATCGCCTGCCTGTATACATGATCTTGTACGTCTCCGCACGCAAAGATACCTTCAAGAGAAGTCCTGCAAGTACCTGGTTCCACCTTAATATACCCATTAGGATGCAATTCGACGAGACCATTTAAAAACTTTGTATTTGGTGTGTGTCCCACTGCAAAAAAGACTCCTGCTGCTGGATGGTCAGTCACTTGTTTTGTTTTGACATTTTCAATTTTGACACCAGTCACAACTTGATCCCCTACCACCTCTTTAACGACACTGTCCCAAAGGATTTCAATTTTAGGATGCTGAAGCGCCCTCTCCTGCATGATTTTGGAAGCCCTTAATTCGTCGCGACGGTGCACGATGTACACAATGCTGCCGAATTTCGTTAGAAATGTAGCTTCTTCAATAGCAGAATCGCCGCCGCCTATTACGAAAAGAGGTTTGTTTCTAAAGAGCGGCATGGCTCCATCGCAAACTGCGCAAGCAGTTACCCCTTTTTGCCAAAATTCTCCATCCCGGGCGCCGGGAATGTCCAAGCGGTTGGCTGTCGCCCCAGTAGCCACGATAACGCTCTGAGCTTCAAATTCATTTTTCTTTCCTTTTACGAGGAAGTTCACTCCCTGCTTTTGAATGCTTATGACGTCATCTGCCAAAAGTTCAGTGCCAAACCGCTGAGCCTGCTTACGAAAATTCTCGACCAACTCAGGCCCTGTAATCCCTTCAGGGAAACCGGGAAAATTCTCTACCTCGGTAGTCGTCATCAATTGACCGCCAGAAGGCCCAAAATAAATAGAACCTTCAAAAAGTACCGGTTCAAGATTTGCTCTTGCCGCATATATGGCGGCAGTGTAACCGGCGGGTCCGGAGCCAACAATGACAACTTTTCTGGACGACATAAGTAAACCTCTATAGATTGAAGTCGAGTTAAAGCGAGTATAGCCGAGAGAATTTTTAACTACACGGATTTTTTGGTAGCTTTTTATGGGATAAAGATTCGATA
Organism: uncultured bacterium; assembly: GCA_964605535.1. Classification (GTDB taxonomy): domain Bacteria; phylum Chlamydiota; class Chlamydiia; order Chlamydiales; family Parachlamydiaceae; genus CAZSDA01. Next base: position 80,447 of record CAZSDA010000002.1, read on the forward strand.
ATTGACGCGAAAACAAGCAGGGGGTAAACGCAAAGAAACGATGAACAATTTTTTCCATAAGTTGTTCAATGTATATGCCGGAGAAGAGAAGAATGCGTTAAATTTTGCGCTTCTTGCCTTTCTGTGGGCCTTTGCGGTCTCTCTCGGCTGGAAAAACGCAGATGCGCTTTTTCTGTTGAATGTCGGTTCAGATTCGCTTCCTTTCGTTTATGGAATTATTGCGCTCACGATGCTCGGCATCGTGACGTTCTTGAATCATGCTTATGATGAATATCCCGCAGAAAGAATATTCATCGCGGTAGTCTCAATTGGCATTGTTTTCTATATTGGAGCGTATTTCTGTCTTTTCTTTGAATTTGGCAACGACGGCAAATGGCTCTGGTATGCTCTTCGAACGTTTGGATGGATCTTTTTTGCTGTAGCAAACACCAGTTACTGGACTTTTGTCGACCAGTTTTATCATATCCGCGATTCGAAACGCCTTTTCTCACTTTTCAGTTCTGCCATCTTTATTGGTGTTGCCACAACAGGCGCCGTGATGAACACAGGATGGTTTGAATTCCGCGAAGTGTGTTTAATCATCCTGCTTATTTTGGTCGCAACGCTTTTATGGGTGCGGCGCACTCTGAATAACATCGATCCGTTGAACGCGGAACAGGATATGGACCTTTCTCCTGTAGGGTCAAATCTTACATTCAAAGAAATGATCCGGGAGATCCTGCGCTCAAAGTTCACCCTATTTCTTATGTCTTTGAACTTCATGAACTATATATCCTTAGTTCTTGCTGAATTCAATTACATGTCTGCATTCGAAGCCATGTTCGGAGGTGGTTTTGCTGAGCCAATCGCTCACGAAGAAGATGCTCCCTTAACGATTTTCCTTGGAAAGTGCATTGCTTCGGTAAGTATTTTTAACCTCGTTTTCGGATTGTTCATTTATAGCCGTCTGATCAGAAGATTTGGTTTAGGCGGCATGCTAACGATCACCCCACTACTACTCGTTATCACCTACATCGGTTGGGGATTTCAGGATGCCTTGATATTTCCTTTGATGGCCTTCTTGGTTTGCGAAGGCACTCTCTACATTGTCGATGACAGCAATTTCAATCTCCTATTGAACGGCGTGCCATCGAAAATGAAATATAAGGTAAGGCTTTTTATCGAGAGCTTTTTTGAACCTACAGGCACGCTTGTGAGTGCGATTTTGCTTTCGATACCCTTTTTCAACTCCAAAATGGTGGGTTTGTTTTTTGCGATATTTTTGCTTGGAATTGGACTTACTTTAAGAAAACTTTACCCCAAAGCCCTTTACAGCAATTTAATGGACAATGCAGTCCATTTCGAGCGCACTCCTAAGGAATGGTTGCCGGCACTAACTAAGAAAGAAAGGCAAGCTTCTGAAGCAAGACTCCTGGAAATACTTGAGATGGGCAACCATGCAGCTCAAGAATTTGCTATCGAGGGCTTGATCGATTTTGAAGACTACTCTTTGCTCGACCGCCTTTTTGAAACAATGGACAAATCCTCTGTTGATACGAGGAAGATCTTTTTAAAAAAACTTACTCATTCTCCGTTAGCAAGAGATCCTCGCGTTATTGATCTTTTGCTGTCCTGGGATCAGGAAGAAACAGATTCGGACTGGAAAGGCATTCTCCATTTTTATCTGGCTGAACAAGGCTTGCTCTCTCCCCAAAAAGCATTAATTGATTTAAAGAGCAGCAATTTAAGGTTGATTGGTGCAGCTTTGATCGCACTAAAAAAGTCCTCCGCATTTTCCACACCTCAAATGAGTGCAGAGTTGCGCATCTTATCTGCCGAGAACTTGCAAACTCTTCTCAGTTCAGAAGATGAGGAAGCCATTGAAATAGGCCTCGAGGTGATGGCAATGGATGGCGCTGCAGACGATGTGAACCTCTTCCTACCCTATTTGACATCTCACTCCCCTGCCATTTATCGCAAAGCTGCCAGCTGCATTCAGAAGATAGCGACTCCAGAAGCTGCGCGCTACGCAAAACAGATTATTGCACATGTGGAAACAAACTCAGATAGAGACTTCAGGATTCACCTTCTACAAGCGCTTCACAAATTTTGCGATGCTTCATTAACTTATGATCTGATCGACTTAAGCTTGCATTTAAGACCAAACGAAAGAAGGCTCATTGAAAAATCTGTGATTCAAACAGGATTGCGCACAGTCCCAACTCTTATTCAGATCACAAAAAATTCAACTCTTCCAGACCGTTGCAGGCTTCTTGCCGGAAAAATACTCGGGCGTCTGTCACCGGCTCAGCTCCATTCTTTGCTTTATGCAATACTTCGAGAAGAGCGAGAAAGAGCTCTGTTTTATTTCTACCATTACCAAACGATGCAGAAGGCATATCCCGACATCGATCTGCAGATTTTACGCGATGCCCTGTTGAGCGGTTACCATTCTGTAATGGACTTTATGATTCAGCTTTTAAGCGTAGCCGGTGAGATTGAGGATTCAGAGCTTTTATCCCGCGCAATGCGAAGCCGTAACGCTAAATTCCGAGGGCAAGTTGTCGAGACTTTGGAAAGAACTCTAGAGCCACCTCTGTTCCGGCTTTTGCAGCCGCTTGTCGATGAATGGCCGATTGAGGAAACTTTAAAGTTTTATACAGAGAAGCCATTGACTCTTGAAGAGTTAATTGAAAGATTGGGCAATTCTTCTTCTCTTGCCGACCAGGTCGCCTCTTTCGCATTAGCCTCTCAGCTACAGATGCCAAATTGGAAACAGAAGCTTAAAGGCCGCATGCTCTCCAACGAGGAGATTTTTAACCGTTTTGCTTATGAACTATTGGAGTCATAATGAAGCCCCTGACACTCATTGACAAGGCATTCCTTTTGAAGAGGACGCCCCTGTTTGCGATGCTAGACTTAGACCTCTTGCTTGTGATTTCAGATAAATTGGAGACATTAAGACTGGATGCAGGGGATCAAGTATTCGCCATCTCAGATCCGGGCACAAGAGTCTATTTCATAGTCAGCGGCACAATTAACGTGGAAGATAGCTTAGGAAAAAGACAAATCGCACTCACGACCCCAGACTTTTTTGGCGACGAGTCGCTTTTTAGTGAAAAACCAAGAGCTTACCATGCAAAAGCTCAAACAGAATCGCTACTGCTTTCCCTCTCAAAGACTAACCTGCTGACCATTATTTCTGAATGCCCTCAAGTTGCCGTAGGTTTGTTACAAGCTTACGCCTCTTCAAATCAATTGCGATTGAATAAGGAGTCACTCCCATGACGATCAGAACAAGACTTTTTGCCCTCCTTCTTCCAACCATGGCTCTATTCGTCGTTCTGATTTCCCTTTTTTTCTTTTTCAGCTGGAAAAGGGAAATCATCGACAATTTTCAGTCAGACCTTAAGTCAATCGTCGTTACAACATCTGATCTTGTAGATCCACAAGAGATGGCCTGGATATTGGCTCATAGAAACGATCCTGCTCTACACGCTTCCCCCATCTACAAAAAGAATTGGGAAAGATTGCACACCCTTCAGAAAAAGCTTCCTGTTGACAGCATTTACGTGGTTGCAATCGAGCCGGTCAAAGTAGGTGAACCTGTACTTATCGATAAACCTGTAAGCGACACTAACAAAATTTACGATGGAACAAACGCAGAGTATAGTCACCGTCAGGTTTATATTATCGATACAGAAAAGGAGGCTAAAGAAGTTCCTTATTATGATTACAGCGAGTCTAATGAACAGCTTCTTTATAGCCACCCCAAGGCGTTTGCAACGGCTATCTATCAGGCTAAAGGCACCGATGAATTTTTTATGAGCGGATTTGCGCCGTTAATGGATGAAAGCAATCATGTCATCGCCTTATTGGGCGCCAACCTTAACGTCGACCTATTTGACCGTATGGTGCACCGTGCAATCCTATTAATCATTCTATCTTCATTGGTCACATTGATCCTTGTAGGGGTCGCAGTCTATCTGATCACAAATAAAATCAGCGAGCCTGTCAAAAAGTTAAAGGATGCAGCTCTTTCCCTTGCAGCCGGAGAATATGAAGAAAAAATTTCAGTCGCCGGCCCAAGAGAAATTGTCGAGCTGGCAAATACCTACAATACGATGAGAGAGTGCTTACTTGAGCACATCACTCGCTTAAGAGACATCTCCTTTTCCAGAGAGATGTTATTTGGAGAGCAGGAGTGCGCCCTTCTTCTTCAAAACAGGATGGTGGATGGTGAGATCGATCGATTTGAAGATCAACGTGTAGCAATAAAACATATCACTGCACAACTAAGCTCCTCATCCTTCGGATTTAAGTTAGCTCTCACTTCGTCACAAGATCAAATCCGGCTCAATCTTCTGCAAAGTTCTGAAGAAGGGTTTGAAGGAATCTACAAATTACTGGAAGCTCCTGACTCTGCAAGCGGCACTCTTGATGTAGAGATCAATTTTAAAACGCATCTGATCAGAATGACTTCGAGAGATCTTCCAATGCCGCTCTGCTGGTCGCAACAGGCAATGCGTTTTCTCCAGGATGGTGAGTCTATAGAATTTAAAGAAGGAGATCTGATCTTTATCTTTAATCGCGAGTTAGCGGAGAGTTTTCCGACAAGACATCTTATCCGAGAGTGGCTTGGGAAAGTGGTCCGGCAGTTTGGCAAAGATCCATTGGATCTTCTTGCCGCTATGCTAGGCAGTGAGCTTAATTTTTGGCAAAAAAAGCAGCCGGTGCAACGTTCGGTTCATCTCTATCTGCTGAAGGTGAAATGAGATAGGGTTACTTCTTGACTTTTCACTTTATTTTTCACATGATAGCCTTACCTTGCATATTTTTCTAAAATAGGACGTCATGCACACCCAAATCGTCATTGCTTTTTTCCTCTATTTCCTTGTTCTTCTGGCAATAGGTTTGATTTCTCATAAAAAGCAAACCTCCAGCGCTGATTTTATCGTAGGAAACCGCTCATTGAATTTCTGGTTAACTGCTCTTTCCGCCCATGCAAGCGATATGAGCTCCTGGTTATTCATGGCTTTCCCAGCAGCTCTCTTTATCAAAGGGCTACCCGGCTTTTGGATCGGTGTCGGTGTTGTAGGTGGAATGTTTTTAAACTGGCAATTCATCGCAGAAAAACTGCGAAGAGAAACTGAACTTTACAACAGCTTTACCCTTTCTACATTTTTTGAAAGAAGATTTCGCGATGGTTCAGGTGTCCTGAGAGTGATTACTGCCCTCATGTCTATTGTATTTCTTACGATTTATCTTGGGTCAGGGCTTTATGCGATGGGGCTCCTGTTCACTTCGATTTTCGGAATAGAGTACTATCTAGGCATTACCATTTCCACTTTCGTGGTCTTAAGCTACGTGTTTTTTGGAGGCTTCATCACTGTAGCCTGGACGGACTTTATACAGGGGATGTTTCTTCTTTTGGTCATTTCTTTTGTTGCGATTTACTCATACCTCCACATACCCGGAGGTTGGCATACGATTGAAGCTGTAGCAAATACTCGTAATATTTCCCTAAGCTGGATTGATAACGTCTCATTCTACGGAATGCTTGGAATTATTTTTTCGATTTTAAGTTATGGATTGGGATATTTCGGGCAACCGCACATCATCACAAAATTCATGGGCATCAGAAGTCCAAGCGAAATGAAAAAGGCAAAATACCTTGGCATGAGTTGGCAAATCCTGTCGTTGTTCACTGCCGGAGTTGTTGGAATTGCTGGTTTAGGATTATTTCCTGAAGGCCTTAACAATCCGGAACTTGTTTTCGTCGATACCGTTAAGCTGCTTTTCCACCCTTTACTCATAGGGCTATTCCTTTGTGGCCTAATTGCCGCAAATATGTCGACGATGGATTCTCAAATTCTAGTGTGCGCGTCCGTGCTCAGTGAAGATTTTTACAAGCATATCTTTAAGAAAAATGCCTCCCCTATCGAACTCCTTAGGGCGACAAGAGTTGCCGTTATCATCGTTTCTCTTTCAGCCTTATTGATTGCCTCCCTGACAAATTCTACAATTGGAGGTATGGTGCTCTACGCCTGGTCGGGGCTAGGAAGCTCATTTGGTCCTCTTGTAATCATGGCTCTTTACGACAAAAGAGCCAACCGCTATGGTGCAATATGTGGGATCCTGGTTGGCGGTATCGTTTCAGGGCTTTGGCCGATTATCAATCCTCATCTCACCCAAATCGCGGTGCCAAACATTATACCCGGTTTTTTTGCCGGACTGAGCACAATTTACATCACTTCTCGCATGACCCGAGATGTAGCACCACAGTTTGGCGACTATTGATTTCCGCCCGTTAGGGCACTAAAGGAGGTCTTTATGAGCGTTTCCAGAGTCAATAGTTCTCGTAGGCTTCTTTCTAGATGGTTTTCTTTAAGTAAATTAAAAAAAGAAGATGAAACTGCCAAAATTGCCAAACTCACAAGGGCTGCAATAGTTGAACTTACACCATACTTGCCTTTAGAAGACCAAGTCAATCGTTACGCTGAGAAGGCTCAAAGAAAATCGATGCACTGGGTCAAGCACTACAAAATAGTAACTGACGAAATCTTACTTCAAAAGGTTGCCTCATCCAACTTCGGGATTTTCATGGCAAAAGCGCATCCGCGTTGCAGCAAAAGACGTCTGTATGCGATCGCGCTTTTTGTGACATGGCTATTTTTTTATGATGACTACGTCGAAAAATGCACCAATGCCCGTGAAATGACCTCGCTTCACAAAAGATCATTGAAGATTCTTAAAGGGGGCAGATTAAAAGAAGATGACCATGCCATCATGAAAGGGCTGCACCAAGTAGTGTCTAGAATTGATCATATCAACCGCTCAAGACTTTGGAAAAGGCAACTGATTGGCGAAGTCCGTAGATATTGCAAAGCCACCTTCTGGGAGATGAACAACAGATTAGCACACACCATCCCCTCACAAAAAGAGTACATGCTTCAAAGGCCCTATACGAGCGGCACTCTCGTCATGTTTCTATTTGCCCTATTTGCGGAAAAGATCAGGTTTTCAAAAGAAGAATACCAACAAGTCAGAGAAATGAGTCACTGTGCAGCCTGGATTGTGAATTTATTGAACGATATTCTTTCTGCAGAAAACGAAAAGCGAAGAAAGGACATTCACAACATTATTTTTTGCATTAAAAATGATAGGAAAAACTGCAGCTACGAAGAAGCCTTTGAAGAGACAGTGGCTCTTCTTAAACGCAAATTGAGAGAATTCGATAACTACCGCCAAATTGCAAAAATGAACGGCGGGACGTTGGCTATTTATGCCAACGCCCTATGGGAGTGGATTAACGCCCACGATCTGTGGGCGCGTGAATCAGCCCGCTACCGCTCCTATTTCGCCGCTTGATTTACTGCTTTTCGGGATTCGACCATTTGAGAGGAGGAAAACACTGCGCAGCCAGAATCAAGGACAGCTTTTCTGTCTTTTTTTCAATTTCCTTCTGAATCTCCTCTTGTAGTTCAAGTGGAGTTTGATATGAAACTTCCGCTGTAACAAATGGTTCGACTAAACTGCCCAGGTGCGGCCTCGTGTAAGTCATCACTTGCGTAAACAAATAAAAATGCTCCGGGTTTTTATCGGAAGAAATTTTAAATCGCTTCATAAAAGTTGTATAAATATCTTTATCAAAAACTATTTCGATTTTCTTTTTTTCTTTGGTCTCCCAATCTAACTCTTCGATCTCCTTTTTATCCAAGGGAAACAGCACCGCCCGCCACGCATCGATGAATACTGTAGTTAATCCTTCTGTATTTTTTTGACGCGAAACTCCGTACATATATGTCAAAGCCTGAAGAATCTTCATCACAGGATAGGGAATGATGCGATCTATCTTGTTCACGTCTTTGACCCAGTTAAAAATATCTATCGATATTTGTTCAACTTTAGCGTCATTCACTTCTTCATTCAGTGGTATAAAAGTTCTTCTATTGAATTCTTCCATCAATATTTGGTCTTGAAAAACAATCGTTTCATTCTTAATAAGTTTTCTAGTTACAAAATCCCTAATTTTCCATTTCACAAGATTCATGGTCAGCTGTGTTAAGAAATTTATGAATTCTTTCGGGTCTTGTGCCTTTTGTATGATTAGACCCATTATTCTCCTCTGACCATCAAACAAAGTTTCATCAGGATCACGTTTAAAATTAAGGCCTTCAGCTAATTCTTGCTGCAGCCGGCATAATTCGACCATCATCGGTCCATCGCCTAAAAGCTCCTCGCCAAAAACCCTTTGCCATTGCAACACATATGCCTCAAGTTTTGGCTTATGGTGCAGCCTTTCTAGTTTATCTATTATTCTGGTTATAAAAAGTTCTTGTAATGCTCGGTTTTTTTTCATGCTTACTTGATGTCTTTTTACATTTGAACGTCTTTCAAGGATGGTATTTTCCTGCTTCTCTGATAACCCCTCGGCTTTTGGATATTTGCTATTTAGCAGACTCTTCATCGCGCGGCAAAATTCCGCATCATTATTAAATAGATCTTCACTGATGATGCCGACCCTATCTTTCTTCCACTTTTTGAATAATTTTAAGCGATGCGCTCCTTTTTCACAGTCGAGACGAGAATAGAACTCATTTGAGGCTTTTGAATCTTTCTTGAGTGATGATTTGAATTTGTTGATTTCTTTCCGTCTTTGAAGAGCCCTGGAATACAAATCTTCACTTACACCATCAATGTCTCCGAATTGAGCTTTCAATTCCCCATTCACAATCTGATATAGGTCACTGTCATTAAATTGTGACTCAGTACACACCCCAGATAAACTGCATATCCACTTTTCTAACACTTCTTCAGCTGCAACTTTGTGAGATTCCCAATCATTCACGTAAGGTGGTACTAAGGCTACGCCATTTGGTTTAGATGCTGATAATGACTCCGAATAAATTGCTCGCTTCGCATCCTCAAAAACATCGGGATCATTCGTATTGGCAAACCTCTCAGCCCAAAATTTGGTGACTGATGAATACATTATTCGCGCGTCCTTCTGGTAACTTTCAAAATCCAAAAGTGCTTGACGAGCCATCTTTATTTTTAGAGGATTGAGAATTTTTTCTATGTAGTGGATTTTGATCTCCTGAATGGCAGATTCAATGTCTAATCTTTTTCTAACTATATTTTCACAAAATTTATGGATCGACTTCTCAATAAAGACTGCTGGGGTGATCGCTTGTTGAACCCCATCAAGGCGGCTAAATGGCGATCTATTTTTTGGGGAAAGACTGCGAGCGTTAAACTGAGCCACATACGAATTGTTACCCAGAAGTCTTTCGAAGATAACTTCAAAAACTTGTGAGTAATTATAAATAATATGAAATCTCAATTGAGATTTGAGAAAGGCGTCTTCTTTTCCTGTCGGCTCTTCTAAAAATGCTTTTCTAACTGCTTTTTTATGCTCTTGAGGGATATCTAAAAATGAGAAAACAGTGTCAAGCATTCGATTTTTGCTTTGCCGTGTCTGACCCAAGTCCAAAACTAATTTTTTGAAAAACTCAATCTTTTCAATATGATCTACATCTAAATCAGCGCGCATTTTGGCACACTGTTCTTCAAGCGACTGGATTGCGAGATCAAATTCCTCCTTTTCCTTTTGATTGAGTGGGATTCGATCTTTAAACTCTCTTTTTGCTAACCTATAGGTTTCATTAAAGGCGCTAACGAAACTTTCATAAACACGCATTTTCTCTAAATCCAAGGCGGTAGCCGGGACTTCGAGTGCATTCTGATTTGGCTTAACCATCTCTTTGTTAAAAGGCTCATCATAATTTGATGCAGATTCTTTATGGGATCCCGAAGAGTGCTCTGATTCCGATGAATTTGGATCAGACACCTTGTATTGTACAATTTTTGTGCTGTTGATGGGGTCTCGTACTTTAGACTTTTCTACCTGTAATTTCCTCTGCCTTTCAGGAGAAATATTTGATATTTTTTTTCTAGTTTCGTCTGGCGACTGGTCACTTCCTGAGCGGCTTCTCTCAGAAGGCTGCTTCAAAAAATGTCCATCTGATAACACTGCAATATCTAGAACAGCTCCAGTTTTTACTGGTGAACCCATAGCTTTCCTCCCTATTATGGAATAGTTACGATTGAACAATAGGAGAGGTTGCCATTTTCCACCAATTTTTTTAGGCGAAACAAATAATCAGTAAGGCTTGTTCTGAAAAGAAGAGAGTCGGATCCTATTGATCCTTAATTGAGTAGAATGGAATTTAGCTAGCCATTGCTGCTGGCTTTGAAAAGATAAAGCGGATTTTCTGCCATTTGCGATTTCCGGATGAACAGCTTGCATGTGCAAGTTAGATAGTCTTATAGCAATGTCAAAATTTCCGCACCAATAGGCATCACAATATATGCAGGAGGTATATAAGCCTGTATTAACACTCATAGATTCCTTTAGGGCTGCAAAAATTTGCAGCCCTTTCTAAAGGCTTCTTTATTTTTTGTGCGAATCTATGTAGCGTGTGACATCTCCAACAGTCTTCAGCTTTGCGGCATCTTCTACTGAGATTTCGATACCAAAGCGCTCTTCGAAGGTCATGATGAGCTCTGTCAAGTCGAGAGAGTCCGCATTGAGATCCTCTACAAAAGATTTCTCTGCTGAAACATCTTCACGATCTGCTCCGAGTTGCTCCACGACAATATCAATTACATCCTGTTCGGTTGTCATAAGGCTTCCTTTCTATAATCTAAATACTTCACATCACCATCCCACCATCGACCGTGATCACTTGCCCGGTGATATAATCGGCAAGTTGAGAAACGAGGAAAAGTGCGACATTTGCCACTTCCTCTGGGAGTCCAAATCGGCCCAATGGAATGCGCTTCAGTATAGCGTCTCTTTGCTCTTCTGTCAAGGCGTCCGTCATTGGGGTGGAAATAAAGCCCGGCGCGATGCAGTTGACTCTAATTTTGCGGCCTGCAACCTCTTGAGCAAGAGCCTTAGTCATCGATATAATCGCCCCTTTGGAAGCTGCATAATTGAATTGGCCCGCATTGCCGGTGAGTCCAATAACGGAAGAGATGTTGAGAATCACTCCAGATCTTGCCTTCAGCATCGACCGGATCACTGCTTTACAGGTGTTGAAGCACGATTTTGCATTGACATCCAGTACGCGATCCCAATCCTCTTCACTCATTTTCATGAGTAGGCCATCTTTGGTGATCCCTGCACAATTGACCAGAATATCTACTTTAGGGATGGACTGAAAAAGAGTCTCCACCTGCTCTGTTTGCGAGGTGTCCACAGAAAAAAACTTGGGAGGGTGCATTGAAGAAATACCCTCTAAATCTTTAAGCGCCTGTTCTCCTTTTTGGGGATTTGTTCCCAAGAGAATGACATCAGCTCCATTTTCTAATAATTTTCTTGCGATCGCAAAACCGATGCCGCTTGTCCCACCCGTGATCACGGCTGTTTTGCCATTTAACGATAGCGTCATGTGAGCTCCTTAAGAAGAGGTTCTAAGTCTGCAACTTTTTCAAGTGTTAAAGTGGGCACCTGAATGCCAATGCGCTTGTTCATTCCGCTCAAAGTTTTGCCACAGCCGATTTCGAGGAACAGATCAACACCATCTCTATCCATCGCGCGCACGTCTTGTTCCCATCTCACAGGGCTTGTAACCTGAGCGATTAGGTAAGATCTGATTTCATCCGCCTCTTCAACAAAATTGCCGGTAACATTCATTGCAATTTTTACATCTGTCTTAGCAAATGGTGTCGAGAGAATTTCCGGGGTCAATTTTTTTGACGCGGAGTCCATTAACCCGCTGTGGAAAGCTCCAAAAACTTGCAAAGGCACAACTCTTTTTGCCCCTTTTTCCTTCGCTCTAGCCGAGCCTAACTCAACGCCTTTTAAAGTACCTGAAATAACTACCTGTCCAGGGCAATTGAGATTGGCTACCCACAAATCATTCGGAAGATCCAGTTCCGCAACCATCATTTCTACCTGCGTAGCATCAAGCCCCATTACCACAGCCATGGTTCCAGGATGAGAAATACAAGCATCATTCATGAATTGTCCCCGCTTTTCCACAAGGCGGATGCCATCTTCATAGGTAAGTTTTCCTGACGCTGCAAGTGCGCTATATTCTCCTAAACTTAAACCCGCACAACAAACAGGCTTAAGGCCCGGTAAATGCTGCTTGAGCACTCTGTAAAGAGCAAGGCTTGTCACAAATATGCCTGTCTGACTATTTTTTGTTTCGGTGAGAAGCTCTTCGGGGCCATTCCAAACAATCGTTGAAAGATTTCTCTTCAAAAGCTCATCGGCCTCTTGATAGACCTCACGCGCTGAAGAAAATTGTTCGGCGAAATCCTTACCCATTCCAGGGTATTGTGCGCCTTGTCCAGGAAAAAGCAATGCAATGCGTTGATATTTCAATTTACGTTCCTCAATAATGCTGCACCCCATGTCAAACCGGCTCCAAATGCAACTAAAAGTAGCCTTTCCCCGTCAGATGGAGGCTGTGTCTCCAAAAGTTCATCAAGAGCAATCGGAATGCTTGAGGCTGATGTATTTCCAAATTTATGCACGGTTTTATAGACTCTACTTGGATCTATTTCAAACTGTCTTGCAACAGCATCTAAAATTCTTTCGTTAGCTTGATGGGGAATGATCCAACTGATCGCACTTTTTTCAAGACCATTGCTTTTCAAGCACACGTCCGCAGCAGATGCCATTTTCCTCACAGCGTGTTTAAAGAGCTCTTTTCCTTCCATTTTAAAAAAGTGCCTGCCTTCTCCAATAGACTCAGCGCTTGCAGGCTCTTTAGAGCCTCCCGCCGGCACCCAAGCCAAAAATGGTAAAGATCCATCTGCTCCTAAAGCAACGCTATCGATTACCAATCCGCTTCCAGAACAGGTCAGCCATACCGCAGAAGCTCCATCGCCAAAAAGGACGCAAGTATTTCTGTCTTTATAGTCTACAAAAGAAGACATCTTTTCAGAGGCAATGAGCAATACGTTCTTATAAAGTCCCGATTCTAAGAATGCCTTAGCAGTTGATAACCCATAGAGAAAGCCTGAACAGGCAGCTTGTAAATCCATCGCTGCTGCTTGAGTTGCTTGCAATTGTGCTTGAATGAGAGCGGCAGTTGAGGGGGCAAGATAATCAGGAGTCATCGTTGCAACCAAGATTAGATCAATCTGTGAAGCGTCAAGTCCCAGTTTGTCTAGAAGTTTGCGCGCTGCCTCTGCGCCCATGTCCGCTGTCGATTCTTCTGGCGCGGCTATACGCCTTTCCTGAATGCCTGTCCGAGACACGATCCATTCATCTGTCGTTTCTACCAATCCCTCAAGATCCTTGTTGGACAAGATTCTTTTCGGAAGATAGGAAGAAATCGCCTTTATGGTTGCTTGCTGATCTTTTTTCACCTACTATGTCGCCTAAATATTGCAATCTGATGATCAATTGAATATACAAAAAATATAATTTTCAACACAAGGTTACATTTGTCAATAAAAACTGAGTATTACCCTACGTCAATTTTCGCCCCCACAAACGTGTCAAGCCAACCCAGATGCCAGCAGGAATTTAACCTCAATAATCTTTTGCAATTGTGTCGCTATTTTGGTCTTTGTAATGAAAATTGGCAATTGCAATATTTTCCTGAAAATCTCCCTTATTCTCAAGGAATCGAAGAGATACTCGAAGGGGTGGTCACATTTGAAAATGGCAATGCCTTTAGCCATAAAAATTGGATTGAGAATCTCCTCAATTGCTTGCCACCCACTCGTTTTCAAGTCTACCTAAGAGGAAGCTGTGCAGCGCAAGCGAGCAATTTTCAAGGCCACTTTGCAATCCTTATCGAATCGTTTGTAGCAAAGTCCCCTCAAGAAAGAGCCCCATTGCTTCAAGCTCTAAAGGCATTTCAACACAGTTCCCCTCAAGAATCAAAACCTGCTGATGTGGATTGGTTATTTTTAGCTTCTAAAGAAATCGATGCTCAAGAAGTTATAAAAATAATTAATCAATTTGGCGAATATGCTCTTGGGCCAAATTGTTATAAAAAAAATTTCATACCAAGAAAAAATCTATTTGCTCGAAAGGAGGAAAATATTGTCATAGTCACAATGAAGTCCCATCCAAAGGTAGATCTTGTCGTTGGTAATCTCAGGCAATTTTCACTTTCCCACGCAGACGATTTCTATATCCCTATCCAAACTCCCCGTTCGCCTGAAAGCAAGGGGACTAACTTTTGGCAGGCGGTATTTTACCGCTCTTTGAAAATATTCCCCCTTGAAAAATGGCATTCCGACGATTTTTATGCACTATTGGGCGCCATTCAACGATTGACTGTGGGATACTCACTTATCGAAGAGGAAGGAGCTTCTCTTAGTCGATTTTTGGGATCCTTTCTTATTGAGCCTATAGATCTTGCGATCGAAAAAATCGTTGCTAGAATCGAAAATCATGTAGTAGACCCCCTTGGGTTTCTATTTAATTTTTGCATTCACATTCCCAAAGAGCAATCAAAGGTTTGCGAATTGATATGGAGTCATACGATTAGCCATTTAAGCGATGAGCAATTGGAACCATTCGCCTTTTTACGGAGTGTCCCCGTTCCCTTTCTCTCCTTTGCTTCAGAATTGAAACGCTTTTGGACTTTTCAAAAAGACTCTCCATTTTATTTCCCTGATTCATTTATTCCGCTTGAAGAACGGTCCCAAGAAGTTATCGATCAGTTTCAGAAACTTTTGCTATTCAAGCTTAATTACGAACCGTGGCTTGAAAATTGTGAATACCGCGAATTTGCCTTAAATTGCCGTGCTCTTTATCAAAGAAATCCGGAACCGAAATTTCTCAAGATACTGCTTCAAAGAATCATAGAAGAAAGATTTTTCAATAGTAGGGAACAGAAGAATTTATTAAAAATTTTGTCACCCGATGGATTAAATTCCATTTCTTTGAATGAAGTCCTCGACCATCTGGTCATCTCTTCGTTTACAACCACTGTATTGCCTTATTGGGAAAATTCAGGCGGCTGCGAAAAAGCACGGCTAGAAGAACTTTTGAAGACACCTGGATTAAAGGATGATATTAAGAGGAAGTTATTGCAAGTTGCATTCAAAAAACTCACAGAAGATCAGCTCCTTGACTCCCTGCATGAGTTGTTTCAAAACGGCCTCATTTTTAGGAAATTTCTTTTCGATTGGATTTCCACTCTGTTGACTCCAGCACTCTTTAGGAAAATTTTGACGCTTCAATGGGATTCCACAAACGATCAGGAGATCCTCCGGTTGCTCAATCAACTACTGGACAGTGAATCTATCGACACAGAATCAATTCATAACTATTTGGAAGCTCTGCCCGAAAAAAAGGTGCCTGTAGCTGATAAAATCCGGTTGATTTGGAAGCTCAAGGAGCTAGGGTTATTTCCCTATTCCTGTTCAAAAATGGCCTCCGAAATGGAAAATATGGCGATTCATGAGATCCCCTCTCCTGAATTTGCGCGGATGGTCGAAAACCTCATCGATAAGGGGCATTTGGATAAAACTTTTCAGATCCTTTCCCTTTTTTCTAAGGAACCTAGAGAAACTGTCATCGCTAAGCTGATCAGCTCTTTTAACCAATCTGAACCTTTAAATGCTGTTGAATATTATCCCCGTCTCATCACTGCAATGGATAGAGTCACACCTGAAGTGTTGCAGCTCTACAAAACGCTTCTTTTAAAAAATAATCTTTCCGAAAGGCTGAGGATCATTCAAGGGTTTGAACGAGTCGTGCCTGAAACATTGCTAACACCCCTTTCAACAGATCTTCTTTTGGATAATGAGCTCTTTCCTTTGGAGGCTGCAAAAGTAGCTCTTTTACGGATCTTGCAAAGGGAAAAGAATTATGTTCGCGCTCTGCAATTGCTCTGGAAGATTGAAAAGAGACACTATCTCCCAGAACCTAAAGAGTTAAGGGAAATGCGCGATAAAATTTTTAAGAATGTATCAATTGAATTTCCTCACGAGCTTATTCAGGAGGAATTGAACTATCTTAAAAAGGCAAAAGAGATCCGAAAGTATTTAGATCTCCTTGCACTTTTACAAAAAAGGTCTAAAGATTTTAACCCCTCTATCTATATCCAAAACTGCCTCGAAGAAATAAATTCGATTCATGAAGCCGTGCAGTTTTTTTCTCATCAAGCAGTGCGCACTGCCTCGCGGGATGGCGTACAAATTAGCCTGGATTGGATTGATGCACTATTAGATCAGGCAAAAGACAGTCAAACAATTGCTCTTGCTCACTCTCTTTTAACCATTCCATTTATCCGCAGCTTTTATGAACCACGCCTTTTAAGTCGCCTCTGCACTATATTATCGCTCATCAATCAAGATCCATTGCATTTTGGAGAGACTACTTCAAAATGGTTGAACATACTGGGAGGGGTAAAGCCGGTTCCGTTAGATCTGGAGTCAGCGCAAATTCTTGCCCGCGCTTGCCAAACGAGTAGCAGCATCGAAAGCCCCTCAGCATTCTTTTCTCTTTGGAGAGAAAGTATTGAAGCAGCTCTTGCAGATAGCCCCGAAACACTTCTCCTCTGGTATCTTGTTTTACGTTCCTATAAAATACAACTGCCTGAGAAATGCCCGGAAGGAGTCTATCACCTTCTCAAAGAGCGTATTGCACGATCCACTCCGGAAGAGCTCAAAATCACCATCTATTTTTTTGCCAGGTCTCCTCGATTTTCCTGCGAAGCACTTCCGCAGATATTGCAAAGAGTAGAACTTCTCTCTTTGCAGCCACTCTTTGAAGAGTTAATCCCCGAAATTGCAGCACAGGCAGACCTTTACCTGCCTCAAAGACTATCCTTTTTACGCAAGCTTACCCTTTTTCTTTTGGACTCCGACTCTAGTTCTCCACATGCTTGTAAAGCTATTCAGGCATACTCCACACATAAAGAGATTGAACCTGAAGATTGTGAATTTCTACTCAAAAGACTCAATGCTCGCAATTGCCTGTCTGTCAATTGGCAGAATATTCTTGCTATGTCTTACTCTTTGAGAACTCTCAAGGTTGTTGCTCACGAAATAATAAAGTGGCGAGAGCAGCTTATCGACAGAAATTGCATCGAAGTGTGCGCGTTAAAGCTGTTGGAATTGAAAGATCTCTCCCCGTTTATTGAGAACAAAACCCTTTTGCAAATGCATTTAAAGGAGGAATCTGTCTTCCAGAGAGCCGTAGAATGCCAGATCACTCTTCTTCTTGCGGCAAACAATCAATCCAATGCGCATCTCGAACTAATTACAAATTGGTCAAATGAGCATATCGAATTATTTGCAGACAAACTGATGGAATACCTAGCGCGCACGCCAAAAAAAATCGATCAGCGCCACATGCATATATTTAAGTCTATATTTTCCATACATCCGGATAGATTGGATGAACTTTTGAAAGAACAGGCATTTCAAAATAACGTAAGAATATTTTTACTAAGTGATTTTTTCAAAAGATTATTATTCTCAAATGATGAGTTTGCCATCGAAACATTCTATCTTGTTTTAACGATGGTAAATGAACAGAAAACAAAAATTATTTTATTAGATTGTTTGCTAGAGCATTTACCGCAATCGCTTCAAAAAAGAGCGATAGATTTTGGCTTGATTTATCTCATAGACTATCCTAGAGCCCCGCCTGAAATCGTCGAAAAAATTTTCTCCAACACTTGGACCTTTTGCGATGAGAGCATTCCACAATGTGCTTTGATGATAAAAAACAACCCTCACCTTCTTGAAGGCGAATATAAAAAACGACCTCTCCTTCAATTATTAAATTTGTCTATTCAACTAAAAGCAATAGGAGATGATGCGCGTGCCATAGATCTCGTAAAATTCATCGATGCGATGCTCTACCTTAGACTTGAGAAAATGAATGGTTCACTAGAATATTTTTTTTTCAGCATGCTAAGCATGATGGTCTCAGAAGTCAAAAATGAGTTTAATTTATTTGAAATTTATTTTTACAGCTATCTAACTGTTTGTTTATCAGGAGTCTATGAAGGAAGGCACGAAGACGTTACAGATTCTTATTTAAATATCTTTAAAGTTGCTCCTCAAGAAAAGCATTTGCAAAGCTGCATACGAATGGAAAAATTATTGCATGCGCTAGTCACACACCTGAATTCAAAAACCCATGAAGAGTTCAATATTGGATTTAAATTAATAATGAATCACATCAAGATGATTTATAAATTACCTCATGCGAAATACTATGTTAATTATTTCGACTCCTTCATTCTCGCATTTCTTTCTTGCAATCTGATAACGAAAGTGGAACGCCAAGAAATTACCAAGATTCATCCGATCCTTTATAGAAAAGGACTTGTTAGAATCCGAGATATTTTTATCGAGAAATAGAGCGAATGAGCTCTTCTAGAGATTGAATCTCTTGATCTTTGAGGGAAATATCGCTCTCGTATCGTTTGATGTCGAGGGAATATTGATTGAGAAGCTTCATCATCTCTTCTTCGATATGCTCTTCGCGCAACTTAGCCTGAGTTAGGAGCTCTTGCTCTATTACAAAGAGTGCCTTACGCGTTTCATCTAGGAGCTTTTGTTTTTCCCCAAATTGCTCGCGAAGCTGTTTATATAATCCCACATATTTCCCTCCTTGCAGTTCGCCATCTGGAACAGGAGGCTGTTTTAAAGCATCGTCTAAAGCTTTTTCCAATTGATCTTTTTCTGACTGGAGATCCTTTAGCTTTTCCGCTAGGTCGCTTAGCTGCCCGGCTAAATCCTGCATGTTCTCTTCAGCTGTGAGTAACTCCTTCTGCAACCGTTCGAGCTCTCTTTCAGCCCCCTGTTGGATCGCACGGGAAAAAAGGCGGGAGTCTTGAAGTTCCTCTTTTGCTTTAGCAAGCTCAAGCTTGAACGACTGCGCGCGCGCCTCCGCTTGCTCATGCAGAGAAGTTTGCTTAAACATCTCGTCTCTCGCCATTGCGAGAAGTCTTTGATACCGCTCTTTTTCAGATCTTGCAGTATTTTCTAATTCTTTAATGGTCGCAAGCTCGCCCTCACTTTTCATTAAATTAACTTCAATTGCTTCCTTAGCGCCTAAGACAGATGAGAGTCTCTTTTCCCACTCTTCCACTTCAGCAAGAGCTGCATTGGCAGCGCTCTTCATCAACTCAAGTGTTTCCGCACTCGCTAATGCAGTAATAAGAAAAGAAAGATAAAGGGAAAACAACAATCCAAAGTCCCAAAGTCCAATGGAGTCCATTTCAATGAAATAATCGTAAGCAAATACGGATGAAAGCAAAACTGCAGACGCAATAGCTCCCTTGCGTTTCCACCGCCAGGAGAGAAAGAGTCCTGTCATTGCAACGACGCTAAGATCGATATAAAAAGGCGATTCTTTAATCACCAAAAGCAAGGTGCTAAACAATACTGAAGCTGGCCCTACAATGGACCAAATCAGAGGAGCTTGGATAGTTTGAGTGCGTTCTATAGACATTTAAGATCATGTTGTCAAAATTTAGGGCCACGGTCAAGGAAAAAACCGGTCATTGCCCGAGTAAATTTTCAGAAAGTTCATCCTCTTCATCATGAACAGTTGATTCCAAAGACGCATGCGCTCCGTCGATTAGCATGTGAGCAAGGCATGCACTTCCGCCAAAGGTCATTTCCACCTTCATTTCACCATCTTCCCCTGGAGGATCGCATGTAATGAGGACATATCCGGCATGCTTTTTTGAATGGTGCTTTTCAAAATCCTTGTGGGGATCTATTTTCCGGTTCATGTCGCTCCTTAAGCAATCCTAATAATTGGCACCTCCTCCCTGGATGGGTTCAGAAAGCGCTGAAGGCCACATTAAGATAAAGGCTAATTTTAATCAAAAAAAATCACGATTCCACTAGGATTGCGTTATGACATTACAGTTGGCACGGCAATGGATTTTGGATCAACGACAGAGAGCGCATGAGCTTCTGAATGCTTTTGCTGAAATTAACTCTTTCACTCGGAATAGAGCAGGTCTTGATGAGATGGCAAAAGAAATATGCAACGCTTACAGGCCTTTGGAAGCGCGAATGGAGCGAATAGAGAATCCGGAAGCAGTGCCATTCCTGATCTTTGAAAAGAGGCCGCACGCTTCAATTCAAGTTCTACTTGGCGGGCATATGGACACGGTATATCCGCCATCAATGAATTTTAGCGCATGCAAAACAGAGAATGAGAAGATGTTTGGTCCCGGAGTGACTGATATGAAAGGTGGACTTATCGTCCTCCTCATAGCTCTTCAAGCATTCGAACTCTTCTCTCCTGCAGCAAAAATAGGCTGGACTGTTGCCATCAACGCCGACGAGGAGATCGGGTCTCCCTCTTCCCGACCTATTTGGAAAATACTCGCCCAGCGATTCGACTTTGGGCTCCTTTTTGAGCCGGTATTTCCGGATGGATCCTTCGTCATTACTCGTAACGGCTCTCTCAACGTTCTTGTAGAAGTCAAAGGAAGAGCTGCACACGCAGGGAGAGATTTCCATGAGGGCAGAAGCTCAAATCGCGCAATGACCGAGTTTCTTCATGAAATGTATCTCGCAACTGATAAGATCCATGGCGTAACAATGAATGCAGGAGAATTAAAAGGAGGATCGGCTGCAAATGTGGTCCCAAGTTATACCTTATGCAAAATCAACTTTAGATCCCCTTTAAAAGAGCATTTGCTAAAGATCGAAGAGGCGCTCGCAAGTGTCGCAGGGAGTCAGTCTATAAAACATGAAGTGGAATTCACTGTCACAACAGAAAGCTTGACCCCTCCCAAAGAAAACAGCGCGCAGCAGCGCTTACTATTTGCTCATCTTGAAGCCTGTTGCAAAACGCTATCTCTGCCATTCAGAACTGTACATAGCGGTGGTGTATGCGATGGAAACGCACTTCTTGAGAACGGGCTTCCTAATATCGATACGATGGGGGTTCAGGGAGGCTGCATTCACACGGAAGAGGAGTATGTTGAACTCGAAAGTTTGATTACAAGAGCGCAGTTGACTTTAGAACTTCTTTGGAGGATTGAATCTTCTGAATTTTCTTTACCTAAAGGGGCCGAAACATGTTGAGAGCAGAACGATTTAAAAATGATCCGCGCGTCTTGCAAGCAAAACAACTGCTTCTTGAAGCGATGCAGGAACATGTCTCGGATTTAAAACAACCATGCGCAAAAGACTCCACATTAAGTAAAGAAGCTGAGGCTACGCTAAAAGAATATAATGAACTCCGAGGCGCTCCCCTTTTCTACCCCTTTCTTGGAAGCGGATTTGGAAGCGGCTCTCTGGTCGAGCTGATTGATGGCAGTGTAAAATATGATATGATCACAGGCATCGGCGTGCAGTTTTTTGGACATAACCACCCCGTTATCGCTGAAGCTGCCATCGATGCTGCACTGTCCGACACGATCATGCAGGGCAATTTGCAGCAAAACCTAGAGTCCTTTACTTTGGCTTCGATGTTAACGAGGCGCTCCGGATTGCCTCACTGCTTTTTTTCTACAAGCGGTGTTATGGTGAATGAAAACGCCGTTAAAGTAGCCTTTCAAAAGCGTTTTCCCGCTAATCGCATTTTAGCTTTTGATCACTGCTTTTCAGGAAGATCTTTGACATTTTCCCAAGTGACTGACAAGCCTACTTTTAGAGAAGGGCTTCCTCTCAATCAGCCTGTTG
Source organism: uncultured bacterium (assembly GCA_964605535.1). Classification (GTDB taxonomy): domain Bacteria; phylum Chlamydiota; class Chlamydiia; order Chlamydiales; family Parachlamydiaceae; genus CAZSDA01. Next base: position 102,083 of record CAZSDA010000002.1, read on the forward strand.
ACTATATACCCTTTTATGATCACAGGCGCCCGGAGGAGAGCGTAAACAGTGCAGTAAAAATGCTTTCTCAGCACATTGCACGCTATCCCGGATCCCATGCCATCATGATGTATGAACTTGTGCAAGGCGAAGCGGGCTTTTACACAGCCCCAAAAGAATTCTTTGAACCTTTAATGAAGATTTGCAAAGAGAATAAAATCGCAGTTTTTGCAGATGAAGTGCAGTCATTTGCAAGAACTGAAGCGCTCTTTGCCTACCAGATGCTTGGATTACAAAATTACATTGATATCGCAGGGATCGGCAAGCTTTCTCAAGTATGCGCAACACTATTTACTGAAGAATACAAGCCTCGTCCCGGCTTATTAAGCCAAACATTTACGGGGAGTACAGCTGCCATACTCTCTTGCATCAAAATATTAGAGATGCTGAAAGATGAGATATACTATGGGAAAACAGGTCGTATGGCAAAAATTCATCAAAGATTTACGACTCATCTTCAAAGAATCGAAAAGGAACATCCCTCTCTTATACAAGGACCCTTTGGAGTAGGCGGCATGATTGCTTTTACCCCTTTCGATGGATCACATAATGCCGCAGTGGCTCTCTCAAAGGCACTCTTTGAAAGAGGCGTGTTAAGCTTTATCGCAGGCACGAACCCTACACGAATTCGGTTTCTTGTTCCGGCTTTGGTGATAACAGATGAAGAAATTGACCAAGTGATGATCATAGTAGAGAGAGTCCTTAAGGAGCTGCAAGGAAATGTTTAGAATTCGTCCGATTCGGCACGAAGATTTTGAGGAGTTAAGGCAACTCTCTAATCAAGCGCAGGCTGGAATTACAAACCTCCCCAAGTATCCGCCTCGCCTAAAAAAAATCCATGAAAATGCGTTATTAACTTTTTCTGGAAAGTCAACAAGTCCCTACTATCTTTTTGCTTTAGAAGATGCGAAAAGCTCTAAATTGGTTGGAATATCGGGAATCTACCCTCAGACCGGCGTTAACACTCCTCTTGAGTATTTCAAATTAAACTCCTTGCCTATCTCAAGTACATGGCCAGAAGCAAAAAAGCAGGTCGAATTTTTGGAAATTGTGCGCTATCAACAGGGGCCCACCGAAATTTGCTCCCTCTTCATGTCTCCTGTTGCTCGCAAGGAGGGACTTGGAAGACTTCTCTCATTTTCACGGTTTCTGTTCATGAAGGCATTTCCCCATCTTTTTCATCAGCAAGTTTTTGCAGAAATGCGCGGCTATATCGACCCATCCGGCAGATCCCCCTTTTGGGATGCTGTTGGAAGCCATTTCCTTCCTTTGACCTATCTCGAATTATTAAAGAGAAGGGACCATGGAATTGCGGGGGCATCCTCTCTTTTTCCCGCTTGTTCAATCCTCATCGACTTGCTGCCCGATTCGGCACAAAAAGTGATTGGCTTAACCCATCCCAACACAGTCCCAGCAAAAAAAATTCTAGAAGAGCAAGGTTTCCGCTACACGCGTGAAGTGGATCTTTACGATGCAGGCCCACGATTGATTGTAGAAAGAGAGCAAATAGTGACATATCGTAATGCTCAACGCTTGCGAGTGGTCTCTATAGAAAAATGTAATGAGGCTCCCCTTTTGCTTGCAAAACCTTCAATGGATTTTAGAGCCTGCTTAGCAAGTGCTCATGCAAATGAGAAAGGCATTACTCTCAGCAATGAGGGTGCAAATCTTTTAGAGGTAGGAGAAGGTGATGAAATCCTTGCAGTCCTTTAATCCTGCGAACGGAGAAGTTATTTACAGTGGATTTGAAACGCCTTTAGACTCGATTTCACAAGTTTTTGAAAAAGCACAATCGGTGCACAACTCTTGGGCAAGCCGTACTTTTGAAGAGCGCCTCTTGCTGCTTCAATCCTTCCAAAAGTGCATAGCTGCACATCAAAGTGAACTAGCAGAATTGATCTCCAAAGAGACTGGAAAACCGCTGTGGGATTCAAAAAGTGAAACTTCGGCTCTCATTCAAAAAGTAGATATTTCAATTGCGGCTTTTAAAGAGCGCTGCGCTCATAAAAATGAGTCAATCGCAAATTACCAGCTAGAGGTTTCGTTTAAACCGCATGGCACTGTTGCAGTATTTGGGCCCTATAATTTCCCCATGCATCTTCCAAATGGTCATATTGTCCCTGCTCTTCTTGCGGGAAACTGCGTCATCTTCAAGCCAAGCGAAAAGACTCCTGCTTCAGGTGAGGCTCTTTTTCGATGTTTTAAGGAGGCGAAAATTCCGGATGGGGTGCTACAACTTGTTCAGGGAGGGATCGAAGTGGGGCAGGCTTTAGCTGATCACTCGATGCTAAACGGCCTATTTTTCACAGGAAGCGCAAAAGCTGGATCTAGCCTGCTTGAGCGGTTGAGCAAGACGCCAGGAAAGATCCTTGCCCTTGAAATGGGAGGTAACAACCCATTAGTGATTACCTCTTATTCCCATCTTCAGGCAACTCTTCATCTCATCTTACTCTCAGCATTTCTGACATCAGGGCAACGCTGCACATGCGCTCGAAGGTTAATCCTCGTCAGAAATCGCGATAACGAACATCTTGTCCCTGAGCTTGTAAAAGCTATAAATAACTTAAAATTAGGCGCTTATACATCTACACCTGAACCATTCATGGGGCCGCTCATCGATAGAAATGCTGCAAAGAATGTAGAGGAGTTTTATAACAAACTATTAACGCGTGGAGCTAAAGCTGTAATGCCGTTAAAAGAACGTGAGCCTGATAGTGCCTTTATCTATCCTACACTTGTCGATGTCACAGATGTGAAAAATCTTCCCGATGAGGAATGTTTTGGTCCGCTTTTGCAATTGATTTGGGTAAAAGATTTTGAAGCAGCCATTCAACTTGCCAACCAAACTCAGTACGGCCTCTCTGCCGGCCTGATCAGTTGCGATCCATTGGAGTGGGAGCATTTCAAAAGAAAGATAAATGCCGGAGTCATCAACTGGAACATGCCAACGACGGGAGCTTCTGGGAAAGCACCTTTTGGCGGCATCAAGGACAGCGGTAACTTTAGGCCAAGCGGACTTTTTGCTGCAGACTACTGCAGTTACCCAGTTGCCTCTCAGGTTGCTGAGACACAGGAACTTCCGAAGACACTCTCACCGGGATTAAATTTATGACTGAAGTGAACTTTGACACTCTTCCGGGACCTACTCACTTTTACGGAGGACTTTCTTTTGGAAATGTGCCTTCTATGGAAAATGTCGGAAGTTATTCAAACCCCAAAATGGCTGCATTGCAAAGTTTAGAAAAAATGAAACTTCTGGACAGATTGGGTGTTAAACAGGCAATTTTACCGCCGCATGAACGTCCCTATTTGCCACTTCTTGAAAAGTTGGGCTACACAGGTTCTCCGGAGGCAATTTTAAAAGGGGTTGAGAAATTTGATCCGTGGCTTCTAGAGCAGCTTGGCTCTTCTGCATCTATGTGGGCTGCAAACAGTGCGACGATCTCTCCTTCTGTTGACAGCATAGAAAATAGAATGCAGATCACACCAGCAAATCTTGCATCCAACCTTCATCGGTTCATCGAAGCGGAATTTTATAGCAGACTATTTAAGGTCATTTTCCCAAACCCCATTTTTTTTAGTCATCACGATCCCCTACCACCTATTCGCCCCTTTTTTGATGAGGGCGCTGCCAATCAGATGCGGTTTTGCAAATCACATGAAGGTCCGGGAATAGAATGTTTTATCTTTGGATCAAGGCAAGGTCAAACATTTCCGCCCCTTCCTTCAAAATTTCCAGCCAGACAAAGCTTGGAAGCTTGCAGCTCTATCATCAGACTCCATAAGCTCTTTAATGGCCATTTTCTTTCTTTATTGCAAAATCCAGAAGCTATCGATCAAGGTTCTTTTCACAATGATCTTGTAGCCACCTCCAACCAAAACCTTCTTCTGATCCATGAGAAAGCGTTGTTCGACCAGGATGCAAATTTAGACTATCTGAAAAAGATGGTGAGTTCTGTATGCGATACAGAGTTGATCATCTTTGAGATCAAGGAAGAGGATCTACCTCTTAAAGAAGCTCTCTCCACTTATTTCTTTAATGTTCAGATCGTTACCCTTGCCGATAACACTATGAATATGATTGCTCCCATGGAATGCCAAAACAATTCCAAAGCGTTTGCTCTGCATAAAAAAATTCTCGATGACAATAACATCCCAATTACTGAAATTCATTACATCGATCTCCATCAAAGTATGAAAAATGGGGGAGGCCCTGCTTGCCTTAGGCTAAGGGTCGTCTGCAAGGAATCAGAACAAAAAGAGATATTGCAAACTGTGTTTTATAGTGCACGTCTGCATGACCGCTTAACCGAGTTTATCCACAAGCACTATCCCGACAAATTCCGTAGTGAGGATTTAAGTAATCCCATACTCTATAACAAACAGCGCCTTGCGCTTGAAGAATTAACTCAGATTCTAAACCTTGGAAAAATTTACTCCTTCCAAAAGTGAATATAAAAGAAGACCTGATTACGCGTGCTCTTTATGCTGTAGACGCATCCATCCATGAAGTCCTCCCCTCTGCGGTGGCTTTTCCGGAATCATTGGATGAACTCGACGATCTGGTTAGATTTTCCACTCAAAAGGGGTTCCCTATCATTCCAAGAGGTGCCGGGACAGGGATCGCTGGAGGATGCCTTGGTGAAGGAATTGTGATCGATTGCGCTCTTCACCTCAACAAAATTCATGCTATAGATCCAGACTTTCGAACTTCAATTGTTGAACCAGGAGTAATTCAAGATCAACTTAATCAGGCTGTAGCTCCCTTTCAACTACGTTTAGGCCCAGATACCTCTACAGGAGACAGAGCGACTCTCGGCGGAATGATTGCTAATTGTGCAGCAGGAAGTCGCTCCCTCCATTATGGCACGATGCGAGAGGCTTTGGTCGAAGTTGAATTGCTGCTCTCTTCCGGCGATACGCTTGTTTTCAAAGAGATTGGTGAAAGTGAATATCGACTAAAACTCAAACAGTCCAATCAGGAAGGAATCATCTATAGAGCGATTGAAAAAATGCGCACGGATTACCGATCGCTGATTGAAAAGCATATGCCCCCCCTACCTCGCCGCTCGTCAGGCTACCCTTTAGATACTCTCCTCAAGCCTTTTCCCTTCAATCCGGCACAACTGATCGCAGGATCAGAAGGAACGCTTGGCATCATAAAAAAGGCCAAAGTTGCTCTTGCAGATAAGTTAAAAAATCCATGCCTAATGCTTATTCCCTGTCAAAGCCTAATGGAAGCCTTTGAAAAGACGCAAGAGCTGCTTATTTATCATCCTATCGCCCTTGAGCTGATTGATGATAAGATCATGTCTGCCGGAAAGAATAGCCCGATGTTAAGAGGAAGGCTTAACTGGTTGCCGAACATTCCTCAGGCTCTTCTTGTTGCTGAATTTGAAAAGAGTCAAATTCCGAAAGGATTACCCTACGAAATTTTGAATGAACCCTTTGAGATGCAATCTGTTTGGGATCTGCGCAAGGCGGGGCTCGGACTACTGCTTTCCAAAAGAAGCTATACGCGAGCCATTGCCTTTATTGAAGATCTCTCCATTCCACCTTCACACCTGACCTCGTTCATGGAAAAGTTTTTAGAGTATCTCAAAAGCAAAGGGAAAGAAGCTGGAATCTATGGCCATGTGGGTCCAGGCTGCCTTCACATCCGTCCCTATCTTGATCTAAGGCAGCCTCAAGAAATCGCGGAAATGCACGCCATCATGCACGATGTTGCCCATATGATTCAGAAAGAGAATGGAGCCATGAGCGGCGAACATGGCGATGGTTTGATCCGTTCCTGGATTAACCGCGAGTTCTTCGGGGAAAAGCTTTACAAGGCATTCTGCGAAATCAAAGAGGCATTTGATCCCTTAAATCTCATGAACCCTCACAAAATCACAGATCCCCTCCCCTTCCCCGCGCCTCTCCGAAAAAGTCCCTCTGTTAGCCCTCATACATTTTTTCCATTTGACAAAGGGGGCGGGATTGCTCTTTCCGTAGATCTATGCAATGGAAATGGGGCCTGCAGAAAGGCTGAAGGAGTCATGTGTCCCTCTTTTCAGGTCACGCGCAATGAATATGACTCTACAAGAGGCAGAGCAAACACCTTAAGAGACCTCATGAGAAAATCAAATAACGCTTTGGCAGAGCAGGATCTCCATGAGATCCTCGACCTTTGCATCCAATGCAAAGGGTGTAAGAGCGAATGCCCCTCTCAAGTGGATATGGCGAAAATGAAATCGGAAGCTCTCTACCACTATGGCAGCTCCTTCCGCGACAGGCTTTTTGGCAAACTGGATTCACTCCTTGCATGGGGCTATCCCTTCCGCAAGGTGCTAAATAGCATCATGTCTTCCGAATGGATCAAAAAGCTCGCTGGGATTGCTCCTAAGAAACCGCTTCCTGCTTATGCACCGGTACGGTTTTCTGACCTTTGGAAAAAGATTCCCCAAAAGTTAGGCACACATCTTCTACTTATGAACGATACATATACGGAATTTTTCTGCCCTGAAGTAGGCATTGCAGCCATAAAGGTTTTGAACGCATTGGGATTTCAGGTCACAGTGATCCCTTGGAAGTGCTGCGGTCGCCCAGCTCTATCAAAGGGATTGCTTGATGACGTAAAGAGTAAAGCGGAAAAACTCATCGACCTTCTGCTTGATCAGGAGCCTCATCCCATCATAGGCCTTGAACCGAGTTGCTTCTTCTCCTTCCGAGATGAGTACCCCGATCTCTTTCCCGAGAAAATGGCAATACTCGCTCCTCGCCTCTTCTATTTTGACGAATGGATAGCAAAACAGGCGCATAAACTCAAACTAGACCCTCAAAGGAGCGCCGCCCTGCATCTGCACTGCCACCAAAGAGCTCTTGCCGGTGAAACTGCTACCCGCACCTGCCTGCAATCCCTCCCTCATCTCAAAATGGCCCCCTCCGGCTGCTGCGGAATGGCCGGCTCCTTTGGACATGAACTGGAACACGCCGCATTTTCAGAAAAAATCGCCGCCCTGAAGCTCTTTCCCTTCCTCGACTCCCTCTCACAAGATGAACCCCTCATCGCTAACGGCTTCTCCTGCCGTTCACAAATCGAGGCGAAAGGCCGAAAAGCGCTCCATCTGGCGCAATTCCTAGAGAACGAGCTATATAATGATACCCATTAAGGAGAATATTAACATGCAGAGAGCATCCATCCTGGCATTGGGCACAGCTGTTCCAAAGACAGAACTTTCTCAGGATTTGTATAACAAGTCTGTCACTAAGCTTTTAAGTCTCAATGAAATGCAGTCTGCATTTTTAGAAAAAGTGATCGCGGGAACCGCTATCGATAAAAGGCATACTGTCGTTGCCGACATTGTAGAAGGTACCTATTGTGGAGTAGGAGCAGGACAGCCTTTCCCTTCAACAGAAGAGCGGAATAAAATATATAAAAAGGAAGCTCCCAAACTTGCAGAAGAAGCTTGCGTCAAGGCTTTGGATACTTGGGGAGGAAATGCAAGTGATCTCACGCATGTCATCTCGATTTCCTGCACAGGCATGATGGCTCCAGGCATAGAATTCCTTTTAATCCGCGATCTAGGCCTGTCACCTGCGATAGAGCGTTTAGGAATCAACTTCATGGGTTGTTTTGGCGCATTTAAAGGACTTGCCACTGCTAAGGCTATTGCGCTTGAGAATCCCAAGCATCGCGTATTGGTTGTTTGCACAGAGCTGTGCTCTCTCCATTTTCAGGAAGACACCCAAAAGGATGCATTAGTAGGAAACTCGATTTTTGGAGATGGCGCAGCAGCTGTTGTAGTAGGTGCAAGCCCTAAATCTTACGAGAAGCCCCTTTTCGAGATCCATTCTCAAAGATCTCACGCATTTATTGACACGCATGACCTCATGTCCTGGGAGGTCGGGAATCAAGGGTACAAAATGCGATTAAGCTCAAAGATTCCGAACTTCCTGGAAAGTCACATCGTTACATTTGCAAATGAGCTTTTGGGTCCAAATTTAACCAATCAGGAGTGCTCATGGGCTCTACATCCTGGTGGAAAAGCAATATTAGAGGGATTGATCAAGGCGTGCAATCTTAGCGGTGATCAGGTCAGCCATTCTTGGGAGGTCCTTAAGAAATATGGAAACATGTCAAGCGGCACCATTTTATTTGTTCTTGAAGAGCTTCTGAAGACCCCGAAAAATCTCGATTGGGTCGTCAGTATGGGGTTTGGCCCCGGATTATCTGTAGAAGGGATGCTGTTTAAAAGATTTGAATAAATATGTGGCAAAATGAACGTTCGTTAGAACTTGAAATGCTTGATTTAGGCCCATCGCATTACTCTTTAGAAGAGTACAACGCCTGCCTTAAGCTTCTCTCAAGAATCAATTGCATTTTAGGAGGGTTTAAAGCCACTTTGAAAGAATTCAAAGCACTAAACCATCCTATTGCTTCTATTTTAGAGATAGGCTGCGGAGGTGGATACCTGTGTAAGAAACTTGAAAGAGTGTTTCCTAACGCTGAGATCAAAGGCATAGATCTCTCGTCTGAAGCCATCATCCATGCTGAGAAGCTTTTGCCTAGCTCAAGGATCTCCTTCGAAGTGCAGAAAGAGAAGACACTGAGCTTCCCTGACGATAGCTTTGATGTAGTGACTACGATGCTCGTCTGCCACCACATGAAGGATGAAGAGGTTGTGAAATTTTTGAAGGATACCTACCGAATATGCAAAAAAGCTGTCATCATCAATGACCTGCAGCGCCACCTGCTCGCGTATGTGAGTTTTTCACTGATCGCTCCCATTCTTTTTCCAAGTCGGCTTATCTGGAATGATGGACGTCTATCCATCAGACGCGCCTTCAGAAAGCGAGATTGGATCACGCTGCTTGAAAAGGCGGGTTTCCATCAAGGGCAATGGTCCTTGAAATGGAACTGGGCATTCCGCTGGACCTTAACCCTGAGCAAAATGTGAAGTGCGATTTTATCGTCATCGGCGGAGGGGTTGCCGGATTAAGCTGCACAATTCGTCTTGCTGAGCTAGGAGCAGATGTAGTTCTTTTGGAAGGGGGAAACTATCCGGCACAAAAAATATGCGGAGAATTCCTTTCGCCTGAAGCGATACCCATTTTAGAAAATTGGGGAATCCCTACCTCCTCTTCTGTCTCGCACATTGAAATTGTAATGGCCAAAAAGCATTTGTGCCTAAAGCTGCCTGAAATGGCCGCTACAGCCAAGCGATGGGATCTCGATACTGCTTTGGCAAAAAAGGCCACAGAAAAAGGCGCACGCATTGTAGTTGGAGCTAAAGTTGTTAGGGTTGAACCCTCGGTTGTGCTATCCACAGGTGAAGAGTGGGAGGCTCCTTGCCTTTTGATTGCCACGGGTAGACTGAGTCAATTGACCCCTAACTTTCGCTATGTGGGATTTAAAGCGCATTTTCAAGGAATCGATTTAGGACAGACACTTCAAATGCACCTCATGAATGGCGCCTATGTTGGAATGGGACCCATCGGGAAAAACTGCATCAACGTAGCAGGATTAGTCGCCTGCACTCCAGAAGAGGCAATTCGACCTAAAGAAACATTGTCTGCATTTTTTAAACGAAATGAGCTCAATCTCTTTGCCAAGCTATTGTCAACCGGGCACTGTTTGTTTGACGATTGGATGGCTGCACCCGTTCCGGAATTTGGCATAAGAACCAATCCCTTCCTGCCTAACGTATATTATTTAGGAGATGCTGCAGGCGTCATCCCTCCAGCTACAGGAAACGGCCTTTCTATGGCGCTTACATCGGGAATTCTTGCCGCAGAATATGCCTTCAAAGGGCATTTTGAGGCCTATCGAACTGCATGGAATAAAACGTATAAAAAACGCATCCAAAGAGGCTTCCTGCTGCACCGCTGTTTTCTAAATCCACTGGCTCAAAAAACGGTGTCCTTGGCTGCCGACCTGTTCCCATCCCTCCCCTATTATCTTTATCGTTCCACGCGATAAGAATTAACCTTGAGAGGGAGCAGTTTGGGAGATGATCAGATGCCTCGGATCTGTCTTCTCGATGATGATGCTGACATTTTTCTGATTAAAGCCTTTGTAGCCGTCATGCCGTTCGAGATTTTCTAAGTGACTGCCGACGGCACCGGCAGTGCGGAACCGTTCGGCTTGAGCTTTAGTGATTTGGCCCGATTTCAGCAGCGAATCGATCCGCTTTTCATCAACAGCCCACAATTCACCTTCAGAAAAGGCCTGTTTCAGGTAGGTGAAATTGCTAAAGGGGGCCATAAAGCCCACCCCTAATTGCTTGAGATCCACCTTTAGGCCATCAAAAAGGAATTGTGCCTCAAGGTGGTGCATTCCTGCTCGCAGAATGGAGTCTCCATGGAGTGCACACCATAATCCAATTGTTCCAAGCTCTTTTCTCTCTGGTAGAGGTTTGTGAGCAAAATCGATTGCAATTTCATCAGGACTTAAGTCGACATCGAGAAAGAGAACCAATCTTGCTTCAGGATTTTCCATGACCTGAGCGCCCCAACCGGCTTCTTGCCCTGCATAAAAGCGCTCCCTGCAATGGAATCCAATCGATTCAAAAAGCTTAACAAGCTTAGGAAAGTGGCGTCTTGATGAACGGAAGGTGTGATGGTCGTGATTTGCCCAGCCGATACCTACCGCATCCTGCCTCAATTTTTGTACCTGCCCTGCACGGTTTTTAGCCTGCCAGTAGGAGCGTTCGCATTCAAGTATCAAGGAGGCAGCTAAACCTTTACCAACTTGGTCTGCAATTTTCCTAGCCAGTTTTAGCGCTACATCTAACGCTTCTTCCTCCCCTTCAAGAGGGCGTGGACGCATCATCCACTGCTCTTTCAAAATGTGATAGGTTTCAGTCTCTGATTTGACAGGCAGAGACTCCACACACCCTCTTCTTTCGACAACAAAGAAACACGCCTTATCAGTTTCCTCCACAAGAGCTTGACGGTAGGGGCTATAAGGCGTTCCCTCTATTGCTCTGCCCTCTCCGCGGACATGAAAAAAATGGGCTATCGATTCTACAGAAAGGTAAATGGCATTTTTTCCTTTTTTTAGAAGGATTGGAGGCAGCATTGCTCCAGGGTGAGTAAAACGGTCTGAAGCTCCCTCACTTCCTTGCAGAACGTATCCGACATCTTTCAGCTTTTTGCGGATGTCTTTGCTATCTTTGAGTACGAAATGGTCCAAAATTGAGATCAAACTGCAGCTGCAACCCAAGTTTAACTGCTCTTCAAGATGCGCCAAATAGGGAAGATTCTCTCTGCACTCTGCAATCTTTTCTAACACAAATTTTTCTGCCTGAGGTTGACATTCCCAGCGGAATTGGGCATTGAGCTCTTGATCCATAACTCCATCTAAAATCACAAGATGGAATTTTTCAAGAAAATTCGCAAAGGAATTGACAAATGGGATGCGCTTTTGCTATAAGTTCATGACAACATTTCGGAGCATAGCGCAGCTTGGCTAGCGCGGCTGCTTTGGGAGCAGTAGGTCGGGGGTTCGAATCCCTCTGCTCCGAATTCGTTATCCAAGCTCCTATTCCTTCGAGTAGGAGCTTTTTTTTATGTTTTATTGGGATCCAGACCCCGTCGCCTTCCGAATACCTTATTTTGACCTTCCGATCTTTGTTTACGGCATCTGCTTTGTTGCAGGGTTTTATCTCGGATATAGGGTACTACTCGTCATCATGCGCCAAACCTTGAAGAATAGCGAGCTTGCCCAAGTGTTAGTCGATAAGCTCACGTGGTTTATAGCTGTTGGCACCGTAATCGGCGCTCGTTTGGGCCATGTCTTGTTTTACGATTGGGATCACTATAAAGCTCATCCACTCAGCATCCTTAACACTCGGGAAGGAGGGCTTTCAAGTCATGGTGGGACGATCGGGGTGTTACTCGCATTGGGTCTTTTTTACTACACATACTTAAAAAAAATGACATCCCTTACTTTTCTTGAACTTTTGGATAGAATCGCGATCGCAACAGCGATTACAGCGACTTTTATCCGCATCGGCAATTTTTTTAATCAGGAAATAGTAGGGACACCAACTAGTCTGCCTTGGGCGGTCATATTCGGTCATCCTGCAGAGGGCGTTGCTCCTCTTCCCAGACACCCCTCTCAGTTGTATGAGGCTCTTCTCTATTTCGTCACTTTTCTACTTTTACTTTTCTTTTGGAAAATTAAAGAGGTAAGACGGCCTGGTTTTTTTATTGGCCTTTTTTTTCTCCTGGTATTTGGAGGAAGGTTTTTTATTGAATTCACGAAGGAAGTTCAGACATCCATCTTTGATCAGAACTTATTGCAAGCTGGACAATGGCTTAGCATTCCTTTCGTCCTTGCAGGCTTAATCCTCCTCGTGCATTCTAGATACCATGGAAAAAGAGAAACGACATAAAATTTTAGCGACGATGACAATCCTTCTGGGATTGTTCATCGCCGCTATGGAAAGTTTAATTGGATCGACAATACTCCCCAGCATTCTGGCTTCTTTAGGAGGATTTGACCTCTACCCTTGGATGGTGAGCGCATTTTTACTTGCGCTGGTGGTATCCACTCCCCTTTTTGGGAAGCTGGCAGACCATTGGGGTTTCTATAAGGTTTATGTCGGCGCGATCTCGATTTTTATGGTTGGCTCTCTTCTCTGCGGAATTTCACAGTCAATGCCACAGCTGATCGTTTCCAGAACCATTCAAGGAGTAGGCACGGCAGGACTCATCAATCTTTGCATGCTTTATGTAGGGATTGCCTTTCCGCTTACCAAAAGGCACAAGTTGGGCGCTCTAGTCAGTTCGATCTGGGCGCTGGCCAGCCTTCTTGGGCCCGCAATAGGTGCTGTGATCGCCGCCTACAGCTCCTGGCGTTTTGCTTTTTTAGTCAATGTGCCCCTTTGCATTTTGATTCTTCTTGGAACTCAACTTTTTTTGAAAAGGCTTCCGCATCCTCCCCCTCAGGGACCTTTTGATATCAAAGGAGCGAGCTACTTTACCGTTGCCACTATTGCCCTGCTTTTGGCCATCGTTGAGTGGAAAAATCCCAATTTTAAAACAGAGGCTTTGATTTTGAGCCTCGTAGCTTTTGGGGTCTATGGTTTGCTTATAAACCATTTGCGCAAAGTAGAACGCGGATTTATCTCCCTCAAGCCTCTCGTAAAACACCCGACTGTTGCACTCTCCATGGGAATTGGGGCCATTTGCGGCGCCATGCTTTTCTCCTCTTCCAACTTTCTGCCTCTCCTTGTTCAAGGTGCACTAGGCGAACCTATCAAACAGGTGGGCTATGTCATCACATCGATGGCTCTTGGTACTTGTATGGGTTCTGTGCTAACTGCCCTTTTGCTTGGTAGACTAGGCTTTAAATCGACACTCATCGTCAGTTTTGGCTTTCTTTCCTTAGGCATTTTCCAATACTTGCAGATCAATCAGGAAAGTACAATGGCGCAAATCCTCCTAGCCAACTTTTGCACAGGTACAGGGATCGGCATGTCCTCTAACTGTTCGATCGTCGCCACCCAAAATTTCTCTCCCAAATCTCAGTTAGGCACAAACACAGCCCTCTTCAGCTTTTTTCGCTCGATCGGTGGCATGTTGGCGATCGCACTTCTAGGGACCATACAGATCAACGCATTCAGCACTGAGATCTCCAAAACATTTCACAGTAAAGAACGCCAGGAGCTGGAATTTGCAATCAACCATCCTGAAGCAATTCTTGATAACGAAAACCGCGAAAAACTTTCTGAGAGCATGCTCCATTCCCTCGAAGTTAGCTTGGCTAACTCAATCCACTGGGCCTTTTTAGCGTATATTCCAGTAGGACTTATTCATCTCGCACTGTCCCTCAAAATGCCCAAATTGCGCCCTCATGAAATCAGTTTGGTGCCTGATCCGGAAGCTATTGAGGAGTAACCCAGTCATTAGACTTCTTGTGTAATTAGAGTTTTTGCTATTGTCCCAACCTTTACGGGAGGGGGCAATGGGAAAATATGAAAGCCTCAAAACACCACAATTTTGAAATCAAGATTTAACGCAGAGACGCTGAGCCGGAGAGACGCAAGAGAGATAACTATAAGTCATTAAGCTCTCTAGTAGTCCTGGGCCTTCTATAGTGCGGTGAACTCCCCCCTGATTGCGACCTAATCCATGGCAAAACTCCTTGGGTGAATGGTTTCCTGTCAAAAAATTTGCAAGAGTCTCTGCGTCTCCCCGGCTCAGCGCCTCTGCGTTAATCATTACACACCTCGTTTGAAAGAGAGAGCATATTTGAAATTTTTAATTACGCAAGAAGTCTATTTTTGAATATGGACAATCTGATCGTATCTTTCCCAAAATGTAGAAAGAGGAGCAACCAATGCCTCAAGATCAGAACAGACATGGTCGAAGTAACGAGCCTCATAACCATGGGATCGATAGATGGCACGCTCCATCCACTCGCCAATGGCCGCACTGCCACGATGATAGGGAGCTGAGTGAGAGAAATAATATTTAAAAAGAGCGACCCTTTCTTTGATTTGCTGCAATTCTGAAGAGGGCGTAATGACGGCTTCCTTAAAAAGTTTTGCGATATCTCCTAAAAGGGGCTCAAGAAGAAAAGGATCCAGATGAAGAAGAAGTGCATTTGAGAAGGAAACAGGGCCTTCGTCATATTGAAAAAACAACGCTTCTGTCAAAATCGTTTTCTTTCCCTGCACTTCTCCCCAAATAGTTGTCTTTGCATAGCCGCAATACGAATGGTTACTTATATTGGTTAATAAACATTTGAGGACTGTGGCAGTGATACATTTATAATAGGCGTCGGAATGGTTCTCTTTTAATGACCGCATGTCTTCCTGGCATTTGAGCATCTCACCTACTTCCTTGCGCCGCTTGTAAGCCTCCTGATATAAAAGAGTGTGTTGTAAACCCTTAAACTCATCTAGGAGGTCATAATATTGCCTGTCAGATGAAAATGTATAATCGACAAAACACTTTCTTCCTAACCATTCCGGGTACTCGACATGCACTGTCTGCCCCTGGACAAAATTCCACTGTTTCGTAATCGAATCAATTAAACGTTGATTGTAGTCCTTATAGCGCTGCTCTCCAAAATAGGTTGCGAAGATCGAACCAGCAAATGTTTTGCCATATCTCAGAACACCAAACTCTCCCGCTCTCTCCGTTTGGTGAGCACGGGCAATGGCTTTGCGTTTTTCACCTAACGAAGATAACAAAGCATGAAAAAGAGCTGTGAGATCGGCCTGCTGATCTACTGCATCACGGATCGCCTGCCCCGTTTCTTCTACAATCCTTTGACTTTGATGAAGATAATCTTCTTGATGATTCCCAAAAACCTTAGAATCTCGACTATGAATGTAATTTGACATGACACACACCTAAAATAAAATCAATTAGGTGGTTATTATAATGGAACAAGAGATACGTAGACAACCCTGAAGCTGTTAATGAGTGATCAGATTCATCATAAACCTTCGCTGCTCATCGGTTCCGAAGTTTTTGATAAAGCTCATCATGCCTCTTTGGCAAGATTCACGCTTTTCCGGCTCTAATCTCATCCACGCAGCCTTAAATGCCTTTATTTCGAGTGCTGTGAAATCGGTTGAACCGATCAGAATCTTTGCAAAAGCTAGATCGAGTGGCTTTGGCAAATTTTCACCTGAGCCTTGTAGTAATACGATTCCCTCCTTATTTAAAGAGGTAGGGACAAGAGACCAAACATCTGTCTGATTTTTCTCACTAATAAATAATTGATATTCCTGACGCGTGATGATTCCAATTCTAGTGTTATCTATAATAATGTGAGCAAGTCCTGGGTGGCCCGCTACTCCTCCGAGGGCCCCAAATAAGTCATTAAAATTCATAGAGACTGTTAATTCACTAATTGCCATAAAATTGATGACATCCCTTTTCTCTTCTCTATTACTCATGGGAAGAGAACCCCCAAAGCTCGCAAGAAGTGAATAGGATAAGTTTTTTATACTAACCAATTTTCCTTTCGCTTCGCCTCCCCCTTCTGTCTGCTGCTGCTGTTGCTGCTGTTGTTGTTGCGTTACTTGAGCCTGCATCTGCCCCATTGAGGATCCGCTGGTGGAAAATGAGTGGTTTAAATAATGCTCTCCAAGCAATCTGCGATTTAATTCGATAGCGCTATTCACTTCATTCTTGATTGCTTTCAGCTTTGATTTAATTCGTTCTATTTCGGCATTAAACCAAGGCTTCTGCTCGTCTTGCAACATCCCTTGCAGTAAACTCAAGTCTCCAAGCTTTTTCTCAAGTGATTTTATGCGCTCCATCTGCAATTTAGCTTGAACACCGATCAGTTCCTGATCGACGCTGGCGTTTCTAACAGGTGATAAATGTGCTAAAGGATCAAAGCGCTTGTTTACTGTTAGCCAACCTGTTTCAGGATCGTTTGCAACCAAAGAGAGCTCATCTGCAATTTTTTCGCGCAAGAGTATTTGCCATTCTTCTAATGGCTGAATGTCCTCTATACCACCACCTTGAATGATTTCCCTTGTACCTTGCAACACCGGCTCTTCCATTCTTAAAACACACGCTGTCAACCGCTTCGACTGGCTTGCTTCATTATCTTCAATCTGATGGTCTAAAATAAAAGCTCCATAAGTGATTGGTTCATTTGGTGGAACCAAATTCTTCTGCCGAATCCTCTTCTCAACGGCTGGCGAAATCATGATATCTCCGTGTTGAGTCAAGCCAGCACCTCTCATTCTTCCAAGAGTTTGGACAAGATCTTCTTCAGAACACTTTTCAGAGATCAAGTTGACTGCATAACCAGGAGGTAATTTGACATCAGTTCCTCGTGTATCTGCAGGTGCAAAATACACACACACATTTTCAGAGTAATTGCTCTCTTTTAACTTTTCATTCATCTCCAATTTGCTGATGCGTCTCGGTTCATCCCCTTTATCCCAGATCATAAATTGCCTGGTCTCAGGATCGATGAATATAAATATTCTATCCGGGTTATCAACCCTCAATCTGGCCACCACTTCTTTAGGCGTCATATTTCCAAGATCAAATCCCTGGTTCACAATCGCCTTGCAATTTTTATCTTGAACCATTCTCCTTAGAGTCTCTATCGCCAATCGTGGTTCCTGGATATGGACTTGAGGGGCTTTGATCAAACCCAATTCGAGGTGAACTCTGGAAGTCACAGTGGATGATTGCTCTACTTGAGGCAAGCTTTGAATGGGCATCGCAGCAGCGTCCAAGGTCCCTGTCATACCTCCTACATTTTTCCCATATGTCAACTCTTGCACATTCAAAACCCACTGAAGACTATTTTGGACAACAGCTTTCCCTTCAAAAACTGCGCGGTAAAGCACCGAGAGCCGCTGCCTCCAATTCTCTCTTTTATTTAGGTAGGCAATTACTCCCGCCTCCCCTGCAGCATTCTTCCAAAATGGATATGCCATTGGATCATTAGGATCTTTCAAGGCATCTTCCAGCTCTAGCTTATCAAGAGCCTCTCTTATGAAGGAGGAGTTAGGAAGCTCTAAGGCATAAGCTATAAAGTGGTTCATCACTACATCATCTTCGGTTCCATAGACTGTGCCTACACATTCCTGTTCTGCAACGCGCGGCCCCACCTGAAATCCATCCTTCTTGATTCCCATATCGATTCCCGGTCGTTGAGCAAGGGCTAGCCTGATCGTTTTGTGAAATGACACATTTAAGCTTCCAAGAATTCTTTCTGCTTCAGGCGATGATCGAATAGGCCTTCCATTATCTGTACAGAGATAATCCACAAAATCTTGCTCAGAGATTGTTCTTCTAAACTCCTCCGGTAATTTGGTTCGATAAATTGACATAGCCATGGCTTTGATGTAGAGCTTATTCAGCCTTTCTTTATCAATAGCTGCTTGTTGCCTTGCGATCACCATCCTTCCAAACTCACCTAGCACCGCGTTGATCTCCTGATCAGTCTTAAGAGGTGCATCATTTGCCAAAGAGAGTTCCGAGGCTGGAATATGTTCAAAAAGCGCTTCCATCATCCATCCAGTCACTTCGATTGCAGTCCTGTTGATTTGTGCTGCTTGCCCAATGCCTATATTAAATTCATTCACAGGATTACAGATATCATCAACCTCATCGGCTATAATTGGATTAAAACAGGAGTGAATCTCATTGATGAGCTCAATTTTTTCTCTTAACTCAGAGACCCTATCGAATAATTTTTTGTTTTGATTCAAAAAAATCTTGTCCTTCTCGGATAAATCGACACCGGTTCTAATTTTTTCAAAAAATTCTAATGGATTTTCGTGCCCCGCTAACTGAATGAGCCCGAAGAGCTCCTGCTTGACCTCCTGAAGAAGGTGGAATAAACGCTGCCGCTCGTGCAGTAAAGACAAAAGAGAGGATCTGGTGGTGATCGGGTACCCCCTGTTATTTTTTACCTCTACTATACGCAAAAGCTCCTCTTTTAGTTCTAAAACAGAAGGGTTCTTATTATAATTAAAGACGAATGCGACACCTGCACTTTCTAATAAATCTCTTGTGGAACGATCCAAAGAATCTAAATTCTGCTGCAGTAAAGCATCCTTCACGAGGGCTGTTGGGCAGATGCCCCTTTCTAAAAGCATCAGCAGAACGACGGGAAAAACGACTGATGTTTTGCCCATGCCAACCTTGAGCTCATAAAAGCCGTCAGGGTGCTCAATCATAGATTGAATGAGTTTAAGCTGCTCAGGGCGCGTGACAAGGCCCATGTGAGCTTCCAACACAAGAAGTTTTCTGCTGAGCAGATGATCTTTAAGAGAACCATCCGCCGCTCTATAGCGATGAAAATCAAGAGCTGAATCGAGCATATCGGATAATTTGCTTGCATGGCTAGCCCACTCAAGGCTCTCAGTAGACTTTTGATATGACAACTCTTCCATTTGCTCAATTAATGGAACGATTTGGCGCTCCATCATTTTGAAAGAACTTTCTAAGATAAGATAGGAGGTGAGTGTAGATTCGAGTGTGCTATCTGATAGATTTGCTCTTTGATATTCTCTTTTTAAAATATATAACAGCTCATCATCACCAATGACATTTCGATTTTTTAAAGCTTCTCGGACACTCTTTGGCAATCCCTCCTCGACCTCTCCAAGGCGAGAAAAGAGAGTATCCAGTAAGCCATCTCTTTTGTTTTTAATCTCGATGATCTGGTCCGAAACATAGGCTTTAATATGCATGAGTTTATCAGGAGATATGACCTTTTTTTGATCTAACTCCTCTTTTAGCTCGAGCTCAGCAGCTTTCAACGCTTGTAATCGTCTATTTAAAGCCTCTCTCACATCGTCTGAACAGTTCGCATTCGCACGTGCATATTTATCTTCAAGGTCTTGAATCATTGCATCCATATGCTCTTTCTGCCGGCTGTGAGCCCTCTGGAAATATTGGTTAAATGGCGGAGGCTTTTCAAGCAAGACCTGAGGAGTAGTTTTGAATTGAGGGGGAGGGATTGGACTTTTTTCATCATGCTTCGCCGATTCTAATCGCGCTTCAATTTGTCCAATGCGCAGGGCTTCAACAAGGTTAATTCCCGTCTGCTGCTCGAATCTTTCCACGAAAATTGAAGCGGGTATGCCTTTAGGAGATTTAGCGAATAATTCTTGAACCTTTTCTTCATGAAGGGCCTTTTCTACCATTTGACTTGCTTGCTTTCCAAAGAGAGCTGGGTTTAATCTAAGAGCCTCTCGCAACTTGTCGAGCCTAACTAATCTTTGCCTTCCCATTTGCTCAAGAAGAGCCTTATCCATCTTCTCAAGCTCATCCTGTTCTCCGCTTTCCACTCCTTCAGGTGTGATAATCAGATCCTCCGCTTCTGCAAAATTAAGATAATCAGCCATAGTCTCAAGAGTGGAATCCAGAAGAGTTTGCTCAACTTGATTCATTTTAGATTTTTCTACTAACAACTTTCTGACCACACCTAAGGCTGTTGTCGGAAGCTGTTTTTGCAACTTTCTCAAAGCAGCAATATTTACAATTTCATGATCTGAATCTCCGCGATGTTCGGCGTAGGAGATAAGCGCTCTCCTTGCTAAATTCATTTCATAAAGTCGTTCAAACTCCTTGGTGCGAGGGCCTACAAATCCCCCTTCATCACGGATTGGCGGAAAGAGTGCAAATAGATCTTTCTTACTTAACTTCCCTAAAGCAATTAGATTCCAAAGATCAAAAAAGTGGTTCAGGATTCCCTCTGGATGCTCTGAAAGGGTATTTAGAAATTGCTGAGGTCGAGGCAAAGGTTCTCCCTGACGCAAAAAGCAAAGTTGAAAAAGTGCATTAAATTCATTTTCTGAAATTGCCTTCACACCCAAATGTTGATGCGTTTTCTTCAAAGCTAAGCGAGCCTTTATATCGCTTACGGAATCAAATGATTCTGAAGAAATATGCTTCATTTCTTCTAGCTCTTCGCCAGTTAAAAGCACTTCAGACAAGGTTTCATCAAGCCTTGCAGAAAGATTCTCTCCATAAATGGCTGACTCAAGCTTTTTCGTGTAAAATATAAATGCATCTGACAATACAGATCTTTCTTCAAGGTTTTTCCTTGACTCCCCCGCCCCTTGCAATACATAACCCTGTTCGTTTAAGACTCTTCTGATTCCAAGTATGCCTTTAATTTTAAGGCTTGCCAGTCTGAGGGAGCGATCGGGAAGCTTTTTAAAATTCTCTAAAAGATGCTCTAATGCTTTCAGCTCTTCAGTGTTGGCTATTTTTGAGTTGACAGCTCTGCTTAAAAAGAACTCCGCCTTTTTATAGTCTTTCTGCAAAATTGCAAGATAGGCTAATTGAGCAAAACCACCGCTAGAGGTTGAAATCACCCCATTTTCATCAACCGATACTTCAAATGGCGGGACTGTGTTATCTACCTTATCCCATCCCTGACCCGCTCCTTCAAACTGCAAAGAGTGATGTGGCCAGAGAAGTAGGCAATCCCTATCCTCTTTTCTGATGCATAATCCCAGGCTCTCTAAAGGAATATTTAGCCTTTCTATCAATTTGCACGTACTTCTCTGCCTTTCGTTGGGAAGCACAAGGACAGAGCCTGCTTGTGGGCCCCCTACAATTTTCCAGGGTGAATCAATCGATACTCTTTCCAAAGCAAATAAAGTATTTGCAATTTCAATCCTACTGCAAAAGGTTTGCCCCCGACGGCAAAGGTAGAGAAGCGATCGAGGAGATACTGGCGCAATCGAAGTTTCTAAACGGTTTTCAGAATCATTAAATAATACGTACTCAACGCCATTAATCTTTTTCTTGATCTCCTTAAGAGTTCCGCCCTTTAAAAATTGCAAATTAAGAAGTTGATCTTCAGAAATCTGAAATGGCGACGGACCTTCAAGGGCTAAAGCTTTACGACCCTTTTTCAACTCTACAAAAACGCCATTTTCAAGCAATCTAGCTTCAAAGGTATTCGGGGCTTCAACCTGTTTTTCTTCCATCTCTACTGTTTCGACCTGAAAGAATTTTTTTACCATTTTCATTCCGAAGCTATCAGTTGATTTTTTAGAAGTGATTACCTTGAGATCACTGTAGCGGTATGTTTCTCCATTAGACTTCTTCAAAAATATGTCTAGAGTCAAACTTTTCTCATTAAACAGTAATTCCCACTCAATTCCCTGTCCTATAAGCCTATATCTTGAACACCCCGCGGTTTCTGACATAAGCACTTCAGCTTTGCCGCCACTCAGTCCAAATACTTTGCGATAAGCGGCGTGAGATCGCACTTTAAGGGGAATTTCAACTGTAATTGGAATTTGATTTTCTCCCCGTGATTCAAGTATTTGCAGTCCATATGGATTCACCCGGCAACCACCGCCTTCAAATATTCCATTCTTGTCTGTAAATGAGATATCGTCCGGTAAAACAAGTCCTGTAGAAAATTGAAGCCACTTTTTTAACGAACCGTTTTTGGAATCTTGCGAAGTTGACTTAAAGTAAGGCAGAAATGCGCAGTAAAGCCAGTCTTCAATATCATCGACAAAGCCAGGTATTGTCAAAACCTCCTTCACTACTTTTAGTGAACTTGCGTAATGCAACAAAGCTCCGGTTAATAGCTCCTGAGTTGCTTGTGGAAGGGAGGTAAAGTCTT
The DNA here is from genome assembly GCA_964605535.1 of uncultured bacterium. Taxonomy (GTDB): domain Bacteria; phylum Chlamydiota; class Chlamydiia; order Chlamydiales; family Parachlamydiaceae; genus CAZSDA01. Next base: position 124,200 of record CAZSDA010000002.1, read on the forward strand.
CTCGCCAATTTGGATTTTGCGACAGCAAAAAGAAATAGATGGCGGCAGCATCGTAACGATCCTTCTCTAAAATAGCCTCATTCGAAAAAAGACTCAGCGCTTGACCTATTCCCTCTTCATTAAATTGAAGAGGGAGCTTTCTACCTTCAGGATGTATCCATCCTGCTGCAAGCTCAACAAGAGTACAAAATCCTTTTAGCTTAAATCCAAGAACAGATTTTCCACTTGTTTCGATTTCGATAATCTTTTGCTGCAATAGATCGGAAAGCCTTTGGAACACCTCAGGTTTTATCCTAATGCCCTCCACAAGTACTGGACCCTTAGTGAATAGTGAAAATAGATGTTCAAAAGATTCTGGGTTATCTAAAACGTAAGGGTTATTGCAAAGAAGCAAAAGGAGCTCTTCACATCTCTTGTGTTCTTGAAAACCTTCTACATCGCTTTCTATGGTTCTAATTTCACCCCTGGTGATTCCGGAGCCCCCAGCAGCTGCAGCAGTGCTCAATAACGAGACTTCTGTAATTTCAGGTGAGATTCCACATTTAACACCGAATATCTGCTGCGGGTGATACCTTTGATCGCTTCTGTAAGAGCGCTCCGGAAATCCAAACCGCATCTCAAATTGCTTTTTATCGAGCTCGTTATTGCCTTTTGCCGTTGCTGCGTTTGGATGCATGCCTCCGGGCGTTATTGAAACCTTGATATCACATCCTGGCTCAGAGCCTCTTTCGGCAATCCCAATATTGGTGGCAGATCCCATATAATGAACAAATAGTTCTATCCTATTCAGTTTTTTAGAAAGCTCTACCCCTCTTTTGAAATTTTCATCCAGAACACCCTGACCCCCCTTTAAAGCTCTTAAATACGACTTCAGGGATTCAGGATTTATGCCTGATGGAATAACTGCAGTTCTTGGAAAAAGCAAAGAAGACATGACTGCATCAAGTGTTTGAGCAGCGACAAATGAAGGTGATAATTTTGTCTTTTTCGTTCCCCCTTGCATTAAGGCACGCACAAGCTCTCTTGTCTCGCTTTTAAATTTTCTATTTGATACTTGTCGATTCTCCCAAAGATTATCCATCCTCAGATGCACTTGGCAGTAATCTTTCTGCATTTTTACGTGCTGATATCTAGTAGCTGAATCGGATTCATCTGGCTTAATTGAAGGAACTCTATACAAATAATCTTTTATCGATTTGTAAGCTAAGCCCATTTCAGGGCTACTTCCGAAATTCAAATAGGCAGCCTCATGATTCAACCAATCAAGATACTGCAATCTTGCCGTGTTCAGAATGAGGCGAGGCGCGACCAGTCCGAATCTATACGGCTCAGGAGTGGTTGCACAAAAACGATGTGTAGTCAGAAATAGAAACTCATCTTTACTGAAGTTTTCTCGAAAAGCCCCTATATTTTCTTTAACATAATCAAATTCTCCAAACCTAATCCCATCTAAAACATTTGCATCAACTCGAGATAATATAGCGTCATATTTCGTCTGCATCAGCATAGGAACTAAGCAATAAAGCTTGCCGAGGCCCAAAAACTCATGCCTTTCTATTAAAGTCATCTCAGTTTTTAGCTTTGCTTCCAGAAGCAAGACACCTAGTTTTCCAAAGGAATCATTCAATTTCTGAAAACAGGTTTCTTCATCCCGACTAGTCATTTGAGATATTTGATTGAAGATTGCTTTAAAAAGGGGGTGCTCCATATTTTCTTTAGAAGGATTAGGCAATAGGTCGGTTAAAAGATTAAAAAGTCTCTTGGCATTATCGAATTCGTTCCGGTCAATCATCTGGTCAATTTCAACTACAATTTGATCAAATGAATCCACCCACTCGCTAAGAGACTCCTTTTGTACTGATTCTAAAGAAGTTTTTAACGCAATAATTTTTTCCAACATTTCCTGAGAAAGAACTGAAGGGACCTCGACCTCAGCATTTTGAGGTGCAATGCTTCTCACCTCCCCTTTTCCAATAGTGAAATGGGATGGGGTTAAATGATCCAGCTCTTTTATTTGCTCCATTTGGAGGTCTGCATTATTAACACTCTGCTCATTTGCAATCGCTTCGATCAATTGAACGCGTTTCATAAATGATTCATGATAAAACTTTAAATAATCTCCCTTCCCCTGCACCCCGTATCTCTTAATAAGTTTTCTATTTAAGCCTTCGATTTCATGCTGAAATTTATTTACGTATGATTCACGTTCTTTTTTAGTCATATAGGGCATTTTGCGGAGAAATTGAGTGAGCTTTTCATCTAGATACTTAAAAGCTACCTCGGCTTTATCAGCTAGCTCACTATCGGGAAATTCATTTCTTATAGCCTCGAAAATAAGATCCATAGGATGCTCTGAAACAAATTCAGCGCGTGTACTTGCCTCTTGCAAATTTTCTTTGGCCCCACAGGCCAAAAGAAGGTGATAGCGCAATAATTTAGGATCGATAGGATCTTGCCCGGTAATACTTTCACCGTTTTTGACTAGAAGCTGCGGCCCCTTTCCATCTAACTGATTTTTAACAAAGTGAAAAAGCTGCTTAAAAGGATTTACTCTTTCTTTTTGGGGCAATCTGAGCAGTACGCCCTGTAAAAGAAGCTGATACAAGGGCTCCGTCAAATCGATTTCCACGGAATCCCATCGGTATTCTGTTGCAGCTAATCGATCACCCTCTCCATAGCTAAATTCATTAAGAACTAACTGGCTTCCTTTTTTTGAAAAGCTCATCAACATCGGTTGATAAACACCAGCACTGTCATAATACCCTGTAGGCAGAAGCAGAAGTTCTCCATCCTCTGTAGAATTTTTGAACTTCGTTTGAATTTCATTCCAAACATCTTTTGCAAAGAGCCTTTTATCTTTTGCAGTTTGAAACGATTCACCTAATGAAACAGCGCGGTCAAGCACTTCTTTAACGGCTAAATGTGAACTTCTCTCGATGAATGCGGAAGCCTCCTTCATGCCGTCCAAAAGAGCCCTTGGAGAGTTAGGATTGGCAAAAAGGGCATCTCTTTCAAACCGTCTCCGCAACTCAGGGTGGAAAGCGCGATAAAAAGCTTTTTTTATCTTAAAAGAGAAAGAAGTGAAGGAGGCTGCTTTAGAATTTGCAGAACTTAAGACATTGTCAATCAATCTCGATTCCCTTTTCGTCAAAGGATTTAAGTGGGAAATCTTAAGAACTGAAATATTTTTAGCTTGATCCCCTTCAAGCCGATGCTCATCCCCTGAATTAATTGAAAATTTTTTTCTTTTAAGGTCGATTCTAACACTACGTAAATCGTTATGAGAGTTTGGGTCAGCTAATGCCACTAAAAGACTGTGCGTAATTTCACTTTTCTGAACCTTTCCTCTTCTGGCGATTACCTCCACCTCCAGCTGAGTCTCTGAATTATTACAATTCAAACTTACTTTATATTTTTCGCTAATCATATGACACCATCTCAAATTAATGCGAAACTACATTATACATTATAATTTATTATTTGAATTTTGTGGCGAAATTAAACATTGGATAAAAAATGCGCGAATTGTTAAGATATCACAAAAACTTGGTGACAAAATGGCAAAATTAATCTTTGATCATAATGGCGATGAAGTGGAACTGCCCGACGGCGCTCCTATTGCGGAAACTTGTGAAGAAGCAGGCGTTCCTTTTGCTTGCACGGAAGGGGTTTGCGGCACTTGCGTGATCGAAATCAAAGAAGGCAAGGACAACCTTTCTGCTCCTACTCAGGAAGAGGAAGATTTTTTAGGTGCAGGCACAACGGATGAAAGACTGGCCTGCCAATGCAAGATCAAATCGGGCTGCGTACGCATCTCGTTTTAAAATTTTAACGTTTGGAGAGAATTTATGACACAACAAACAGACAGAATTCACGCTCAGATGACAATCTCGGACATTCTCGGAATGTTCCCTGATAAGGCGCAGCGCCTTTCGCAGGAAATCACAAATGCCGGATTGCATTGCATCGGATGCAATGCCGCCACATGGGAAACGCTGGAGTCCGGTATGCTTGGGCACGGCAAAACTCAACCGCAGATCGATGATCTCGTTCAGAAATTAAACGCCCTCCTCGATGAAAAAGTCGACCTGACGACAATCACAGTGACTCCTGAAGCTGCAAAAAAATTCCTCGAATTCGCAACTTTAGAAGGCAAGCCCAATACAGCCCTCCGCTTCGGTGAAGAGATGGCTGGTTGCAGCGGCTTTGAGTATGTTTTGGACTTCTCAGATGAAGCCTCTTCAGATGACCAGGTGTTTAACAGCAATGGCGTCGAAATCCACGTACACAAAAAGCAAGTCCCACACCTTCTCGGCAGCCAGATTGATTACGTGAATGGCATACGCGATTCAGGTTTCAAAGTGATTAATCCGAATGTGCGCGCCTCCTGTGGATGCGGCACTTCTCACGGATACAAGTGATCTGAACTGTAAATAGCGTGCAAGTCACGGGTTGCCTCTGACTTGCACGCTACATCATGCCCGCACTTGCCATCGCAGGAATCTTATTCTTGCTCCTCTCGATTATACCACATATTATTCATCGGTGATGCTTCTCATGGGATCCAATGCTAATAAAATTGATTCTATTAGCTGAATTTCCATAGGAATGACTGGGGTGACTTGTTCTGAGACTACGATTTTCTGAGGTTGAAAACTTTTGGGTTCAGGCACGTCTTGAAAGTCATTAGGTTCGGCTTGAACCCTTTTTACTGTAGGTTTCCTAATGTCGCCTAATACTCCGGAAGACTGATAAATTGAGTAACTCTGTAAATATTCGATTACTTTGAAAATTCGACTAATGTCACTTATCTTAAATAGATTGGATTCCAAGCAATAGCGCACAGAATCACGATCTTGAAATAGTTTCTTGGAGTCAATAGTTGCTTTTTCAAAGCATTCACCTACATAATTAAATGATTTTATTGTTACTTTGGAGACTTTGAAGCTCAATCCAAAAAACGTTTTAACGTCAGTTGGATTCCATTGTTCGACAACCGTAGTTGAAAATTTTGTACCGTTAATATCTAGATAGCTTTCCATACTCTCTTTAAATTGAGTAGGGCTCACACAAGAAATATAATTCATGGTTACCTCAAAAATAAAATTAATTATTTGTGATTGTACCATAATTAATTTAAATAATCAATTAAATCATTTCGAATAAAAGATCCAATTAATCACATTATACTTTGCAGGCAAGCCTCTTTCATTACTTCGCTTAAAGTGGGGTGGCCGAAAGGTAGATCCGCCAACTCTTGAAGAGTTGCACGTGCTTTGAATGCCATGACGCCAAATGCAATAAATTCTGAAGCGTGCGGCATCATGAGGTGAATGCCCATCACCCTGCCACTTTTCTTGTCGCCAATCACTTTGATAAGACCATCAGTTTCGGCAGCTGCACGCGCACGGCCATTGCCCTTCAGATACGCAGTGCCGATGCAAATTTCTCTGCCGGTAGCTCTTGCCTCCTCTTCAGTAAAGCCAAGCGTGGCAATCTCAGGATGCGTATAGATAATGTTCGGTATCAACATATAATCTAATGGTTTTCCTTGACCTACCATAGCCTCAACAGCTGCAATCCCCTCTTCAGAAGCTTTATGAGCAAGCATCGGCCCTTCGACAAGATCGCCTATCGCATAAATAGATGGAATGGAAGTGCGGTATAACTCATCAATTTGAACCATTCCGTTATTTAAAAGCTGAACTCCTAGCTCTTCCAATCCAAGACCTGCACTATAGGGCTTTCTTCCAATTGCAAGAAGTAAGCATTCAGCACTGTAATTGATGCGCTTTCCTGCTTTCTCAACGGTGATTGCCACCTCTTCGCCTATTTCCGCATTGACGACTTTAGCTTCCAAATCAAAAGCCATTCCTTGTGCTTTGAGCAGCCTCAGATAGTGGTTATGCAGCGTGGCATCCAAATTTCCGCAGATATGGCTGAGCATTTCAATAAATTGCACCTTAGTCCCAAGCCGTGCGTAGACTGAACCAAGTTCGACGCCAATTACTCCGGCACCAATGACCAAAAGAGACTTAGGGGGAGCTTGCAGGTCAAGGGCCCCAGTTGAACTGAGCACTTTTTTTTCATCAATCTGCAGGAAGGGAAGAGAGATGGTAGCTGATCCTGTAGCGATAAGGATCCATTTGGCGCTGATTCTATTTGAACCCACCTCAACCTCATTGGGTGAAACAAGCTTTGCTTTTCCTACCACGTATTCGACATTTCCATTCTTGAAAAGCCCCTTAATTCCATCTGTAAGACTTTTAACAACCTGTTCCTTGTGCTGCATCATTTTGGGGAAAGACAGCGTTAATGATGAGGAGTCAAACCCTAGAATCGGGCCTTGATGCTTCATGAATTGCAAGTGACCAGTTGTTTCAAGAAGGGCCTTAGAAGGGATGCACCCCACATTGAGACATGTTCCGCCAGGCTGCTCCCTTTCGTCGATACACACGGTTTTTAAACCGAGTTGACTTGCTCTAAGAGCTGCCGTATAGCCTCCGGGGCCGGCTCCAATAACTGCAAGATCATAGTCCATCTTACACTCCCATCAGAAGGCGGGCAGGATCTTCAAGACAATCTTTGATATGCACAAGGAAAGAAACCGCTTCTTTGCCATCTATAACACGGTGATCATAAGTCAATGCTAAATACATCATCGGCCTGATCAGAACCTGATCGTTGATTGCAACAGGACGTTTTACAATCTTGTGCATCCCTAATATGGCTGTTTGAGGAGGGTTAATGATCGGTGTGGAAAGTAGCGAACCAAAAACCCCTCCATTTGTAATCGTGAAGCCTCCGCCTGTGAGCTCTTCAAGGGTGATTGTTCCCTCACGCGCCTTTCCGGATAAAAGCTCTAATGCTTTTTCAATTTCAGCAAAGCTTAAACTGTCGCAATCGCGCAATACCGGAACCACGAGACCCTTATCTGTACTTACAGCTACACTGATATCAAAGTAGTTGCGAAAGACGAGATCATCACCATCGAGGTAAGCGTTGACATCCGGAAACTCCTTAAGAGCAGATACTGCCGCTTTCACAAAAAAGGGCATGAATCCCAGCTTGATCTGATGTTCTTTTAAAAATTGCTCCTTATAGCGTTCTCTTAAAAGCATGACTTGCGTCATATCAGCTTCGTTGAAAGTCGTTAGCATAGCTGCTGTATGCTGTGCATCTACAAGGCGTTTTGCGATCACCTTTCTAATTTTTGAAAGTGGCTTTCTAGTCTCTCTATCGTAGGTTTTAGGGGCTACTACAGGTTTTGGTTCTGGCTTATCGAGTTCTAGCTCTTTTAAAAAAGCCTCCTTTCCATTTTTACCCGAAGCAATTTTGGGAGCAGGAGCTTCGACGGTTGATTCAGCTGATTCTTCGACATACCCAATGATCTGACCAATCTTCACCTTGTCCTGAGGCTGCACTGTGAGACTCAATTTGCCTTTTGCAGGTGCGTAAAGCACCTGATTGACTTTGTCTGTTTCAAGCTCAAGTATCTCCTCATCAGATTGAACATCAGAACCCGTGCTTTTAAAAATAGTCCCGATCACGGCCTCGCTGATCGATTCCCCCATTCTTGGAACTGTGATTTCCTGGCGCATTATTTTAGCCTTCAACTGCATTGCTGTTTAATAAAATTCATTATGGCCGCATGCTCCTTCTTGTGGAGAACGTACGACCCCGCCGCAGGCGATGCACTCGCCTCTCTGCCGTTATACTTCAGCTCAGAATTTTTAGGTAAAAGGGCCAATAAGGAGGGTCTAAGAGAACCCCAGGCACCCATATTTTCAGGCTCTTCCTGCGTAAATAGGTAATTTTTAACCGAGTCGTGCTTTGATAATAGCTCCCTTAATTGTTTTTCGGGAAAGGGGTAGAGCTGTTCAATTCTTACCAGGAGAAGATTTGTAAGCTTTTCACTTTCTTGAAACTTTTTGAGATCAAAATACACTTTGCCGGTACAAAAGCAGAGCGTTTGAATGCGTTGATTCGTCGCATCTGAGATCACTTCATGAAACCGGCCTTGTGCAAGATCTGCAAGTGAACTTATGCACTCAGGCAATCTTAAAAGTGCTTTTGGAGTCATGACTATTAGAGGCTTTTTACTCTCACTTAATCCTTGTGCTCTTAATAGATGAAAAAATTGACCCGGGGTAGAAGGATAAACAATGGTCATATTGTCATGACCTGCAAGGCTTAAAAACCTTTCCAAACGTGCCGAAGAGTGCTCCGGCCCTTGACCTTCATAACCATGGGGTAAAAGAAGCGTAAGGTCTGATTTCTGACCCCACTTCTGTTCTGCCGCTGCTATGTATTGGTCGATCACGATCTGTGCGCCATTCACAAAGTCGCCAAACTGTGCTTCCCAAAGCACAAAGGTTTCAGGATATCCTAAAGAGTATCCATACTCAAATCCCAAAGCTGCATATTCAGATAAGGGAGTGTTGATCAAATCCGCTCTAACTTGATTCTCTTTGAGGTGCTGCAGAGGATAGTAATTAACGCCGCTTTCCTGATCGACCCAAAGTCCATGCCGATGGCTAAACGTCCCTCTTCCAGAATCTTGTCCGGAAAGCCTAACCGGCACGCCCGCATCGATCAAAGAGGCTAAGGAGAGAAATTCAGCCATTCCCCAATCGATTTTTAAAGAATGATCGGGATCCTGAACCATTTTTAAACGGTCCTTGAATAGATTTTCAAGCTTAGGATGTGCTTTGAAATCCTCAGGAATCTTGCAAAATTTTTCGGCCAGAGATCTAAGCTGATTCTCGCTCATTTGAGTTTGCACTGCAGATAGGGGTGGAGGTAAGGCTTCGCTGGATGACTCTTCGCGCTTTTTATCGACGGACGCATCTTTTAATGCTTTTATCAAAGAGGCTTTAAAGGCCTCTTCATTTTTAGCCTCTTCAGAGGGATCCAACACTTTTTCTGCAAACAATGACTCTTTGTAGATCTCTTTGATGCTCTTTTTTTGTCTTATCTTTTTATATAAAAGCGGCTGAGTAAATAGCGGTTCGTCAGATTCGTTGTGACCATACTTTCGGTAACAATTCATTTCGATAAATACATCGATTTTAAAACGCATTCTAAGTTCTGAAGCGAGAAGAGTAGCAAAAACAGCTGCCTCGGGATCCTCGGCATTGACATGGAAGATGGGTGCTCCAAACGTTTTTGCTACATCTGTGCAGTATCTTGTCGATCGTCCCTCTTGGGGAGAGGTGGTAAAACCAATCTGATTATTGACCACAAAATGAAATGTGCCGCCAGTTTCATAAGCCGGCAGTTTGCCTAATTGCATCGTTTCGTAAACAACCCCTTGACCTGAGAGCGCTGCGTCACCATGCACAAGAATAGGAATGACGCGTTCATGGGTCGCATCTCCATTTTTGATCTGCTTCCCCTTAACAATCCCCTCCAAAACGGCGTCGACAGATTCCAGGTGGCTGGGATTTGGTGTTAAAGTAAGGGACACTTTTTTTCCATGAACAGTTAAGGCTTCAGACAAAAAGCCTTTATGATACTTCACATCTCCTGTACCCTCAAATGAGTCTGGGAAATACCCTTCATCAAATTCCCTTAAAATTGCTTCATATCCTTTCTGCAAAATGTGAGCCAAAACATTCAGTCTGCCGCGATGCGCCATTCCCAGGATGAATTCATCGCTGCCATTTCCGGCAAGGTCATCTAAAAGCTCAGCAAGCATAGGGATAAGCGTTTCAGCCCCTTCTAATGAAAAGCGCTTCTGCCCGGGAAATTTCGTATGGAGAAAACCTTCAAACAACTCGCTCTGCATGAGCTGCAAAAATATCCTGCGTTTCCGGTCGGCCGTGAAAAGAGGCTCTGCAAAGGTGGTTTCAATCTTTTGCTGTAACCACTTTTCCACCTCTTTGGAAACAAACCCTTTAAATTCAAACCCAATTCTGCCGGAATAAAGGGTCCGTACAGCATTTAAAATCTCTTTTAAAGACGCATTTTCCGATTTTAGCAATCCACATGTGGGGAAAGGCTTGTTTAATTCATCTTCCATGAAGCCTAACGCTTGAAGAGATAATTCCTCAGGTAGATCTTTTTCACTCAAAGCAACCGGATCCACAAGAGAGGCTAGATGTCCATATGTTCTAAAATTTTCAATCAACTGATGGATGCGCAAAAGGTCTGCTAGGGGCGAACCCGCTGAAACCATTCGATTCGCTCTCCCGCTATCCAGAGATCCAAATAGGACACGCCAATTTTCATCGAGTTTTTCCGGGGAATGAAGAAAAATTTCGTAGAGAGACTCTAACAATGGGCCATTAGCAACTACAGATTCAAGAGAGCTCTCATTCGTCATAAAAATAACTTAACAAAGATTGCGATTTGTGACAAAATCTCATCCTTATGGTTCCCCCTGGCCTCGACAGGTATCTCTTTGCGATACTCCTCTTTTTGCCAATACTAACCTCCTGTAACGGCGAGAACGAGGAGTATCCTTCTACTCATGAAATCACAATCAACGGGCGTCTTTCGCTTCAGCCTCTATACCGAGCGGATTTGCCTGATGATTGGACGGAAGGAAAGACAACAAAAAACATATCAGACACAAGAGAGCCGATTGCAAGTTGGGATAAGGGCGGGATCCATATTGTTTTGCATAACTTTTCCCCTGAGACAAAGATTACACCTGCTCAACAAACTTCACGCTGGAAATCCCAATGGAAAAACGGTGCGATAGAAGAAGTGCAAGTAGCCCATGGAGGCTTCGGGGGATTAAAATTTATCGCTTTCAATAACGACGCGGGTGTTATCGCGTATGCATTTTCGCTGTACAACGGTCATGTGCAGAAATTAAATTCGAAAGGCTTAAAGGAAGAATCAGCTGATTGGACCCTCAAAGCGACCGGAAGCAAAGAGGACTTGATTGCCATTGAAAATGAGCTCGATCGCTTTGTTAACAGTTTGGAATTGATCCAACCCATCCCATGATTAAATTTTTAGGAAGTTCCCGATGCGCTCTAATCCTAATTGCAATTGCTTGCGCCCTCGTGATAGCAGCCACGGCTATCGAATCGCATACAGGATCCCACAAGCTCGCTGAAAAGTGGATTTATAAAAGTCCATTTTTTCTTTTATTGTTATGCGGATTTTTCCTCAATATTCTAATCTCCGCTCTTACACGATGGCCTTTTAAGTTAAGACATATCCCTTTCTTGATGACACATTTGGGACTTCTGATGGTGATAGCTGGGGTATTCATCAAACAGTTATTTGGAGTACAGGGACACCTACTACTGATTGAGGGGGAAGAAAAAAACCTCCTGACGCTCCCTGACACACTCGCACTTGAAATTATAAAAAAAGGCAGAGAGCCAAGGCAATACTCTATCGATCGCTCTCTACCCCTCCCCATAACTTCTAAAACAGTATCTCCCCATGGCCAAGAAATATTTTCTGCCTGGTGTGAGGGCGATTGCATTATCCTTAAGGGTTTTGAAAAAATGAGCCTCCCTATCGATAAAATGGCAACAATTAATGGAAAATCAGTCAGGCTTACCGCAGAAAGAGCAGAGCTCTCAGACAACCACTTATATGGCGGTCAAAATTTCCTTCATTTTCAAGTTAAAGAAGAAGGGGCCTTAGTAACCTACGGAAACGGCTTAGGTCTTTACGAATCGCAAGAAATCGCAGCAAATACACCACCTCTCTCATATGCTGTTTATGATGGCGGATTCAAAGGGTATACAGCCCTTCTGACATTTTCTGTTCCCGATGTGAAAGATGAAGAGGCCTTTCGTGAAGAGCTAAAAGTGTTGGCCTGGAGCAGAAAAATACTGCAAGAAAATGAGTTTGCAAGTCAGCTTTTACACAATTGCCCTGATGAATTGAAAGAACAAACCCTTATCTCTGAGCTATACTCATTAAAAGAAATGCTGCCTGAGCTGCCCCATCAGGAAGAGCTGATCCCTTACTACCTTCAATTGCAAAATATCGAATGGAAAACACCCTTGGAGCCATTCGAAATTGAATCGCCGATTCAGAGAAAGGTTGATATCCTTCCACCCTCAAAAAAACCTGAAGACAATAAGCCTTGTCTAGCGCTCAAATATAAGGATGCCTCGACACAAATTTTGCTCCTTAATTCCCCCTTTAAAACCTTATCTCCTTCGGGAAGAGAGTTATTGCATTTGACGGAAGAGCGCTTGCAGCTACCTTTCTCTGTCCGTTTGCACCAGGCAAGAGACATTAAATATCCCGGAACAGATGCAACATGTAGTTATGAGTGCGATCTATCCATCACCCATCCTGAAAATAGCTTAAAGGTAACAATTAGCATGAACAACGTCTATGAGTCTCCGGAAGGATTTAGGATCTATTTATCAGGTATGGCCCTAGCAGATCCTTCAGGAGTTCGTTCAGTGCAACTCGTAGTCAATCGCGATCCTGCCAAATATTGGCTCACTTATCCAGGCGGATTCCTGATCTCGATGGGTATTGCAGGGCTTTTCCTACCATTGAAGAGACTACTCAAAATCATCTGAAGGCTCTTGAATGATACTATCTACCAAGTACTTTCTTCTACCTGTAATTGCGGTGTTTATACACTCTTCCAGCTGTTGCGGCTTATTTGATTTTGTCTTTGCGATTAAGTCATCAATATTCTTATGAGCTCTTTTCTCTAATCTCATCCTAAGCTCTTCTTGAAGCGGATCGATAGTCTTATCTCCTGAGTTCGTCTTAAGCGATTCCATCGACTGTTGCTTCACAACTACTCTTGCTGGTGCTTTCTGGGTAAATGTTGGTAGAGGAGGCGGTGGTGGAGCAGGTGCAAACTGCTTAGCATTAGCCAATAACCCATCTTCACCCAGATATTCCTGCACAATATTAGGTAGTAGCTTAGCATCCTGATCTAATATAGACCTCTCTAAATTTTTCAACCCATTCGACAATTCCAATCTAAAATTTTCTGTGACGCGCGAAATAAAATCTGTATAAAATTTTGTGAGGGAATTTTCTTCTATCGGTTTTACTGACTGAAGAACCTTAATCATATCGTTTAACACATTCACAATATCTTCAGTACGAGGAGCTCTAGTACCCCATGCAGTTAGACAGTAGTCTTGAAATCGATGCGTTTTTGGGTCCACTACGTAATATTTATCTGGCTTCATCTCCATGAATAACAAACAATTTTTATATGTGATTTCTAGCGACATGATTCCTCCTTTAACCTAAACCGGAATTTGATTACACTTAAGGCATGCACCTTGCGTTCCTGTTTTTTTCTCTGATTTTATCGATTTATCAACCGCTTGTAGCTTCTAGCGGTGAAGAGTTTGCTCTGCACAAAGGCAGGCTACGTCCCCTTGAAACCTATAGCAAAATTTTTCTTTATGAGCTTTATCACTCACAAGAGATTCAGGATCAGGATCTTAAGAATCTGCCCCTCAAAGACGGCTCAGCAGAAGAATTTCTACGCGCACTTGCCTCCAAAGGACCTGATCCTTTTGTTCAAGCGCCCCTTTTCTATATTTCATCTAAACAACTTCAAAAAAACCTTCAGAAAAAACGCATCTCATATGAAGAGCTCAAAAAGATTCTGCACACGCCTCTCTCTGAAGAGGAACGAGTATCCCTTCTGCAAAAACGGCAGCTTTTTGAAAATCCTCCAAAACTTTATTCGAAAAACCTGCCAAGAGGTTTAAAGCCTCCGGCTGCATGGAAGATTCAACTGGAAAAACTCTACTATTCGCTTCCACTCATTACCCTCTCGCTCCTCTTGTATTTAGGATCTCTCCCCCTTCTTCTACTCCCCTATAGATATGCAGTATTTATTGGAAAGGGGCTGTTTGGAGTCGGATTCCTTACACTTACCCTCACCCTAATCATGCGCTGGCTGATCCTCAATAGGCCGCCTGTGTCCAACATGGCTGAGACCATGCTCTACGTTCCATGGATAGCTTCTTTGGTTGCATTGCTATGGAATAAAAAAACTCCTCTTATGCTTGCTGCTGGAGCTATTCTCTCACTAATTATACTGACACTGCTTCAGATTTCAGGATTAGATACAGGACTCGAAAATGTGCAGCCCGTATTAAACTCACCCTTCTGGCTTACGATCCACGTTTTGATGATTGTTGCGAGCTATGGCGTCCTACTATTTGCGGGAGTATTGGGACATCTTTACCTGATTTTAAAACGGAAAAGCCCCGCTGGCCTCGAAAAGTTGATCCTCAATAGCCTTTACCTCGGAGTTGCTCTACTCATTCCGGGCACTCTTTTAGGCGGAGTGTGGGCAGCGCAAAGCTGGGGGCGATTCTGGGACTGGGATCCAAAAGAGTCGTGGGCATTTGCAACCGCATGCATCTATCTTTTGATGATTCATGCCTACCGCTTTCATTTCATTGGTTCTTTGGGACTTGCAGTCGGATCTATTTTTGGCTTGATTGCAGTTAGCTTTACCTGGTATGGAGTCAATTATATATTGGGTAGCGGACTGCACTCCTATGGTTTCGGCAAAGGTGGAGAATGGATCTATTACTCATTTGTAGCCGCAGAGCTGCTTTTCGTATGCATTAACATCTTGCGTTTTAAACAAGATGTTGATATAAAGTCCTAGTTCATCCAAATCGAGAGGAAAAATGAAGCACGTTAAGAGTGAACGACTTAAAAAATTAGAATCGGAACTTAACGATCTTGAGCAATGGCTGAAGCTTGGACTGGTTCCAAAAAAAGATGTTGAAAAACACAAGGAAGAGATTCAAGGCATTCAAGCCAAAATTGAAGAGGAAAAAGAGCGCCTGCAATTCTTGAAGGAAAGCGGTGAATCGGAAGAATATATCGCTCCTAAGCGTTCGGCTCAGACCCGTGCAGGCTATACCGATATGCCAACAATACCCGATATCGATGCTCCCGAAACTGGTGGAGGCTATGGTGAGACAGGCTTTGATGTAGAAACTGACGTTGGAGATTCTGAAAGCTCTGTCTACGACGATGAGGATGAAGGAGAAACCGGCACTGAAGCTGAAGGCGAAGAAGAGGAAGATAAGAGTGAATCCGATGAAGATGATGAATCCTATTTCAGCGATAAGAACCGCTGGCGCAGAGGAGGCATCCTTGATCCCGACGCCAACGAATGGTGATCGATCGTTAAGTCTCTATTTCCACATCCCTTTCTGCACGAAAAAATGCGGTTACTGCCATTTTTTCGTGCTTCCTCATAATAATGAGCTTGAGAAAGACTTTCTAAAGGCTCTTCAGCTTGAGATCGATTTGAAAAAAGAAAGAATCGACCAAAGCGAAATTCATTCTATATACTTTGGTGGCGGAACCCCATCTCTATTGGCGCCAGAAGCATTTTTTGAAATTTTAACGCGGTTGAAGATCCCTTCTGGAACCGAAATCACTTTAGAAGCTAATCCAGAACAACTGAGCTTTGAAAAGTTGCAAAAATTTAAGCAAGTTGGGATCAACCGTTTGAGCATTGGAGCTCAAAGCTTTGATGACACCCTCTTAAAATTTCTTCAGAGGACCCACAATGCATCACAAACTGAAAGAGTGCTTGAAGATGCATCCAGAGCTGGTATTGAAAATATTTCGATTGACCTTATGTATGATCTGCCTCGTCAGTCCCTAACGCAATGGAGAAAAACTTTAAAAATTGCAGCCGCACTACCCATCACCCATCTTTCTTTATACAACTTGCAACTAGAAGAAGGCTCTCTATATTTTAAAAAGCGTAAGGAGATAGAACCATTGATGCCTGATCCAGAAACCAGCCTGAATATGTATCAGGCTGCCTTAGAGGAGCTTAGCTTATCGGGACTTCTACCTTATGAAATTTCAGCATTTGCTAAAAAGGGTTACTACTCTAGGCATAATACCAGCTATTGGGTAGGCAGACCATTTTTAGGGCTTGGCCCATCCGCCTTCAGCTATGATAGAGGCATCAGGTACCGCAATCCACTCCACTTCAAAAAATACTGTGAAGCAGTTTCTCAAGGAATAATGCCTGAAGATTTCCACGATATCCTCTCTACAGAGGACCGAATCAAAGAGCTTTTCGCCGTCGAATTAAGACTTGTGCAAGGTGTAAATTTGCAAATATTTCAGAATCGCCACGGAAATATCGGTCAAGAAACGCAAAAATCAATCGATTCCTTGATCAACGCCTCGTTTATTGAAATAAAACAGGACTCGATTTGCTTAACAGCAAAGGGAATCCTGTTTTATGACTATGTAGCATCCGAATTGATCTAATCAACTTCACTATTTGGGTCAAAAAATAGTAGAGGGTCGGTAAAACAGTGAATTGCCTGCGCATTGACCAAAGCAATGAGAAGATCCTCTGCTTTAATCTCTTTAGGATAGCTTCCATCGGGTTGTGTAATGATATAAGGCTTCCCGCTCTTTATTGAATCGATTGCATTTGAAAAATGCCCCTCAATGTAGATATCAGAAACCATGAGACGTCCCACTTCACGCCTATATAATTTTAATGGAACGACTGAACCATCCTGAAAAAAGAATCTTGGAACAACATGTCTGGCTTCCCAATATTCGGCGCCATATGGGAGACCCAGTTGCTCTCCGGCCTTAATGTCCCTTGAAGCAAATAAAATTGTTATTGGATATCCATTACGAAGCGTCGTACCCGTCTTCACATTTTGAACTTGTATTCGACGTTTTACACTTTCATCATCAAAATGTGTGCTATAAAGCTCAAATTCCCTATGAATCGATAACTCTTTTTGCCGATTGAAGCATTCAGACATTTCAAAGTTATTTTGCAGTACCTTTTTGAAAGCTTTTACCATTAAGTAAGTTTGGATATTTGGCTTTTTAATATATTTTGGAAGATGCTGAAAATAGGATGTCATGCCTCTATGGCTTTTTGTGCTCAAAAAGAGCGATCCATTTAATGTGATGGACTCATCTGAATGGTCCTCACATTTTCCATTGCGGATTGTTCCTGCATATATTCCCAAAAATCGACCTTTAGGAATATCTTCTCTAGCAAAAACCCCAAAGCCAAAAGGGCCAAGCTTGCAAAGAACTAAACTCCTAAATACATCTTGAGCATACGTTTGCAAATCCTTCGAGCAATCACTCAATTTACTTACTACCAATGTCGGGAGGAATTTATTTAATTCTTCATGGTTTAAATTTTTTTCGATCCGGACATCTTCGCTGTATATTGTGTTTGTAAGTTTTTCAAACTCAGCCACACTCATCCGTGTGATTTTGTCCCCTCTTTTCCAGGGGCCATCCGCCACTGGAATCCAATCAGGACGTTTAACAGACAAAACTGTAATTTCACTTCCCATATCTCTCCTTAATAATTAACTGCAGAAGTTATAAGCAAAGATTGCAAATAAATCAACGAAGACAGAAGCAAGATGATTGAAGTAGCGCTTGCTGCACGAACATCTCTTGCCATTCGATGACAGGAATTGCCCATTTCTTCAGATTTTTCAGCCAGGGGCAATCTGAACTACCTACACGGATATCCATAACAGCATTTAAATGAGTTAATTCTTCACGCGAAAAATCAAGAGCAAAAGGAGTGCAATTAATCAAAAGATCGGCTTCCTGCAAGTTACCTGTTGACTTTGCAGGGTCTCGTGAATGGATATAGACCGAGGCTCCTCTCCTTGACGCTTCAAATGCAATCGCTTTGGAAGCCCCTCCTGTGCCTGCGATGAGAATCTTACATTCCCTAACTAAGCCATACCTTTCTAAGGCATTTAAAGCGCCTGCCCCATCTGTGTTAAGCCCAAACCACTTGCCTTCCTTCAATACCACCGTATTGACGGCTCCGATCTGAGCCGCCTCTTGATCAACTCTATCCAAGTAGGGAATAATCGCTTCTTTTAAGGGCATCGTCACGCTGAATCCATGAAGGGGAAGCTTTGCAGCTTGTTTTAGAAAGTCTTCGATTCCATACTTTTCGACGCGCGCCTTAAAATAGAGGGATGGCGCTGACTTCAAGGCGAATCGACTGTTATGGAAGCAATGACCGATGCTATAGGTAACGGGATCTCCAATCAAAGCAAAATATTTTTGGATCGAGTGTCGATCGAGCTTATAATCTTCTATGAGTGACTGAGCTGTGATCTGGCCAAGCTCGACATTATCTCCTGCAAAAGTGAACGGCTGTGAAAAAAGCCTGCCGCAACTGGCGTCTTGACCCATCGGCACAAATAGAAAATTAGGGCTGATCTCTCTTGCCTGAAGAGCATACGCAATAGCTTGAGCTGCCGTCCTCGTTTTGACAGCAAGCTTATAGAGGGAGGCAGGTTTTTTAGACATCTCCTGATAAATCTTAAGAAGATCAACTGGATGCTCATCAAAAAGATGTTCCGAAGCGATGACTTTAATCTCAGGAAAGTCTACAGCCATTTCGTGAAAGAAGCTATCGGGAAGATCGCTCTCAAGATCGAGATAGGCTGGCTTCAAATGCGCCAAGGAGCGGAGACGTTGAGACATGCCATTTTGCCCCCTCAATGTCAACAGCACCTCGTGATCTGTCTCCTGCATCAACTTAGAGACTTGCTCATCTTGAAAGATAAAAAGATCAACCCGAAACTCAAATAGCGAAGAATATTGAGTATTCTTTCGGATCTGTTCTAAAGCTGCCTCATAAGAGGGGCCGGTGATAACCGTGCAAATTAGAGGCGGGCGCATCGTTGCCTCAAGAGAGCATCAGCAAGTTCGAGGCAAACCATTGCTTCTACAACAGGGACAGCACGAATAGCCACACAAGGATCATGCCGTGATCCTTCCGGGAGCTTCCAAAGTGCTTCATCTCCCTCAACTGTGACTGTTTGCTGCAAAGCTTTAATGCTTGAAGCTGGTTTAAAAGCCACTTTGCCGTAAAGAGGCATTCCCGTTGAGATTCCGCCCAAAACACCTCCTGCATTATTTGAGGAGGTTGAAATCTGATTACCTTCATGAATAAAAGGATCGTTATGCTTTGAGCCATTCATGCTTAGAGATGAAAATCCCGATCCGATTTCAAACGCTCTTGCAGCAGGCAACCCCATTAGCGCATAGGCAAGTCTTGCTTGCAGCTTATCATATACAGGTTCCCCTAAACCCGAAGGGAGATTCCACGCAACAAACTCTACCGCTCCTCCTACAGAATCGCCTGCATTCATTGTTTTTTCAAGAAGAGCTGTCATTGCAACTGTAGTTTCAGGCTCGCCACAAAAAAGAGGACTTCGGTAGGTCATATTTCGCAAAGAAGAGGAGGGTTCCAAGCGCGTCGAAGTTGCAATCTCGCCAACTTGACAAAGCCCGGCAGCCACTTCGATGGAAAATTGCTGTAATAGTTTTCTTGCTATGGCACCTGCAGCTACCCTGCAGGCAGTTTCTCGAGCTGAAGCTCTGCCTCCTCCCCTGTCATCAAAACAGCCATATTTTTCAAGGTAGGTGTATTGCGCATGCCCTGGTTTTAATACTTTTTCCATACCGCTATACTTCGATGAATCCGCATCGCGATTGCGAATCATGAGCGCTATAGGCGCTCCGGTTGTCATTCCATCCAAAACACCTGATAAGATTTCAACTGTGTCAGGTTCGCTTCTGGGTGAAGTAAAAGGACTCTTTCCTGGAGCTCTTAAGGAGAGCTCGGCGTCGATCTCTTCTGAGGAGATCGCAAGACCTGCAGGACAGCCATCGATGATAACGCCTATTGCAGGACCATGGGACTCCCCCCATGTAGTCATGACAAACTGTTTTCCAAACGCATTGCTACCCATTTAAAAACTCCTCTACAATCTCTTCAATTCTCTTCCCATCTGTTGAGATCGTGCGATCAGCTGTTTGTAAAAAGAGAGGCGCCCGTTTACTATACAATGAAACAAGCTTGCTACTCCACTGACTTTCATCAAGGTAAGCAGGAAGCGCATTTTCACAGATTCTACTTTGAATCAACTCAAGAGATGCTTCAAGATAGCACACTTTTCCCAAAGTTTTCACACGGATCTGGTTTGCACTCCTTTCGAGAGCTCCACCCCCCAAAGATAAAACAAAGGTTCCCGGCGGAGAAAACTCGGCAAGAGCCTCCTCTTCTAGATCGCGGAACCGTTTTTCACCCCATTCCTGATAAATCGACTTGCAAGGAGCTAAAACTCCAACACGTCTTAAATAGAGTGCTTCTAACAGCAAATCGGAATCATAAAAGGAGCATCCAAGCTTTTTGGCAAGACTTTTGCCGACAGTTGTTTTCCCTGCCTTTGGCATGCCGCATAAAATCCAATTCACCTACACCTCACCGATAGCGGCTCCAATCTCCTGAAAATCTTTGCAAAAAGTGGGATATGTTTTAGTAATGCAATCCACCCCTTTGATTAAAGTTCTTCCCTTTGCTGAGAGCGCTGCAACAGATAGCGCAAGCGCCATTCGGTGATCTCCATGTGCTAAAACTTCAGAACCTTTCAGTTTGGAAGGAGTCACTCTTACACCATCCTCAGTCTCTTCAATTGCCGCACCCATCTTTTTCAACTCAGAAACAATGCATGAAATGCGATTGCATTCTTTCGTGCGAGCAATTGAGGCGTTCTGAATCAAGGTTTCTCCTTCTGCGCATGTCCCCACGACTGCTAAAATCGGGAGTGCATCAATAAAACCGTTTAGATCCACTTTTGTTCCTGTTAACCGCCTGCCGCCTCTAACATAAAGAGTATGAGACTCTGGACAAACCTCGATATCTGCACCCATTTTGCGTAGGAGCAATAAAAACTCTTTATCCCCTTGCGGATCGTTGAAATCTACATTCTCTATAAGGACTTCAGAGCCTGTCATCACGGCTGCTGCAACAGGAAACGCTGCACTGCTTAAGTCGCCAGGTACCGTGTAATTAAATCCAGGATAGCGATTACTTCCCTGAAGTCGATACCAGGAGTGCTCTTTACGCTCAAAAGGAATTTCTAACCGCGAAAGCCAATGAAGTGTGAGGTCAACCCACGGTTTTTCTCCCGGCTCATCGACTGCGATCTCTATGGCTCCCTCGGCAAAAGCTGCAGCGATTATGAGTGCAGAAACTGGCTGAGAATCCTGGCCTAACAGCCTGCAAGCACCAGGATGCATAGGTCCTCTGACCTCAATCGGAGCGTACCCCTGTTTTCTGAAGCTGCGGATATCAACCTTTAACTGACCAAGCGCATCCAAAAGGGATTGCATCGGCCGTTGATTGCAAATGGAATGATCGCCTGTAATGTGGACTGAATCCGTTCCTAATGCAGCAAGCGCCGTACAAAAGCGCAAGGCAAGGCCTGAATTGCCTACGTCGAGAGCGCCTAAAACCTTTCCCACTTTTCCATTAATCCCTTTGACAGAGATCGATTCATGCCCCTCCCATTCAAGAGAAGCTCCGAATTTTCGAAGAACCTTCATCATCGCATCCGTATCACTACCATCTAAAGGAGAATGGATCAAACTTGAGCCCCCTGCCATCGCAGCAAAAAGAAGCGCACGCATGGTTTGCGACTTGGAGGCTGGTACGACAACTGTACCGCGTAACTGTGAGGGAGAGACTTCAAATGATTTCATGCAGAACACTCTAATCAATTCGCTCGACTTCTGCAAGAAGTGAGGTTAAGATACTTTAAAAATTTTGGAGAAGTGAGATGATCTGCTTAGTAGCTACACTTTTTTATTACGTCAACGCTCCTGTAGTCACCCTACGCGAGGCCCCCACCGACGAATCAGAAGTGGTTTCTCAAGGGTATTATTCAGAAGAAGTACGCCTTCTGCAAGAGGAGGGGTAATGGCAGAAAATTGAAACGTGCATAGACAGCTATCAAGGGTGGATTAAAAGCGGCTCCCTTCAAGGCAGAGTCGACCCCTTCCCCAAAACACCTCCTGAAAGAACAGCACGCATCACCCGCCTTATGGCACATCTTTACAAGGTTCAAGACACTGCCTTCGGACCCATCCTCACATTACCCTACGACTTCCAATTAGAGATCGCCGATCCCGAAAGAGGCCTGCAGGGCAGATGGATTGAAGTGACAACAGTCGCCGGAAAGAAAGGATATATCCAACGCGGTGATATTAAAGTCGGTAACTCGCCTCTAGCAATCGATCAGCTGCCGCAGTTCAGCCTCCAATTTCTAGGACTTCCCTATACCTGGGGAGGACGCTCAAGTTTCGGTTACGACTGTTCAGGATTTGTACAAATGCTATTCCGGCAAATTGGCATCTTCATTCCCCGCGACAGTAAGGATCAAGCAAAATGGGATGGCTTTAAAGAGATTGCAATTGAAGATCTTAAGCCGTGCGACCTTCTCTTTTTCGACTTGGATGCAGAAAGAATTCGCCATGTAGGCATGTATATCGGCAACGGCCAATTCATCCATGCGACTATAGGCGACAATGCTCCCTATATCCATATAAACCATATTTTAGACCACGAATGGAGCGAACAGGGCCGCTATCCCTACCGGAGAGCCAGAACTTTAAAACCTGACTTGCCCCCTACATCACGCTGGAACATAGCCGAACTTGACGAGTTAAAAGGAAAATTCCGAAGAGCATGTCTTTGACATGCTTTAGGGATTTTCATTTTAAATTGGCAGGTGCAGGCATGTTCCAGCGTGATGTAGGTGGCAAGTCAGGTTTAAACAGTTGATTTCAATGGTTTATATAGAGTATCCTCTCCAGTTACCCTATGGATATTATCACCGTTAAAGATCTCAGCAAAAGTTTCCGCGCGCCCATAAATCACGAAGGAAGATGGGGAGCGCTAAAGTCTCTTTTCAATCCAAAGCAGCAGATTAAAAAGGCGCTGGATGACATTTCTTTTGAAATCAAAAAAGGCGAACTGGTCGGGTATATCGGCCCGAATGGAGCAGGGAAAAGCACAACGGTCAAAATCCTATCCGGAATTTTGCTTCCCGATGCGGGAGATGTAAAGGTCTTTGGAAAAAACCCATCCGAAAACCGCGTGGAAACAGTCAAAAGACTTGGAGTTGTCTTTGGCCAGAAGAGCCAGTTGTGGTGGGATCTTCCCGTGATTGAGTCCTTTGAACTGCTGAAAGAGATTTATGCCGTACCGACAAAAGAGTACCTTCAAGCATTTGAAGAGCTGGCCGAAACATTATCCCTTAAGTTATTACTGCAAATTCCTGTGCGTCAACTGAGCTTGGGCCAGAGAATGCGGTGTGAGCTTGCCGCCTCGCTCCTTCACCATCCCGAAATTCTATTTCTTGATGAACCAACAATTGGTCTCGATGCTGTAAGTAAGCTCGCTGTAAGAGATTTTATTCGCAAGCTCAACCGCGAAAAAGGAGTAACGATCCTTTTGACGACGCATGACATGGACGATATCGAATCTCTTTGTGAAAGAGTGCTTTTACTGAATGAGGGAAAGATCTTTCTCGATGGAACACTCCAAGAGATGCGCCGCAAAATTCTTCCGGAACGTCGGCTGATCATCGACCTCGAAAACGAGCACGATACTGTTCAGGATCCGGAAGCTTTTCTCATTAAACAGGAAGGCCATCGCATATTCTTAAGTTTCAATCCGGAAACAACAACCGCCCCCAGCCTCATTCATCGCATCCTTGAACGCCATGCCATCCGCGATCTTTACGTCGAAAATCCGCCGATTGAAGAAATCATCGCACAATTTTACCGTAAGGTAAACTTATGAGGGGATATTTAAAGCTCTTTATGATCCGCGTCAAAGCGCTTTTCCAATACCGGGCAGCAGCTTTTGCCGGTTTAATGACCCAACTCTTTTGGGGAGCAATCAAGATCATGATCTTGCAAGCGTTCATAGCCAATGGACCCGCTCTCACTCCAATGACGCTTGAGCAATCGATTGCTTTTATATGGATTGGTCAAGCGCTGATTCAGATGCTACCCTGGAATATCGACAAAGAGCTAGAGAGGCAGATCCGGAGCGGGCAGATCGCTTATGAACTTTTACGTCCCATCAATCTCTATGGAATGATTTTTTGCAGATCATTTGCTTTAAGGATGATTCCGACCTTTTTACGTGCGATTCCCCTCTTTATTGTGGCCGTTCTTTTCTTAAACTTTCCTGCAGCCGTATCCACTTCTGCAATGATCTCATTCCTCATTTCGCTCCTTCCCGCTCTATTGCTTGCCTCCACAATGACCGCCTGCGTCCACATCTCACTCTTCTGGACACTCTCTTCGGAGGGCATACAAA
Organism: uncultured bacterium; assembly: GCA_964605535.1. Taxonomy (GTDB): domain Bacteria; phylum Chlamydiota; class Chlamydiia; order Chlamydiales; family Parachlamydiaceae; genus CAZSDA01. Next base: position 148,354 of record CAZSDA010000002.1, read on the forward strand.
GAATCGTGCCGGCGGCCACTATCCTATTATCGGGTCTTGTGATCCCTCTGCCATTTTTCCCCAACTGGATGCAACCGATCCTGCTCATGCAGCCCTTCCGCGGGATCATTGACATACCGGCCAGGCTTTACACGGGTCTATTGACTCCTGCGGAATTGCCCATAGCACTCACCTTTCAACTTTTCTGGGTCTTCGTTTTTGTTTGGCTAGGCAAGAAGATGCTCGACCGTGCAATGAGAGCACTGGTGATTCAAGGAGGATGATCTTGTGCAGCGCTTGAAGCTATTCTGGAAGATGATTTTGATCTCGATTCGTTCGCAAATGCAGCACCGCGCCTCCTTTTTCATGCTTGCTACAGCCCACTTTCTCTCAACCTTTACTGACATCTTCGGCATCTGGGTCCTCTTCGACCGCTTCCAGATGCTCAACGGTTGGACATTAAGCGAGGTGGCTCTCATTTACGGCATTATCCATATGGGTTTTGCCACTGCTGAAACATTTGCGAGAGGGTTTGATAAATTTGACCAATGGATTAAATCGGGAGACTTTGACAGACTTCTTTTAAGGCCTCTACCTACACTTTTTCAAGTGGCTGCGTGTGAAGTGCAATGGATGCGGATTGGGCGCTTTCTGCAAGGTTTTCTGGTTCTTCTGTGGGGACTTTCGAGCCTTTCGCTCCTTGCATCTCCTACCGCCATCGCTCTTCTTCTCCTTGCCTACGTTAGTGCTGCATCTCTCTTCTATGGTCTCTTCATTATCCATGCTGCCATTTGTTTCTACACGACCGAAGCTCTTGAGATCATGAACATTGCAACCTTTGGCGGCGCCGAGACTGCCCAATATCCCATCACAATCTACAAAGAACCCCTGAAATCGATTTTTACATTTCTGATTCCACTAGCAGCAGTCGGCTACTATCCCGTCTCATCCCTTTTGCACGCAGAAGGCGCATTGAAATTCCTTGGCTTCCTCGCCCCTTGCGCAGGGCTGCTCTTCTTCTATCTATCCACAAGGTTCTGGCACCTTGCCTCCCGCCGCTACCACTCCGCCGGCGGCTAAAGGATTTATGCTAAAAATAAAAAAATCGCATTGCGTTTTTCCAGGTTGGGAAGAGGGCTCTTTTTCCAAAGAGAAACAGGTTGGGAAAGGCTGCCTTGTGTGGGAAGGGTTAAATCCCAGGCGACAGAGACCCATGTATCAGGCTTCAAAGTTTCAAGCAATGTTTCCAGAAAGCGTGCACTGCGGTAAGGCGCTTCAATGAAGATTTGCGTCGATTTTTCCTCTTTAGAGCGCTTTTCTAGTTGGACGAGGCGTAATGCGCTATCTTTAGGTGGATAGCCGTGAAAGGCAAACTGCTGGCCGGAAAGACCGGAAAGCATGAGAGCAAGAAGGATCGAAGAGGGGCCGCTGAAGGCTTGTACTACGATCCCTGAAGTGCGGGCCCGTTTGACCAGATCTGCACCCGGGTCTGCGATGCAGGGAAGCCCGGCATCTGAAACTAGGCCCCAACGCTCACCCTTTCTAATCGGCTCCAGAAGAAAATCGATCTCATCAGGTTTTGTGTGCTCGTTGAGAAGAGCAAGAGGAATCTCGTGCGGCTTTTTTTCATGCTGGAATCGGGAAAGGTAAAGCCTACCGCCCTTGACGCTTTCGGCAATTAATCCATCAAGAGATTCTACAGCGCGCCCTACACTTGCAGGAAGATAGAGCTCAGGATGGGGGTGCTCTCCAAGCAGATTGGGAAGCAGTAAAAGAGCAGGTTTTTTCGTCATAAGAGTTTTGCCAATAGTTGTGTTAATAAAAGTTTGGGACAGCTTATGCCGTCTTTAGCGCGAAATTCACAAGCATTGATCGCGCCAATAGCTACTCATTTTAGTGCCAACAATTGTGGAAAGTACCGCTGGCAAGAATAAGACGGGAGTAGCAATACGGATAAAAAATAGGAAATCCCCAGCCAAAGCGACCGCTTAGTCTGAGGAAGAGATACATTATATACAACTGTAAGTTACAGCTTTGTGGAACCAACCATTCTAGCTATAACCATTGGTACGAACAAAATAGGAATAGCAATTGCAATAACAGTGGCAGTAAGCAGAGCCACAGGAACTGTAGCAATAAGTTTAGGAAGCATGAGCACGCACTTTCTAAACTTTTTCTCAGCTGGCACATATTTATTGAAAGATGCCAGGATCGGCTTCGCCACGCGGTCTATAAGTAAAACTAAAGGGGCTAAAGCAATCAGGGAACTTCTAGCAATAGTGCTTGGTATTGAAACAAAAAATCTAGCTGCCGCTGGCAACTTGGAAACTTTAATTTTTATTGACTTTTGCAATTTGTCAAGGCCTTGCATACAGGGCCCTTCCAACAGCTGCCCTTTCCTTACCATGAACTGAAACATAATAACCTCATTTTAGACAGCAAATTATAATCTGCATTTGTTAAGATTGAATAAAGATAAATTACCATTTTTAGATTCATCATAAATCATAAAATCCTCAGCGCCTCTCCGTCTCTCGCGCCTCTGCGTTTCCCTTTTAAAAGACGTTTGAGGGTCTTCTTCTTTTTGATTCTTTGCACTCATTTTTTTGACACCCGGTTTTATGCTGAAAATAGAAAGATGGCGTTGCGTTTTTCTAGGTTGGGGAGCGGGCTTTTTTTCCAGAGGGAAACGGGTTGTGAAAGGCTGCCTTGTGTCGGAAGGGTTAAATCCCAGGAGACAGAGACCCAAGTGTCTGGCTTGAGAGTGTCTAGAAGTGTTTCCAGAAAACGTGCGCTGCGGTAAGGCGCTTCAATGAAGATTTGCGTCGATTTTTCCTCTTTCGAGCGCTTTTCTAGCTGGATAAGGCGCAAGGCACTGTCTTTAGGTGGATAGCCGTGAAAGGCAAACTGCTGGCCGGAAAGACCGGAAAGCATGAGAGCAAGAAGGATCGAAGAGGGGCCGCTGAAGGCTTGTACTACGATCCCTGAAGTGCGGGCCCGTTTGACCAGATCTGCACCCGGGTCTGCGATGCAGGGAAGCCCGGCATCTGAAACTAGGCCCCAACGCTCACCCTTTCTAATCGGCTCCAGAAGAAAATCGATCTCATCAGGTTTTGTGTGCTCGTTGAGAAGAGCAAGAGGAATCTCGTGCGGCTTTTTTTCATGCTGGAATCGGGAAAGGTAAAGCCTACCGCCCTTGACGCTTTCGGCAATTAATCCATCAAGAGATTCTACAGCGCGCCCTACACTTGCAGGAAGATAGAGCTCAGGATGGGGGTGCTCTCCAAGCAGATTGGGAAGCAGTAAAAGAGCAGGTTTTTTCGTCATAAGAGTTTTGCCAATAGTTGTGTTAATAAAAGTTTGGGACAGCTTATGCCGTCTTTAGCGCGGAACTCGCAAGCATCGATCGCGGCAACAGCGTGGGCAAGTCGTTTAATTCCAAAGCGCGCAGCTGCATTGAGTTGCTTTTGAAGCAAAGCGCCTTTTAGATGGGGCATTTTTACAAGAAAGGAGTCTAATGTACCCTCTTCAGAATGCACAGCAGTCTGAAAAGCCGTCATGAGCTGGTGTCGGATCTGACGCAAAAGCTGAATCGCTTCACTCCCCTGCTCGATGAGTTGTAGCGCACTTTCAAGAGCTTTTTTGCCATCGCCTGCTAGCAGTGCATCGCCAAGAGCCCAGCTACTCTCTTCCACTTCAAGGGAAGAGATAGCACTTACGTCATCCAATGTAATTTTTGCCCTCTCACCCACAAACATCAGGAGCTTTTCCCATTCAGAGGAAAGCCTGGCATAACTTCCCCAGACGCCCTTGACAAGGAGCTGCACAGCCTGCGGGGCGATCGTTTTTCCCAATTCAGAGGCTTCATGGAGAAGCCATTCCGTTAAAGAGCGCTCGCGCTCCCACGACTTTTCTGTCGGCAACTCTAGAATAACGCCTTCCTCTTCAACAGCTTTGTAAAGAGCTGTGCTTTTAGCAAGACTTTCCATCGCAATCAGGCAGCGCGTTTCCTTCGGCAACTGCTTGATGAGCCCTATGAGCTCATCTGCCTTTCCTTTAGGGGCTGCCTCAAAGTACGCGATGACAACTCTTTCTTCTCGCAAAAGGGATAGCGTAGAAAGCTCCTGCATCAACCTTTTCGTAGGATCTGTCTCAAAGATCGCAATAGAACGGACGCCTTCGCCAATCAAACGACGCTTCGCTCTTTCTACCATCCACGTACGGTCTGTTGCGTCCTTCACCAGAATGATATAGACAGGAGCAAAATGGTGCGGTGCTGAGGAAGCGAGATGTTTTTCAAAGGAGCGAACCTGAGAGAATTTCATGAGAAACAATTTTAGACGATTTGCGAAGAAAAAGCAAACACCTTGCAAATTGTTTGCAAGGTGTCATTGGGGGAAATTAACCTTTACTGAATAGCGGCTTACCCATAAACGATTTCACAACCGCTGCACCGAAAATAACAGGAAGTGCTAGAGCTCCTACAGCTGCGGTCAAGGCCACTAGAGGGGCAGTCAAAATCAATTTAGGCACTATTTTAACAAATGCCAAAATCTTTTCACGTGTGGAATAAGAGTATTTTTTAAAATTTTCATCTCTATTTGCCGCCTTTAATACCGGTTTGACGATCCGATCTACGAGCATGGCAACCGGAAATAGAGCTAGCGGAACCATCGCTGCCAAATTTAATGGAATTGTACAAAATACTCGCTTAACACCCCTCATGTTAGAAACAACTCTATTGGCGTTAATGGATGCATTCAATAAGTTTATGGCCATAGGCCCAGTATAAACCTTTTTAAATGGTCTGGTAATATCGATTTGTTTTCCCGAGGGAAGTGGTCTTGACATGAAATGCTCCATTTTAATTTTTATGAATCTAGATCATAGCGCTTATTTATTAAGACTTAATAAAGAGATGAGTTTTAGTCATCCCTGTTCTTGTAGTGATTTGCCAGCCATCGTATAGATGACTATCGGAATGAATAAAATCGGCATCGCCACTGCAGTGACTGCTGTCATGAGTGCTGCCAAGGGCAAAACGCCAAGAAGCCTGGGAAAAACTAAGGCCCAATTTTTAATTTTTTGAGGGAGGGAGCTTTTAGTTGTTAAAGGTTTTCCGAGACTATCTATTTTAGAATCCCGATCCAAGGAGAAAAAAATAGGTTTTACCAATCTATCTAGTATAAGAGCTAGAGGATACAGTAAAGTCGGCACAATCCCTGCCGCAACCGCGGGCGGAGATAATATAATCCTTTTAATTCCCTTTACCTTTGAAACCCTAGATTGCGCTAAAAAAATCGGCATCAAAGTAAACGTCGCACATGGCCCGAAAAACAGTGCTGCCGCATTGTTTTTTATAGACTCGTTACTCACTATACCCTCCATAAATTGTTTTAAGAGGACTTTGGAGTATAGACATTAAGATTTCATAAAGATCGTAAAAATCTATATAAGCGATTTCATCTTTAAAATTGCTAAAGAAAGAGGCACAAATTCTGTCCGATGGGCAGCAACAAAGGAAGCGACTTCACTTAAGGGGAGCGTCATGATTTGAGCATATTCCCCAGTAGATGACTGCATGCTGTAAGGCTTGGCCTCGATGTCTGCAATGAGCTCAATAGCATCTGCCTCATGGTCTCGAATCAAAGTTGAAAATTGAACTTTTTTCACCAAAGAGCGTTCGATACCCACCTCTTCATTGAGTTCCTCGTAGAGCTGCATTTTGAGATCTATTGAACCGCGTTCGAAAGGATGTTCTGTCACCCCTCCCGAAGGGGCCAGCTCATAGCAATCAGGATATTGCGTAACCCACGAAGAGCGCTTTGCAAGAATGAGTGAATGGTCCGAGATCGTCAAGGCACTCAAACTTACGGGCAAAATTTTGAGGTCTGGCTTTAAGGATGGGTCGCACGCTTGAGCTAGAAAATACTTGTAGGGTACAAAGGTGCCAATAAGCTTTTTTGAGCTAAATTCTTTTGCAGATAAAATCAAACCATTGAAAAGGCGTCCCCCTTTTCGTCTCTGCTCTTTTTCCCAAATGGTATCGATTAAGCGGCTTTTCTGTTCAGAAAGATGCTCAAATTGGTTGCAGGATACCACTTCAAGGGCGAAGCGGCTGCTCATGGGGATTGCTTCAAATCCCTTTTGAATCTTTTGCCACTTAGAAACGCGCTGCTTTTTCACTTCTGTAGAATCCATCTTCCTATCTCTTGCCAGCTATTTAGATAAATGACCTTATCTTCCTTTTTCTCGATCTCTTTGACTCCATGAGTAAAAAAAATCACATTTAAGCCGGCATCCAGAGCCGCTCTTTTCCCCTTCTCAGAGTCTTAAATCGCAAAAGCCTCAACAAAAGTCACAGAAAGTTTTGTTAAAGCCGTGCGATAAATATCTGGATGAGGCTTTGCCTGTTTAACATCATCCGCAGTGACAATATGATCAAATTGACTTTCAATCCCTAGTGGATCGATGCAGCTTTTTACTAGTGAACGTGTACCAGAAGTCACAAGAGCTAACTTTATCCCCTTTTGTTTAAAGGATTCAAGCACCTCTTTAACCCCGGGGAATAGCTCGGTCCCTTCAAACCCCTGCATCATAAGCAGTGAAACGTAATAGATTGAAAGATCGTGCCCAGACTCCTTGAGATCATACTTTTTACGCAAAATCTCGACGATCTCATCGATACTGGGTCCTACGAGGGAACGAAACTCATCAAGAGAGCCTGTTTTGCCGAAATTATTCAAAAATTTCATATAGACTTGGTAAAGAGCTGGGAGGGTGTCGATGAGTGTACCATCCAAGTCTATGCAGACTGCCTTCAATCCGTTGCTGTTATATTTCCCATTCATTCAAATTAAGTCCTCCGGTTGTATGCCCTCTCCTTCAGCAAGAGCATGAGAAGCTTTTCTCCCCTCTATCTGCGAAAGAAACTTCGGGTGCGCACCTAATGAACGCTTGCCAGGTCTTAAAATAGCAAAATTGACCCCTTCGCGCAGAATCTCACCCTTGGGAATATTACGCAAGGCTTGAATCCCCCTTCGAGCAAAATAGTATAGTTCCTTTTCCTCATCTCCAACATGTTTTATAGCTATCCCCAGCATGGCTTCACACGCTCTAACTGCCTCAACCAGTGATTTAAGCTCTTTAGGTTCAATTGCAAATGCATGATCAGGCCCTTTAAGATGACGACTTAAAGTGAAATGCTTTTCAATTGTTGAAGCGCCTAAAGCTGTCGCTGCAACCGCAGATGTGAGCGGTTCCAAGCTATGATCTGAAAGGCCCACTTCGACATTATAACGTGCACGTAAAGAAGAAATGACATTAAGATTCATTGAATGATCGGGAGCTGGATAACGAGCTGTGCATTGCAAAAGCGTGAGATCTTTCCCTCCTGCAGAATAGAAGGTCTCAACAGCCCAATCGATATCTCTTATCGAAGAGGCTCCCGTCGAAAGAATCAAAGGCTTTCCTGACTGCGCGGCTAATTTCAAAAGATGTGGGTGAGAAATTTCGTAAGAGGCGATTTTATGTCTTTTGACAAAGGGATCGACCTCTTCAAAATCTTCTGGAGAGAAGACACTCGACATGAGTTCAATATTTTCTGAGAGACAATGTTTGGCAAGAAGCGCAAGAAATCCTTGTGGCATTTCCAGCTCTTCAAAAAGTTCTCCGATATCTCTTTTTACCCCCGATTTTGACAAATAGTCGCTCTGACCTGGATTGGGAACGTAAATGGATTTTCTTTTGAATGTTTGGAATTTAACCACATCGGCGCCAGATGCCTTTGCTGCCTCAATGAGAGCATAAGCCCTCTGACAATCCTCTTCGAAAGAGCCGCACTTCCAATTGGAGCCCGCCTCTGCAATAATCAAAACGGGACGGCTCTTTCTTTGCAGGAGTTGACGCTGAAATAAAAGAACATCCTCCTCCTGCCCTATCTCTATGTACCCCGCTTTGCGAAATGTTTTGATAGAAGCTCCATTCTCTTTTTTTATCTTGGCATCTATTCGGGAAATTCCTTTGCGGTTTAGGTAGGGTTCTAAAGCAATCAATATCTCCGCTCCCAACCCCTGCCCTCTTTTTTCCTTATTCACCAAAAGTGAAATCTCAACATCAGGGTCGAAGCGAACAAGGCCCACTCTTTCACCACCTTTTATTGCAAAAAGCGAAGGAAGTGTTGGATGGGAAAAATAGGAAAAGAGAAATTGCGGATAAAATTCTTCCAGAGTCTTTTTTTCCGTATAGGTAAAGGACATTTTTAAAGCTTGCGGATCATTCCTCCACGATGCGATTAGCGCTGCATGTTCTTTGGATGGCTGTACCAACTCAAACTCAATCATGACACTCTCTTTTGAATGACATTCTTATTGATCTCTTCCCACTTCGGATGGCAAGCCATCAATTCCAGGAGATCCTTAAGTCCAAACTCCGGATTCTTTTGGTATAGCCCTTGAATCAACTTTCGAACAAGCAGCAAATCTTCTTGAGTATCCACAGTCCAGCGGTAGTTTGAAAAGTCTTGTTCGCCTTGGTAATTTTGAATCTTAAAACTGTCCGGATTGCGATAGATATGGAGAGTTACGTGCTCTCTTTCCTCAGCCGATTGCGCACCTTTAACAGCTCTTTTCAAAGCATCCATCGTGAATATTTCTATGTCCATCCCTCTCGGATAGGTGCGATTAAGTGTGTTTGAAAGATAATCCAAACCCGAAGTCTTTTTAAAGGCGATCAGCATCGCATCTAAAAGTTTTGGGTCAATAAGAGGACAGTCGGCGGTAATCCTGACTATTACATCGCAAGAAACCTGCTCTGCAGCCAACAGATAACGGGAGAGCACATCATTTTCACTTCCCCGCACAAGCACAACATTTTCTCTCTTAGCTAACGCAGCGATTGGGTCATCTTTTTTGGAAATTGTAGTAGCGACGACGATTTGGCCTGCCTCTTTGCAACGTTTGAGCCTTTCAAGGAGATAGGTAAGGAGGGGCTTCCGAAAAACGGTTTTTAGAGGTTTTCCGGGCAAACGAGAAGCCCCCATCCTTGCCTGTACGATAATCGCAACACGCAAGTTGGGGGCCAAGTGCATCTTATGATTTCTTCGATTTTGTGCTTTTTTTACCGTGAGCCGTCAACACTTTTTTGCGAAGGCTCAGTGGCTTTGCTACTTTTTTAACCGAAACACTCTTTTTTACAGTAGTTTTCTTTACTGTAATGGATTTTTTTGCCGGTTTTTTAGCGATGGTTTTCTTAACCACAGCTTTCTTAACCGGTTTTTTTACCACTTTTTTAACGGCCGGCTTCGCCACAGCTTTCTTGGCGGCCGGCTTTCTCACGATTGTTTTTTTCACTGTTTTCTTCATCATCTTCCACCTCCCTTATGGTGAGTAAGATGCGAAGATCAAGCGAATTTCATGCCAATTACTGCTCTATCGACTCAGAAAAGAGCGGATCCTGAACGCCGCTGCGTGCGCGCGCCTGAGCGGAGGTCCACAAAGAGAGGATAACGCACAGCACAAGAAAGGCTGTAGCAAGATAGGCAGTGAATGTTTTTAGAACGTCGGCAGTTGAGGTTCCAAAAACAGAATCGGATGCGTCGCCACCAAAAGAGGCGCCGAGGCCTGTCGTTTTACTCTCCTGCATCAAAATGACAAGACAGAGCAGAACGGCAATAAAAAGAAACAGGGCAATCGACAAAAAATAGAGAACAGTCATTTTGTTATCCTTCGGCTTTCTGCACTATGTTGGCAAACGATCCCACCTCAAGTGATGCCCCTCCTACCAGTAGCCCGTCAACATAGGCAAGCTGCAGAAAGGATTGGCAATTATCGGGGCTCACCGCACCGCCATACACGACGCGCGGTTTTATCGTACAATTCAAGTGTGCGAGGTAATTTTGACAGAACCTGTGAATTTTCTCAACCAATTCGGGTGCGGCAGCCTCTTTGCTACCGATTGCCCAGACAGGCTCATAGGCTAAAACAAATTCTTCAATAATTCCCTCAAGACATTCATTCATCTGCTTTTTCAGCACTTCTTCAGTAAGTCCCGCCGATTTTTCTTCTGCGGTTTCCCCAATGCAGATTACAGGAGTTAGGCCATGCCTAATTGCGAGCTTTGCTTTCCGATTGACAGCGCGGTTTTCTTCAGAAAAAAGACGCCTTCTTTCGGAATGGCCCAACAATACAAAAGAAGCGCCTGCCTCCTGGAGCATGAGGGCCGAAATCTCTCCGGTAAGAGCTCCTGCTAAAAGTTCGCTCATATTTTGAGCGCCAACCCTAATTCTTGACCCTTTACACGCTTCAGAAGCTGAAGCGATGTCAGTAAAAGGCACTGCCAACCAAACATCGGCAGATAGCCTGAAAACGAGAGGCCTCAAAAGAGAAATATGGTGCATCGTTTCGGCAACTGTTTTATGCATTTTCCAATTACCGATGATCAATTTGCTCATGCAAATAAGGGTAGACGATCATTTAATTAAACGGTAGTATTATCCTATGACTAGTCCTGCAATCGAAATCCCGGTTCTCTCCGTTTCCGGGCTCACTCAATCAATTAAAATTCTGCTTGAAGGACAGTTCCGTTTTGTCGCAGTGCAAGGCGAAGTGAGTAACTGTAAACTGCAGGCTTCCGGGCATCTATATTTCTCGATTAAAGACGCAAACGCACAACTTTCTGCTGTGATGTTTAAGGGAGATTTAGCAAGTGTCTCCCGCCTACCCAAAGATGGAGATCAGGTCATTTTAAAAGGTGCTTTAAACGTTTACCCACCTACCGGCAAATACCAAATCGTCGTCCGCACCCTGGAAATGGCGGGTGTGGGCGTGCTTCTTTTGCAGCTTGAAGCTCTGAAAGCAAAATTAAAAGCGCTAGGCTATTTTGAAACCGCAAGAAAAAAGGCGCTACCCAAATACCCAAAGACAATTGGAGTCGTTACAAGCCCAACGGGTGCAGTCATTCAGGATATTTTAAACGTTCTTGATAGACGAATTGCCGGATTCCATCTGATCCTCAATCCTGTGAAAGTACAGGGCCCGGGAGCAGCGCAAGAGATCGCTTTAGCGATCGACTTTTTCAACCGTCATGCACTTGCAGATGTGCTGATTGTGGGGCGCGGTGGCGGTAGTTTAGAAGACCTCTGGGCTTTCAATGAAGAAGTCGTAGCTTCTGCAATTTTTCGCAGCAAGATTCCTGTTGTCTCTGCAGTAGGGCATGAAACAGACGTCACTTTAGCGGACTTTGTAGCAGATGTCAGAGCTCCAACCCCATCAGCTGCAGCAGAAATTATCGTAAGGGAAAAGGGAGCGGAACTTCAAAAACTTGTGCAGGCGCATAAAACACTCTCAAATGCCCTGATACAACTGATGCGGATCAAAAAACAGCAACTCTCCTCCCTTTGCAAACAGCCTGTCATGACAAATCCCTATGTACTTTTAGGCCCCTTTATTCAAAAAGCTGATGAACTTAAGGAAAGCGTCGATCGCACGATGAAAGAGCAGCTAAGCCGCTTCTCAATTAAAATCTCAGGAATTAAACGAGAAAATGAAGCACTCAATCCCTCTAAAAGAATCGCGTTTATTCAGGAAAAATTGCGCTATCTTTCAAAAACTCTCGACCACGCCTGGAAAAAAAGAAATGAAAACGCTATGAAAAATCTTAAGCAAGTCGAGACACTATTAGGAGCAATCGATCCACGCCGGCTCCTTAAGCAAGGATATTCTATTATCTTTTCAGAAATCGATCATTCGATTATAAAATCTGTGCATTCCCTCTCCGTCGGTGAAAATGTAAAAATACTGCTAGGCGACGGCGAAGCACACTCCACGATTAATCGCATAGGAAATACATGACGAACAAGGATCAACCTCAAGAAGAGCTATCTTTCGAAGCTTCTCTTTTAAGATTAGAGCAAATCATCGAAAAAATGCATTCAGGGGCGACTCCTCTTGATGATTCGTTAAAACTATACGAAGAAGCGGACTCTTTGATTAACCGCTGCTCAAAACGTCTCGCGGATGCAGAGAAGCGTGTCGAGATCCTGATCAAAAACAGAACGGGTGATGTTACCTTTGATAAAGAGGGCAATCCCGCTAAGGAATCTTTCAACGGGAAAATGCAACATGGTTCTTAAAGAAAGCACAATTCCTGCAGACATCAAAGCGATGACGTTTGCAGAGCTAGGCAATCTGGCAGCTGAGCTAAGGCAAAGAATTATCGAAGTCATGGCAGTGAATGGAGGCCACCTCGCGTCAAACCTTGGAGCTGTAGAACTTACAATAGCCTTGCACCGCTGTTTCAATTCTCCGGAAGACAAATTCATCTGGGATGTAAGCCATCAAACATACGCCCATAAAATTTTAACGGGAAGGAATGATCGATTTCCGTCGATCCGTCAATTCAATGGCCTTTGCGGATTTAGCAACCCAAAAGAATCATCCCACGATCACTTTTATGCAGGTCATGCAGGAACCGCGCTCTCCCTTTCTCTGGGGGTCGCTAAAAACCGCGACCTAATGAAAAGACAAGACCATGTCATCCCGATCATTGGAGACGCTACGCTCACCTGCGGGCTTTCCCTTGAAGCGATGAATAATATTTCCAAGGACACCAAGAGATTCATCGTCATATTAAATGACAACAGAATGTCTATTTCCAAAAATGTGGGAGCTATCACGCATATCTTAAGCCGACTCATCAGTAACCCCACCACAGATCGCCTCTACCACGAAATGGATGCTCTACTTGCCAAAATCCCTACACTCGGTGAAAGACTTTCCAGGCACGGCCATAAGTTTACAGAATCTCTAAAGAATCTGTTTAGTCCGGCAGCCTTTTTTGAGCAGTATGGCCTTTCCTACATAGGCCCGATCGATGGTCATGATATTAAGAAATTATGCGAATCCTTTGAAGCTGTCAAAAACCTCGATTGGCCAGTTATCCTTCATGTCATGACCAATAAAGGACACGGCATGGAAGAGGCTACCAAAAACCCTGTTTCCTACCATGGTGCACGCCCGTTTGATCGCGATTCAGGCAAATTTTTAGCTCCTGCATCAGCTGCCTCTACTTTTCCCAAAATATTTGGCGATCAGATGATGAAACTCGCTGAAATCGATCCCAGCATTGTTGCGATCACTCCAGCGATGTCTGCAGGGTCTTGCCTAGATGAGATGATGAAAAAGTTTCCCGAACGCTGCCTGGATGTGGGGATTGCAGAGTCTCATGCAGTGACATTTGCTGGGGGCCTTGCTTACGGAAAAAAAATGAAGGTTGTGGTTTCAATTTATGCGACCTTCCTCCAAAGAGCATTCGACAACCTTTTCCATGACGTATGCCTTCAAGAGCTTCCGGTGATATTCGCCATAGACCGCGGCGGAATTTCTGGCCCAGATGGCTCTACACACCACGGAATCTACGACATCTCCTTTCTCAATGCAATGCCAAACATGGTCATCGCACAACCAAGAAACGGTCAGCTATTGCGCGAACTTTTATCCTCTTCATTTGCATGGGAAAAACCCGTTGCGATCCGCTACCCCAATTTGGCGACGGAAGATGGCAAAGCGCCGCTAATTCACCGAGCACTTGGTAAAGGTGAAGTTCTGGCTAAAGGCAATAAAATCGCGCTGATCGGTATGGGACATCATGTCAATACTGCTATGGAAGTTAGAGAAGAACTCCGCAAATTCGGTATAGATGCCACGGTAATCGATCCCATTTTCATTAAGCCTCTGGATGAAGAACTCTTCATAGACCTATTTGAAACACACAACTACCTAGTGACAATAGAAGAGCACTGCCTTGCTTCCGGTCTAGGATCCATTCTCAATCACTTTTTGATGACTAGGGAAATAAAAAACGTGAATGTCCTGAATTGCGGAATCCCCGACACTTATCTTGAACAGGGAAGTTACAAAGAGTTGATCGACCTTATCGGTCTAACACCCGCAAAGATTACGAAGAGAATCCAAGAACAATTCAACCTAAAAGAATTATGCGCATCGCCCTCTTTCCAAACCTAAAGAAGCCGGAAGCTCTCAAACTAGCTAAAGCTGTAAGAGACTTTCTGTTTAAACGCGGCGTTGAAGTTGTTGCCGAAGATGAAAAAGCTTCCTTGCTCGAACTCAAGCCTCTTTCCGATTTCCGTCCAGATGAAATTGATTACTTAATTTCTCTCGGAGGCGATGGGACCATTCTGGGCATCTTTCACAAATACCCAAAGCTTTCTGCTCCCATTTTCGGAATTAATCTCGGAGGCTTGGGCTTCCTCGCTGAAGTTACTTCTAAAGAAATCGAAAATACCCTGGAATGCCTCTTGAAGGGAAAATTCCGCATACAGGACAGAATGGTGCTTAACGGAAAGATCAGCGAGAATGAAGTTGCCTACGCCGTGAATGAAATCGTCATCCATAGAGGGAGAGTTCCCTCGCTGATCGATCTTTCCATCAGCGTTGATGGCACATACCTCAATGCATTCTCTTCTGATGGCCTGATCATCTCCACTCCTACAGGCTCTACAGCCTATAATCTGGCTGCGGGAGGCCCTATCCTCACTCCTGAAATTCCTGCTGTTGTTATCACACCGATCTGTCCGCATACTATTTCCAATAGGCCTATTGTATTGCCCTCTTCTCACAAGTTAACGGTCTCCTACCAAAGCAATTTGCCCCCTGTTGAGGTTGCGTTTGATGGCATGCCTATTTACACCATCTCAACTGGACAGTCCATAGAGATTTCCATATCCAATCGCGTCTGCAGATTCATCTCATTCGAAGATAGAAATCACTTCTTTTCAGCTCTAAGATCCAAGCTAAACTGGACAGGAAAACTAAGAAATTAGTTGACTTTAAACCTCCTGCTTATTTTCTGAACAAAGCTGTAGCATACTCTCAAAAGGCACGATAGCCCTTCTCATATACATTTGATTTTCAACGACTTAACTTTATGGAGTGTGAATATCAAATTTTATCTATAAATTCTTCTGGCAGATATATAGACGCTTCCTTTATGAAAAGAGATAAAAGCATTTCTTGGGCGCCGATAAGCCTAAAAAATGTTAACCCCAAGGGCTGCAACCCTCAGGGTTAAAAAATGGACCTCAAACATGTTAACACAACTTAAGGAGTGTTTTATGAAGAAATTTGCATCAATCTTGGCATTGTGCGCAGCTGTTGTCATGCTCTCAGCTTGCTGCTGTGATCGCGACCCTTGCTGTCCACGTCCTTGCCCACCTAAGCCCTGCTGTAAGCCATGCCCTCCTCCTTGCTGCCCAGCACCTTGCTGCCCTCCATGCTAATCAGCAAGTAGCATGCCAGTAGGCATCGAAGGCGGAGCTTAACTCCGCCTTCACCGTTCAAAAAAGATCGAGCAGGAAATGATGAAAAAAAATACAGCAATTAAAGTAGTAGTAGCCACAGTAGCCCTCCTGGAACTTTCAGGTTGTTGCTCGCCCACAGGCTACCCGTGCTGCCCTCCTCCGAGACCGTACACTTGCCGGCCGCAATGCTGTCCTCAACCACATATTGGAGAACCCTGCTGTGCAGACTTTAGTTACTACCCCTATTAATTTGGATTACTTCTCAAAAAGCCTTTTTGATAAAGGATTTTTGAAAATTGATTCAACACGTATAAACAAGGAGAAATGAATGAGTAGAAAACTGGGAATATTTGCCACGATGCTCGTCCTGAGCACCATGGCTCTTTTCTGGTCTGGATGCTCTAGCGATAGATCGTGCTGCAATGAGCCGGTCTGTGAGCAGCCATGTGCTGCCCCATGCAAACCAGTATGTCCTCCCGCATGCCCACCTGCATGCCCACCTGCATGCCCTCCAGCATGCAAGCCGGCCTGCCCTCCAGCATGCCCACCTGCGTGCCCACCTGCATGTCTGCAGGAACCTCTTTGCAAAATTCCTGCAAAGTGCAAGCACCCTAATAGCAATGAACTGTGCTGCGCAGATGGCATCACAGTTAATGCTAGAAACCCAAGCATGTGCATGCTAGGCGATCAGTATCCTCTCGATTTCGACATCCACGCCTGCTTAGACGTTTGCGATGTAGTCGTTCACACAACACTGCCTGATGGCGTTAGCTACGTAAGAAGCACGCCTGAAGCTAAAGTTGACGGCAAGAGATTGACATGGAATATCGGCGGCATGAGCAAAGGTCAATGCATCGCAGCGAAAGTTTGGCTAAAATGCGAATGTGAAGGTGAGCTCTGCGCTTGCTTCTGCGCAACAGCTACACCTGTACGCTTTTGCTCATTGCTCTGCGCAAAGCCTATCTTAACTTGCGAAAAGACAGGCCCTTGCGAAGTGTGCCCAGGCGATCCTATTCACTATACAGTATCTGTAACGAACCGCGGTTCTTGCACAGCTGAAGATGTAGTGATCACAGACACACTGCCACCTCAAGTTGAACACTCTTCTTGCCAGAAGACCCTGGTTTTCAAATTGGGATGCCTTGAGCCCTGCCAAACAAAGAAAGTCGATTTCTGCGTAACAGCAGTTCAAAGAGGTAAGGCTTGCAATAATGTTGTTGTTTCCGCTTGCAATGCAGATTCAACTTCATGCCAATGGTGCACAAACATCTGCAAGGAATGCATTGAGTTGACAAAAGTTGGTCCTAAAGAAGTGGCTATCGGCAAAAATGCTGATTACCAAATCACTGTGACTAACCCAGGCGACAAGTCCCTTACAGAAGTGGTTGTGACCGATCAAGCACCTAGCGCAACATCGATTGTTTCCGCTAATGGCGCTAAGATCAACGGCAATCAGGCTGTATGGAGAATGAAAGAATTAAAGGCTGGCGAAAAGGCTACCTTCAATCTTACATTGACCACTTGCACACCTGGCTGCTTCACCAACAAAGTGCATGTCACAAACTGCCAAAACTGCGAAGCTTGTGCAGATGCGACAACACGTTGGAAAGGACGTCCTGCTCTTAACGTTTGCATCGTAGATACAGAAGATCCTGTTTGCATCGGCGATACAACTAGCTACAGAATCACGGTAATTAACCAAGGTTCTGACGAAGACAATAACGTCGTTGTTACAGTCCGCTTCCCGGAAGAGATTGTTCCTGAGGCCGCTACCGGCGCAACTCAAGGCACAGTTTCCGGACAGACCGTAACATTTGCTCCTTATAAAAACTTCCAAGCTCGCCAAACTCTGGAATACAGAGTCGACGCTCGTGCGAAGAAGTCAGGTGATGCGCGAATCAACGTGGAAGTCTCTTCAGACTCCATCAAGACACCTATCACTCAACAAGAGAGCACCATCGTTAACTAAGCTTTTAGCTTAGCGATGTTGGCCTTCAGGGGCCTGATCCCAAAAGGGGTCAGGCCCTTTTTATTTATCGAATGATTTTGTAGAATCAAGGCATGGCAACTGAAACCAAAAGAGCGATTTTGAAAATATTTGCAGGATTTTATCTTACAAGCGAACTGAAAATGAACCTTGACGCAAGCCAGGAATGGAACTTATTAAAAATTCTGCCCAAATCTGAAAACCACAAGCTCATGATAACGCGCTTCGAAGGAGATGAGTACATAGGAGTCTATCTAACCTCTGAAAGTATTGAAGTCCAACATCTTAAAGATATTCACGAAGATTTGGAAAAGAAAGTAATCAGCCTCTGCCCCAAGTTGAACCCGAACAAACTCCAATTTAAACTCTTTTCACAACCTTTGATCTCATGAAAATCATTCTTGGCTCCCAATCTCCCCGCAGGCAGGAGATCTTAAATTATTTCTCACTGCCATTTGAGCAGATTTCTTCCGACTTTGATGAAGAATCCCTCCCCTACTTAGGCGATCCGGCAGCTTATGCCACAGAGCTCGCCTTAGGAAAGGCAAGTGCGCTCAAAGAGCAGTATAAGGATGCGATCATTTTGACAGCAGATACCGTCGTCTGTCTAGATGGCAAGATCTATGGAAAGCCTATAGATGAGACACATGCTAAAAAATGCCTCCGCGAGCTCCAAGGAAAATGGCATAGCGTCTTTACAGGCGCCGTTATCGCCTCTCCCCAAGGAATTTTCAAAGGATGTGAAGAAACAAAAGTACTTTTTAACCCCTTAACAGACACACAAATCGACCGCTACCTTGAAGCGCTCCACTGGGCCGACAAAGCAGGTGGTTATGCGATCCAGCTGGCAGGCAGTCTGATCGTTCGAAAAATCGAGGGGTGCTATTACAATGTCGTAGGCCTCCCTATTCATCTCGTTTCAAATCTTCTACTCAAAGTCGGCATCGATCTCTGGGAGCACCTCAAGTGAAGTGGATTATTCTCGCTTTTACCGTCTCAGCAACCCTCTATGGAGGCTATGAGGAGAATAGAATCCTTTTTCTTGCTAATCAGGGACAACTGCCTCAGGCCATCGAATTGTATGAGACCTTAAAAGAGGAAAAGGGCCAGCACCAGCTCGAACTCCTGCAGCAAATGGCGCTTCTGGTCCTGGATAAGGGCTCCAAGGTCAAAGAGAGCGAGACGCAACTTTTGGCAATCTTTGGAGCGGGCATCTCCATGAATGAAAACGCACTGTATATTCTTGAAGAGGGCATGCGTTCGTCCAACCCCCAAATTCAAGCGGTTGCGTTGAACTTTTTAGCCAAATCACAGCAAGATATTGCTCACAGCTGGCTCATTCGCTCTTTGAGCTCCCCCTACCCCATCATTCGCCTGGAAGCAGCCTATCAACTTGCTCTTCAAAAGCATCCGACAGCAACAGAGCAGATCGAAGCGCTCATGTACAAGCTTGACCCAAGAGCTGCAGTGCTATTCCCGCAATTATTTGCTCTTGCCGGGGACCATGGGTCTCTTAAAATGCTAAAAAAGTTACTCACCCACTCCTCCATCGATGTCAGGGTGTCTGCAATTGTAAGTGCAAGTCAGGCAGGTCGCGACGACTTACTCCCCCTGATCAAAAAAATTGCCGCACAGCATGAACCTAAACAACAAGAAGCCGCCGCCTACGCTTTAGGCGTATTTAAAGACCACTCCTCACAAGCGCTTCTCCAACAGCTAGCCAAATCCTCCCACACTTTCGTTCAAATTGCAGCCTGGACAGCGCTTAGCGAATTAGAAAACAAAGAAGCGCTTGCCGCTCTTAAAGAATGGGCTCTTAAGAAAGACCTCTTCGCAATACGCGCTCTAGGAGCTATTCAGGGATCAGAAGACCTCCTCTATGAGCTGACTCAAAACCGCGATATGCATGTCAGATTGAACGCCTCTCTCTCCCTGCTGGAAAGAAAGGATTCACGCGCACTCAGAGGAATTGCTGAAATTCTCTTGAGGGATAGTCGAGACACACTTTTTGCAGAAACAAGCTCTCCAGGCAGATCGATGAAAGTGTGGCGCGCCATTTCAGCAGCCTCTGTTGAAGGCCAGGAGGAAGAACTTCTGAACGAACTTTCCCTCTCATTTAAAGAGGATCTCTTGCGCGCCTCCACACAACTACCCGAAAAAGATTTTCTTGAGCTCACGGCCTTTCTCTTTGAGAAAAAGCGCAATGATCTCATTCCTTACCTCACCGCACTTCTCATCGAATTAGATAGCAAAGAAGCGATCGCTCTCTTAAAAAGAGAGCAGCAAAAGGCAGGTGCCCCTCTCATCCGCAACTATGCCAACCTTGCTTTAGTCAAACTGAATGAAGAGGGCGCCTACAGAGAAAAGCTCATCCAATGGCTTAACCAGCAAGTGGGCATTGACATGATGAAATTCAGAGCCTACGTCCCTTACGATAAGCGGGAGGCCTTCACTACCTTTGAACTCACCCCGCAAGAATCTGCCCGCCTACTAATCGACTCACTCGAATACCTTTCATTAAACCAAGATGAACAGGGCATCGAACTGATCCTCTCTCTTCTAAAAGATGGGCATCCCAACAATCGCTATGTCGCTGCCGGCCTCCTCCTTCGCGCTACTCAATAGCTCCAAAACACCCTGATTTTCTAACATATCATGTTCGAAAATCAGGGTGTTTGTATAATGGCAAACAACAATGTCCTATATTCAGCCACCTCCTTACAATTACGAAATAAACTTACCGAATGAGATGATTCAGCAAAATCGAGAAAAATTTGAGGCCGTTAGAAAGTTGGATCTGCCTATTGGGAAATATGCGATCACCGGCAGCGGAGCGCTTGGCATTCGAAATTTAAGAAAGATCGGCGATATAGATATTGTTGTAACTGAAGAGTTATGGTCCTTACTTGCGAAAAAATATGGCATTACGGATACAGCCGGGGTCAAAAAAATAGTTTTTCCAGATGGAATTATTGAAGCCTTTGGCCCGTGCTCATTTTATTGCGAAGAGGAAGATCCTGACGCCCCCACAATTGCAGACCGGATTGCAAAGGCAGAAATTATTGAAGGACTTCCCTTCGAATCCCTTCAACATGTACTGTATTATAAGCGTAGAATGGGAAGAGAGAAGGACCTGCGGGATATATTGATCATTGAGGCCATAATCAAGTCGGCATCTGAATAGTTTGCGGGAAAACGCTGTTTAAGATATGATCCTATGCCATTATGGCAACACTAGATAGAGAAGCAATCAAGTCACTTACAGAGCTGTCGCGCATCCATTGCAGTGAAGAGGAAGAAGCCTCTTTGTTGAAAGATCTTCAGGCAATTTTGGGTTATATCGATCAACTGAATGAGATCGACACGGAATCTGTACCGCCTTGCAATCACGTTTTGGAAGGAATCTGCAACGTGATGCGAGATGATGAAGTGAATGAGCCCCTTTCAAGAGAACTATTTCTCGAAAATGCACCCGCAAAAATCGGCGGCATGATCCGCGTCCCACCAGTAATCAAACAGAATTAGGATGGCCATGCACTTTCTGACAGCAGAAGAGATAGCCCAAAAAGTTCAGAACGGCGAAGTCACCGCAGAAGAGGTCACACTCTACTTTCTCGATAGAATCGAAAAGCAAGACCCCTCAATCGGAGCATTTTTAAGAACTTGCCGGGAAAGAGCGATTGCAAAAGCAAAAGAAGTCGACGCCAAAAGAGCTCGGGGTGAAACACTCGGAAAACTGGCCGGAGTTCCCGTTGCCATTAAAGATAACATCCATATCAAAGGCGAAATCAGCAGCTGCGCCTCCAAATTTTTGACAAATTACAAAGCGGTCTTCGATGCAACGGCTGTGCAACTCCTCGAAAAAGAGGATGCTATCCTGATCGGCAAGACAAATATGGATGAATTCGCCATGGGTTCATCGACAGAAAATTCTGCTTTGCAGAAAACACGCAACCCATGGGACTTAAAATGCACTCCAGGAGGCTCCTCAGGCGGCTCTGCTGCTGCTGTTGCTGCACGTATAGTCCCGATAGCTTTAGGAAGTGATACAGGGGGGTCAATCAGACAGCCTGCCAGCTTTTGCGGAATCGTAGGCTTTAAACCTACTTATGGAAGAGTTTCCCGCTATGGACTTGTTGCCTACGGCTCCTCTCTTGACCAAATCGGCCCGCTTGCAACCAATGTGAGAGATGCTGCACTTGTTGCAAGCATCATCGGTCAGCCCTGCTCTCGTGACTCTACAAGCTTGCAAGATCCGGGCGATAATATCCTTGGAGGCCTCAAGACAGATTTAAAAGGGGTAAAGGTTGGCGTGCCATGGAAGTTTTTAGAACAGCTTTCTCCCGATCCAAAGCGCGCCTTTGAAAGCGGGATAGAAACGATGAAAAAGCTGGGAGCCGAAATTGTCGAGGTTGACCTTGATATTTTGCGCTATTCCATTGCTGTCTACTACATTCTTGCAACTGCTGAAGCCTCGACTAACCTCGCACGTTTTGACGGCATTCGCTATGGAGTCCGAGCGCCTTTAGCTAAAACTTTAGATGAAGTCTACGACTTATCCAAAGAAGAAGGCTTTGGAAACGAAGTCAAGCGTCGCATTCTCTTAGGCACTTTTGTACTCTCTTCGGGATATCAAGATGCCTATTACAAAAAAGCGCAAAAGGTAAGAACACTCATTATTCAGCGCTACCGAGAGGCCTTTAAAGGGTGTGATTTTATTGCTACCCCTACCTCCCCTTTCGACGCTTTTGAGATAGGATCAATCCATGATCCTCTACAAATGTATTTGGAAGATATTTACACAATTGCCATTAACCTTGCCGGATTGCCTGCTATCAGCCTTCCCAATGGTTTTAGTGAAAATGGAAAGCCGCTTGGAATTCAGTTCATCGGTCCACAAAAAATGGATGCTGCCCTTTTTGCATACGCACATGCATTTGAAAATGCACATGGTAAAGCGGCAATCCCCCCTTTTGCAGGAGTCTCTTCATGAGTAAACATGCTTGGCAAGATAAATGGCAGCCGGTCATTGGCCTCGAAATCCACGCGGAATTAAACACAAAATCGAAACTGTTTAGCTCTGCCCCTAACCGTTTTGGCGATGAACCTAATACCAACATATCTGAAGTGTGCACAGGCCAGCCCGGCGCACTGCCCGTATTGAACAAAGAGGCTGTTCGCAAGGCCGTTCAGTTAGGCTGCGCCTTGAACGCCACCGTTTGCACCTTTAGTAAATTTGACCGCAAATCCTACTTTTATCCCGACAGCCCGCGCAACTTCCAAATCACTCAATTTGACGAACCCATTGTCCGTGGAGGATTTGTCGTTGCCGAAGTAGGCGATCAAGAGATGACATTTAGCGTGAACCGCGTACACCTCGAAGATGATGCAGGCATGCTCAAACACTTCCCAACATTTGCGGGGGTTGACTATAACCGTGCCGGAGTCCCTCTTGTCGAAATCGTATCTGAGCCTTGCATGCATTCTGCAGAGGAAGCGCAAGCTTATGCGATGGCTGTTAAAGCTATCCTGCAATACATCGATGCCTCCGACTGCAATATGGAAGAAGGGTCGCTCCGCTTCGACGTCAATGTTTCCGTCCGCTTAAAAGGTGAAACGACTTTAAGAAATAAGATCGAGATCAAGAATTTAAACTCATTTAACTATCTCTACCAGGCCATCGAATCGGAAATCGAACGTCAAGTGGCTCTCTATGACCGTGGGGAAACGATCCTTCAGGCGACTTACCGCTGGGACGTAGAAAAAAAGGAAACCGTTCTCATGCGCCGCAAAGAACGCGCAGACGATTATCGGTACTTCCCCGAACCAGACCTCGTTCCAATCGTTCTGACCGAAGCCTACATTGAAAAGATACGAGCTTCGCTTCCTGAATTACCCCTTCAAAGAGAGCGTCGTTATGTCAAAGAGCTAGGGCTTTCAGAGGACACTGCCTTCACACTCACCTATGACAAACCGGTGGCAGACTATTTCGAACTTGCTCTAAAAGAAACGTCTAATGCAAAAACGTTGAGCAACTGGATCCTTGTTGAATTTGCCGGCAGATTCAAAGACACAGGCAAAGATCTCCCTTCTTCCGGCATACCCGCAGCTCATGTCGGCAAACTGGTTCAACTCATTGAGAAGAATGTGATCAACGGAAAAATCGCCAAAAGCGTTGCTGATCTCATGGTGGAGAACCCCTCAAAAAACCCAGAACAGATTGTGAACGAAAATCCTGACTTTAAGCCAATGGATGACACTGCTGAAGTGGAAAGAATCGTCAATGAGATCGTTGCAAAAAACCCTCAATCGATTGCTGACTTCAAAGCTGGAAAGGATAAAGCATTTGCATTCCTGGTCGGTCAAGTCATGAAAGAGACTCGTGGAAAGGCTCCTCCTCAATTGGTCAACGACCTATTGAGAACTCACCTATCCAATTAACTCCTAATTGCGACTAGACTTCTAAACTATTATCGTCAAGCACACCATCGACATTAGGATTGCCTGCGAAATTTTTAAAACAGTCGCTTATTTGGATAATCTGATCACTTGACAGCTTAATAGAAACAGACTCCACATTACTGCTTAAATGATCAAGTTTTGTTGTCCCTGGAATGGGTATCACGCCTTGAGCTACCTGCCAGGCAAGAGCTAGCTGAGAAGGGCTCACCTCCCAGGCTCTAGCAAGTTCATGAAATCGGAGGATGCAAGTTAAATTATCCTTGATAACGCTCGTATGGAAGAACCCTACAAACAATTTAAAATCATTTTCAGGAATTTCTAATGAAGTTTTAAGGACACTGATAATTCTTTCAGGACCCATAACTTCGATGTCTTTAAGAGATAATGCTTCTGAAATTCTTGTATCGACAAGCCCCCTCACAATCGAAGTATAGCTAACGAATTGAATTCCTCTTTCCTGACATGTTCTAAGAACACCATTTTTTCCTGCTCGTTGAGTGGCAATTGAAAAAGCAGATTGAACGAAGGCAAAAGGATTATATGATGCAGTGCATTTTTGAAAAATTTCATCAGCCTTTATGATGTCTTGAGCTGTACACTCAGACAAGCCTACATACCTAACCTTACCCTCTTCAACGAGCGTTCTAAGAGCTATAAATGATGCTACCCTGTCCTCTTCAGAAGCTGCAGGGTCGATCCTATGAAGGTATACAAGAGGGATTTGGTCGATCCCTAACTCAATTAAACTACGTTCAACAGAGTCACGGATTTGATCAGGACCACCTTCATAACCCCTTGAAGAGGTCTGAAGTGTCGAAAAATTTATGCCGCATTTTGTAGAAATAAACAGATGCGATGTTTCGCCATAGATTTTTTTAATTTTATCAATTGCTGACGATAAAATTTTCTCATTATGGCGATCAGAACCATATGCAGCTGCTGTATCAAAAAGACGAATCCCTTTCTTATAGGCTTCCACAATTACATTTACAGCTATTTCATCTGAGACTGATTCTAGCTGCAAACAGCCAAACCCAATTTTTCCAAGATCAAATGCAGTCACTCTATTCATACTTTAACCCCTGTTGAGGGCTAAAGTATATCTTGAAGCAATTTATGTTACATCAACTATATTTACTGCTCATTGATAAGCGATACTTTACTGCCGGGGAATGCCTTACTAAGGATTTGTGCAGCATGCTCACCACGCCTTGCGAGCTCAGCAGCTTCTTCGACTGTAAGCAGCGAGCTTGCAGCTTGATTGCTTGGAGTCCAGCTGTTGGCAAATGCATGGCCGTCTTTAGCCACAATCATGTCCTTCGTTTCTGCAATGGCTAAGTCCAACCCCTTCTTGGTTTCGCCGGCTGCATGTCCTCGATATCCAATCTTGGATGCCTCCACAGCAAAGTATTCACTTTTTGGATTTTGGACGAGATACCAAGCATTACCACGCGCTGCGATGGCAACCGCTGCAGCCGCTTCATCGGGGAGATTTGGGCTAAAGGTGGAATTTAGAGAGACTCTCAAATAATCATCAAGAGGAAGCTCATTAACTACGCTAATTGTCCCACCTATGTCGTAGACGTATATAGCCCCTTTATACTCTATACCATCAACAAGTGTCGTTGTCGAGGTGCTGTCGGGTACGATTTTTAGCTGATGCACGCCAGGAAACTCTTCACCCCAACGCAAGCTGTCATTCATTGCCTGCATGAATTTCCTTTTTCCAATAAACCGCGTCGAAATAAAAGCATCTTGATGGGGATCATAGATTTTGTATTTCCCCTTTACCTCTAATAACACTCCGGGCTTATCGTGAACGACCAAAATTTTAATCGTCGCTGGCTTAGGCTCCTCTTTTTGCCAAAACTTATTTACGAGATTTTCAATGACACCGCCCTGTAATTGGGCTGTTCCGGCTAGAGCTGAAAACACTAAGGCTGATAGAATGTTCCTATTCATGAAATACTCCTGGATATGGATTCTAAAGGTTGCTTATCGAGATGGGCGTAGGCTAATGGAGTGGCACGTCTGCCTCGAGGCGTTCGTTCCAGCATCCCTTGCATGATCAAATAAGGCTCATACACCTCTTCTAGGGTGTCAGGAGCTTCTCCGATTGCTGCGGCTATCGTTCCGATGCCCACAGGGCCGCCCTGATAAAAATCGATGATGACAGTCAGGATCTTTTTATCCATTTCGTCTAAGCCTTTGGCATCGATTGCCAAAAGCTTTAATGCATCTTGAGCTGTCTTGAAGGTAATCCTATTTTGCGCTTTCACTTGCGAGTAATCTCTCACCCAGCGCAATAGATTATTTGCAATTCTTGGCGTTCCGCGAGAACGCGACGCGATCTCATCTGCTGCATTTTCTTCGAAAGGCACATTGATGATTTTGGCTGCCCTATAAAGAATTTGTCTCAAAAGCTCATCTGAGTAGTAATCAAGCCTGCAGGTAAAGGGAAATCTGGATCGTAAAGGAGCAGACAAAAGACCACTTCGCGTTGTCGCACCTGCAAGGGTAAATGGGTTGAGTTTCACTTGAATAGATCTTGCTCCCGGGCCGCTGTCGATCATTATATCGAGAGAGAAATCCTCCATTGCACTGTAGAGGTACTCTTCAACTTGCTTATTCAGACGATGAATTTCATCGATAAAAAAGACATCTCCGGGCTTAAGTCCTGTCAACAACCCGGCCAGGTCACCGGGTTTTTCTAAAATAGGCCCTGAGGTTGCAACGAGATTGGTTCCCATGGCTCTTGCGAGGATGTGAGCTAAAGTTGTTTTGCCAAGTCCCGGAGGCCCCACAAAGAGGCAGTGAGAAAGTGCTTCAGAACGTTGTTTTGCAGCCTCCACCATGACTTCCAGACGCTCTTTGATAGAATGTTGTCCGATGAAATCTTGCAATAGTTGCGGACGCAAGGGAGACTCAAAAATCTCATCGGGCTTCTGAAATGTGGATTCGATATAGCTTGAGCGCATTACAAAAGTTCTCAATATTTACAACCGCGAGCATAGAAGATCGTCTATTTTTTTACTCGAAGAAACCGATAGCGTGCAAAAAAACGATAATGATCAATACAGGACTTAAATATCTAATCGTAAAAGCAAAATAATATTTAACTACTGATCCACCCTCTATTTCTGTCAGAAAAGATTTCATCCCCCATCTCCAACCAGCGAGAATGACCGCTGCCAACCCTCCAAGAGGAATCAAGATATTGCTTGCCAAATAGATCATTGCATCTAAGAAATTGGGAAATCCTAGCACGGAGTAGTTTTTTAGAAGACTTGTAGAAAGAGCGCAAGGCACTCCTAAAAGAAATGCGCCTGCCCCTACGAGAAGAACAGCAGATTTTCTACTGAAACCTCGCTGATCGCATAAGTAAGCGATGGATGGCTCCAATGCAGAAATTTCCGAGGTCAAAGCAGCGATAAAAACCAAAATGAAAAAGGCGATGCTGACGAAATGTCCTACAGGAATCTGCCCAAAAACAAGAGGTAAGGTGTGGAATATTAGAGCGGGGCCTGAATCCGGGGCGATTCCTACTGAAAATGCGATAGAAAAAATCGCAATAGCGGAGAGAATGGAAACACAGGTGTCCATCGCAACTATAGGCAGGCTGCTTGAAAGGATGCCCTCGCTTTTTGATAGATAGCTCCCATAAGTCACTAAAGTTCCTTGACCTACGCTCAAGGTAAAAAATGATTGCCCCAAAGCTACGATAAGAGCCTGAGCATCTATCCTCGACCAGTCAGGATGAAAAAGAAACTCAAGACCAGCCTCACTGCCTGGAAGCCACAAACCCTGAAGCACTAAGAGGATCAAGATCCCAAAGAGCAAAGGCATAAAGATTTTGCTCCAACGTTCAATGCCCTCTTTAACTCCAAAAAACAAAACTGAAACGCATGAGAATAGGAACAAAAAGTGAAATCCTACGCCCCACCATGGATTATTTGCGAGCGCAAGAAAGTGATTTTTCGACGCCTCTTCAGTTGAAAATAAAACGAGTGATCCCCCAATCGCTTCAAAAAGATACCCTGTTATCCAACCGGCGACAGCTGAATAAAAGGCGCTCACAATAAAGCCTGTTATTATCGTTCCGCCCCCTATAGAAGACCAAAACCTGTTCTTTCCCAACATGCCGAATGCTGCAGAAGGCGTCGCCTGTGTATTGCGGCCGATTGCTATCTCAGCAATAAATGAAGGAAAACCGACTGCAAAAAGACACAAGAGGTAGAGAAGAATAAATGCCCCGCCGCCATGATGTCCAGTTAGATAGGGAAAACGCCATATGTTAGCAAGTCCAACAGCTGATCCCGCAACGGCAAATATAAAACCAATTTTTGAACTCCAAGACGCTCGAGACATAACCACCCAATATATTAAAGATTATTGATTCTAAAAGTCTTGCCTCTAAATTGCAACAGGAATAAGATTTTTCTATGAGCGAAAATAATATAGATCCAATCCTTACCGATTTAGTTAATGCAGATCCTGCAGAACTTGGAAATTACTCTCTCGAAGCGCTGATTCTCCTCATCAATACGGAAAGACTGCGCACATTGAGAGAAGCGACGAAAAAAGAGCTTGAAGACCTTAAGAAAAGGCAGGGAGATGTAAAGCACCTGCACGAGTGTCTGCGGGCAACAAACACGGCGACAGATGAAAAGGGCAAGCTAGATCTTTCAAAAAACCCTGAACTTAAAGAACTTCTGAAAAAGGCGAAAGCGCTCGGTGTTGAGCTCAAAGAGGATAAAACCTCCTATTCAAAAGAGGAGAGGGACCGTCTTATTGAAAACTTGCGCATCGCTGCAGACGATCTCAATGTCGAAAATGATCTCCAGCTGCAAACGATCACCAAGTTGACTAACGAACGGTATGAATCGTATCAAATGGCTCGCAGTATCTTAAAGCCCCTTTCGGAAGCGAAACAACGCATGGCAAGAGATATCTCCGGCAGAGGTTAATATGCAGCCCAAGCAGATCTACGAACTTGCCTATACCCTTTACAACGGCGGGAAATACGATGATGCTGCAGACATGTTCCGCCTATTGCTTTCCTATAACAATGAAAACCCTGCCTATTGGATGGGGTTGGGAGCGTCAAGGCAGGCGCAAAAGCGCTACCAGGAAGCTTTGACAGCCTATTATCGCTGCACACTCTTAAATGGCGAAGAGGAAAATCCCTTTCCTCTAATCCACTCGGCTGAGTGCTTCTTGGCTCTTAACGATAAAGAAAAAATGCTCGAATTTGTTCGAAAGGCAAAGTTAGTTGCAGGTAAATGTAAAAAGTTCGACAATCTATTACAACTGATCACATTGTGGGAGACACGTTATGACAAACAGCACAAACTCAATCACTCTTCCTCCTCAAGTTGAGTATATCCGTTCGCTCATACCAAGGCTAAAAAAGCAAACGCCTCAGGCAGCTCCATTACCGGTTGACAAAACCACAAGCTTTGAAGAAGATGAGAAAAAAAAGCCTTCCGTTCCCCTACAACAACTTATTCTTGGCATGCTTCCAAAGCTGCATCATCCTCAAGATGTGCAGCACCATGAAAAAAGTGAAATTTCAATCAGCGCTTTAAATGACAGTGCTCTTGAACGTGCAATTTTTAATTCCATGGAAGACTTAAGATCGCAACAGTCCGATTCACTCCGTTACACAGCTCAAGAGATCCATCACCAGCAAAAGATCAACAAAAGCCTTCATCTAAACCTGGACAAAGTGAATGAAAAAATTTCCGGAAAAGCCAAGGCTATATCCTGGGCGGATATCGCTCGGAAAGTAACAGCCGTTTTCTTAGTCGTAGCAGGAATTACGGGCATCGCTGCTGGTGTTGTTACAGGCGGTGTATCTGCAGCTTTCGGCGTTGTTTCATTACTTGCAGGAGTTTCCTCAGCATCTGCACAGGCCACCCATTCCATCTCCTCATTGCAAATGAAAAAACAGCAAGCGCAAGCTACAGAGATCCGTGAAACAAGGGCACTTAACCATGCAACCATTCAAAAACTGATCGGAGATACCGAAAAAATCCGCAGCCGGGCCGAACAGCTTTGGTCCATGCAGCACACCATTCTTAAAAATCGCAGCGCAATTCGCTAATAATAGGAGGAATCTATGTCTGATAAAGATAAAATTGCAGGAATCGAAGACCCTGTAGAACGCAGAAAGGCACTTTATGACAAATGGCAGAATTATATCGATACGCTTGATGAGGAATTGAAAAAAGATGTAGATCCTTTTGAGTCGCGTGCACTGCAGAAAATGATGGTGATTTCTAACTATTTTCACTCGGACGAAACACGCCGTACTGCAAACCTTCTAAATGATCTCCTTCAAAATAAGCACATTAAAGATCTTACTAAGGCGCAAAAACCTGGCTGGAAAGAAATAGCTCCTGTTGTGACACAGCTTGTCAGTGCAATCGGCGCCGCCGTTTTGGGAATCGTGCCTGTTGCAGGAGCCTTTGGCAATAGCGCTACATCCATCATGACGACTTTATCTCAAGGAGCCAACTCGCTCGGAGTGGGTGGTTCCCAAGCAGTTGCAGGCCTTGCCGGCTCAGCAAAGCAAGGAGCACAGACAATCGCTAGCTTCGAACTGGAAGATTCAAAACGGCAGAAAGAAGATGCTGAACAAAGCCGTAGACAAAGAGAACAAGCCACTCAAAGACATCTAGAGGATATGGCTCGCGCAGAAGAAAAACGACACCAAATAGCTAGCAATACGAACAATTAATTGACTCCCTGATTGCAATGCAATCAGGGGATTAATATATTACACTTCTTGCATTGTTACGTTCTTGCCGCCTTTCAGAAATGCAAGAATTTTTGTGAGGTCGCATTGAACGTAGTTCAAAGCTTATTGAAATTGATCCCTGTTGCAGACCCCCCAGGATCTACGTCATTTAACAACCTACGAACTCAGCTCCATGTATGCTCCTTGAATGAGAAGCAATTAAAAAATTTAAGCTCTTATTTATCTCTGGAAGACATAAAATTATCTCTTCAATCTTTCCCAAGAGAAACAAAGAATCTTCTTGATTTTATAGCATCACCAAAAGAATTTGATACTTTCACGGATGAGTTCTCATTAGAAAAACGCATTAATTCTGCTTCTAACGAAATTTTAAAACATATCGATTTGACATTCTTACAATCTTCCGAAGAAATTATACCATTTAAAAATATGAGCGCATGGTACGCATTAGCTCCTGATGAGATGCTACTTAAAAGACCTGTTTCAGATATTAAACAGCTATTTTTTAATCCTCATATAATTGCCGCAAGGCTAAATGATATTGCTATGAATCAACCGCATTTGATGAAGCAGTTTGAAAATCGAGAAGCTGACATGCGGATTGGAAGCTTGCGATTTCTATCCGCAGAAGAAATCAATTCATTGGCTCCAAGCCTACCTATCGGAGCATCTGCGCTGCTGACGGAAGAGCAAATGCTATTTATAGATCGTTCTAACTTTCCAGATAATGCTTTAGAACCAATGATTGGAGGGGATGCTTCGAGGAAAAGCGTAGGACAACGCGTCTTCATATTAAGCCCCGAAGAACGGATTAAGTTTATCAATTGCGGCTCCGGCTATCTGTCAAATCTCTTACCAACGTCATTTTTTCAAACACTCGAACTTTCTAAAGTTAATAAAAGAAGCATTAAAGCACTTTTTCTCTCCAATCCATCCGGTTCTTTTTACTCGATTCAGCAAGTGCCCCCCGAAGAAATCGCGAAAAGCTTTCATCGGCTTCCTAAAGAGCTAATTAAATATCTAAGCAATGAGCAATTAAGAATGCTTAACTATAAAGAGATGGATTTCCGCCAGATATACCTCTTGTTTGGACCAAGGTACCACTCCAACATTGAGAAAATCCGTCTTATTCCTGCTAATATGGTGGACGCCATACTTGAAATTGACTGCAGTCTCGTGACTTTTTTTTCTTCCGATCAGTTAAAAGCACTTGATACAAATCTCTTAAGTAATCAAACGATATCAGCGCTCTTTCCTGGGTTTACTACTGCTACCCTCTATCCAGGATATAAGCTTACCGTCTGTGGAAGGGAGCATATTTTCACGTCGCAACAAGCCTCAAAAGTCACGACAATAAAACATTCCAAAGCCTCATTAAACTATATTTTAAATCAAAATCTTCGCAAATGCGAAGAGATGGTCCGCAACTTTTCGGAAAAACAGCGCGAAGCTCTATATCCGCGCGTTCACCCTGAGTGCCAGCGACTCATCAAAAAAGAGTGAACACGATCTTGGCCACTAGGAAGAACATGAGCGAAGAAAGCACGTCATTAAAGGCCGTTACGATCGGCCCTGAGGCCACAGCAGGATCGATGCCAAATCTAGCAAAGAAAAAGGGAGAGAGAGTCCCTAGCGTTGTCGCAGTCATACAGGCTCCAAGAACCCCAAAACCGACCATGGCAATCACCAAGCCTTGATCAGGGCCAGCAGAGTGGACGCCAAAAAAGGCAAGTAGGGAAACCACTAATGCGCAAAGTGCACCAAAAGCAACTCCGATTAAAAGACCGATTGTCAACTCTTTCAATATAGCTTCGCCACGTGCGCCTGAAGACAACTCCCCTGTCGACATACCACGGACGAGAATTGTACTACACTGAATGCCCACATTTCCGGACATTCCTGTAATCAATGGAACGAAAAAAGGCACAAAGGCAAACCAGGAACGACCAGTAAAATGGGTCATCGCTGTGGATGTCACAAGACCCGCACAGAGAGTCACCAAGAGCCAAGGAGCTCTCCAGACAAATCTCTTGAGAACCGGTTCCCTCTCACTAAAGTCCTCCGCAGTACCCCCGATGCTTGCGATCGTTTCATCTGCAATATCTTCCATTGCCTCCAGAACGTCTTCGTAGGCAATCACGCCTAAAAGCTTACCTTGTTTGTTCACAACGGGCAATTCAGATACCTTATAACGCTCTACGAGATCGACTACTTCATCCCGATGGGTGTCTACATACACTTTGTGAAGTATAGGGCCCATCACCTGGCGGATTGGCAAAAAGTCGGGGTTGACGATCAAATTTCTTGCCGGAACAGAACCAATCAGTTCTCCTGAATCATTCAGGACGAAAATTCTTCTGGTTAAGTCGATACCAGGATTATTGCGTATCTGATCGGCCACCTCGCCAATCGTGGTATTGAGATGAAAAGCAAAAAATTCATTTGTCATCAAACGACCGGCGCTGTGCCGGTCATGCTTCAGAAGATCTTTAATTCTGCTCGATTTTTTTGAGTCTAAAGCATCTAACACCCTTTTCAGTCTTCTATCGGACATGTCATCGAGAATCCAGACGGCTTCATCGGGAGGCATTTTTCCAATCAGCTGCACAATCTCCTGATCATCGAGTTGCCGGAAAATGGCTGTGCGGGTATTGCTTCCAGTATTTGTCATGAAGGCAATTTTCGCATCCATATCAGGGAGATTTTCATACAAAACCACCCTTACGTAGGGTGGCAAACGCGTGACGCCATAGGCTAAGTCGATGGGATCATATTCACTGGCTATCTTTGCAATATCATGAAGAAAGATTTGGGACGTCTGCCTATGGAACGCATCGCCTAGCTTTTCGTTTAGCTCATCGTCGATCTGCTGCGCGCGGCTATCTCCAGAAAAAGGAATGGCTGCTTCTGCCTCCTCAAGTGAGTGTTCTCCATTTTGTTCCAAAGGCAATCCTCCATGCGAAGGATAACAAAATCGGCAATAATGACTCAAGAAAAGAAAAGAAATTGCATTCAATGGACCATTTAGAGTAAAATGGAATAAAATTTTTTACATCTAAAAGGCTTCATGGAAAAAAAACAAGAAATCAGAAATATTGCGATTATCGCACACATCGACCATGGCAAGACAACTTTACTCGATAGCTTGCTTAAACAATCAAATCTATTCCGCGAAAATGAGGCGACCCCTGAAAGAATGATGGACTCTTACGATCAGGAAAAAGAGCGGGGCATTACAATTTTCGCAAAACACACTTCTGTGGACTTCGGCAACGCAAAAATCAACATCATCGATACCCCCGGCCACTCCGACTTCTCAGGAGAAGTAGAACGCATTCTCGGGATGGTCGATTCCGTCCTATTGCTCGTCGATGCTCAAGAGGGCCCTATGCCTCAAACCCGTTTCGTGCTCTCAAAATCTCTTAAGATGGGCATTAAGCCGATTGTTGTCCTAAACAAGATCGACCGTCCCCACGCAAATCCAGACAAAGTACTTAATGAAACGTTTGATCTCTTCCTGGAGCTTGGTGCTACAGATGAGCAGCTGGATTTCAAGTACGCCTATGCTTCGGGTCTTGCTGGCTTTGCAATGAAAGAGATTGACGATCCGCGCGTCGACATGAAACCTCTCTTTCAGCTAATCATCGACTCCGTAACACCCCCCTCAGGGTCGATTGAAGCTCCCTTTCTCATGCAAGTGGCTACTATCGGATATGATGACTTCCTAGGTAGACAGGCCTGTGGAAAAATTCTCAATGGCCAAGTAAAGAAAGGGCAGCAGATTTCCCACGTCAACGCTTCAGGCAACGTTCAGCGCTGCTCAGTTACCAAAATACACGGTTATAAAGGCCTCCAGAAAGTGGAAATGGAGGAGGCAGGAGTAGGCGATATCGTCTCTATCTCCGGTATCCAAGATGTGACAATCGGCGACACGCTCTGCGACCCCTCCGACATCCAGCAGCTCCCCCCGATTAAATTGGATGAACCCACATTGTCCATGGATATCTCTGTGAACTCAAGCCCCTTTGTCGGCAGAAGCGGAAAGCATGTGACGATGAACAAGTTGCGCGACCGCCTGGAAAGAGAACGACGCGCGAACATCTCCTTGAAGATCGAAGAAATTTCTGGGGAACAGGAAAAGATTAAGGTCTCGGGACGTGGTGAGTTGCATCTTTCTGTATTGATTGAAGCGATGCGAA
Organism: uncultured bacterium; assembly: GCA_964605535.1. Classification (GTDB taxonomy): domain Bacteria; phylum Chlamydiota; class Chlamydiia; order Chlamydiales; family Parachlamydiaceae; genus CAZSDA01. Next base: position 183,060 of record CAZSDA010000002.1, read on the forward strand.
GAGAAGGCTTTGAGATGAGCATTGCAAAACCACAAGTTATTCAAAAAGTCATTGATGGTGTGGTGCATGAGCCAATGGAAAACGTCCACATTGAAGTGCCTCAAGAGTATGCGGGCACCGTTATTGAAGAACTTTCCCGCAGAAAAGGCGAAATGCGCTCGCTCGATACCAATGAGCATGGCATCAATAAAATCGAATTTCTTATTCCGACACGCGGAATCATGGGCTACCGCAACGAATTTCTGACAATTACCCGAGGTTTAGGCATCATGACGTCAGTCTTTGATTCCTTTGCTCCTTGGAAGGGCGTGATCCCGGGAAGAAAGCGTGGCGTCCTCATTTCAAACGGGCCCGGCAAAGCAAACGGCTACGCCTGCTTCAACTTGCAGGACCGCAGCGTTCTCTTCGTTTCGCCCGGTGAAGACGTCTATGAAGGCATGGTTGTCGGTGAAAACAGCCGCGACAATGACCTCGTCGTCAATGCGACAAAAGCAAAACAGCTGACCAACGTCCGAGCATCAGGAAGCGATGAGAATATTATGCTCACACCTCCCAGAAGGTTTACTCTCGAACAAGCAATCGACTATATCGAAGATGATGAGTTGATCGAAGTTACCCCCGATAGTATCCGGATGAGAAAGCGCTTTCTGACCGAAAACGAACGCAAGCGCTCCGGGTAAATTAACAGAAGCTTTACCGTTAGCGATATCTAAGAAATCGCTAACGGTAACGCAAAGATTATCCCTCTTCAGTGAGAGTAGCAATAAAGACTTTAAATTCTGAATTTTCCTTCATTGAGTCAAACCAACTCTCTTGCAGCAGATGTTCGAGCTCTGGGAGAGCCTGATGAGTTCGAGCCCTTCTTAAAAAGTACACAGCCTCTTCAAATCTCTCTGTAAGGGCGTAAAGGCAACTTAAGTGATAATTAGCTAACCTGCTTCCCAGGCGCACTGCCTCAAGAAGAATGCTTTCAGCTCGTTCAAAAGCTGCCTTGCTACGTAAGAACCCCTCTCCCGATTGAACCAACAAATCACCTAAAACGATCAGGCACAACCCGTAATCTTCAAAAATGTAATCCTTATCCTGGAAGCCTTTAGCATTTAGAATTTCTTCAAATAGTTCTTCTGCACGCTCGAGAGGTTCCAGTTCTCCTATAGTATCACCCAAGTGAAAAAGAGCTAAAGCGAGGTTATAACGTACATGCTGATGAGTCGGATACTGCTCAAGCAATCTACCCAAAATACCAATTGCGTGTTCGTAATGCTTCACCTCTCCTGTGCATTCACCTAAGTAATCAAAAGCTGCCCCCATGTTATAAAACCACTCAGGATCGACGGCGTCCTCAAATGTTTTTGAAGCAAAACTAATCGCCTCCTGAAATTTACTCACGGCAAGAAGCAAAGGTTGCGGGTCAGAAGTCAGCTCACCAACTTTCATTAAGGCAACTCCATAATCATTCAGCCAGTTAGGATTCACTCCATTATGAAGTCGATTGGCCTGAGAGGAAAACTTAGCGGCCTTCTCAAAGGATTGCAAATCTGCATCAAGCTCACCTTTTGCAAAATAGACATTAGCAAGCAGATGCCAGAGACTTGCATGACTTTTTGTTAGTTCCAATCCCTTTTCAATCGAAGCAATCGCCTTTTCGAAGTAAGATGCATCGGAAAAATAACGTCCCATTTGGTAATAGCAACTTCCAAGCAAGGCGTAGAATTCAGGAATCTGTTCGGAGGTCGGTCGAATCTCTTCTAAAATCTGATGAGCTTCCTTCATAAGCTCATAATCTTCCTCTAACTCACCGAGTCCAAGCAAAGCATCCGCCATCCTGGCTTTTGGAATAGACCAAGAGTTATCGAGTTGACTAGCATGATCAAATTTATCAAGTGCAGAAGCGATCATTTGCGAATCGCGCAAATACATGCCCTCCTTCAAAAGAAGGTCTCCCCAGCTCACCCAAAGTGAAGGATTTTCAGAAAAAAGACGCGCAGCTGAAACAAAGGATTGATCCGATTTTTCAAAATAGGCAGGATCGCCTGACTTTTCATACAAAAACTTGTAAAGAAGAGCTAGCCGCGTCCAGCCTCCGGGATATCTTTCATTGATCTCAAGCCCTTCGTGAATGACCGATACGGCCTCCAGAAGAAGCTCGTGGCGCCCTGTCAAGATGCCTAGCTCGCCAAGAGACGCACCATAATCAATTAAAAACGGCGTCGCTCGAAATCCCCTGTTATACACCTCTCGAAGCTTATCTACAGAATTTTTATAATCTAAAGGCTCTTCGGAGTGCTTTGCAAAGTAAAAATCACAAATTCCCCATTTCCACAACTGTTCAGATTCTAGCGATCCGCCGCAAGATGCTTTAAGCTCACTCCCTTTTGCAAAATGATCTGCGGCTTCTTGAAAACGAGCGATCTCTTGTGGCGAACCGATTCCGTCAACTAAAAGGGATCCAATCAGAAGATGCGCCTCCGCAAGCTTAGGATCCAACTTAAGTGCAGACTTCAACATCCTCATCGTCTCTTTGCTTTTGTTTTCAAACTGCAAGAGATGTTTTCCTCTCTCAAGGAACAATTCCGCAATCTGAGAACGTTCACTTTTCTCTAACTGCTTCGCTTCTTCGGCAATGGCTTTCATAGTTTTTTCAGCGAGGAGTTGATTAAATTTATGTTTAATCTGTGCGGAGTGATTCATGGTAACTGCCTGATTATGTTCTAGATAAAGTTTACTAAATATTTTTGATCGTTTCAACCATTTTATTAATATCCGTAATAGGCTCTCGGCAAGCACCTTCTCTGCAAAGATAAAGAGTTGTTAAACCCTCTTGAGGAAGGTGTGATTCAAGATAGGGAAGAATTTTGAGTAAAGCCTTATCTTTCTGATTAAGCCAAATGAATTCTGTATGCGGAGCATAGGTAGTGGAAACAATTTGCCTTAAAATCTCTTCATGTTCAGCTGCATCATTTAAGGCGATGACAGCCAACTTCGCTTCAGAATCGTGATAACGCATAAGATTAATAGTATGATAAAAATATCCTGCAGAGTAGAGATCCAAAAACTTTTTAATTGATTTTAAGACATCCTCTGCTTGATCTCTGTAGCTAAGATCACCAGTAATCAAATACAAACGCAGTAAATTTTCAGTATGTATTGCATTTCCGGAGGGCTCAGCACCATCTGCGAAAACACACTTCCTTAAAATCAAATTTTCCTCTTCAGGAGGAGACTGATAAAAGGCGCCTTGATCGATTTTAAATTTATTTTTGACAACATCTGTTAACCTGAGAGCTAACTCGAGATAAGCCGCTCCCTGCCCCGACGTAAACAGAGTAATCAAACCTTTAATATAGTAGGCGTAATCCTCAAGATTTCCCCCTCTTAAAACATCTCCATCGCGGTATCGTCTGAACAGTTCCTTTCGGTCCCAAAGATATGTTCTTACAAAGTCTGCAGCAGTCACGGCAGCCTGAGTAAACCGAGCATCGCCAAAAGCTGCACCTGCTGACGCAAGAGCATGGATCATCAATCCATTCCAAGAAGTCAAGATTTTATCATCTTTTAAAGGATGTATGCGCTTATCTCTTTCCTCAAACACAAGCTTTCTATCGACTGCTAATTCCTCTTTTAAGCTAAGAAGCTCAAGCTTTTTCTGCACAGCAAACTCTTCTAGGGAAAGAGGCTGGTAAAGCACATTTTTACCTTCGAAATTCCCCTCCTGCTGAACGCCATAAAATTCAGCAAATAGTGGATAGCATTTCTCTCCTAAAATCTGTTTTAGCTTTTCTGCTGTCCATGTATAGAAATTACCCTCCTTTCCCTCCGAATCGGCATCCTCGGCAGAAAAGAAGCCCCCCTCTGAAGAAGTCATGTCTCTTAAGGTATATTCCAAAATGTCTGTCGCAACGTCCTTAAACAAGGACTTATTCGTATACTTCCAGGCATTTGTGTACACATCAGCTAATAAAGCATTATCATATAACATTTTTTCAAAGTGAGGTATCAGCCATCTTTCGTCAGTGCTGTAACGTGAAAATCCTCCACCGATATGATCGTAAATTCCTCCCCGATACATCATCTGGAGCGATCTATCGACCAAAAACATAGCACGTCCTTCGCGAAACTGCTTTGAGTAGCGCAAAAGAAACTCATATTGATAGCCAACCGGAAACTTAGGCGCCCCGCGAATCCCTCCATAGATGGGATCTGCAATGTGAAAAAGAAGTTCGGCTGATTTTTTGATATTTTGCGGATCGGGAACCTGATCTCCCTTTAAATGTAAGTTGTCCTCAAAGAGCCTAATGATTCTGTCTGCTTGATTGAGTAATTTTTCTTTCTCTTCAGACGACCAGACCTCATCAATTTTTTCGATCAATTCCATCAATCCCATCATCCCTCCCCTACTCGCTGGCGGAAGATATGTCGCAGCAAAAAAGGGTTTGAGCTCAGGCGTAAGGACGAGGTTTAGCGGCCAGCCTGCGGATCCGGCCATCATCGTTTGTGCAAATTCCATGTAGAGGTTGTCGACCTCTGGCATCTCTTCGCGATCCACTTTGATATTAATGAACGCTTCATTCATCCGCTCAGCAACACGTGGATCTTCAAAAGACTCTTGCTCCATCGTATGGCACCAATGGCAAGTTGCATAACCGATCGAAAGAAAGATCGGCTTATTGCGTTTTTTAGCCTCATCGAATGCCTCATTTCCCCAGGGATACCAGTCAACCGGATTATGAGAATGTTGCAACAAATAGGGTGATTTTTCTCGTGCTAGCCTGTTCGTATAAAGATGTCTTGCCGTCATAAATTCACTTGAGTTTTTATCAATTTCCCACTATCAACATTTTTTAACAATCTTTAAGGAAATTCATGGACGAAAACACGAAAAAAACTCCCAATCCTCATCGCAAAATTGAAAAAATAAATAATTCTCTTAACCTTAGTGCTGCAGCATGCGTGCTCTTAGGAATCATAGGCTATGAAGCGGTTAGGGAAAAATCTAATGAAAAACAAGATTTCTCACCTGTTCAAGAATTCACTATTACCCCCCTGGAAGCACAAAATGAACAACTTAAAATCGAATTAAACCACGCCCATCAAAAACTGAATGAATTGAAACGACTTCTATTTGTGAGAAACCAAGCTCCTCAAGGTCAAGTGCTTACAGGACTGAAGAACGCTTTGCAAGTCAAAGATGCCACTATAGAAACCCTTCAACAAGAGATTGCAACCTTAGAAGAACAAATTGATAAAGATAGAGCTCGTGCAGCCTCTTTAGAGACATCACTTGCTGTGCTTGCAGAAAAAGTGCAAAATTTCGAGGGAGAAAAGCTTTCTTACCACCAAAACGTTTCCTCAGAGAAACAAAATTGGCAAGATCAGCTGGAGGTTGCTTCTAAGGCTTATTCGGAAGATCTAGCAGCAAGCGAGGATGAAAGGGCTATTGAGAATTTTATCCACAAAGCTGCCAGCACCAAAGCACAACGCAAAAATGACGAGGAAAAAGATCAATTAGTCAGAGCAATCGAATCACTTCAAAACGAAATCGCAGTCGCTGAGGCAAAACATCAAGAGGCCAATCTTTCTCGGGCCCAACTCGAAGAAAAAATGTTTGAGCTCATCGAAAAGCAATCCAAACTAGAAACAGAACTAACACTTGAACATGAACAACTATTTTCTCATCTGAAGTCTAACCTTGCCCAGCATGACCTGTTTGAGAAGCATGAATACACAAAAGCTGAACTTGAAAAAATCCTAGCTGTGCTTGATGAACTCAAGCTAGAAGATGAGGCTCTCAAGAAACAGATGCTCTCACTTGAGCATGAGAAGCTTCAAATCGAACAGGAATATGAACTTTTCAAGGAAAGGGAAAAAGAGGAGCGGGAAAATCTCCATCTTGAGTTGGGCCGATTAACAGAGGCTCTAGAGAATGAATCAATGGCCTTGACCAACTTCAAAAGCCTTGCCGATTCTTTGCAAAGAGAAAAAGAGATTGCTGAACTGCAAATTGCAGAATTGAAGGATGGAGAGTCCCTGAATGCAAATGACAGCAAAATGCTAATTAATGAAAAAGAAAACCTCGAAGAGAAACTCAAAACTTTACAAACAGAACTTGACCAAGCCAACCTTGATAAAGATGAAGCTAAAAAGAATGTAGAGCGTTTGCAAGCTGATATAAAAGAACTTGAAGCAAAAGCAACTATCCGCGAGCAGGAAGAGCAAAAAGAGCGTGATCTTTGGCATGACCAAATTGAAGAACTTCAAAAGGAGCTTGATAACCTTAAACAGGAAAACTTAGAAAAAGAACTCGATTTAAAAAATTCAATGCATGCTGAAAGGCTTGCTTCGGAGTCTTTACAAGATCAGATTGCCCAATTGAGTGCGACCCTAGAAGAGAAAGAAGCCCTCCAAAGATCCCTTGAAGAACAAAAGAGCGACACCCAGAAATCTCTTGAGCAAAAACTCGAAGAAGAATCCAAGGCTAAGGAAGCTCTCCAGGAGCAGATCGCTCTCTTAAATGCGTCTCTAGAAGAGAAAGA
>CAZSDA010000003.1:0-130346 GCA_964605535.1 uncultured bacterium
GGCACGGGCACGGGCACGGGCACGGGCACGGGCACGGGCAGGGGCAAGGGAAGGCTGTGGTTTACATATTCAGTTTTTGGAGGGAGAGGGCAGTAGCAGCGATGTTTTTGACAGAGCGTGGCGTGACAAACACGACGTTTTCACCGGCCAGACATCCAAGAATGTCAAGCCCTTCGGTATGATCGAGATAGTCGCCTACAAAGGCAGCAAGACCAGGAAAGGTGGTGATGACGATCGTGGTTTCATTGTGTTCCACTTTGAGCACGGCTAACTTGAAGATCTCTGCTTTGATATCATGTGTGGGCAGTTCGTAGACAAGCGATCTTTTGACCACGCCGAGCTTATGCAGGTCCCTGGACACCGCCGCCTGATTTGTAGAGATACCATAGACAGCCAAAAGACGCTCGACGAGCTGCTTTTGGTCCGAGATGGCCTCTTCCGATAACAGATTGCGGATGGCATCCTGCCTTGAACTGTTTTTCTTATCCATTTAAAAGCTTTGCTATTCTTTTGGACGCATAAGTAAGGATAAAATCGGCGCCTGCTCTACGTATAGAGGTGAATTGCTCTAAAAACAGCTTGTTGGCATCCATCCAACCCTTTTCATGGGCAGCCATCACAAGAGCATATTCGCCGCTGACGTGATAGGCTGCAATCGGCAGAACAGTTGTTTGTCTAATTTTGTAAATGATATCGAGATAGGAAAGGGCCGGCTTGACCAAAAGGACATCAGCGCCTTCCTGAGCATCAAGAAGCGCCTCATGCACAGCTTCGCGGCTATTGCATGGACTAAGCTGATAGCTTTTTTTGTCTCCAAATCGTGGAGCGGAGTCAAGCGCCTCTCTAAAGGGGCTATAAAGGGCGGAAGCGTACTTTGCTGCGTAGGAGATGATTCCGACGTTAGAAAAGCCATTTCTGTCGAGCTCCTTTCTGATTGCCCCTACGCGCCCATCCATCATGTCGCTTGGAGCGACGAAATCCGCCCCTGCCTCAGCGGCCATTAAGGACATCTGAGAAAGCACTTTAACGGTTTCGTCATTCATGACAAAGCCTGAGGCGTCAATAACCCCATCGTGGCCGTGGTTTGTGTAGGGGTCGAGCGCAATGTCGACCATGACGCAGATTTCAGGGAATGCATTTTTGACAGCTTTCGTTGCTTCCTGCATCAGATTATTTGCCCTTAACGCCTCGGATCCAAAGGCATCTCTCTTTTCATGAGGAATGTAGGGGAAGAGATCGATTGCCAATATCCCTAAGTTTGCAAGTTCTTCCACTTCCTTTAAAAGTAGATCGATGGAAAGGCGCTCGACACCCGGAAGGGAGGAGATCGGTTGCCGGATATTTTTTCCTTCGATCAAAAAAAGAGGCGCAGCAAGATGGCATGGCAAGAGAAAAGTCTCTTCGGTCATTCTCCTTAAAGGGTGGGAGGCGCGGACACGTCTTGGTCTATGGGTGAGCTCGAGTGTGTGCATATGATCCTCTGGCGAAGGAGCTCGTAGATCCAAGGCCCTCTTCGATATTGAGTAAGCGGTTATATTTTGCAACCCTGTCCATTCTGGAGAGAGAACCTGTTTTGATTTGCCCTGCATTCGTCGCAACAGCTAGATCAGCAATAAAACTGTCCTCGGTTTCGCCCGAGCGGTGTGAAATGATCGTTCCATAACCACTGCGCGTGGCAAGTCGGATCGTTTCAAGAGTTTCCGTTACCGTTCCAATCTGGTTCAGTTTGATCAAAATGGCGTTCGCAATACCTTCCCTAATTCCTCTGTTCAGAAATTTTGGGTTGGTGACAAAAAGATCATCGCCCACGATCTGAATTTTTTTCCCCAAGCGATCAGTCAGAAGCTTCCACCCTTCCCAATCATTTTGGTCGCAGCCATCTTCAATCGAATCGATCGGATAGCGCCTGACCAGAGCTTCCAAATAGGCGACCTGCTCCTCTGATGTTCTTTCCTGATAGCTTTCGCCCACGCTCTTTTTCTTGCTATCGATGTAGAGTTTTTTGGCACGGTCATAAAATTCGGAGCTAGCGGCATCCAAAGCAAGCGTAATCTCTTCGCCCGGCTTAAATCCTGCTCGTTCAATGGCCATTAGAATCAGGTCTAGAGCCTCTTCTGCTGAAGCAAGCTGGGGTGCAAATCCGCCTTCATCTCCGACGCCTGTCGATAAGCCCTTTTCTTTAAGCAAACTCTTCAATTTATGAAAAATTTCGGCTCCAAAGCGGACCGCTTCATGAAAATGGGTTGCGCCTATGGGACGGATCATGAATTCCTGAATCTCAAGCCCATTGTCTGCATGGGCGCCGCCATTGATGATGTTCATCATCGGGCAAGGAAGAAGATACGCGTTCGTTCCGCCAAGATATTTATAAAGTGGCAACCTCGATGTTAAAGCGCCTGCTCTCGCAACAGCCATCGATGTGGCTAAAATGGCATTGGCTCCAAAGCGCGATTTGTCTTCCGTGCCGTCAGCTTCTCTCAGCATAAGATCGATGCTGCTTTGATTGCACACCGCTTCTCCGATAAGGCGCGGGGCGATCAGGTTATTGACGTTCGAGACGGCTAAACGCACCCCTTTACCGCTATAACGGTTCGGGTCTTTGTCGCGGAGCTCAAGCGCCTCGTTTTCGCCCGTCGACGCTCCCGAAGGAACAGAGGCGCTCACTAGCAAACCCTGATCTGTCGTCAAAGTGACCTGGACAGTCGGGAACCCGCGCGAATCTAAAATTTCTAACGCTTTGAGGCTGCGGATATAAGGCATGACTTCATTTAACACGAACTTAATGAAAATTTGCAACAATCCTTACATCTTAGAGCAAATTGCGTTTTAAATTAAATTTATCCTATAATACCATCTGATTATGGACAAAAATTACAATATCGTTACTAATGGCGAATCTGTTCATTCTTTTCAATTATCCGTGGAAAGCGCGCAGCCTTTAGAACGGAGTCAAATTTCCTCTCTCGTCGCTCTCGCCCTAGATCAAGGCCGCCCGAAAGAAGCCCGCTCTTTAAAAATTGTTGAAGATGGGCAAGCTGTTCATTATCAATGGGATGTAGGAGAATCTAAAGCGCTTGATCTTCAAAAAATTCCACCAAAAGTTGACTTGAAGATCATCGAACTTGCCGATAGGGCGCTTCCCCAGAGGAAGCTGTCCATCAAAGCCATTTATAACCGCCTTGTTTCGATGCGCGCAGGCAGGGTTCCCGTCGTCAATGCTCTTTGGCATCTGGTGGCAGCGCCCGTCTCCCTTTTCATTAAGATGTTCCGCATTAAGGTTAGCGATATTTCGGAGCTGAAGGCGTTTGCCGACTCCTCTAAGAACCTTCTGCCGACGGCATTGCGATGGGCGCAGGAGATCTTCCCTGGTGATTTAAAGGAAGATGCTCTGGCAGCACGAGGTGAAGCATTCACGCTGAAGGCGCAGCTCAAAGAGGCTGCCTCCATTGCTGAAAGGCAGGAAAAGGAGGATCTCAAAACCTTGGCAGAGGAGCTCACAACAACTCTTCTTGAGCGAGTAAAACCGGAAAATGCCAGCCTCACCGCGATGCTGATTCCAACGGGGTATTGGGACAAGGGAGAATTTCAGCCACTGATGCTCGCATTTTCCATTAGTGAAGAGGGAAGGCTTAAGCTTTCGCTGTATCGCTATGGCGAGCAGAAAGAAAATGCCTTGAGTGAGTTTGAATGGGAGGGAGAGCCCTCTGAGGAATCGATTGCGGAAGTTTTAAAGACGCTTTTTGAGCTCCAATTCATCGAAGAGAGGGAGCCTTCGAAAAAAAGCAAGATGGACTGGATGAGGCTTGGGATTGTGAGCATGGCCTTAATGAAGAATGCGGATAATTTCTTAGGAGATATGCCAAAACCCTCTCGTTACGATGTCGAAAATTTTGACAAATATATCCCGAAACTTCTTGCTTCTGCAGGATGTAAACCTGTTCCTATGGCGATAGAAAGAAGACAGAGGATAGGAAATGATCCTTGGAAGCTTTTACATGAAACGCTGCGTTTTCAGTTCCCCGATCAGCCTTTGGGAGATAAGTTCTATTTTGCCTATGCACTTTTTACAGACAGGCTAAAGCTCGTATTAAAGAATTATGAGCGCTTGTCTAAAGAGGAAAAAAAGAGCTGGGTCTTAAGGCTTGATAAGGAACTAACTTCATTAAAACGGGAATACTTAAAGAGCGGTGCAGTTGAGTTTGATGAGCTTCTAAAGCCACTTGAAAAAGAGATTCAGGCACTCTCCATCCGCCTTGAAGCTGTCACCCGCATTACAAAGAAAGAGCAAAAGCGCAAGTTAGAGCCTCTGCAAGGGGTGAAAAAGGCCTATTCTGACGCTGTCGTCATCACCCCAAAAGATAAAGAGGCAGGTCTCACCGGTGCGGTCATTAAGCCCTTCATCATGACCCGTGCAGATTGGGCGTTAGCGTCGGAGGTGGGAAAAGCTTTAGAGGCCTCAGATTTTGAAAAGACGGTTCAATCGATGGCGCAGGTCGTCTCGAGAATGGATGCCTTAAATGATGCCAAGGCTTACGAAGAGTGTTCTCTTCTCTTTAAGATGGCGATGGGAGAATTTCTGAAATTGGATAGGGCAGATCAGTTCGACATCTTTTGGAAAAATCTGGAGGAAAGGTGCTTAGAAAAGCAAGATTTTACCCTGATGCGCAGTATGAGCGCAACCCTCCAAGAGGCGATGCATCAATTCACAGAGGCCAAATTAAAATTGTGGCAAACGCCTTTGATTCCCGAAGAGTTTGCTTATGTTGCATTAGTTCTTGAGAGTGGGCGAAAAGCAGAGGAATTTGAGCGATCATGGCTGATAGCGAGACTAGGTTTAGAAAGGGTAGAAGACAAGAATAGGAGTTCCTTTATATCTGACCTGCAGAAACTAAAAGAGATGGGTGTCTCTTATGAAGAGGTGGCCCGTTTGTTTAGCGATGAGGCGATAGACCCCTTTAATACACAGGATATATCTTTAAGATATAATACAAAAGGGGCTATTCCTCTCGCCCGCAATTTGCCGGAGCTTGCATACAATAACGTGGCACACGACGTCAAAGCGGTCTCTTCAGGAGCTGGGTTTACCTCTACTGCCCTGAGCGAGGGCAACGCTCGCTACCTCCAGCTATTTCACGAACAAAAGACAATTGGAGCAGGTTCACTTGGGGCGGTTGATCTTTATAAAATTCTTAAAAATGGTGAAAAGGAACGAATTTATTCTTTCCATGATTTATGGAGAGAGTTTCACGGAGAAAAGTGCAGACGCGATAACGACAACGCCCTTCTTCCAGCACCAATTTCCTCTCAACATCCCGTTCCACCGGAAAGAATTTTGCGGCTTCAGACAAAAATCTGTCTTTCTGCTCTTTTAAGGCCTGCTTCCCTTTCTAAGGATCCTTCGAAAGTAGAAGATTTGCGCGTTAGGATCCAGGGAGAGGGTCGCTTAAAATGGGAGGCCGAGTCAATTTTAGGACTTCCGCACCACGTAAAAATTAAGCTCACTGTTGGTGGTAATAAGGTCACCAATTTCTATCCTTTAGATAGTCATGCGGGTGAATATCCCAAAAGGGAAGCAGGGGGCTTAGATACCTGCTTCTGGAACTATGGTGGATCTCTATTAGGTAGACCTGAATTAAGAGACAAACAGCGCGTTGGCGAAATGCATTATCGCAAAGTTCGTCTCTTCACAAGTCAACCTATATACCCACCTAAAGGCTCTCCTCTAAAAAAGTATGGTGTTCAAGAAGCGGAGTTGCTTGTCGAGTGCCTTTCCGATGAATCGAACAGCGCCCCTTTGGAGTCCTGGAGACGGGATTGTCTCGATGTGACGGGTCCAGATTACGATTCGGAGCTCTTGGGTCCTGTGAAGGTGCTTGAATGGATCCTGCAGACACCCCAGAAGTTAAATGACCAAGAGGTGAGAAGGCTTTTATTTAGCAGAGCTTTTCATGCGGCATCCAGAATGATTAATGTTAAAGAAGAGTTTCAAGCCGATTCGAATCTTAGCGAAGTGATCCAGGAAGCCATTCAAAGCGCGATCGACAGAAAGGATTTCAGGGCTGCCCTTTTCACATTGAACTTGTGCGAAAGGATGCAGGTATATCCAGGATTAAAATTACCCAACTTTGAGACGAAGTATGAATTGAATGGGGAAAAGATCGATGGACTTGAGCTGATCAAACGCATCGCCATGGAAAAGGCTCTTCCCATAGATTTACAGGCTGATGCCTTAAGCGCCTATTTAATGGCTGCAGTGCATGGGAAAGTGGCTCCGGATGAGTTGAATGCTGTCGAGCTTATGGCCTTCAAGGTAAGGTTGGATTCTGTACATGGAGCCTTGACCCTCCCCTTTACATATCAAACAGTTGATGATTGGATTAAATGTACTTTGATGCCTGCCTTTTTGAAGGAGGATCGCGAGGAAAAGCCCACCGGCTTGCTCAACCGGTTGCTAAAGGAAAGATATCCCGAAGCAATTGTCGGAAACTGGAAGAAAAATGAAGAGCTTGGTTTGGAAGTATGGGAGAATGCCCATTATACGATCAATTTGCAAACGCTGCAGATTATCGATCGCGGCAATCCTACTTATACATCAAAGAAGCCGATCCCAGAGGAGATCCTTCAATCCGAGCAATTCAGAAAAGCCTTTGGTTCTTATTCCGGTATCGCTGAGGAAGTGGTCGACTGTAATACCGGAATGATCAGCTACAGATTTAAAAATAGCGTTGGAGATGAGTGCGAAGTCCTTACAGGGTCCGGTTCATTGATAATGAAAAAGAAATTTCAAGGAAGCTGGCATCTTTTCACTATTCCCGGCAACTACGAAATTCAAGGAGCGCTTAATCAACTAAAAAGAACTATTCAGGCTTTAAAGACCGCCTCGAAGGGGGGATTGAAAGGCGCTGACCTTATTCTTAATCAAAAGGGGATCTGGATCGATCCGCATTCGCCAAGACAGGCTATTCTCAATGGTTCTGAAGAAGATCCCATCCGCGTGATTTTCAATAAACGGGGGCTGGTGCGGAAGATTATCAACAAGAAGGGGCAGAGGGCTATATTTGGCGAGCAAACAACTCTTCAGAAACTCATTTGCCCAACAAATAAAAATGATATCCTCTATTTTAATCAAGGGGGAGAAAGCCCCGTTACATGTGTCAGAATTCTCTCCTCGAATTTAGAGATTCGCAAGGGTAAAAAAGAGCGCTGGATTATCTCCTCAGATGGACCCTATAAGGGGATGGAATGGAAAATTGCTGGGATTGGAACCCCGTTCGCTTCTCTTCTCAAGGAGATAGACCCTCCTCTTGAACAGCAGGCAATAGTGGTCCGCAACGCCGAAAAAGGGGAAAGCCATCTCCTTATATGGACGAAACCTGTCGATCCGAAGCAAACAGAACCCCTTAAAGTGACGATCAGCGATAGAGGCGAGATCACGGGAACTGCTGCCGGCCTCCTTCTGATGAGCGCTCTGCTATCCTCCAGAGGAAGATATCAGCATGCAAAACATTTCCTTGAAAAGGCGGCCCATGTGCGCGTCTCCTCTGTTAAAGAGTTTGCGCTTTTGGATAGGGCACGGCAGCAGATTGAAAAGTGGCCCGAGCAGACAGGCAGAGAGATTGCCTTCAAGATTAAGGCGCTCCTTCTCATCGCTTCAATCCAAAGAATGCAAGGAAATAACCCCGCATTGCTCCCTGGAAGAGAAGAGGAGTTTATTAAGAAGACAGAGGCAATCGGCAAGCTGTATGACGTTTATCAAAAGAGGGTGACGCACGCTTTCCATGGAAGAGGAAAGATCGCGGACAGAGCTCTTGAAGAGGATCTTATATTAAATGCAGCGGAACTTCGCGAAATAGAGATGCTTCACAAAGAGAGCCTAGCCCTCTTTAAAAAGAACCCGGAAGCTTTCAAGACGGCCCCGGAAGATGTATTACCCCTTCGCGAAGGAGTGAAGGGGCTCTTGATTCCTGTCATGGCCGATCTCTTTAATCAAATGGAAAAGCCAGATAATAAAAACATCTCTTCCGATCTGCTTTCAAAGCTATCCGACTCAACCTTTCTAAAAAAGCATTTTTTCGAAATTTGGAATGCAATTATCGATCAAAAAATGAAGCCGGAACAGATGCGCTTGCTGTTTGCTCCCTCAGATATGGAAGGAATCCCGGAAGAGGCCATCGCATTGCTCTCAGGAGACATGTCTGGCATTGCTGACCTAGAGTTGCAAGAGGAAGATGTAGGATTTGCCCTTGAAAACGCCCAGAATGCAATTCATGGGGATTTTTTAATTGTAGCCACTATTAAGAGGGCTCTACTTTCGCTTGCAAGTCTTAGTGCTGAGGAGAAGGAAAAGGCACGGATAGATCTTCCTCAGTTATACGCAGCACGCAAAAAACAGCCCTCGACAATTTTTGGTGCAATCAATGCAGGCGTGAAATTGTTCAAAAATAAGCCTCTTGCCGGGATAGAAGTTGTCGGAGATATCTTAAAGAAGATGAGCCTTGCATTGCAGAGCTCTGAGCCTGTCATCGCAGCGGATGGAAGTGCTCACAAAGAACCGGCCTTTGATCTCCAATTTCCTGTCCGCTTTGTCCAACAGGAACAATTTGGCCAAGAGGAACCTCTATTTGGAGAAAGGCAAGAGCAGTTTAAAGGGCTTCTTCAAGGCAGAGAGAGAATGCCCCTTCAGGAATTTGTTCAGCGGAGCGAAAGCGACTTAGGCATCCACGCGGCGGAAGCGATCCGCGAGGTGGAAATGTCCAAAAGATGTGCTGCTTTAGAGCAGAGGCTGAAGAATGTGCAAAATCGCATCGCTTTGCCAACAGAGGTCACAGTAGCTGTTTCTAGAGAAGCTCCTGATCTCTTGAAGTTTTGGGAAGAGGCCTCTCTCCACGCAGATAGACCGCAAGAGAGGGTTGCAGGTTTGAAGGGGGCGCTGTGCAATGACGATCCCTTACTCGCAGCAGGTCTTGATGAGGCAGCTGGAATCCTGGAAGAGTCGCAAAAATTTAGGGCCATTCCGATTAAACAATTTAAGAAATTTAAAGCTGCCTACCGCGCGGAACATATGGCCGCGGAGTTGGAGGCTAACCGGTACAAGAAAGAGATTTTCGCCTTGTTGCAAACGGAAGAAGTTCAGGAAGCTTTGCCCCTTAAGCTGCGTGCACTTGTAAAAGATCCCGCTCTTGCCATAGAAGGAGAGCTCTTTGAGCAGCTTCTCAACAATTATCAAAGAATGAACTTCAACCATCCTGCCCTAGAAGAGAAGATCACGAACTATCTTTTGGCTAAGACAGAGGCGCAGCAGCTCAGTGCAAGAAGTAACGAGCTTCTCGACCAGTTGCAACTGCTCTTGAAGATGAAGCCTAAGCAGAAATCGGCTGAGTATGATGAATGGATGCTCGAGTGGACCCTTTACAGCTCTGAACTTCGGAAAGTGTATGTTGCCGGAAAAGAGCGCACTCGCTATCTCGATGAATCCGGTAAGTTATTGAATCCGCGCTTCACTAGAAAGTATTTGATCGCCGAATACCGCAGCGAAAGGATCTTAAGAAAGGATCAACGCGACTTGATCGAGAAAATGGAGCGCAATCCTGCAGAGTTCTATGAATTGAAAATGGGCGCCGGAAAGACTTCCATGATCCTTCCTGTCGTCATGAATCTGCTCGCTGAAAATGGAGAATATCCCGTTCTTTTGATTAAAGAAGAGCTTCTCAATCAGAACATGGAGGATCTGGACCTATTTACGCGCCTTCTTTTTGAGCAGGCAGCAACCGTCTTCCGTTTTGAGGTCAATCAGCCGATCAACGCCGCCATATTGCAAGAGCAGTATTTACGTCTTTTGGAGGTCAAGCAGGATAAAGGGTACATCGTATCCTCTGTCCACGCTAAGGCTGCTTTAGAACAAACTCTAGGCCTTTTGACCGCTCAGTTTGCTGATGAGCCTTCTATCGAGGTGCGTAAGCAGATTCAGGAACTGATTAAGATCAGAACGCTGCTGAATGGTGATGAGGAGCGTTATGGATTTAAAACGATCACTCTGGGTGATGAGATCGATGATATCTTCGACGTACGTAAAGAGGATAACCTTTCTCAAGGATCCCCTGAAGCGCTTAATGCATCGATCTGCGAAGCTTTAGAGCGCATACTGACAGCGATCCATACATCGCAAGATCCATCAGTGGTCAAACTGAAAAATGCTCTCGCTAAAGGGACTCAGGCAGCTCTTCTGCCAAGCACCCTTAAAGCAGAAATTCTCCCTGCATTAGCCCGGGAAGTTTCTCTACAGCATGCGCTCTATTTGACAACGCCTGGCGAGGAGCCTCCGGCAGTCCATAGTGAAGAGGAGAAAAAGGTCTTAGGTGCTTTAAAACACCTTTTTCAAATCACCCTGGCCTCATGCTTTAGGCAGGATCCAGGAATCGATGTCGGAATTAAGGAGAGCAATGGTTACACAGTGGGGCCCCAGCAAAAGGGACTAGAGAAGAGCGGCTATATCTTTGGCGATGAGTTTGATGTGATCACAAACCACTACTTTCAATATGCCGTGAGGCTTCCTGACAATGAATTTACAAAAAAAGCTCTGCAAGAACTTTCAGAGAGCCATGAAAGAGAGTATGAGGAGCTTTGCATCAAGGCTGAAGAAAGAGAACTTTCTCTCTTAGACTACCTCAACCTTCCTGAAAATTATGCGCTGAGAATTAACCACTTCCATCGAGCCATCCGCGAGAAGAATCTGATCCGACGCTTCCCTAAACAGTTCAATGTAAAGAATCAGGAAGTTGTTTTTGGCACTCGCCTTGGAGGTGTTACAGGCACTTTAAACAGGTATGTGATGCCGCTTGGCGAAAAGGCTAATTCAGACGCCCTCTTGACCCCGCAAAATTGCGCTGTTGAAGCAGAAGTGCTTTTAAGGATTGCTGCGGGAGCGCCTCCTCCGGTAGAAAGTGCTTCTGAGGAAGCACTTTTGGATAAAATGGCTGACCGGCTTAGCGACACTAACTGCAAGGCAATCATTAATGAAGGTGCTTCTCTTAAAGGGATGGATGCTCTTGCAGTCGCTAACTATTTTGCCTCGAAAAAGCAGAAGCGGACGATCGTTTTCATCCATCCTGAATGCAACGATCCGCGTCTTTCCCGCAAGATTTGTCTTATGGACAAAGAGGGCGAGGCCTCCCCTGTAACGAAAGAGGAGCTCAATCGCCATTTGCGAGATCCGAAATTTAAAAAGCGCGTTCTTTTCTACTTCGGCCCTCCCGATACGCGCGGAACAGACTTTGTGATTCCGCCAGGCTATGGTCTTGTGCTCACGGGCCCTACATCTTCTCGCGAGTCCTTCCAGCAAGCGGTTGCTCGTTTGAGAGGTCTTGGAGAAAAGCATTCCGTTCAATTTTTAGTCCCACAAGCCGTACGAGAACGCATTTCGACTGATAACCGCGCAATTGACTGGACAGAGCTCTATGGGGATATTAAATCACGTTCTAATGAGGAGGAAAAGGCCCTCCATCATCAGGCGTTTATCCAATCTCTATCGCTTCATCTCACGAGGGGAATCAAGAATAGCCTATACAGCCTCAACGAGGCGTTCGATAGCAAAGAGGAGATGAGAATCTTTACCGATTTCTATCGAACTGTGGAAAGAGAGATTTTACCAAGTAAATCCACCGATCTTCTGAAAGAGTTTGCAAAATCGCGCGAGATCACTCTTCAAGAAAAAGTTACAGACCTATTTGAAGGATTTGAAAAACGGTTAACCGCGATAGCAGATAGTCTTCCCAAGGACCATCTCTATCGCCAGAAGATCCTTGAAATACAAAAGATTTTGCAAGAAGAACGGGAGCGAGTACTGGAATCATTACCCTACCATCAGGAGCATCAGCCAAAGACATTCTCAACAGCTGCCTCCGGCATGGAAAATACTGTTGCCGTTGTTCAGGAGCAGGTTCAGGTGCAGCAGCAAGTGCAGCAACAGTCGCTTGTTCAACAGCAGCAGCAACAGCTGCAGGTAGGAAGGGTCAAAGCAAGAATTTCAGGAGAGAAATTCAAGTATGATAGGAATATTATGGAAATGGCATTTTCCATTCCTACATATGATGCTCACCCATCAGTCACTTGGTTGAACCAAGGAGCTAATGATGATCTGCAATTCGAGTTGTATGAATGCGGTTTTGACGAAGATCTTTATGTCTCAAAACATATGGCATTCATGTTGAATCAAATGGGCCAGCGGAATGGAACGCCGCTCGGAACGATCATTTATCAGAGTGGTCGAGTCATGCTTATCTCCCAAAGGGATTTGGCTATTGCTTTTGCTCATGCAAGACATGTCACCTTTTTAGCTTTGGTTCCTGGAGACAAACATCCAAAGGGTTATGTTGAATTGGGAAAAAGAAGAGGGCAACTGCTTAAAAATGAACTTGAGACAGAGCCGAAAGCACTTGTCTTGGGAGAGAAGATAGTGCAAATGAAATGGCTGCTTGGCTATTCCGCATTCTCTGAAGAGGAATTGGTTCAGCTTAAGCAATGGATAGGATCTCTTTCCGATGAGCTGTACCGCAACTTGGTTCAATACACCAGAAATAACGGCACGCGCGATCAACTAAGGCTTCTTGATAATTTGCATAAGTGAGTTTATGGATAAAAATTACAATATCATTACTACTGAAAGGGCTGTCCCGTCTTTTCAATTGTCGGTCAGAAGCGAGAAGCCTTTAGGACGAAACAAAGTTTCCGAGCTCGTATCTAGAGTTTTAGAGCAGTCTAATGCAGGACAGAAATTAAAAATCGTTGAAAATGCGCAAGGCGTTCATTATCAATGGGATGATGGGGATTTTCTTCCATTGGATTTGACGCATGCCCCTAGAGAAATTGAGTTAAAAATCATCGAACTGGCCGATAGGAAATTGCCTAAGCGTAAGCTTTCGATCAAAGCCATTTACAATCGCTTAGTCTCGATGCGCGCAGGCAAGATCCCCGTCGTCAATGCGCTTTGGCATCTGGTGGCGGCACCCGTCTCCCTTTTCATTAAGATGTTCCGCATTAAGGTTAGCGATATTTCGGAGTTGAAGGCGTTTGCCGATACCTCTAAGAATCTTTTGCCGACTGCTTTAGCTTGGGCGCAGGAGATCTTCCCAGAGGACCTGAAGGAAGATGCTCTAGCTGCACGCGGCGAGGCATTCACCTTGAAGGCGCAACTGGCAGAGGCTGTATCGATTGCAGAAAGGCAACAGAAGGAAGATCACAAGGCTTTAGCTGAGAATCTTGTGGAGACTCTTCTTTCAAGGGTGACACCTGAAAATCATGGGCTGACAGCGATGCTGATTCCAACGGGGTATTGGGACAAGGGCGAATTCCAGCCTCTGATGCTTGCCTTTTCTATCAGTGAGCAGGGCAGGCTAAAACTTTCGCTCTATCGTTACGGAGAGCAGAAAGAGAATGATTTAAACGAGTTTGAGTGGGAGGGTGAGCCATCCAGAGAATCGATAGCGGAAGTGCTGAAGACTCTTTTTGAACTGCAGTTTATCGAAGAGAGAGAGCCTTCGAAAAGAAGCATGATGGACTGGATGCGTTTGGGTCTTGTGAGTGCGGAGTTGTTGCGGAGGGGTGAGGGAGTGGCCGGAATGCCCGAGCTATCCCGTTTCGATATCGAGCGAATGGCGAGTTTTATTCCAAAGCTTTTAGCGTCGGCTGGAGGGAAGCCTGTTCCAGGAACTTCTGAGCGCAGACATTATGTGGGAAGCGACCCTTGGAAGCTTCTGCATGAAACTCTGCGTTTTCAGTTTCCTGAACAACCCCTTGGAGATAAGTTTTATTTTGCATACACACTCTTTGTAGACCGCTTGAAGCTGGTTCTTAAACATTATCAGCGCTTATCAAGTGAAGAGAGGAAGAGCTGGGTGATGCGGCTTGATAAAGAGCTTCACTCCCTAAAAAGAGAGTTCTTAAAGAGCGGTGCTATTGATATGGAGCAGCTCTTAAAGCCCATGGAGAAAGAGATTGAGGCTCTTTCATTTCGTTTAGAGGCCGTTTCCCGCATTTCAAAAAAGGAACACTTACGCAAGCTCGCTCCTTTGCAAAATGTGAAAAAAGCAGATTCTCAGGCAGTAGTCATCATGCCTAAAAACCAAGAGGTCACCCAGGCAGAGGCAGCCCTTAAACCTTTTGCTATGACACGCGCAGATTGGGCTTTAGCGAAAGAGTTGGGTAAGGCAGTAGATCGAGGTAATTTTGAGGCTGCCTTGCACTCTATGGAGCAGATCGTTTCGAGAATGGATAGCTTAAATGAGGGGGATGCCTTTGAGGAGTGTTCTCTTCTTTTTAAAATGGCAATGGGGGAATGCCTTCAACTGGATAGGTTGGGCCGATTAGATATTTTCTGGAAGAAGTTAGCGAAAGAATGCCTTGCGAAAGGCGATTTTACACTGATGCGGAGCATGAGCGCCTCATTTGAAAAGGCGATGCAACAATTCACTGAAGCGAAGTTGAAGCTTTGGCAAACACCGCTTATTCCTGAAGAGCTTGCATATCTTGCATTGGTGATAAAGGGAACTTATACAACCTTTGAAGAGGAGCACTCCTGGCTTTTATCTCGATGTGGGAAAAATGACGGAGAAGATGAAACAATTGAACTCAGTGCCTTGAAGGAGAAAGGCTTTTCTTACGAAGAGGCGGCCCGATTATTTACCCCTTCCGGAATCGATCCTTTTAGATTTTCAGGGCAGAAATATAAGTATTATATGAAAGGAGCTATTCCTTTGCTGCACAATCGTAGAGAACTTCACTATATGAGCGATTATGGCGGGATAGCCGCTGTGTCGAGGGGTCAAGGATTTTCAATTGCAGCGAACAGCGAGGGAAACACTCGATATCGAAAGGCTTTGAGTACTGCTTATTTTATGAATGGAAATGGTAGTCATCGAGTTGCCATTACCGATGGAGATAAACCCATTAAATCTTACCATGAGTTATGGAAATTATTTCATGGTGAAAAGTGCGAAAGAGACAACGATTCCGCTCTCGTTCCTGCACCCGTTTCTGCAAAACAGCCCGTTCCTCCCGAGAAGATCCTGCGAGTGAATAGCCAGGTATGCTTGGCTGCACTTTTAAGGCCTGCATCACTTTCTAAAGATGCTTCAGGCATAGAGGCACTCCGTGCAAAAATCCAGGCAAGGGGAAGACTCACTTGGGAGGCAGAATCGATTCTCGGTCTTCCTCATCACGTAAAGATCAAGCTGTCAGTGGGTGGAAAGAAGGTAACGAATTTTTATCCATTGGGTCCACAATTTGAAGATAACATTGAACCGAGAGAGGCATTTTATTGGAATTATGGAGGAGCACTTCTTGGTCGGCCGGAATTGAGAGACAAAAGACGGGTGGGATACGCAGAGATGAAGGTAGAAGAGGGATTTTTGGGGATAGACTCACAACCCATTCCAGTTCCCAAAGGGTCTCCTCTAAAAGTTTATGCTGTTATGGAAGAAGCTCTCCTGGGGGAATATCTTTCCGATGAATCCAACGCTACCCCTCTTGAGTCCTGGAGACGGGATTGCATTGATGTAACCGGAGCCGACTGGTATGCCAACGATCAGATGTCACAAGTAAGGGTGCTTGAATGGATGATGCAAACGCCTGAGAAGCTGAGTGATCTTGAGGTGCGTAGACTTCTTTTTACGCGCGCGTTTCATCAACCTCGTGCAACACATACGGTGTTTCAAACTGAAGCAGAACTTGATAAGAGCATGCAAAATGAGATACAAGCGGCCATCAATAGAAATGACGTAAGAGCTGCGCTTTTCATGTTGACAGTGTGTGATCGGATGCGGGAGTTATATCGACTCAACGTGCCCCATTTCAATACTCACTTTCAATGCAATGGCGAAGAGCTCACAGGTTTTATGTGGATTGAGCGCCTTGCGCATGACAAAAGCCTTCCCGTTGATTTGCAAGCCGATGCAATTAGCGCCTATCTGATGGTTTACGTCCATGGGAGCATAGCATTCAATGATGAGATAGCCCCCGATCTGATGGCCTTAAAGGTGCGTTTGGAAATGATTCGCGGTGCCCTGACACTGCCTTTTACCTACCAGACAATTGATGATTGGGTAAAATGCACGATGCTGCCCCGCTTCCTTAGAGAGGAGGGCGTAGACAAACACGACCAGCTTCTGAATGAATTGCTTAGAGAACGCTACCCTCAAGTTTTGGGAGGAGTATGGAAACGCAATGCCAACTTAGGAATTGAGGTTTGGGAATGCGGCAATTACGCGATCAACTTGCAAACTCTTCAGATCATCGATCGCAATCACCCTACCTACTCCTCAAAAAAACAGCTGCCACACGAATTGGTCAGCTCTGAACAGTTCAAAAAGGCATTTGGAGCCTATTCAGGCTTAGCAGATGAGGAAGTCGATATTTCTACAGGGATTGTGAAATATAAATTCAAAAATAGCACAGGAGATGAGTGCGAAGCGATTTTGAATCCGGGTCAGTTGTTGTTAAAGAAAAAAATTGCTGACCGATGGCATCTATTTTCCATTCCTGGCGACTACGATTATAAGGCAAGTCTCTCTAGGCTGAAAGCTGAACTGCAGCGGATCAAGAGGTTAGAGCGGGGAGGATTAAGAGGAGCCGATCAGATTCTCAATCAAAAGGGCGTATGGATAGATCAGCTTGACTCCAAACAAGCTATTTTAAATGGGTCAGAATCCGATCCGATCCGAGTGGTTTTTAACAAGCGCGGGAAGGTGCAAAAGCTGCTTACGAAAAAGGGGCGTACAGCCATTTTTGGAACACAAGCTTCTTTGCAAAAGCTCTTCTGCCCTACTGAAAAAAATGATCTTTTATTCTTTAATAAGGGTGGCTTAAGCGCAATCTGCACAGTTAGAATCCTCTCTTCCAATTTAGAGATTAGCGAAGTTAAAAAGGGGCGCTGGATTGTCTCCTCAGAAGGCCCCTACAAGGGAATGGAGTGGAAAATTTCCGGTCTTCACACCCCCTTTGGTCCTCTTTTGAAAGCCATAGAGCCCTCACTTGAGCAGCAAGCCATTGTGGTCCGCGATGGGAAAAAGGGTGAAAGCCATCTGCTGCTCTGGACAAAGCCTGTCGACTCCAAGCAGACAGAGCCATTAAAGGTTACGATTAACGATAGAGGCGAAATAGCAGGCTCGCCGGCAAGCCTTCTTTTGATGAGTGCTCTTCTCTCCTCAAGAGGCAAGTATCAACAAGCGAAACATTTCATGGAGAAGGCTGCGAAGGCTCGTTTGACCTCGACAAAGGAGCTTGAACTTTTAAACAGGGCGAGAATTCAGATTGAAAAGTGTCCTGAGAGAACAGGAAGAGAGATTGCTTATAAGATCAAGGCGCTCCTTTTGATTTCCAGGTTGCAAAGAATGGAGGGGAATAGCCCTTCCCTTGTTCCTGGAAATGAGGAGGAGTTTGTCAAGAGGACTGAAGCAATCGGCAAGCTGTACGATTCCTACCAAAAAAGAGTTTCTCACGCTTTTCATGGCAGGGGAAAAGTTGCTGAGGAGATGGTAGAGGAAGACCTTTTACTGAACGCTTCCGAGTTAAGAGAGGTTCGGATGCTCCATCGGGAGAGCCTTTCGGTATTCAAAAGAGCCCCCGAGGCGTTTAGATCGGCGCCTCAAGAGACACTGCCTCTTCGGGAAGGGATTTCTGAGTTAGTGCCTCCGATTATGGCTGATATTTTTCTTTCGATGAAAAAACCTTCGAAACAGGGACTTAAAGTGGATGCTTTGTCCAATTTGACAAGTTCATCTTTTCTTAAGGAGCACTTTTTTGAGATCTGGAATGCGCTCATCGAGCATAAACTCACACCCGATAAGCTACGGATTTTATTTGCACCTGCAGAAGGAATCGATTTTGAAGAAATTCCGGAGCAATTTTTAGCACTTCTTTCCGGAGACTTTACTAAGATTGAACAGTTCAACATGGAAGAAGAAGACGGCGATCAGGCATTAGAAGTGGTAAAAAAGGCGATTAAAGGAGACTTTTTCACGGTTGCAATGGCACGAAGAGCTCTGCTTTCCTTAAGCAGCCTTTCCGATGAGCAAAAGATGGCTGCAAAGATCGATCTTGAGACCCTTTACGCATCGCGCAAAAAACAGCCTTCGACAATTTTTGGCATTATCAAGGCTGGTATAAAAGTAGTAAGGGATAAACCCAATGCAAACCTCGATGCTTTACATGCTGTATTAGGAGTCATGACGGCCTCCTTAGCCAACGTAGCTGACACTATCACAGCCGATGGAAGAGCAGTGGATACACCGCAATCGCAATTTCAGGCCTCTGTACGCGTTGTTAAACGGGATCAATTTGGTCGGCAGGCACCTCTTTTTGGGGAGAGAGAGGAGCAATTTCAGGCTCTTCTTGAGGGCAATGAGGAGATGAGCCTTCAAGAGTTTGTACAAAAAGGCGAAAAAGATTTAGGCGTCCACGCTGCGGAAGCGATCCGCGGAGTAGAGCTTGCCAAACGATTGGCCGTTCTTGAAAGTCGTCTAAAAGTTGTTGAACAGAGAGAGCTTTCTTCAGGTGATTTTACAGTTCCCGTATCTAGAGAAGATCCCAGCCTCTTTGCCTTTTGGGAGGAGGCTTCTCTTCATGCAGCAATACCTGGCGAAAGAGTTGCAGGACTTAAAAATGCGCTTTGTGTGGACGATAAGTCTTTAGCAGATGGCCTTGATGAGGCGGTGCAGACATTAAATGCCTCGCAAAAGTTTAAATCCATTTCGCCTAAGCGCTTTAAAAAGTTTTCAGAAGCGTATCGGGAAGAGCAGAAGGCGGCAGAAAAGGAAGCTGAAAAATACAGGAAGGAGATCTTTGCGCTCCTTCAAACGGAAGGGGTGCAGAATGCTCTGCCTTCCAAACTGCGAAGGCTTATCAACGATCCTGCGCTTGCGATAGAGGGAGAGATTTTTGAACAGCTCATGAACAGCTTCCAAAGAATGGAATTTAACTATCCGGAGCTTGAAAAGAAGATCACAAGCTATCTTTTGGCAAAGACGGAAGCGCAGCAGCTTGGAGCAAGAAGTAGCGAGCTCTTAGACCAGCTGCATCAGCTTCTGAAAGTCAAACCAAAGTCAAAATCTGTTGACTACAAGGAGTGGGAGCTAGAATGGACTCTCTACAGCTCAGAGCTTTTGAAGGTATATGCTTCCGGGAAGGAGCGCACACGTTATCTCGATGAATCAGGCAAACTGATCAATCCACGCTTTACTAGAAAATATCTGATTGCAGAATACCGCAGCGAAAGGATCTTAAGAAAAGATCAGCGCGATCTGATCGAGAAAATGGAGCGCAATCCTGCTGAGTTCTACGAGTTGAAGATGGGCGCGGGCAAGACCTCCATGATCCTTCCTATAGTGATGAACCTTCTTGCAGAAAATGGGGAATATCCTGTTTTGCTCATCAAGGAAGAGCTTCTTAACCAGAACATGGAAGACTTAGATATCTTCACAAGGCTGCTATTTGAGCAGGCAGCCGTAAACTTCCGTTTCGAGGTCAACCAGCCGATCAGCGTTGCCATTTTGCAGGAGCAGTACTTAAGGCTCTTGGAGGTCAAGCAGGATAAAGGGTATATCGTTTCCTCTGTCCACGCCAAGGCGGCGCTTGAGCAAGCATTGGGTCTTTTGACTGCACAATTTTCGGAGGAGCCGACTATAGAGCTGCGCAAGCAGATCCATATCCTTACCAAGATTAGAGCTCTTTTGAATGGCGATGAGGAGCGATTTGGGTTTAAAACGATCACATTGGGCGATGAGATTGACGACATTTTCGATTCAAGGAAAGAGGACAACCTTTCTCAAGGAGCTCCACAACAGCTCAACCCGCACATTTGCGAAGCGCTGGAGCTGATCCTTACAGCACTTTATGCTTCGAATGATCCCAATGTAATTAGGCTGAAAAATGCACTAGCCAGAGGGACGCAGGCAGCCTTAAAACCTGGTGATCTGAAAGAGGTGATTCTCCCTGCACTTGCCAGGGCAGTAGCGCCTCTGCATGCTAAGTATTTGATGCAGCCTGGTGCTGAACCTCCGGCCATACATAACGAAAATGAGAAAAAAGTGTTAGGTGCCTTAAAGCATTTGTTTCAGATCTCTTTGATCTCTTGCCTCCAGCAGGATCCAGGCATCGATGTGGGCATTAAAGAGAGCAACGGCTACACCGTCGGTCCTCAACAGAAGGGGCTGGAGAAGAGCGGCTACATCTTCGGCGATGAGTTCGACGTGATCGCAAATCATTATTTGCAGTATGCAGTCAAGCTGCCTGATAACGATTTCACAAAGGCAGCCCTTAGTGAACTTGCAGAAGCTTATCGAGATGAGTATGCAGCACTGGCAGTAAAAGCGCAGGAGAATGGGCTCTCCCTTTTGGAATATCTCAATCTTCCGGAAAATCATGAAGAAAGGATCAAGTTTTTCCATCGCGCCATTCGCGAAAGGAATCTGATCCGCCGCTTTCCGAAACAGTTCAATGTTAAAAATCAGGAAGTGGTCTTTGGCACAAGGCTTGGAGGTGTTACGGGAACACTGAACCGCTACTTGATGCCTTTAGGTCAAGACGTTACGACGGATGGATTGCTGACTGATAAGAGCTCTTCCGTTGAGGGAGAGGTGCTCCTAAGAATTGGAGCAGGTTCTCCGCAGACCGTAGACAGCGCTTCTGAAGAAGCGCTGCTCGATAAGATGGCAGAGCGTCTTACGGATCATACTTGCAAGGCGATCATCAATGAAGGCGCTTCTCTGAAAGGCGTGGATGCCCTGGGAGTTGCTAATCATTTTGCTTCTAAGGGGCATAAAAGAACGATCGTTTTCATCCACCCGGAATGCGCAGACTCGCGCCTCTCCCGCAAAATCTGTCTCATGAGCAAACCTGGCGACATCACTGCTGTGACAAAAGAGGAATTGAATCGCCATTTGCGCGATCCAAAGTTTAAAAGGCAGGTGCTGTTCTACTTCGGCCCTCCCGATACGCGAGGAACGGACTTTGTCATCCCTCCTGGCTATGGCTTGGTGGTCACGGGCCCCACGACATCTCGCGAGTCCTTCCAACAGGCTGTTGCTCGCATGAGAGGTTTAGGTGAGAAGCACACCGTCCAATTTTTGGTGCCTCAGTCGGTAAGAGAGCGTATCTCTTCTGACAAGCGCGAGATTGCATGGACAGATCTCTATAACGATATTAAAACGCGCTCTATCTATGAAGAGAGAGCCCTTCACCATCAGGCATTCATTCAATCGTTGACGCTTCATCTAACCAGAGGAGTGAAGAATTGCCTCTATTCAGTTAACGACGCTCTGGACCGCGGTGACTTCTGGAAAAATGAGCAGCAGAGAAATCATGAAGCGGATCATTTCAGGCAATTTTACAAGGCTGTAGAAAGGCAGATCCTTCCGGAAAAGATGACTAATCTTCTCGCTGATTTTGAAAAAACGAGGGAGCTAACCCTTCAAGAGAAGCTGACAGAGTTATTCCAAACCTTTGACAATCAATTGAAGACAATCGCTTCTCAGATGCCTAAAGACCATCCATTTCAGCCTAAAATCGAAGAGGTAGTCAGGTCTCTTCATGAAGAAAGGAAGCGGTTAATGGCCACTTTGCCTTTACATCAGATGCGCCAGCCAGAAACTTTCTCAAGCGCTGCAACCGGGATGGAAAATACAGTGGCTGTTGTTCAGGAGCAGCAGCAAGTGCAGCAACAACAGCTGACTTTAGCACAAGTGCAGCAGCAGCAGCTACAGGTCGGCCGGGTTAAGGCCAGGATTGCACAAGAGAAATTTGAGTATGATCAGGAAGGAATGCTGTCTGCATTTCAAGGGCTTAATTACGCTCGCGCCTCCTCTCCAAAACTGCAGAATGAACTCAAACAATGCGGTTTTTCTGCTGATCTCTATGTTTCCAAGCATATGGCATTCATGTTAAACCAAGTCGCTCAGAGGAATGGCACTCCTTTGGGAACGCTTATTTTACAGAATGGACAGCTGATGCTGCTCTCTCAAAGAGACTTTTCCTTGGGATTTAGGGAAGCAGAAGATGCGACATTTATTGCGTTAGTGCCCGGAGAGACACATCCTCAAGGTTATGTAATTTTAGGGCACAGAGGGGAGTCCGGTTGCGTAACGACTGAAGAGATAAAGATCGTTCAAATGAAGTGGCTTCTTGGCTATTCCAAATTCTCAGAATCTGAAAGAGAACTGCTTTCGACATGGATTGAAAACCTTACCCAAGAGCAGTATCGCCATTTGCTCACCTTCACAAAGGCGAACGGCACGCGTGACCAGCTAAGGCTTCTTGACATCATATAAACAAGGCTGTAGTTTTCTTAAAAATATAAGGTAAATATGCTCGAGGAAGCCCTAGAACCATTAATCCGTGATTCCAACCAAACCAGGGGTTTAAACAAGCCGGCCTCAAAAGAGACTTCACTTGATGGCTCTAACCGATCAATTTGCTGGAGGGGCCGACACTTCTCCATGACGCCGTTTAAGTTCTGTGTAGGAATGCTTATTGTTTCATCGGTTTGCTTTATTTCTAGTTTAATTTTCCTTGGATCAAAACCTAGAGGAACTAGTTTGCAAAAATTCTGGGATGACAACCGTGCGGCAAACATCATTTTCGTTGCCTCCTTCGCGTTATTCCTTGTGAATAGTGTTGCGTTAGAGATCTTGTTGATAAAAAGCGTACGTTGTAAACAGAGGTTGTGAATCCGTACGGAAATCCTCATCTGCACCCCTTAAAGGGGAGCGGAAGCGAGTTTTGAACGCAATCAGTGATTGAGCCTTGAGAAAATTCAATGAATAGTGTATGAGATAGTTTCAAGGAGAAATTATCTCATGCGACTCATCCTATTTTTGTTTTTATTCTTTGTGCCTTCTGCTGTATTTGCCGCTACTACAGCGACTGCAACAGTGACCTATACAGTTGGTTCAATCGATGCGATTAGCGTTTCCGGTAATCCTGGGCCTTTGAATGTGACTTCTGCCACTGCAGGAAGTGCGCCGACAAGCGCTACAGATGCCACGACGACATATGCGGTGACGACTAATAACACAGCGCGAAAAATTACAGGTTCTTTGGCGACAAATATGCCCACAGGTGTAACTCTTTCCGTGAATCTGGCAGCGCCCACTGGAGCTACCTCTGCGGGAAGTGTATCATTATCCACCGTGGCAGCTTCTCTTGTGACAGGGATTGCAAACCTTAATCAGGGGAGTTTGTCCGTAACTTATACTCTTGCAGCAACAACAGCTGCAGCACAGGTGACAGCGGCAACAAATACGGTGACCTATACAATAGGACCCTGATTTATGGGAAAGTGGAGAGTGCTATTTCTCGCATTTGCAGCTTTGCTAAGCTGTACTATTGATTTGTATTCCTGTTCCACTGCAACCGCAATTGTCACTTATTCAATAGGGAATGTGGATCTTCTTTCTTTTTCCAATAGCACTATCACGCTCATTGTGAATTCTGCAACAGCAGGCAGTCAGCCAGTGGTTGCCTCAGATAGCTCAAGCACTTATTCAATCACTTCAAACGGGGTGGCGAGAAAAATTTATGGCTCCTATTCACCGCTTCTTTCAGGACCTGTTCTTTCAGCGATTTTAACAGCCCCTGAAGGTGCGCAATCTTTAGGAGCAGTGGCTCTTTCAGACCAGCCCACCCCCTTGGTGACAGGTATTGCAAATGTGTCTGCAAAAAATTTGCCGATTACATATTTGTTGATGACGTCTGTTGCTGCCGGACCTAGCGCACAACAGGTGACTGTGACATATACCGTAGCGCCTTAAATGATGAAATTTTTAAAACTTCTTTCGAATGCTTTTGTACTAGCTTTTCTCTCAGGCCCATTTATGGATCTACAGGGCGCCGTAACGGCGACCGTCGACATTGGCATTAATGTTGTCTGTCTTGATGCGATTGCCATTTCCGGAAGCCCTCCTCCCTTTATTTTAAGGCCTAAAGAGGCTGGAGATCCTTTATCTTTTGCTTTCGATATCTCAACAAGCTATGCTGTCACTACAAATTGCAATAGTCGATCGATCTATGCTGCGTTAGATAAAGCTTTACCTCCTGGCATTGAATTGCAAGTGCATTTAGCGCCGCCTTGCGGATGCTCCTCTTGGGGATATGTACCTTTATGCACAGCTAATAATCGACTCGTTTCCGGAATTTCTCAAACTGCAGAGGGGGGGTTGGCCATTTCATACCTGTTTACCGCTGATGCGACTCTCCCTCCTTTGACGATGTCGAGTGTCATTACCTATACAATTGGACCTTGAAATGTTAAAGAGCTTATTTTGTGTTAGTTTATTTCTATTCAATCAGTTGATGGGGGTAAACAGTATTACTATTTCCGGAAACCCGTCAGGACTGTCAATAACGACTGCTGTGGCAGGTCAACCGCCGACTGCAGTTCAAAACAATTCTACGACCTACGGAGTGACGACGACTGCATCTAATGTCTCTGTTTTAGGAAAAATTAATTCGGCGATGCCGACAGGTGTTACTCTTAAGGTGCAACTTGCAGCTCCATCAAGAGCAACTTCTGCAGGATTGGTTACGATGACGAAGACGAATCAGACTTTGGTGTCAGGAATACCAAATGCAACGTCCGTGAGTGGGTTAACAGTTACCTATGAACTTTCTGCCACATCACAAGCTGCTAAAGTCTCAAATGCGACAAAAACTCTTACATTGACAATTCAGTAATAAATATTTTATTTTACATGTTTTGAGGTTTAAAAGATGTTCAAGTTTTTTTTGCTGATTTTTTTTGTCATTTTCTATGCAGAAGCATTGATTGTCAGTGATCTGTCTTCGGTGGTGTCCCTTGCTCCTTCAGAAGAGAAAGAGATCACCATTCAATTGACGAATGATAAAGATACTCCTGAGCTTGTTGAGTTTAAGTTATCAGATTACAGCACAAACCATGAAGGCGAGACTCATTTTTTACCTCCTGGGACAACTCCCAGAAGCAATGCTTCATGGATTACATTGAACGAAGAGAGAATGAAATTGGCCCCTAAAGAGAAGGGTGAGCTTCATATCGCGCTTAAGGCCCCTTCAGAGCCCTCTTTAGAAGGTAGTTATTTTACCGTTCTGCTCATTGAGCCCACAGATTTCATCCAAAGCATGGAGGATGTCAAATCGGGCATCCAATTAAATGTGAAGGTGAGATTTGCTTATCATATTGTCACAAATGTCTCTGAAGGGCAGGCAAAATTAAAGATTTTAGACAAAAAACTGACCACTTTGGCAGAAAAAAAATATCTGGAAGTCGATGTATCTAACCTTGGTACTCTTTTCCTAAATCCTAAACTCACCGTGAAGCTTTATTCTCAGCAGGGCAAGCTAGCGAAAACGCTTGAGGGGCAACCTGAACGTCTTTATCCCGGCAGTTCACAAAGATATCTTCTCGAAGCCGAAGGGTTGGAAAAGGGAAAGTACAAAGCGTTCCTCGTGCTTGACAATGGCGATAAACATCTATTTGGTGATAAGTTCGAAATTGAGTTCTGATGCGTTTTAGAAGTGCTTTTGCACTAGGACTATTCCTGATTTCAACTCTTTTTGCAGAAGTAGAACAGCCGAGAGTCTATGTCATGGATAGACTCACTCCTGTGGCTGCAGGCTCTCTTGTCGAGGTGCCAGTTCAGGTGATGAATTTGTCTCATCGATGCCTGGTTCTGGTCAATGAATTTGATCTGCCTCCAGGAATCACACCGCTTGATTCAAACGACAGATATACCCATTTAAACCCCTTCCAAACGTACAATCAGCTGATGCGCTTTAAAGTGGATGAGAGGGTTTCTCCCGGGCGTTACCGGTTTCTTTACAGAATATTTTCTGAAACAGACGTCAATTTGTATTCCCAAGATGAAGGATTTATCGTTGTAGAAGAGCCGATTGAAATTCCCTGTGAAGAGGTGTGTCAAGAGCTTATATTCTCAGAAGGTGAGCTTTCGGCATCTCCAAATGAGATGGTGTATCTGCCTGTCGTGATTCACAACGGGACAGATGAAGTGCAAAATTACCAACTTAATATTAAAGTGCCTCAGGGCTGGCAATTGGTGCAATTTTCCAATGATCCGATCGCTTTGGAACCCGGAGAGGACTCTTTTCAAATTGTAGGATTAAAAGTATCTTCAAAAGCTGTCGCAGGCGAATACACGATAGTTGCTGAATTGAAAGGGGCAGGTACTTCTGTTTTGCATGAGATGAAGATATCGATATGTTCTGTATTTGAGTTTATAGCCTCTGTTATACTTGAAGAGGAGGACTCCTGTCTTCTTTGCGAAAACCGCAGCAACTCTCCCATCGCCATTGAGATCCAAGTTGCAACAGATCCTATTTGTCCTTGCAGCATTGAGAAGAGTGTTTTAACGATAGATGCTCACGAATCCGTTCGTGTGCGTTTTGAAGTAGATATTGGGGCTTCAGCAGACGAAGAAAAGCAGTTTGTTCTCTTCAAAATATTTAAAGAGGGAACAGATCAGCAGCTGTATCAAGTCTCGTATAGCTTTGACCTTGTTTCTCCTTCATACAGTGAAGATGACCCTTTCATGCGAATTCCTTCCAGAATGCGCTGGTATGCCCTTGGGGAAAATTCAACAGCAGTTGGGGTCGTAGAAGTTTCAGGGTGTGGTGTTTACGATGAAGAAAAGGGTAGAATCATCGATTACTGCTTTAGGCTTCCTACGAGAAGCCGCAATGTCATCTACAGCGTCGATCAGAGGCTTTATCTGAATTTAAGCGACCCTACATGGAACTTAACGCTTGGAGATACCTCCTATTCGTTGACCCCTCTTACACAGTATTATCGTTATGGTCGAGGGGCAGGGTTTGATCTATATAGCGGAGAGGTCTCTTTTGGCGCTCATTATACCCAAAATACCTTTTCAAATGACTATGACCCTCTAGAGAGTTGCGCATACGTCGAATATTCGCCGACCAGCTGGATGTCAGTTTCAGGCAACTATTTGCATAAGATTTTAGAGGATAACCCTACCTCAAACATTGTTACGGTCGACTCAGAGATCGAATTCTCTAGGGATGTAGTTTTGGAGGTGGAAGTTGGAAATAACTTTTTAAATAGCAGCCACGATACATGCGGGCTGCGCGGCGAAGTGAGAGGGAGGGTATTGAACGATGCGTGGTTCGATTGCGAAAAGGTGTATGCGGGTTACGATTTCTTAGGGTATTACCAAGCGATGAATCTCTTCTCTTCTACGGTCGACTTTCCCGTTTCGACACCTGCTTTGAGAGCGAATTTGAGCTATACATCTCTCAGGCAAAATTTTGCTTCACAAGATCCGGATGATGCGATGACCTACTCTCCAAGGCAAAAACAAGGCAATATGACCTTGACTTACAATTTTTTTAACGGGATGACCTTTGCTTTAAATGGCATGGCGTTAAAGGCGCATGAGGTGGGTGCTGTAGAGGAGTACAATTTTGATCAAAAATGGATTGGCGCCAATTTTCTTGTCGTACAGGGAGGGTATACCTTTAATTCCGCCATTTCTCTTGGACAACAAAAGGATTATTTAACTGGAAAAACGACCCATTGTTTGCAGCGTTACTATATTTACTTAGGCCGAGAATTGACAGACCGGTTATTTGCTTCCTGCTTTTATGAGGGCGGTCATATCGATTATTTTGATGTATTGCCCTGGAGGACAACTTTAGGAGGGTCTCTGCGATTCCGCTATCAGCAATGCTCCTGGATCGATATTTTAGCGCAGCATGTAAGGCATCGCCATTCCGACTATCAGCTATCCCAACTCTCATTTAATTGGCATCACGAGTTTTATAACCATCATTCTGTAGATGTCTCCCTGCAGCGATTTTATTATAAGCATCACTATCCAAGCGATTCCTATTTTCTGGTTTCCTATTCGATTCCATTTGGGTTGAAGCTGTTTGAAAAGGGAGATCGAGGAGACCTTAATGGCGTTGTTTTGGATACATGGAATCAATGCCCCGTTCCAAACGCAATTGTTAACTTAAATGGCAAGCAAACGCGAAGCGATGGCCAAGGAAAATTTTGCTTTCCTAGAACTTCTGTAGGCACTCAGACCATTAAAACAGACTATCTTCCCTCTCAACTCACTGCAAAGAACCCTGTGCCGGGTGAAATTCAGATATGCAAAGGAAAGGGCAATGAGATCACGCTGGAGTGCACCCCATCTGCTGTTATAGAAGGCGGACTTACGCTTTTTGGATTTAGTGAAGAGAGCTATTTTTCCGAAGAGTCGCAATTATTGGATTTAGGGGGTCTCTCCTCTGTGCGCGTCGTCATTGACTTGGAGCATGGGAAAGAGATCTACACCACTCTTACAGACTCTAATGGGCGCTTTAAGTTTGCAAAACTTAGGCCCGGCTCTTGGAGGCTTTATATCGATAATGAGAGAATTCCATCATTGCATTATTTAAGTCTTAATGACTTAAGCATTGAAGTGAAGCCCGGAGAAACTAAGAAAATTGAGTGTAAAGTCCTTCCCGAAAAGAGAGTGATGCAGGCGCTATAAGCTGATTATTAACGACGGATGTGGCCGCCGCCTTCGAGTGTTTGAATCAGATTGAGGTAGGATTCGTAGCGCAATGGAGAGATCTTTCCACTTTCTACAGCTTCTTTAACGGCGCAAGGGGTTTCATCCCAGTGGCTGCAGTCGGGATATTTGCAGTCAGACCCTGTCGAGTGGATCTCTTCAAAGTAGGATTCGATCTCATCCCTATCGAGATTCCATACGCCAAAGCTTTTAATTCCGGGGGTGTCGATGCAGAAGCCTCCAAAGGGAAGAGGTAAAAGTTGGGCTGTAGTTGTAGTATGAGAGCCTTTGCGTGTTTTCTCAACAATGCCGCCGACTTTTAATTCAAATTCCGTCATGGCATTGATCAAGGAGGATTTTCCAACTCCTGACTGGCCCGAAAAGACTGAGGCTTTGTCTTTCATTATTTTTTTGAGTTCCTCTATGCCCTCTCCCGAAAAGGAGCTGACAGAAAGGATGGGAATTTGGCTAGGAAGATATCCGCGTAGAAATTCTTCGTAGAGCATCTGTTCCTGCAAGAGCTCATCGCTTGGAGGCCCATTAAGAAGATCGACTTTATTGATGAGGATGATGGGGCGCATTCCCCCTTTTTCCGCCGCGATGATATAGCGGTCTGCCAAAAAGGGTTTGAGAGGTGGATTGACAACGGAGAGTGTGATCAACACCTGATCGATGTTGGCAGCGATCAACTGCATTTTTTTGCGGGAAAGATTATCTGCGCGGGCCAGGACAGAGCGCCTTGGCTCAACGGAATAGATTTGCCCTTCAAAGTCTTGAGCGGGGACAAAGCGAACGAAGTCGCCTGTTGCTACGAGGTTTTTATCTTGACCGCGCTCTTTCTTGAGGAGGCCCCGCAAAGTGCAGGTGTAAAGAGCATTCTCAAAATCAACTGTAAAGCCTTGTGGCGTAATAGAAAGAACTCTTCCCAGGGGCAAAGAGGTGAGCTCCTCTCCCCTTTCTCGTTCGCTTTTGCGCTGCGCTTCCCATTTGGCTAGATCAGTCTTTTTATACTTGGAGCGGTCTTTTGCTTGCAGGTACTTACGCTGTTGCCTATTTGCCTTACTGCTTTCCCGGTAGAGATGTTCATGCTCTTCGCTCATCGTTTTGCCGTCAATAAATACATTAAAATGCCCCCGGCAACCCCCACATTCAAAGATTCCATTTCGCCCGGCATGGGAATTGAGATCCTGCGGACAAGCTTTTTTGCTGCAGGAGAAAGCCCCAATCCTTCATTTCCCAAGAATAACATAAAGCGATTTCCTTCGATGCATTCCGGGCGATCGCCGCTTAAGTCTCCTGCAACCATTTGAGCTCCATTTTTTTCGGCAAATTTGGTCAACATTTCAAGCGATCCGGTGCGATAAGCAAGCTTGAAAAGAGCCCCTTTAGAGGAACGAAGCACTTTCGGGTTAAAGGGGTCGCAGCAGCCCGGCAGGAAATAGACGCCTTTAAAGCCAAAGGCGCAAGCAGTCCTCAATAGCGTGCCGAGGTTGCCTGGATCTGAAACGCCATCAAGCACGAGAAGGGGCATTTCAAGCAATTCAGACTCTTGGGGATGGGCTATTTCTGCGAAGATGCCCTCCGGATGAGGCGTATCGCTCAGCTTTTCAGCGACTTTTTCTGAGATAAATACCCTATGCCAATCGGGGTGAAGGGGCACATCTTCGACTAAATAAAGCGTCCCTGAAAAAGAGGAGGGGATCTCTTCGATCAGCTTTTTGCCCTCTACAAAAATTTTATTCTTTTCGTGTCGGAAGCTTTTGTCCGTTTTTAGCTTAAGAAGCTCCTGAACGCGTGGATTGTGAAGGCTTTCGATCCTCATTGTTGTTCCATAAGTTTAGCATAGAGCGCCTTGGGGTCTCCGATGTTGAGGTCGATGGAAAGCTCCTCTGCTTTTTTGAGAAGAGATCCCATCTGAATGCCCGGCCTAACGCCATGCAGCATTAAAAATTGGGAGGAGATGACCGGTCTTTTTGCAACTATTCTATTGATGTGGTCTTTTAAGCGTTCTTTATTAGTGCGATGGTCGCTGAGAAATTGTTCCGCGTCGGGAAGTCTTGAGGCATAGACCTGAAGGCAATTTTCATGGAAGGGATGCGCATAAAATCTTGTGAGATGTGAATCTTTTTGCGATAGGGAAAAGGGGGCATGCCTTAAGTAGAACCCCAGAATCTCGAAATCTTTGTTGGGAGCCTTGAGGTATTTGCCTAAACCTAAAAGCTCCTCTTCGCTCGCTTCGGGAAAAAGTTCGAGGAGAAAAAAGGCCGTAGGCGTGCCTAAGGGGTAGCGGCTAATAGGTAAAACATGGAGTTCCAGATCTTTAAGCTTTCTCCATTTTAGGTCCGGAAAGATTGTTTGAAGAAGATTAAAGCGGTGCAGTTCGATGAGGGCCCTATCGAAATGGGGATAAGCGCTCATTTTTGAAAATTCTTGCCATATTCTCTCCATGGCTACTGCCGGAAAGAGTGTTTCAGCATTTGAAGTGATTGCGGATTGCGTCTCCAGATCGATATGGAAGTTGAAGCGGGCAGCAAAGCGGATGGCTCGGATCATCCTCAGGCGGTCTTCAAAGAATCTTTCATCGGGGTTCCCGATCGCGCGGATCACTCCCATTTCAAGATCTTTCTTTCCGCCCACGTAGTCGTAGAGCTTCTCATCAATTGGGTCGAAAAACATCCCATTGATTGTGAAATCGCGCCGTAATGCATCCTCTTCAGCACTTGCTCTCTCGATTTTTTCCGGTTTTCGGCCATTTTGGTAATCGATGTCCTTGCGGAAAGTGGCCACTTCATACTGATGGCCTTCTATTGAAACGATGATGACGCCAAATTGAATGCCTACAAGAATCGTATTGGGAAAAAGATCGAGGATCTCTTCCGGTGAGGCGCTTGTTGCGATATCGATGTCGTCTGAAGGGTGGTTCATCAAGTAATCGCGGACCCAGCCTCCTGCAAAGAAGGCTTGGTGACCTGCGCGTACTAACTTTTGGACAATCTCGACGGCGTGACTATGAATCGGCATGAAGACATTATCCCCGTTTTAGGGGATTTTTGTCTCTTTCGCCTCCTCATCTGAGAGAATCTTTCCAAAGTGAGCCCATTGAATCTCTGCTACTTCCTCGTCAAAATTGGCGACTTTTTCGTCCAAAAATCCATATCTTAGCCCAACGAAAGGAATATGTGCTTCTTCGCAAAATCTCTCTACGGAAAGCAGCTGGTTCTGTTTGTCATCGACAAAGAGAACTCTTTCAGGGACGAAATCGCATGCTTGAAGCAATTTCTTTAAAGACTCTCCTTTGTCTCTACCGGCGGTGAAGAGAATTCCCTTTCGAAACAGGATCCCCTCATTTTGGCACATAAAATGGATTTCACTATCGGTAATTGAATTTTTTGATAGATCAAATCCCGCTTCTTTTAGCAGTTGAATGGTCCTGCTTGCAAGGGCCAAGCCGCGCGATGTCAGGCAGATTGACTGGAATCTTTCCTGGGCATCCGCAACGATATAGGGTGTTGATGGTTCTACCGGCCTGCAAGAGGTTAAATGTTGGATCGCTTCCCATTCATTGAGAGTTGTTTCCAAAGCGCGTTGGAACTCCATGCCCGCTTTTTGATGTTTCTTTAGTTTATAATTAAACCATTGGTCGCAGCCTAAAAGCTGGTTGAGTTCTATCAAAGTGTTGTCAATGTCATAGATTAGAAGTGTATTCTCTTGTATGTGATTCGAAATTTCATGGAAGTTTTTGATTTCCACAATTTCGCCAAGTAGGCTGACCGTTGTTAGAAGGCAAATTAACAATTTTGTCATCATGTGAATGTCCTATTTTCCAAAGCAGCATAGGGGTCCGCAAATTTTTTTGGATAGCGATTTGACAAAGAAATGCAAAAAGCATTTTGTGGAATAGTAGGGCATTTCAGTCCTTGTACCTAATTTGCATACATTCATTTTTTCCTGAAATGCAAGGGAGGCTTATGAGCATTAATCCTATTTCTATTGACGAGGTAAGAGTTCTGCAAAGGGAATTAACAGAAAGGTGTCAGCAATTACAGGAGCAAATTAGAAGAATTCAGGAGATTTTGGAAAGGTTGCAGGAAAATGGGATGATTTATTTACCACCTGAAACACCTCCTCCTAAAGGAATGTATAGTTAATTGCGGTTGTGGCTATTGAGAGAATTCTAGTATCATTATGCCAATACCGATGAAAATTAAGAAGTTAGATTCTCTTACAGTCAGCCAGATTGCTGCAGGCGAAGTGATTGTCCAGCCGTCATCTGTAGTCAAAGAGCTTTTGGATAACTCTTTGGATGCCGGCGCCTCCAGAATCCGCGTGGAGGTAAAAGGAGGCGGTCGCCAGTTGATCCGTGTGGTTGATGATGGATGCGGAATGGGGTTTGAAGATGCATTAGCTTCATTTGAGCTGCATGCGACGTCAAAGCTAAATGCAATCTCAGACCTCGAGACTCTCGACACAATGGGCTTCCGAGGCGAAGCGCTTGCTTCTATCGCTGCGGTCGCAAAAATCAACGTAAAAACACGCTTTGAAAGTGAGCCTCAGGGTAGTTTTTTAGCCATTGAAGGGGGCTCTGTCAAAGAGCACACTTTAATCCCTTGCGAAAAGGGCACCTCTATTGAGGTATGCGATCTCTTTTATAACATTCCTGCCCGAAGAAAATTCTTGAAATCTCCTCGCCAGGATCATCAGGAGATCCAAAAAATCATTCAGGAGATGGCTCAGGCAAGGCCAGAAGTTGGATTTTCCCTCATAGTAGAGGGGGAAAAGTGGATCGATGTACCTAGGCTTTTGGAGGGCTCATTGTCCGATAAGCTGAAAAAACGGGGATCAGCACTTTTTGACCAGAAAGAGAGCGACTGGATTGAGGTGAACTTCCGAGAAGAAGGAATAGTGCTTGAAGGGCTGATCTCGAAGCCGGACTTGCACAGACATACAAGAACAGGACATTATCTCTATCTGAATAAAAGGCCTATTCAATCGTGGCAAATATCGCAAGCTATTACACAAGGATATGGAACGGCGCTGCCTGAAGCAAGGTTCCCTCTGTTTTTTCTGCATATGGAGCTTTCAGGGGAAGAATTTGATGTGAATGTCCACCCTCAAAAGCGCGAAGTGCGGTTTCGGTTTGAAAGCGAATTAAAGGAAAAAATCCGAAGAGGCATCAAGCAGACACTTGCCGCCAGATTTTCTCCTGTTGAGCTCCCGAAGGCGGCACCTATATTTTACACGCCAGCTCCTACTTTTCCAAATGCAGTTTACGAAGCGCAAGAATTTCCCCTATACTCTGCAAGCACTCCTTTACCTTCCATTATCGGCTCAATTCCGGGATACATTCTCCTTGAAAGATCCCCTGAAGGTAATGAAGGGGATGGAGTTTGTCTATTGGACCAAAGAGGGGCAGAGGCTAGAATTCTGTATGAAAAAGCGGCTCCCTCGGAAAAAGGCGATGGGCAAGCACTTTTGGAACCTGTCGTTTTAGAGCTTACTCCTGAGCAAGAAAAGGAGCTGGAAGCGATTTTCCCCAAAGTGCAAAAGCTAGGCTTTACCTTAGAGAGAACAAGGGGAGTGGTGAGATTGATGGCAGCTCCAGTGTGGGCGCTAAAGGATCCCGAAAGATCTTTGAGAGAGTACTTAGAGAAGCCCGGCCACTTTCGTTTCAGCAAAGAAGCAGTCAACGCAAAAAAACTCTCTCTCTATGAGTCTCAGAGACTATTGCAAGACTTGGCAAAGTGTGAAGAACCCACACGTTCTCCTCAAGGTAAGTCTCTCTATGCCTGGATCCCGGTAGAATCACTAGCGAGGTGTTTTAAGTGAAGCGAATCGACTGTCTAAAAAAGCGTGCAAAAGATTCATCCCTTTTGATCACCAATCCGATCGATCTATACTACTTTACAGGACTGGATCTTTCTGCGGGTAAATTGTTGGTTTCTCAAGAGGGTGTAGAGCTTTTTGTCGATGGACGCTATTTTGAATCAGCCACAAGGATTTCTCCCATTCCTGTGAAATTAGATTCCGCGGATCTGTTTAAGCGCTGGGCGCTGCAACAGAAGGCGATTGAAGTCGATAGCGAAAAGACCTCAGTGCAGGCTTATCTCGACCTTCAAAAATTGGGCGTTGATGTTGTGCCTGTAAAAGGCCTTACTGCACCACTTAGATCTATCAAGGATGAGAAGGAGATTGCACTTCTAAAAGAGGCGGCAGAATTAGGTTCTCAAGGCTTTGACTTTGTTGTAGAGATTTTGCGTCCCGGAATCCGGGAAGATGAAGTCGCTTTTGAGTTAGAGACCTTTTGGAGGAAGCGAGGAGCAAAGGGCGTTGCCTTTGAACCTATCATCGCTTTTGGAGCGAATAGCTCTATGCCTCACTACAGGGCAGGATCAGCCGTTTTAAAAGAAAATCAACCCGTGTTGATCGATATTGGAGTGACACTCAACCATTACCATTCTGACATGACGAGGATGGCTGTTTTGGGTAAATTATCTGAAAAAATGGACGAAATATTTCAAATCGTAAAAGAAGCTCATGAAAGAGCTGTGTCTTTAGTTAAACCGGGCATTTCTGTGGCAGAGCTGGATGACGCTGCGCGTTTATTCATCGCTTCCAAAGGATATGGCGATCACTTTTCTCACAGCTTGGGGCATGGCATTGGCCTCGATGTGCACGAATTTCCTACGATTCGAAGAAATAAGGAAAATGAAACCACGCTTCTTAAGCCGGGGATGGTTATTACCATTGAACCTGGAATTTACATTTCCGAATTGGGAGGGGTGCGCCTCGAAGATACGCTGATCGTCACCGATACCTGCGCTGAATCAATTACCAAGAGACCGTTATGTTGTCATTCCGTCAAAAAATATTCTTAAGCTACGTTGCTGTCTTTCTCGTCTTTTTGGGGCTAATGTCTCCTTTTGCCTCTTTAATTGTGGGCAGAATTGTAGAAAAAGCAATGGAAAATAGAGCCCTGGAGTTAATTGAGAGAATTAAAACAGCTTCTAACAACGAGATGATGCTGCGCCGTTTAAAGGAATTAAAGCCTTTAATCTTTTTTAGGATCAGCGTCATTACGGATGAAAAAAAGGTGTTGTATGATTCTCATACAAAGCGTCTTTTGGGGCCAAAATTCAGCCAGGAGCATATCGTCGATCACCCTGAGGTGTTGGAGGCGTTAAAATATGGTACCGGATATAGCGAAGACTACTCAGATTTACTTTCGCAAAAATTTGCCTATACAGCAGTGGCATTTGAGTTTCATGGCAAGACGTATGTGATGCGGACAGCATTTCCATACAGATATGTGAAGGAGTTGATTGCCGACTTTGAGGCAGGATTCATCATTTTGTCGAGTATCGTATTGGTGCTATTTAGTTTCATGACTTGGGTTATCATTCACAATTTAACAAAACCCATTCAGGCCATTATCACAACGGTTTCGATGTATCGCGAGGGAGAGGTCAACCCTTTAAAGGACTTGCGCGAGATTGCTGCAAAAACACAAGGTGATGCAGGCATTTTGGCTACTACGCTTGTTTCACTTTCAGAGAGACTTGAACGGCAGATTTTCTCTTTGCGTGATGAAAGAAACGAGAAGGAAGTGGTTCTTGAATCACTTGTCGAAGGGGTAATTGCGGTAAATAAGGACAGAGTCGTCAGATATATTAACGATGCAGCCTTGAAGTTTTTGGGTTTAAAAAAGGAAGAGATCCTCAACAGATGTTTTGATGAGATCGGCCAAAAGAATGCCGTTGAATTGCTCATTAATTGCCAAGAAGAGCAAAAACCACTTCTTGAGACAATTCAGATTGACCGTGCAGGATTGCGTGCCTTTGTCGACTTGATTGCCGCCCCAAAAAGGGATAATCGCGGGGCTCTGTTAATTATGCAGGATAAGACGGATCAGTACAGGCTTTTGGAGATGGGGAAGGATTTTATTGCAAATGCCTCACATGAACTCAAGACCCCTATAACGATTATCAGGGGGTTTGCCGAAACTCTTCATGATAATCCGGATCTGCCCCGCAATATCACCGTAGAGGCAACGGAAAAGATAGTAAAGAACTGTGAAAGGATGGCGACTCTTGTAAGAGATCTCTTAGCTATGGCTGACCTTGAGAATGTTCGTGAATCGCGCCTTTCAAAATTTGATGCAGCAGCCCTTGTGCACAAGTTGAAGCAGATGGTGCTAGAGATGTTTCCCGAAGCAGAAATTGAAGTTGTGGCCCGCCCTGAAAAAATTGAAATAGTTGCCGATGCCGATCTGATTGAGATGGCTTTTATCAACCTTTTAACCAACGCCGTGAAATACTCCAATAAGCCTGCACACGTCTCCTTTATACTTGAAGTGGTAGGGAATGAGCTCAAGGTGAGCGTAAGTGATAAGGGGATTGGGATTCCGAAAGAAGATATCAGTCGGATTTTCGAAAGATTTTACAGAGTAGATAAGGCGCGCTCCCGCAAGGTGGGAGGATCAGGGCTGGGCCTTTCGATCGTCGAAACTGTGATTAAAAAGCATCGAGGGGCTATTTCGGTAGAATCTGAGCTTGGTGTCGGGTCCACTTTTAAGGTGACTCTTCCCCTTCGTCAATAAGTTGGAATCTGAAAGTGTAGAGCAGAAATGGATCTAGGGTAGGCAGCTGCCAGTTCAAACCCTGCTTGTTCGATATTTTGAAGTCCTTCGATTCCTAAGGAAATGAGCGTCACTTGTTTTTCGGTCAGTAGCTGTACCATATTTTGTTTAAGATTGATTTTAGAGGTCATTTGTAGTTCGAGACAATTCAGGTAGGGGATATTGAGTTGGGAAGAGAGTGCCTGGGTCAGCTTGAAAGAGCCTTTTGAGGGAAAGGGAACGAGTAGTTCCGGAAGAGGAAACTGCGTCTCCGTGATTTGCATCGTGATGAATGCAGCGAGAGAGTCTTTTAAAAAGGTGCCCGAATCGGAAATAAGCTTGTTTGCAAGAGCTTGCGTGCAGTCCCCTGTAATGAAGGGCGCTTGCGCTCTAAAAAAGGGAGAGGGGTATTTAAGGCATTTAG
The DNA here is from genome assembly GCA_964605535.1 of uncultured bacterium. GTDB lineage: Bacteria > Chlamydiota > Chlamydiia > Chlamydiales > Parachlamydiaceae > CAZSDA01. The sequence goes on from CAZSDA010000003.1 coordinate 37,595, forward strand.
TGCAGATGGAATCATCCAGTAGGCGGAAACAGTGTCGACAATGCTCTTCAGGATTTGTCGCAATCAACGTTTGAAGGCATGATGTGCACAGCAGATGCAAATCCTCCGGAAGTCGTTGCGTGCAGTTCAGGCAGCAGCGTGGAAAAAGAAGGTCGAGAAAGGCAAGCCCCATCTCTCTCAAGGGGTAAAAAAATGACATGCAAATTAAATACCATTTCCCATAAAATTTTGAGAATGAATATCTTACGCTTCCTTCTTTTGTTTTGTTTATTTGCCGCCATCCCCGGACAGGCGGTTGCGAAAAATGACTATCCCGATTTTAAGTCGAATCCTTATCTGGATCATGAACTTCGAGACAGCATCAAAAAATATCTACTTCCTGTTGACCATCCCGCAAAAGCTGTTTTGGATACGATATTTTTTACAACCCGCGCAGTTAGGGATGAACAGGCGCTTCTTGATGCCGGATTTGTGATCCTCTTCAGCCAGGAAACAAGCTACATTAAAGTGGTCTCTCATCCGCTATTGCCCGGCTATGTAATGAAGCTTAACCTGGATAGTGAAACGCGTTTGAAAAAGGGAAAGCCTGCTTGGTACTGGCTTGCGAATCGTTGCAAAGGAGCCAAGAGAGTGCGCGATTACATCCGGAAGAAAAAGCTGCACTATTTTGATGTGCCTGACAAATGGGTCTACATTCTTCCTTCAACTATTCCTACTGACGGACCCGTGAGACAGCCAATTCTTGTGATTGAAACAGATATGCAGCTTGTTTCTCATGAGGAGACGAAGTTGGCCTGGAAGACAGTTCCCAATGAGGAACTTCTCGATCAACTCTATTATCTGTTGAAGCATGGATGCGGCTCGCGGTTTTTGACGGGAAATATTCCTTATACGAAAAATGGCAAGTTTGCATTTATCGATACGGAATACCCCAAAAGGAAGATCACTTTGTCGAAGGCGACTGAGTACTTTTCGGATGAGATGCAGGCGTATTGGCTGCAATTAATCGACTGACCTTCGGATCAAATTCCATAAGAAACCGCATGTTTTGTTCGGGATAATTGATCTGAACCCATTGTTTGATTTTGTACGCTACATGCTTTAAGTCACTCATAAAGAGATCGGGATTCGACATTTTTTCATCATAAGAAAATTTTCCGACATCCAGGTGAAAGGGCTGATCGCCAATAAATCCGGTATTGTGCGAAACGCCGTGATCTCTATCGTATACATTGTTTTTATACTCGTCTAAGTACATGTGTAGAATCTGGAGCGCTTTATCAGACGCCTGACTAATTTCATTATTTTTTAGGTGCTTTCCAAGCACCGCTCTTAATGTTTCACCACGCTTTTGCAAGACGAAGATAGTTTGATCCAGGTCGACGGTATGACTTCTCCCTATCTTGTCGATTAGCTTGGTTTGCAGGTGAAGGTCGTTTGAGAGGTTCAAGTGAAGAAGGATCAACCCCGAGTGTTCTTTATCATATTGGTAGGCGATTGCGTGGCCTTCAAAGACCCCCAATTTTTTTCTCTCCTTTCTGGCGATGTTATTCTCTTTGAATCTCTTCAAAGGACCAATGGAGGGAAGCATTGATATAAAAGGTGAGGGCCCGAGATGTTTGAACTTGAAAAACTTGAGAACATATTTTCCATCCTCGCTGCCAAATGCATACACTTGTGCGCCTTTTCCGATGTAGTAGTACTTTTGGCTTGCGGCAGCATGTAGTTCCTTTTTGGCATTCTCATCTAAAGGAAAATCCCAGGCAGAGTTATAGGGCATTGTGGCTGTGATATTGCTTAGGCGGAAATCATCTGTAAGGTTGTAGTATAGCCGTATGCAGCCAAAGCTAAAAAGTAGGGCAATAAAGAGGTAAACCCAAATCTTTTTGTTGCTCCGAGAGTTTGTTGCCTTTTTCATTCGTTAACTGCCTTGTTGGAGATGTAAAGATCTTCTTTCATGAGATATTTTTGTCTTTGCAAAGAGTATGTTGGTTTTGTGATAGTGCCCTGAACGTTGATCATAAAGAGTTCTACAAGTTTTAAAAGAAGTGTGGACTGCTTGAACCGCACTTGGACATCAAGATTGCCATCAAAATCGATTGTGGAAGGGGCCCCATTGTTGGATAGGTAGAATTTCGATATTTTGCGATCGCTGTATACGTCCTTAAATTTAGTGAGATAGATCTTTCCTGATTGAATGTCGTAAAATATTGTACCGCTAACCGGTGTAAGGACGGATAGGTTCAAACCAATTCTGGTCAGAATTTCTCCTGGGATTGCAAAGAGAGTGTTTTGTAAATTTTTCTTTTGAGGGTTGTCGAAAAAGAGGTTTCCATGGCCTTTAAAACTATCGGAATCACCGAGGATGCCTTCGATGTCTTGCACAAAGAGTTGCCGAACAATGAGGGGCTTTCGTTTATTATCATAGGGTTTGCCGATTTCCTTTAGGAGGCTAGGACGAAAATCATAAACGGAGGCCAGAGGAATTGACAATTTCCAGTTACCTTCGAGCTCCTTTTTCCCTGAAATATTTCCGATATAGAGTGCACCTGCTGGATCTGATAGGGAAAGGTCAAACATTTGAAATGAATCTGGTTCCATAAGGACTTGAGCATGGAGAAAATTGAATTCGTACCCTTTTAATTCGACATCTCTGCCATCAACTGTGCCAAAAAAGCGCACATTGCGATCTCCTGATGTCTCAACCTCTTTTGAGACGGCAAAACTTCCCTGTATTTGATAGCCCTTTCCAACTTGTAAAGTTTCAAGTGCGGCTCTTTGCAGCTCAGGGAGGATGTTCTTTGCTCTTGTGCCATCGATTAGTATTGTTCCCTGCATGCGGAAGCTGTCTTCTGTTGTTGGTTGCAGGAGATCCTCTTTTAAATCGAATTTTAATCCCGATAGATTTCCCGCAGCGCTTGAAATGATAAGGCCTATTTGGGGATCGAGCTTCCATTTTACCTTTAGGGGCGTTTCTTCGGAGTCGGTTGCATAGGTATCTGCAAAGAGAATTTCTCCATATTCAAGTTGGTCCGGATTTAAGCGAAAGGCAATCCATATATATTCTTTATTGAGCAAATACTGAGTGGAAACTTTGATTTCATCATCTACAAAATTTAACGTAAACTGTGAAAGAACGCGTTCATCATCCCATAGGTGGTAGGATCCTTGCGGCAGCTTGAGTTCAAGATCGATTGAGCCGGGTTGGAATGCTGCTGCAATTTCGCCTCGGAGGCTTTCCCGTTTTTTTAGTTGAGAAAGGAGAGTGCTAATCTCTTCAGTGAAGATTTTAGGCAGCTCTTGATGTAGTTCAGCGGTTATTGTAGGTAGGAGCGTAGGATCGATTTCGAACTTGAATCCATCGACATGCAATCTTTGAGAGGCAAATTCGAAGTCTACTTCATTCACGTCGAGATCAATTTTTGCAGCGCGGATCGAATTTTTGGTTAAAGTTGTTTTGAGGTTGGAAAGGGTAACACCTCTGTCGGAGCGGAAGCTGCAGTTGACGTGTTCGCTGTTGTTAAAAGAGAAATCTTTCCATGCAATTTCATGAAAAGATGTGTCGATGTTGGCGTCGACTATCCAGCCTCTTGTCGGGCTATATTCAAATGCGACGGCGCCGGTCCCTTTAATTTTGCCTTTTGGCTGAAGTGTTTCTAAAAGTGGAGAAACGGCCATCCAATCCGTCATTTTGGTCAGATCGATATCGAGAAGATTGATTTCGGCGTGTATTTTTGGGTCTCCATGCCGGTAGACTCCGCTAAGGCCGATCAAGCATCCTTCGCTCAGTTTTATACCCAGAAAATCGACCTGCCAATCGAGGTCGCGTTTTAAGACCTCCGCAGCAATCGAGATCTCGTCTAAGTTTAACTCTTCGACAAGCCAGCGATTTTCGCTTTTATAGCCCTGTAAGGATAGTTTTTTAAATTGCCTGTCTTCGACATGAACCTCGCGCCCAGTCAGAGCGTAGTGCAGTTTGTTCGACTCGCCATCAAAAGTCAAATTTGCCTCAAACTCGCCTGAAGCAGTATTAAGATTCGCCATTTCAGCGATCAGCTCAGGTGAAAGAAAAGGAAGACCTGTCTTTTGGAAGCGTCTTAAGTCATGGATAAGAGTGCTTAAGCGAAAGGGTGCACGGAAAAAGAAGTTTTCTACTCTCTCCCACCCGCGAAACTGCATCCGCAGATCTGCAGGATGAATATTTCCAAAATGGGTCGTACTATTATCTAGAGCGACTTCAGTTAGGCCTTCTTTAGGAAAGCATCTCCCTTTTAATCTTAAAAATTCAACGCGGTCATCTTCAAGAGCTACATCGAATGTGCCTTCGCTATTTTTAAAATTGGAAAAGGTTATCGAGCCGCGATTGAGCTGGAATTCTCCTGAGGGTTCCTTGACGCCTATTAGAAGAGTCGATTGGATTGAATCGAGATTGAGGATGCCCTTTTGATGATCATATAAAACATTAAGGCTAAGTTCTCTGAAGGAAAGGTCCGCCTGCGGTGCATCGATTACGCCTTCTTGAACGAGGCAGTCAAAGATTGCTTCAAGTGTATAATCTTCTGGAAGGACGTGGAATTGAAGTAGGCCCATTTTGGGGCCCATAGCGATTTTGCTTTCAAGGGGTATTTTTGCGATGAGAGAGTCTTTTTCGAAATGGGCGTAGAGGTGCTGTAGCTGTGAAAATTGCCCATCCATCTCTTTGATTCGGAGCTCAACATCAAAAACTCCCTTTTCAGGGCTGCTGTAGTCTACATTTAGCGATCCGGCAAAATAGATTCCTGAACTAAATCCCATCACATGATCCATGATGACTTTTTGACCTTCGAATAGAACGCCTCCATGAATGCCCGTGAAAAGAAGGCCGTTGTCTTTGTCAAAATAGGTGCCCTCTTCGATTGGAAGAGAACCGATGTGTGCTCCAGTGAGGAAGTCAAAATGACTTTTTGCAGGATAGGGGTTTTGAGAATTTCCGATAGTCGGAACTTCTATAGACAGTCCCTTATTTTCCAGGATCACTTGGGATCCCTGGTAGCTTAATGTAATTCCGGCAAGGTCGAAATGCGCTTCGAGATCGGCCTTTCCCGACAGGCGCATCTCGTTTTCCGGAAATAGAAATGGACTGATAAATCGACTCAGATCTAGCCCTTTTGCCCGAGCCCATCCTCCTCTTAAGGTAAAAGAGGAATAACCTGTTTCTCTCAAAAGAAATTGCGTCTCGATGCGGGCGCCTCCAAGAATGGAGGAGGGCGTCAGTTCGCGAAGAATCGGCAGCGCAATCGTCTTTAAAGTCTTCTCTGCCCTATCCATTCCTTCTGGGCTGCCTTGAAGAAAGGGTGCCAATTTTTCTATCGAGACGCCAAAATGGATGGGCGGGCTATCGGTTTCAGTGGTGCTGGCAATTTTCAGAGCGCCGCTTAGCTCGGCACCTCTCTCTCCTTTTGAAAGGCCTCCTTCCAAAAGGACGCTGTCATCGAGAAGGCCTTGTCGAAGCCCATTTTGAAGGCGTTCCGGCAGAAATGGAACCAGGTCATTTCCTCTTCCGTGGAAGGAAAAGCGAAGAAATTCGCTGTTTTTGGATTCAAGAATCTCGGCACGCCCTTTGAGTCCTCCTAAGGAGACGCTTGCAGAAGATTTTTGCAGGACGCCGTGTTTGATCACAAGCGCTGTTTCGATCTCCTTGAAGTGCCATAGATTCGATTCTAGTCCAGAGAAAAGCACTTCCCCTTGATGGATTTGAAGGTCCGATTCTAGAGCGTCGATTTCGCCCTGCTCCTTGAAGCCCAACCTAAAACGGCCCTTGACCTGTTTGGCTCCCGCTTCGATTTCCCAAGATTTCAGAAGAAAAAAGAGATTGTCTGCTTCGACGGACTTTGCAATGAGCTCCGAAAGGGATCCGTTGTGAAATTCGAGATCAAAGTTTCCCGATACAGTGCCAGAGGAGAAACGGATGGGATTGTAGGACGGAAATGTAGTATTTAATGCACTTTGCAGCACCAAAAACTCTCGGTCGCGGATATTTCGAATTTCAAGAGTAATCCGCTTATTTTCGTCTCGGACGTTGCCGGCCTTTATATCGATGGATGAAATTGTATTTGCTTTGTCCGAGTGGTGGAGGGCCAGATGCAGAGAGCTGTGGGTAAAATTCGGTAGGTCACCTGCAGTTCGGAGAATGAGGTAGGAAGTTTCTTGAAAGGCTTGTAAATGAGTTTCTAAAGAAGCTTGAAAATGAAGGTTTCTTTCTAAAGAAATGCGGCCTTGAAAATTGTTCAGCCGTGCCTCTTCCTTCCCGTCGTGAATGTAAAGATTTCCATTTACTAATCGAGCTTCTACCGGAGCTTTTTCTCCTGGAGCATTTAGGCGCAGCTCCTGTAAGTTAAGGCTAGATCCGTTGGATTTGTCTATAATACTGACATTAGAGAGGATGAGATCTCCATTAACCTCAGGGGAGGACGGGGTTTGAGTATTCAGCTTCAAACTGCCCTCGAGAATGCCGGAAGAGATTTCTAACCTATTGAGTGCAGGAATAAGCGGGGAAATTAGGCTTCTAAGAAGGGACGCGTGGGCATTATGAGCTTCAACTGCCAGATTTACGTCATCAAATGAGAGGGTCAGGAAAGCGTCATTTTGATGCGTCGACCTGAAAGTGTATTTTCCGCGATGAAGATCTGAAAAGCTGTGTTCGATAGAGCCTGTATAGGTATGCGTTTCACCTTTAGCCGGGAGATGGAGAGCTGCGCTTGGTGCCTTGACAGTCACATTTAAGTGCAGCCACTTAGGAAAATTCGCCTCTGCGCTATTACTAAGAAGAGGTTCAAAAGATTCCGGTTCGGCGATAATGTTCAGGTTGTCCCAGTCTAAATTTGCTGAAAGCGTCATTGTGAGTGGGTTAAAAAAGTAATCTAGCGTGACCGTTTTTGCCATAAGAGGCTTGCCGCCATTTTTTCCGGTGAGAACTAGATCGTTGAGTTGGAGTGATCGGTATCCTACAAGAGGTTTTTCGTAGGCTATTTCATATCCCGCCTCTTGCGCTTTTTGATCTAACAGCCACAGAAAAGAGTGAGTGATCGCAAAAGGTGCAAGAGCGAAAAGCGCAACTACACTTAGACAGATTACCCACCATTTTCTTGTTCTAAACATATGAATATCAATGAGATTTAAATTGTATCTATCGTACTAAATCTTCATATAAAAGTCACTTTCAATTTATCGAAAAATTTGTTAGGATCCGGGACTATGTTGAGAAAGATTTTAGATTACCAGTTATCATTGACGGAAGAGGGAAAACCTCTCCATTTTCTTAGGCCGTTGATCCAGGCGGGCGATACCTTTTTGTACGAGGCTAAGGAAGTAACGAAGCGGGGTCCCCATATCCGGGACGCCATCGATATCAAACGATGGATGCTCATCGTCGTTTTTGCCTTGATTCCATGCTATCTTTTTGCCATCTGGAATGCCGGGCTTCAAAGTTTCGTCTATTCTAGCGGAGATTTTCGATTAATGGATGAGTATCTAATGAGTTTGACATCCATAAAGTCTTATGTTGATTTTGCGCTAAAGGATAACCGCTATCTTTCGATCCTGCTTGAAGGTCTTTACCTCGTCTTACCGCTGACTTTGGTTGTTTACGCCGTCGGGGGTTTTTGGGAAGCATTTTTTGCTGTTATTCGCAGGCATGAGATTTCAGAGGGTTTTTTGGTCACAGGCATCTTGTTTGTCTTAATCATGCCATCTACGATTCCTTACTGGATGGTCGCCGTGGGGGTCTCTGCGGGAATAATTTTGGGAAAAGAGGTGTTTGGCGGATCAGGAATGAACATCGTGAATCCTGCGCTGATTTGCCGCTGCTTTCTGTTTTTTACTTTTCCGGGAAGAATGTCGGGGGATGTCTGGGTAGGTGAAAATCCGACCATCGTGAGAGAGAGCCTCGTACAGATGAATAGAGATGCTAAAACAACGGCTCTTGACGGTTATTCGCAGGCAACCCACCTGGCACACTTTAATGTGCCCGCGGAAATCAAAACGATTCACGTCGATGCTATTGCTTCAAATGATGTGGGCAAAGCCGTTGGATCCTATGGAGCGATTGCAAAACAGTTTGCGATTTGGAAGGATAAAGAAAAGAAAAATCTGGCCCTTGGAGGGCTGTCTCAAGATGCGATGAGGCAGTTTGTGACCTCTCCGCTAAAAGAGGGAGGTCTTGGTCTTTCAAGCGGGTATTATGAAGATGCATACCATTTTGCAGCATTAAAGTATGGGCTTGGGCGCAACGGGAATTGGAATCTTTTCCTGGGCGACAAATTGGGATGTCTTGGAGAGACATCGGTTCTTGCAATTCTTTTAGGAGCGCTTTTTCTCATTTGGACAGGGGTTGGATCCTGGATCACGATGTGCGCAGTGATTTTAGGAGCGTTTTTAACAGCAAGCGGATTTGAACTGGGTGCTAACTGGCTTGCAAGTGATGGGGGCGCATGGACTCCTGCACAATTTGCGTTTCCGGCGTATAAACATCTTCTGCTGGGCGGCCTTGCTTTTGGTGCCGTATTCATGGCTACAGATCCTGTCTCTTCTCCCAGCATGCCTGTCGCCAAATGGATTTATGGCCTATTTTGCGGAATGGTAGCAGTTGTCATACGCATGATCAACCCGGCGTACCCCGAAGGAGTCATGCTTGCCATTTTAATGGGAAATGTTTTTGCACCTCTATTTGATTATTATGTCGTGGAAGCTTACAGAAGAAGGAGCCTGAGGCGTGTCAGAAGTTAAAAATCAACCTTCGAATGCTTACACGATTGGGTTTATGGTGGTTTTGAGCCTGATCTGTGCGTTAATATTGTCTCTGCTTGCGAGTGCGCTTGAAAAACCTAAGGAAGTAGCAAAAGAGCTCGATCGAAGTAAGCAGATGATGATCGCTGCGAAACTTTTAAGTCATGAAGGCTATTTCGTGACGTTAGATAAGGATGGAAAGTACATTCCTGCTCGTTTAACGAATGACAATGAGTTCGTTCCCGATCCCAATAAGCCGATAGCCACTCAGTCAGAGCTTTTACAAGTCTACGATTCGAGGCTTATTCCTGCTCTCACAAATGATAAGGGTGAAGTCAAGACCTTTAAGGAAGTTGGCATCAACGAAAAGCAATATGCGAACACATACCGAAAATCGGGGTATTACAAACAGCCTTGGAAGCTGATTTATAAAATAATGCCTGCGAAGGCCGCCGGAGATGCAAAACCGATTGGGTATGTGATTCCTGTAAATGGCTATGGGTTGTGGGATGCCATCTATGGCTACCTTGCGCTTGACCCTGATGCCGATACGGTTATGGGAACTACCTGGTATGATCAGAAGGAAACGCCCGGACTTGGTGCAAATATTTCTGAAGAGTACTGGCAAAAGCTTTTTGATGGGAAAAGAATCTTTCAGCCTGGAGCAGATGGCAAGACCGATTTTAAAACGGCCCCTCTTGGAATTACAGTTGTAAAAGGTAAGGTTTCTGAGGTGTTGGGAGATTCCCCAAAAGCAAAAAGTGCAGTGGATGGAATGACGGGTGCAACACTTACCGGAAATGGAGTGACAGATGCCTACAAAACGGTTTTATCTGCATATAAACCGTTCCTTTTGAGTTTGCAAGAAGCTAATAATAAAAAAGCCCCAGAAAAGGAGAAGTGAGATGGCAGAGCAGAGACCTTCGGCTCTACATTACTTGACAGACCAGCTATGGACGAATAATCAAATCCTGGTGGCTGTACTTGGCATTTGCTCGGCTTTGGGTGTCACAAACCGCCTTTCTGTAGGGATAACCATGGGACTCTCTGTTTCGTTTGTGACTGCATTTTCTTCGTTTTTCGTTTCGCTGCTTCGAAAAGTGACGCCGGATAGCGTTCGAATGATCACTCAATTGGCCATTATTTCTGTGTTTGTGATCATCATTGACCAATTTCTTCAGGCCTATTTTTTTTCGATTTCCAAGGTTTTAAGTGTGTTTGTCGGATTGATTATCACTAACTGCATTGTCATGGGTCGTACTGAAGGAATGGCAAAAAGCATCGAGCCAATCCCGGCTTTTATGGATGGATTAGGAGCAGGTCTTGGATATGCTGCTGTCCTTTTTATTGTGAGCGCGATCAGGGAGCTTTTTGGGTTTGGTCAACTGTTGAACCAACAGATCATTCCTCTTAGCTGGTATGCAACGGCAGAATTTCCTAACCGCTATGACAATTTCGCCTTAATGGTAAGCCCCCCTGCAGCCTTTTTTTTGATAGGGGGTTTAATATGGATTTACAATTCAATGAACAAAAAGGAGGGATAAGATGTTGATGGGTACTTATGAGCCTGTTAATCTTCTCGGCTTGTTGATTCAAGCTATATTCATTGAAAATTTTCTCTTGGCAAACTTTTTGGGTATGTGCACCTATCTTGCCTGCTCTACCAAGCTCAAAACAGCAAATGGACTTGGTGTTGCAGTCGTGTTTGTTTTGACAGTAGCGGGTATATTAAACTGGTTCGTCCATAAGTTCGTCACAGGACCAAACGCCCTGGCTTGGTTAGATGTTTTTGGGCTTGACGCCTCAAAAATCGATCTTGGGTTTCTAGAATTTTTACTTTTTATCTCAGTGATTGCTGCTTTTACGCAGATCCTTGAAATCGTGATTGAGCGGTTTTCTCCTGCTCTCTACAACACTTTAGGCTTTTATCTCCCTCTCATAGCCGTTAACTGTGCTATTCTCGGCGCCTGTCTGTTTGCCGTAACGCGTGATTATCCCTTTTTCCCCAATATGGTGTACGTCTTTGGCTCCGGAATGGGCTGGTGGTTGGCGATCGCCTTGGTGGCGGCGATCCGCGAAAAGCTCGCCGTGTCGAACGTGATTCCTTCGATTCGTGGGATGGGGATTACCTTCATTATGACTGGGCTGATGTCGATGGCCTTCCAGGGTTTTACAGGCATCAAGCTCGCTATACCCACGGGCTCTATCGTCGAGACCACCTCGGAACCGATCATCAGCTCTTCCGAAAAAAAATAACTTTTTCTTGGCTATTCCTGAAGCAGCTCAGGTTAAGTTATTAGACCTCTTCCTTAACAATTGAGGTTTATTTTTAATAGACTTCTTGCGCAATCACCCTACGTTAAAGATCTCCGGGTTTTCTTGAATCAATTTTCCCCATGCTTCTTGTAGAGCTCTTCCTGTAGGGCGCTTTGCGGGATCCGGATTGATTAGAGACTTGATGAAAGTGCATATGCTTTCTGGAAGTGACCCACGAATGAAATCCTCATCGCAATAGCAAAGAGAGGTATCCATGCAATCGGGTTTTTCGGAGGATTTACGGTATGGGCTCGTCCCAAATAAAGACTGATACAAGGTAATACCTAGATTAAAAGTGGAGAGTTGATTGAGGCTGCCAAGGCTTGAGGAGGAATTAGGCACTTCATTTTTAGTCGTCCATGCGTAAGACAAGCCTATAACCTTTTGAAGTGATTTCAGGTTATCATGAAGATTGGATTCACTAAAGCCGCTTAGTCGGAAATTATATTCTTTTTGACCAAGTGGTTCACACAATATTGTCGTAATTTCGATCTTTAAGTGCACTACACCCTTTTCCTGTAGGAAGGCGATTGCAAAAATGGCGTTTTTATAGGCTCTAAGAGTTGCTTGGCGGTTTAAGTTAATTTGAAAAATATTTTTTTCATAACAAGTGTCCATCCAAGACATGGAAGGGGAAATTTTCTCTTCTGACCCTTCTTGAAATTCACTTGGGGGATGTTGAATTCCATTTAAGACATCTGCTCTTCCCTCATTTTTGGCTAAATTGTCAATAAAACGTAGCCAATCATATTCATTTTTCAAGAGTTGAATAGATCGGTCGAAAGAGAATGCCTTTTTTCTTGTTCCGTAGGAAATTGTCAATTTCTCAAGATCTAAGTAGCTGATTTTATACACCGATCCACATTCTTCATCTCTAATTAATTTTTTTTGAAGAAGAATCGTGTTACTGCGAAGTTCATACTTTGTGCTTTTCGGTCCTATTCTTGATGATGGCCTTCCCATGGCGTTATCATAAAGTAGTTGTGGCAACTTGGAGGAATCGATGTGTTTGAAAAAACGTTTTAAGTTGTCGTTTTCGCGGATTTTTTTTACTTGGCATAAGACTTGGATAAGTTGGTCTCTATTCCATAGTTCCTCGATCTGTTCTAGAGTTAGGCCTAGTGCTTCATTATTACTTTGGGCCTCATTCTGCAAATGCCGGCATGTGGACTCTAGAAGAGTGCCTTTGTTTACAGGTGTATTGATTGTTTTGATTTGCTTGAACTGATGGGCAGCTATATCCTGTTCCGATATGTTTTGAGAGGCGATGCGTGTGATATTCTCGTTCAGATCGCCATTTGCCAATTTAGCTTTCGGATTATCGGCTTCGATCTTCATTGAAGATCGATCCATAGATGTAAAGTTTTTATTTAAATCTGGAACTGACATTCATTAGAGCCTTATTTTTTTGATTTATCTTAAAAAGATAGATTATTGTAAATTTTATGAAGTTTTAGTTCAACCCCTGATTGCGACCTAATCTCGCTTCCTCACGCCTGTAAAAAAACGCAGATGCATTTTTAACAGGTGTGAGGGGGCGACTAACATAAAAGATCTACTATGAGTTGAGTGCATATTCTAAGTGACGCTTACGGCAAACCATCCACCGAAGGAATTCATCTTTTTTATCTTTTCTATCGGACATGTCTCGACATGTCCTTCAAAAAAAGCTAAAAAATCTAAAATCCTTCGAAGGCGTTTTGCCATGGATTAGGTCGCAATCAGGGGTTCAATCTCTGATTGCGTTCAAAAGATAGCTTCTACAGGTTCACTGATTATGCAATTTCTCTTGCATCGCCTCTTTGAATTCCTGGATGTTTTTTTGTACGAAGGTGTTGTATTCCAAATTGCGCACATAGCGCTCCAGGGCGATTGCTGCAAGAAGAAAGGTAAATGCAGAGCTGATGAAAAATCCATATCCATACCAAGCAAATCCAGCAAGGATCGTTCCAAAAGAAAGAATGGTGTTTGATACGGCAAAAAAAAGTTGAATATATAGAACTGATCGACGGTCATCGAAATATTGAAGAAAAACCATTGCGAAAAGGCTGAGGATCTGAAAGGCCGCCCCTAACGTACCTATTCGAAACATGCTGAACTGGATAAACCCTATGCCAATTGCTTCAAAAATGTAGGGAGTAAGTACGATCACTGAAATGCAGACAAATGCTTGCACTAAGATAAGCTGACGGGAAACTGTGGTTAACGTTCTTGTGAGTCTGATCCTGTTTTTCGTGATTTGCTCAAAATTTTCGTTGGCCTGGATCCCAGCAAAGTATCTGTAGTAAGATTCAAAAAAGTATGTTTCTTGAATTAAGAGAAAGAGAGCCATTGCAGGAATTACCGTAAGATAGGAAACAAACATGGCTGTATCATAATCGGGGTACATGCGCATCAGATTAGGAAGCACAACCGATTCTGGAGCAAACCACATGATCCATTTGTCTACCCAGAGACCAATCGAATAAAGAAAAAACCCTAAGGCAATTTCCCAATATTTTTTGAAATAGGAAAAAACGCCTAAGACGTTCCGGACAATAGGTGGATATTCAACAGAAACAAGGGCAATCAAGGAGGCGAGAATAAAGGCTAATCCGCTATTAAATCCTGCTAACATTCCATAAAGAGAGGAGTAGCCTGCAAATTGCAATACGAAAAAGAGACTCATTGCCATTCCAATTAAAAAGGAAAGCGTCACAGCTTTATAGTAGCGCAGGGAGGAGATAAAGATACCAACGTGCCAGATGGAACAGATGAGCATAAAATTGAGAATGGCGTGGTATGTCTCTACTTGAGACATTTTAGTAAAGAAAATGTAGTAAATTGAGGAAAAGGGCAAAGCTATCGAAAAAAGGATGAAGAGCATGCTGATCATGAGGCCATATCCAAGATCAAAATTCTTGGTATAAAGAATGTCTGCAAGATAACGCGTTGAACAGTTTGCGATAGGCGCTGCAATGACTAACGATAATGAGAAATTGAAGAGGATGATGAGGCGAAACTCAATATACGCTTCGTAAGTTGTGAGTTGCCTGCTTAATAAAAAGAAGCTTCCGAGCGTCAAAATGGTAATGATCCAGGGGCCGGCTGCAGCCATCATAGAGTGGAAAAAAGCCGCTCCATAAGCTGAAAGCTCCTGCTTTTTGATCAATTTTCTTAAGACGAACCCTATTCCGGCCATTAAATTCCTGCCTTTAATGAATTTTGCATTAAATCTTCATAGATCTCCCGATAGCGAGCGGTCACCAAAGATTCATCGTAGTAGGTGGCGATTCTTTTTTTGATCGCTTTACTGCAAAGGTCATAGTAATGGGAGTCGGAAAGAATTCTGAAGGTTTTTTCGGCAAATTCAGTGGGGTTATATAAAGAACAGAGTTCTCCACCAGGGCCCAAGGAAGGGTTTTCATCTGACTTGCCATAGATCAATTCTCCGCAGCAGCCGGCATCTGTAGCCACACAAGGAATTCCTGCGGCACCTGCCTCAAGGATAACTAACGGCTGTGATTCACTGATGCTGGTTAAAGCCACGATGTCGATGATCGGAAAATATTCACTCACATTGACTCTTCCCGTGAATTTTACATAGTCCTGCATTTTGAGCTGGTGCATGAGCCTAAGGCATTCTTTGTAGTATTCGGGATCCTCATCTGTTGGCCCCATGATGTAGACCTGGAGCTCGGAAATTCTAGACTTTAGAAGTGACATCGCATGCAAAAAGGATTTTACATCTTTGATTGGGACGACCCTTCCAATCAAGGCAACTGTTGGGGGATGGTTTGGATTTTTTTGAATCGCTCCATATTTTTGGATGTCGACACCATTGGGGATCACAAGCATTTTGCGAGGGTCTGCGCCGTCAGCTTTTTGGTACTCTTGGTTTCCATCGAAAAGGGTTATAATTTTGTCACTTGAATCGTAGCACAGCCTGGAATAGCCATAGAAAGTGTCGATCCAATAATCTTTTAAGACTCGATCTAGAATTCGCTCCTCTTTGACTGAGTCAACGACGAGATCCATGCTTTTTTCATCATGGAGCCAATCTGCAAGTGTGATCTCAATCCTTCTTTCATTTGTGTAAATGCCATGCTCAGTCAAAAGGCAAGGTTTTCCTGTGCGTAGCTTCGCAAAGGTAAGAAATAGTCCGGAATACCCTGTGCTAGATGAATGGTACAGCCTTGCAGGTGGCACTTTGGAGAGTAAGATGGAAAAAAACGAAGCAATTAAGCCACGCCAGGAGAAATAGAAATTTAAAAAACTTGAAAATCCCATCGTAGCCCTATACATCCGCATCGTCATTTTCCACGCCTCTTCAGAATCGATGAGTATTCTGCTTCCTAATGGATATCCAAAGGAGTCAACGGCATCGACCAAGGACTGAAAATCTTTGGGATTGCCAAAGTGTTGCAGTTTGAGAAGGGGCATCTCAATTAGACTGAATAGCTTTTGAAGTTTTTCATTCGGCGCATTGGAAGCTCCAGGAACAAGCTCTTGAAGACGAATGATTTCCATCCCGATGACATTGCTGGGAAGTTCATAGGCGAGCTTAAGCTCTTTTTGAGGCGGCTCTATGCACACGAGATGAAATGTGAGATCGCTTTGTTGCTTAATGAAATCTTGCGCCCAATGGGAAACACCTCCGGCGATATGGGGATAGGAACCTTCGAAAATGAAACACACATCCGCTTCTTTGGGACGGTGTGATTTATTCATGGGATCCTCCCTGCCAAAGGGTGACTGTAGCACGGACGTAGTTGTCCTTAGGAAGGTCTTTCAAATGTTCCTTTGCCTCAGATGCCTTTTCTCTAAGGAAGTTGTAATCCTTTAAGTTGAATAATACGTGCAAGAGTAGATAGAGAGCTGCGGGCTTAAAGCTTTCTTGCAATAAATTTAAGAGAAGGTTTTTTGCGGATACATCATCGCCATTTTTGACATAAAGTTCGGCAAGTGCAAGTTTTGCAGTATGATCCTGTTCATTTTCTTTAATGTATGCATTGTATGCGGGAATGATTTGCTCTAAAATGATTTTAAGGCGGTCTTCATCTAGTATTTTTGAGAGTGCATATTTCGATCCATATTCAATGTATTTTTTTAGATGGGATCTGTTCCCAGGAAATTCTTCATGAAGTGTCTTAAGTTGTAAGTAATGGTCGAACATCTGGTGGTCAATAGAGCTGAGTGCCGTGGCTGTTTGTACTTTGATCGCTGCACTTTCATCTTTCAGCCCCATTTTTAAAGCTTCTGCGAATTCCGGTGTGAAGTAGCGAAGCATTTTTTCGATGGCCATTCTTTTCTGATTGTAATTGCCATACATCATAATGTCTTTGAAGGGGATTGGAATTCTTTCCGGACGCGGATCATCTAAATGGTAGATAAGCCTGTCGTAAACTCTCTCCGAACTTTCCTCGGACAATGGAGGAAAGATACTAAATAGAAGATTGGAGATCGATTGAGTGATGTAGAGGTCAATGAGGTAAAATAGAAGTGCAACGCAGATCACGATTGCCCCGGGAGGGCCAAGTGGAGTTAAAAATAAGGCAAAAGGCAAAAGAAAGCGTGCATCCGCTTCAAAAGTAATTAATAGGGTAGAAATAATGATAAAAAGAATACTTAGAAGGATGTGCAAGGTCCATTGCCCCGGAATTGGATATAGGAAAACCATAATGTCAAGACAGGTAAATAGGATGATAAGCAGAGAACAGATCCAAAACTTGGGGGGCAGGGAATCATGCTTTTTCATAAATCTTTCCGTTAATGCTGAAAGAGGAGGTTTTCCCTGTTGCTCTTAAGGCGTTAATGCAACTGTCTACATTTTCACCTTCGACAGTTGGGATCAAGACGAGAAAATCTTGCTTTCTCGACCCCTGATAAACGAATGCTTCGTTAGGTAAAAAGGATTTTAATTCTAAGACAGCTTTTTCGATTTCTTCTGTTCCTACGTGCTTCAGATTTAATTCTGAAATGGAAAACCCCCATTTTTCTCCCAGATTTTGCAGGCATTTAAGGTCTCTCTTGTAAAGCGAGTTGGAGAAAAGGCCAAGGGGCGTATAAATCGATGCTGCGAAGAGTTCTTTATGTTTTTTTGAGTTTGCATAGGCTCTTCCGATTAACCTGCAAACCGTTTTGAATGTCTCGATGCGGATCAAATTGAGGTTTTGAAACTGCATAGCTTCGACCTTGATCATTCCGAAGACCTCCTGAGAATCTTCGTCAATCAAAGGGGCAGCTAAGATGCCTTCATTTTGCAAGTAGTGTTGATCATCTTTATTAATTACGCTGACTAATTTTTTTTGTTCAACGATGGCGTTATAAAGAGGTGTATCGGGCTTATAACGCCTTTGAAAGTTGTCTTCAGCAACCCAGCCTTTGCTTGTGACCGCTTCTAGGCCATTTGGGCCCTTAGCATAAACGGAGAATTTCTCAGGCTTTAATGACATTTCAATAATTGGGTTTAGCCCCATGATGACAAGTCCAGGATCTAAAGCTTCCATTGCCTGGAAAACCTGAAAGGCCGAAGCGGCTGTTTCCTCTCGGCTTGTTAAACTGAGTGCTAGCTGTTCATTTTGCTCTTTAAGAGAGGAATATTCTGCTGCGATCCTATCTGCTTTAGAGTCAGCATGGAGCATTTTTTCATTTGTCCTCCGCTCTCTTTCATTTAAGTTCGAGCGGATTTCACCTAAGATAAATGCAGTGATAAACCATAATAGAGGCAGAAAGCCTAAAGACACCTCATAGTCGAAAAGCGACTGATCCGCTTGAATTTCGGGAATATTTCTAAAATAGAGCACAAAAGTGCAGCATAGAGCAGCAAGAAGGCCTTCCGGAGCTCCATAAAGGCAGCTTGTGAGCAAAATAATGATCCAGAAAGGATGCAGATCGTAGGAGATAAAGCGATTGCCATCGCCGAAAAGATAATTAAAAACCGTCAATACAAAAAGAAAGATTAGGATCTCCCAGATTGCCGAGAGCCGGACACCTAAAATTTTTCTTTTTGGCTGTATATATTCAGTTTCCATCAGGATCCTTCCTTATCCCATTAATAATAGTAGGTTAGATTGAAAATCAACCTGTCTTCGTTTTGGCCTGTGGTGCTAGTACTGGGGCTATGGTTGTACAGCGCCTGAAAATTCAGTCCCGGCCGTCTGATCCAATCGATGGAGGCACCGTAAACGGCGAGCGCCTGGTTTACGCCTCCAAACCTGTCGTAGGCAAAGCCAAAATGGGCCTGCATGTTGCAATAACGGTACTGTGTCTTATTGACAGTAAGTTCAATTGTGTGAATTTCGCGTTCACCAACTGCCAGGGGGGTGAAAACTCCCACTACTGCATTGGTTTTCTGTTTGGTCCACGTGCCATATTCCGCATCGATGTTGTAGTTGACGACAGCTGAGCTATTGCGTCCTAAACAGCGGGAAATCCAATGATATTCAGGAAGGGTATAGGCAATATCCCCAGACCAGGCGATAGAGTCTGCTGCAACCCTGCCTGTGTGATCCATGTGGTATCTGCGCCCTTCAATCCTGAACAATCCATCAATTCGCTCCCACAATCTATGGATTCTTTCAATGAAGATCCTATCTCTCGTTCCATGTTGTACAAGAGTTTCCGCAAAATCCCAGTTGGGTCTTCTGAATTCAATGCCGAATCCTGTTTTTCCATAAAGATCTGGATGGAAATAGTGGTAGCCGGCTCCAAAAGAGCGTGCGGCTGCAAAGAGCATAGCTTCGGTTTGCACCCCGCAGAAGTAGTCATATATCCAGGACAATGTAAATCTTGATCTTCCACCGCGTGCGGCATCTGTAAGTCCTGTAACGGCATTTGTGTAAGAAGTCACGTTAAAACGATCAAATTCTGCAAGAAAGAGATAGCGGGAATGTAGGACTGGATTGAAGGCCTCTTGCAATCTCCAAATATGCTCCTTTTGGGTAGTTCCTGTCGTCTTATACTCCCACTCAAGCCCTGTAAACGAGCGGTGCTGATCGATGATCTCTTTTTGGGAACGCAGGAAATCCTCATTTCTTGGTTCAAGAGAGCTTGCGGTTTTATAATCGTTAAGAGATTGGCGCCAGTATCCCATGTAGTATTCGAGTTGAGCGCGATAAGCCCAGGCATATCCTTCCTCTCGGTATTGTGTGAGGACGTAATCTGACTGAGCATAGGCTGAGATGGGGAAGTTTGCCTTCCGGAGCCATTCCATGCGGAGATTTTCTATGTAAAGAAGCGCTTGCCTGTTTTCTTTTGTCCGTTTGTATTCTTTGTTAAATAACAGGTAAGCGGCGTAACCAGTGCTATCCAAATCTAACAGTAAATTGGCAAAAGAGCCTCTCCATTCAATTTCAAAATCTTTTTCTTCGGGAAGGCCCGCTTCATATATTGCAACTGCTGTGAAGGGGTAGTTGAGGCGGTAGTAGGATGTGGCTTCGATTTGAGTGACTGTTAAAAGGCTACCCTTTGCTTTTAGAATTTCCTCTCTCATTTCCGGAAGAGAAGCGATCGCAGCGTAATAGAAGTTTCGGGCATGAAAGAGGTCCCCGTCCCGATTATACATTTCAGCAATATGAAAATAGGTTAAAGCATCGCCCTCGTAGAGATTGAGATAGAGGCTCAGATAGAACCATGCGGAAGAAAAGGCTGCTTGACCATAGTATAGATTGCCAAGATCCCTTAATGCCTCTTTATCTTGTGGTGATAGTTCGAGAATACGTAAATAGATCAATTCAGCAATTGCGTTTAGAGAGTTGCCGAGCGCAATCCCTGCCAGGTTCCTTAACCTCTTTAAGTTAACTTCTGAAGTCAATGTTTTTTCTAAAAGAGCTTTTACTTCATCCTCTTTGTGAAGCTCTGCAAGAGCTAAAATATAGCTGTCAAAGATGTCGGGATCTTTTAGGTCATCAGGGGTGACCAGGTGATACACCAATTCCGCATAACCTGCCGATGAGAGTGCAAGAAGATAAACTCCTTTCTCTTTGCCCTCCGCGAGGGAGGCCTGAGCGGCAAGCCAATTCGCCTGATCATCATTGATCTTGTCTCCCCATAGATATAACAGCATTTGGATGTCGTCGCTGCCGCTTTCAGAGCTTTGTGCGAGTTGGAAAAAGAGTCGTGCGGCCTCAGCTTGTTGCCCTTGTTCATATAAGGCGTATCCAATATTGCGCTTTTGCAAAGTCGTCAACACCCTGTCATCTATGAGAGTATTCAAAAGTTCCTGCATGCGCGTTTGATATTCTGGATTATTCTTTGCTTCTTTACTTAAAGCAATCAGAAGAGAGATTTGAGCATCGACTCTTTTGGGATTGCGATTCACCAGATCTTGTAGCAGTGCGATTCCTTTAGTAAAATCGCCGTTTAGGACTAGTGCATCTGCATAGTAATAGCTTGTATCCCATGAAGGGTTTCGTTTCAGGAGAAGTTCTGCAAGGACAAGGGCTGTTTTGCCATTTTTAACAGCAATTGCAGCGTCATAAACCTGTTTTAAATCGCGTTCTGTAATTTGGTTGCTGTTTTGTAAGATCCATGCAATGGCTTGGTCTTCTCGTCCTGTTGCCACGCTTAATACAAGCCAGGAGACATTTAAACCGGTTGGAGGGATGTCGATTCTGTCGCGCAAATCGACAATTTTCTCATAACCATCAGAGGCAATATCATTTTCAATATAAACAAAAACAAGTCGCGAAAGCAGGCCTTCAGATATTCCGTCAAAGGAGGGCAGCGCCAATAACTCATCTTTCGCAAGCGCGTTTAAACCTTGATCCTGGTAAACGATGGCTAAAGTCGCCCTTTCTTCATCTGTTAACGGCTCAAGGTCTGGCCTTAGATAGAAGGCCAGGTCGTTTGGCGTTATTGTACGGATCTTACTCATTTCATAGGCGTATCTTAAGACGGGATTTGTGATCAAAGCCTCTTTGGGAATTGTCCCGGTGATTTTTTGCAGCAGTGGCAAAAGTCGTTCTTTGTATGCCTTTTCGATAAGAGATAGCCATGTGCTATCTGTCAGGCTAGAAAAATTGTGCCCTAAAATAATGCGTTCAAATTCCGCAGGCTCTCTTTCTTCTGTTAACCCTAAATTGATGAGGTTATTAATTTGGGATTCAGGCAGTTTTTCTTTTTCAGATAAATTTTTAAGATACTCATAAATTTTAGCGTCATCACTCAAAGCATAAAGAGCATCGATATTTGCATCGATGACGTTTGGTTGGTACTGGTATCTTTCTGGAACTGAAGCAAGCAACTGAAAAGCATCATCGATACGATTGCGGCTTAAAAAGACTCCGACCAGATCGGAAATCATCGCGTAAGCATTTCCCTTTTGAACAAAAGCTTCCGAGAAGGCAAGGGCTTCCTCGGGTTTGCCTTGGTCCAAAAGAAGATTTGCTTTAAGAGCTGCTGAAAAGCCGCATTTGGAGTAGTCTTTGCAGTTCAGAAGCGCCTTATCCGCAGCGGAGAGAGCAAGGTCTAACTGACCCTCTTTAGCATAATAGAGGGCAAGGGTTTCATATTCATTGTCATTGGCATTGTATTCAGAGGTTAATATTTTCAGATATTTTATCCATTGCTCTTTGTCGCCATAGTAATAGTAGTATGAGATCAAATCCCTTAAGATGTCTTTTGAAGGTGCAATTGCATATAGCTTGCTCATCGTTTGCAAATAGGAGCTGGGCTTATCAGCACCTAAATAGAGTTCAGCAAGCGATTTGAGCACATCTTTTCTTCCGGGGTGTGTTTTTTCAAATTCCTCCATGAGCTGAATCGCTGCCTTTACATT
Source organism: uncultured bacterium (assembly GCA_964605535.1). Lineage (GTDB taxonomy): Bacteria > Chlamydiota > Chlamydiia > Chlamydiales > Parachlamydiaceae > CAZSDA01. Next base: position 59,433 of record CAZSDA010000003.1, read on the forward strand.
GGCATGATCTAAATTTAAACTGACTAAAGGATTGATGACCGAAAGAGAGCGGTCTCCCTTATCATAAAGTTCCTGGTATTTTGAAAACGATGGTTCATATTCTTTATTGTAGTAACGCATGAGATAAAGTGTTTTGATGCCAGGAAAGACGAGAATACCTATCATGAGGGCCGCAACGACAATGGAGCAAACAATTAGTAGGTAGCGACGACTGCTCATGATTTCTCCTTGCTTTTGGAGATTTCAATTTGCAGGGGTTGAAGTGCCATAAGATTTAAAGAAAATTGCAGGGTGTTATTTTTGGTTTCGATTTCCTTCGAATAGAGAGGCTCTCCTTCCGATGAGTAAGCTTCAATAAGGTAACTTCCCTCAATCGGTACGATAAATGCCATGTCTCCGCTTCCGAAACCTTGCGCTTCAAATGAGATATGATCGGTGCTTATTTCTGAGACATTTAAAATGCGCCACCTGCTTTCGAGAAGATAGGGGAGTTTCTCAATAGGTTCTCTGTAACTAGTTTCAAGATCTTTTAATACAATCTTGACCATCTCTTCTGCAGGGTTTAGGCTAATGTACAGGCTTCCTTGAAAATGCCGTTGTCCTATGACGCCTTTTGAAAGCTCAAAATCAATGCCTCTGAAGACTGCGCGGTCCACTCTAAAATTGTGCAGGGAGCCTCGGTTAGCGATGAGCCATTCTCTATCATCTGTTTGGATCACTTCCGACGAAAAAAATCCGTTTACTGTTTTTGCATAATCGCTTGTGTGCATCGGATGGATTTTTTGCGTTTTAATAAAGTCGATATTGTGCAAAAGGGCATAGAGGCTGCCAAGCCGCTCTCCTGAGTACATGTGATAGTAAAGGTCGATTGGTTTGATGCGTAGGGGAGATTCGGTCCATAGTAGCGTTTGAGGAAGGGTTGAGAAACCGTAAAAGTAGCGCGTCCACAGGTCGGTATAGTTATTTTCGTTTGAGTTAGAGTTAAACACCTGAATCAGCCCCCCAAAGTCTGCAGCGAGGGGATAGAGATAGCTATAGGAGGGAAAGAAAAAGTCCAGGCGGTTATTCGCGCCATTGATATTTTGTACACCCGCTTCAACAGTGAGCTTTACAGCCTCAGCAAAAGCTTCGCCATTACCTGACCACTGATAGATATCCACCTTTTTATCAAGCGGGGCGAACTTGTTCACTTCATTAATAGCTCCGAAAACCTCTAAGTCAAGACTAAAAGGTTCTGTTGCATAAGCTCTGGGAATGACATATCCCTTCTCAAGCAAGGGAGAGGCCAAACCTCTTTTCTTTTGCTCTTCCTCTGTTTGAATTGAATAGTAGGAAGAGGGCTTTGGCAGCAAATTTTTGATGAAGCTAAAGGAGCTGTCCTGAAAGGTTTTTGTAGGATAAAATTTTAGGAATTCCTTCTCTTTTGCAGGAGTATAATCTTCAAAAAAACCCCAATCAAAGGGGTGGGTAAATGTATGTGATCCTATCTCAACTTGAGGAAGCTGAAAAATTCGCTTTGCAATCTCTTGGCTTTTTTCGCTTCCTTGCCATTTTAGATCCAGATCTGCGGCAATCGGGCCGACGGTTACAGGTAAATCAGGATGAGGTGTAATCACTTTTTCATAAATTACCTGCGAGCTGAAGGTTTGGTCAACCGATTGCTCAGGAATTGTATATGTGACGTTGTTCCAGCCATCTCCGTCGATCTGGCTGTAATACACGCGTCTGCCGCAAAGAGTAGTTGTATCCGGAACGGGAAACTCTTCGATATCCAAAGCAATTTGGAGCAACCTAAAGGGGTTTACAAGCCATTTCGTTTTAGGTTTATCCTCTACCCTTTCGTTGTAGAGTATGTAGTCCTCATAAATAAATGCCCCCGCAGGATTTGTCACAATGAGAGGGATAGTTAAATTGGGATCCTGTTTTGAGCGCACGATTAGGTGCGCTTTTGCCTCTTTTGAGAGCAGTTGGAAGTTTAGAAAAGGCGGGAAAATGAAGGGTAGTTTTCTTTCGAATGGAAAAAGAGCTGGATCTTGATACGCTACTTCAAAATCGTATGTGAAAGTGCTCCACTTTGTCGCTTCAAAGATGCCAAGCCTTTTCCAAAGCTCAGTGATGAGAGGCGATTTTGTCTGCTGAGAAATTTCCTGTACAGAACCTATAAAAACGACCTTTTTGCCGGCATCAATTTGAGAAATTGCCCAATGGAGAAAAGAAGCACTATTTTCAATGATATAATTTGGAGGAAACCAAATGACAATCCCAAAGACATCTTCCCTTGAAGAGAGATCAGGAAGCCCTTCTACAATGTCTCTATACTCCACTTTTACGCCAAGGAAATTGAGCGGCATTTCCAGGGCTTGTTGGACTGGCGAGAGGATAATTTTTTTTTGCTGTTTGCTATCCCAGAGAGCAATTATTGTGCGAGGTATTGAGCGGATCGCAGGGCCACTAGTTTCTGTGGTTTTGTCCTCTTCGGTTTTGGCAAAAGGCTCTAATTTCTTCTCTATCGGCAACGGCTTTGGTGGCTCTTGAATGGCCGGCGGCGATTCGGTAGAAAGTTCAATAAATGGAGGTGAAGAATCATCACTCTCCTTTTGCAAAAGGGAGCAGGAGCAGAAAATGGAGCAACAGATGAGAATCCATCGCATCCTAAGGCTCAGGGATAATTTCATTCAGTTTAATCGTTGCAACATAGGGGATAAACCCCTGTTTTCTTTGCGCTTTGTAAATGAGTTTAATGCCATCGGGGTCTTTTGGATCCCAGTAGTCTAAAGTGTATACTTCCATTTTCGGATTCTTTTTCTGCGCGGCCTTCAGCTCTTCGACCAACTCCATGTAGACGGCCTGGTTCCCGACTTTGTTTTTACCGGTGGTAAAATTGTGTTCTGCAAAGATCTCCTCTGCCAGTACCATGTCGAGCTCATCGTTAAACTCCGGAAGAAGTGCAAACCCCCGATTCAGCATGATCTTAATTTGAGGGAAATGGAGTCTGATGGTTTTAATTAAATTGATAGCCGCCTTCATCATCCCCCCATATTTTGCGGGGTTATTTTTTTCCATGGCTTCAGCATTGTCGATCGTATCAATAAAAATGCCCGAAAAGCGCTGAAATAGAATGTTAGGAATGAGTTCTTGTATGACCCTTTCAGTCCATTCTTTTCTGCGTAAGTCGATAAAATAGCTATCTGGCCAGTTGTTATTTTTTTCAAAAAGAAGCCCTTGATTTTTCACTTCGTTGAAATAGCTTCTGTCCTTAGAAACCTCGCCTAAACTGATGTAGCCAAGAACCGTCTTTCCTTGCTCGAGCAGAAGCATAATTTCAGGGTGTTGATCGGGTTCAAGAACGACTACCTGATAAGGTTCATAATGGGACTGGGGTAAATTTTCGCCATAGTATACAACCCATCGCTTCGGAACAACTTCTCCGAAAAGAAGACTTCCAATTAACGTGGAAAGCATCGAGAGCTTCGAAAAAAAATTCATGATGCCACTACCATTTTTTGAGGGAAAAATTTCCTTATTTTTTCTTCAAGGGTTGTGATTTCCATTGGCTTGCTGATGTAGTCATTCATGCCGATTTTCATGCAATTTTCCTTGTCGCCTTCTAAGGCATTAGCTGTAAGGGCTATAATGACAGATTTTGCTTCGGGACGTTCGTTCGTGCGGATTCTTTTCGTCGCTTCCATGCCATCGATGCCGGGTAATTGCAGGTCCATGATGATCAGATCGTAGGAGTTTTCTTCAGCCATTTTTACAGCCTGGAGTCCATCTTCGGCCACATCGACCTGACAGCCGAGCATCTCGAGCATGTCGATCGTTACCTCTTGATTAATGAAGTAATCCTCGACAAGGAGTACCTTGAGACTCGGAAATTTAGCAGTTACCTTTTGCATAGAGCCTCATTTTTCAAAATTAAATTACACTTTAATAATTTTTTTAGAGTTTTGCAAGAGGAAAGGGGAGGTCAATAAATATGGTCGTGCCTGTTCCTTCATTGCTCTCAACCCGAATTTTGCCCTTCATGAGATCGACAACCTCTTTGACGATTGCAAGTCCAAGGCCCGTTCCCCCATATTTTCTCGTATTGGAAACATCTGCCTGCCAAAATTTTTCAAAGAGATGGGATAATTTTTCTTTGGGAATGCCGATTCCGGTATCTTTAATTTCTATATGAGTGTTTAAGTTTTCATGGGTTTGTTCGATTTTTAATGAAGCAGACACCCCGCCCTTTTCTGTAAATTTTAAAGAGTTCCCTACAAGGTTGATAAGGATCTGTTTTATGCGCAAAGGATCACCGAGCACGAGAGGCAGCGACTCTTTTGGCAGCTCATAGGTGAGCGTCAATTGCTTCTCTTCCGCTTTTCCAATTACGATCTGATAACTCTCTTCGAAAATTTGTTTGAGATCGATCGGAATAGACTCAAGTTTTAGTTCGCCTGCCGCTATGACAGAAAAATCGAGGACCTGGTTGATGATCTCCATCAAAATTTGAGAGGCAGCTTTGATCCTCTGGACGTAGCGGTTCTGTTTGGGCTCCAAAGTATCGAGTAAAAGAAGAGAGGTGTTGCCAATGATTCCATTTAAAGGAGTCCTAAGCTCATGGCTGATATTTGCCAGAAAGGCATTTTTTGCATGGTTTGCCTGTTCAGACTGGATTTTAGCATCCATGAGCTCTGTGGTAATGCCTTCCAACTTTTCCAGATAATTTTGTAATTCTTCATGAGCCGTCTTTTCATGAGAAATATCGGTTGCCATTCCGCAGATTGCAAAAAGCTTTCCCTCTTGGTTAAATAGAGGCGCTTTCACGGTGTAAAAGTGATGTTTTCCCGTACGGAGTTTAGCTACATTCTCCTCGCGAAGGGTTGTTTTTGAATTGATGACGGTCAAATCAGACAGAAGGGATTTTTTTGCATATTCCTCCGGAAAAATGTCTTCGTCCCTTTTTCCAATGACATCCTCTTCTCTAAATCCAAAGCAGGCAAGCGCAAAGCGGTTCACCAGAATGTAACGCCGTTCAAGATCCTTCACATACAGGCAAGAAGCGGAATCTTCTAATATGGCATCCATGATTTTAAGTTTTTCGTCGTCTGTGAGTAGTATGGGCTGACTGATCATGCCTTTTCCTCAGTTGTTAAAAAATCAATTAAAACCGGTTCGCGAGCTGCTTTGACCTCATCTAACCTTTTCACCGTGGTCCTTGAGGGAGCTGATTTTAACAATTCTCTTTCTTTGCTGATCTCTTTGATAATCTGCTCTATGGCATCCGCAAATTTATCTAATGTTTCCTTTGATTCTGTCTCTGTGGGTTCAATGAGGAAACACTCCTTTACAGTGAGGGGGAAATAGATGGTTGGAGCATAGAACCCATAATCCAGAATTCTTTTCGCTATATCAAGGGCAGTCACTCCGCCATTTTTTGAGGGCTCAGCCTGAGCGACAAATTCATGCATGCACGGTTTTTGAAAGGGGATTTTAAGATGGCGTCCAATTTTTGATTTCAGGTAGTTAGCATTTAAGATGGCTTGTTCGGAAACTTTTCTTAGGCCATAACTTCCATGTAAAATTGCATAGAGGTAGGCTCGCAGGTAGATTCCAAAATTGCCAAAAAAGGTGGATAGATGTCCGATGGTTTTGCCGTTTTGCCAAATGGATTTGTATCCCATTTCCGATTTCTCAACTCTTGGCAAGGGCAAAAACGGAGCGAGGATTTCATTACACAAAACGGGGCCCGAGCCAGGGCCTCCTCCTCCATGGGGTGTTGAAAATGTTTTATGAAGGTTTAAATGCATGACATCGAATCCCATCATGCCCGGCTTTGCGATCTCCATGATGGGGTTCAGGTTAGCGCCGTCATAGTAAAGAAGGCCTCCTGCTTTGTGAACCTCATCACAGATTTGCAAAATTTTCGGGCTAAAAAGACCTAAAGTATTTGGATTTGTAAGTAAAAGCCCGGCAGTTTCATCAGAGAGGTGATTTTTTAGATCCTCAAGATCGAGATCGCCTTCAGAATCTGTTTTGATTGATATGACTTCAAACCCTGCTAATGCTACAGTTGCCGGGTTTGTACCATGTGCGCTATCTGGAATGAGAAATTTTCGCCTCTTAAAATCTTTGCGATCTTTGTGATAGGCAGCAATCAGCTTAACCCCTGCAAACTCTCCTTGAGCACCTGCATTAGGTGCTAAAGATCCAGCATGCATACCGGTCAGCTGAAGAAGAAACTCTAGAAGAGAGTGGATCAGTTTGAGGCAGCCCTGTACGGCATCATCCGGCGCCAATGGATGCACCTTACTGAAACCGGGTTGGGCGGCAGCCCATTCATTCACCTTAGGATTGTACTTCATGGTACAGCTGCCGAGGGGGATAAAGGTATTGTCGATTCCTACGTTTTCACGAGAAAGGGCGATAAAATGGCGCAGAAGATCTAGCTCCGATAATTCCGGTAGAGGTATAAAAGCTCTTTTCAAACTATCCAGGGGGCTATAGTGATCCCATGCCTTGTCTTCTTTAGGAAGACTAAAGGCATGTTGCCCTTTCTGCGACTTCTTAAAGATAGATCTCATCTATGTGATCCTCCTTGCAACAGAGAGGTAGTGGTCGAGGTTCTCCTTGCTTTTTATCTCTGTTACAGAGACCAGGAGATGGTTTTCAAGTTCGGGGAAGAATCTGTTTAGAGGTAGCCCCGGATCGATATTTTCGCTGCGGAATACTTCCAAGGCATTTGCACTCTTACAGGGAAGTTGTATCGCAAATTCATTGAAGAAGTCATCTTTAGAAAATAGGCTCCACCCTTTAATTTCGCTTAATTGAGAGGCAAGGTAATGCGCTCTTTTATAATTGGTAAGAGCTAACTTTTTTAGGCCTTCAGGACCATACCACAGTAGAGTAACCAGAGAAGCTATCGCAGCAAGAGTTTGGTTTGTGCAGATATTTGATGTCGCTTTTTCCCGTCGAATATGCTGTTCTCTGGCTTGCAAAGTGAGGACATAACCGCATTTTCCTTCCGTATCGACGGTTTTTCCTACAATCCTTCCCGGCATTTTTCTCATCCATGCTGTTTTACAAGCAATATACCCAGCGTAGGGGCCTCCAAATGAGAGTGGCAGCCCTAAAGGTTGAAGGTCTCCGACAGCAATTTCAGCGCCTAGTTCGCCCGCAGATTTAAAAAGGCCATAACTCAAAGGGTTACTGCAAACGATAAGAGGCCACTTTATGTTTTTTGGCATCTCTTCGAGTGTTCCAAAAAAGTTTGGGGACTGCACTAAGATAGCAGCATAGTCTCCATGAAGACTATTCCAATCCGTTTTTCCTTGTACGTGAGGAATGGTTTCTATCTCACATAACCCTTCTGTGTATAAATCAATGACTTCCCTGTAGAGTGGGTTTAAAGCTGAAGAAATGGCGATCCTTCTGCTGCCGCCTTCCACACCCCTTAACGCCATGAGGCAAGCTTCTGCACAGGCGGATGAGCCATCGTAAAGGGAAGCATTGGAAAGATCCATGCCGGTGAGTGCTGTGATGGACGACTGGTATTCAAATAGCGCCTGAAGAAGACCTTGCGAGGCCTCTGCTTGATAGGGCGTATAAGCTGTGAGAAATTCAGAACGGCTGGTAATAGCAGAAACAATTGCAGGGATATGGTGAGCATAAGCGCCTGCGCCGAGGTAACTCTCCAGGCGGTGGTAAGTATTCAAATCAGCAAGCGCTTCTATTCTTTTCATGCCCTCAAATTCAGAAAGACCGTCGTCTTGTTGAGGAGGATCCAAGAGAAGCTTTTTTGGGACTGCATCAAGAAGATCTAAAAAGGAATGGATTCCCAATTCCTTGAGCATGGCCCTATTTTGAGCCTCTCTATTTGCGATGAAATCCATTAGTGCACCATGGATAAGTACTCATCAAATGAAAGAAGGCGATCTAACTCTTCTGGATTGGAAATTTTTAATTTAAAGATCCAACCCTCTTTTTCCGGAGAGCGGTTAATCAGGCCGCTATCGTTCTTAAGATGTTCGTTAATTTCGACCACTTCACCCGATATAGGTGTGTAGAAATCGGCAGCGGCTTTAGTCGATTCGAGGACGGCAGCAGTTTCGCTTTCTTTCACGACTTTGCCGATCTTGGGAAGTTCGACGTAGACGATTTCTCCAAGTTCTTTTTGAGCGTAATTTGTAACTCCAACAGAGGCGATTTCTCCGTTCACTTCTACCCATTCATGAGTTCTGGTGTATTTCATTTTATGTCCTTGTGGTAGAAAGGCAGTTTCACAACTTCAAAGGCATGAAATTCCTCTCTGATTTTTATTGCAAGAGTTTCTCCGGGGTTCAATTTTCTGTCTAGAAGTGCTAAGGCAATCGGTGCATTGATCGAAGGTGAAAAAGTACCCGAGGTGACAGTGCCAAGTCGCTGATCTCCTTTGAAAACCTCGCATCCTTCTCTGGCGAGAGCTCTGCTCATCCCTTTTAGAGCGGTAGCATGGCGGATATTTCCAGATTCTTGAAGATCGACAATAGCCTTTTTGCCTATAAATTCTCGTCCTTCCAATTTTACTGTCCACGAAGCGACACTTTCGATAGGGTTGATCTCTCTGGAAAGCTCGTGGCCATAGAGAGCATAACCCATTTCCAAACGCAAGATATCTCTTGCACCAAGACCTGCTGGAGTGGCTTTTCTTTTTAAAACGATCTCATCCCATAATTTTTCAATCAGGTCAAAGGGGGCAAAAAACTCAAAGCCATCTTCACCCGTATATCCTGTCCTCGAAACAATGCAAAATTTGTCTTGGTAGCGTATTTCGGCAAAATGTTTAGGGGTTAAATCTATAATCCACTCTTTCATTAGGGAGTAACTATCGGGGCCTTGCAGCGAAAGGATACCTTCTTTTTCATAGAGAGGGTCAATTGAGACGAGAAAGCGGCTTTGATGTTCTTTTAGATGGTTATAAACTGTTTCGCGATTAGTGCTATTTGCGACTAAGAATGCGCTATGCTCCGATTCGATGTAGATGAGCATGTCATCAATGACTCCGCCTCTTTCATCGCAAAATAGAGTGTAAACGCTCGATCCTCCTTCAGCAATTTTTAAATTGTTGACGGACAAGCTATCGAGAAATACCAGTGCATCAGGCCCGGTGATCTCAATTCTTCCCATGTGAGAAACGTCAAAAAGTGCGGCGCCCTTTCGTACAGCTTCATGCTCATTTAAAATGGAACCGTAATGCAAAGGGAGGTCAAACCCTGCAAAGGAGATAAATTTAGCGCCTAGGAGTTTTTGTTTTTCGTATAGCTTTGTTTGCATCGACCAGCCGAACAGTGCTCCATAAAAAGGGTTGCTGTTCGATCGCATACTCTAGAGGAGATGCACAAAAATTTTGCGGATCTCCACCCGCTCTATGAATCCGGTAGTTGCATCCGATGCGATCGCATTCATCCGGATTGTAACCTACAAGGCAATGGGATGGAATGAAAATTTTAAGTTGATAGCCTTCCCGGTGAAAAATGGTCTCTAATTGCAGCTCATCAGGTGAGCAAGGGTCATGTTTATCATCTGTCCTGAATTTAGTGATCTCTAGAGCTTGCACTCCTTGAATTTCTTTAGGCAGGAAGAGAAAGTGGTGACAAAACTTTGTGTTATAAGGGCTTTTTAGATTCCGGGTGTCAATGAAGAGTTCTACAGCATCTCCTCTAGAAAAATCGGGATAGAAGAGGTCTTGAAAAGGCTGAGATATAGAGAAAAGGAAATAGAGTCCATTGCCGTTCCATCCCATTTGTACTTTGCAAAATGGCTCCTCATGCAGAAGGGCATGTGTATAAGGCACGCTATATTTATTTTCTTGCAATTCCTTAAATGGAGACCCCTCTTTAAGGAATTGGCAATCGAAAGAGAGATCAAAAAAGGAGGAGGGGCGAAGAGGGGAGAATTCTTCGCTTAAGGTCATGACTCCTCTTCGCTTTGGATCGATGGATCTCCACTATTCATGAAATCAAATGAGATGGCACCCTTATCTTTTAATAAGGGGAGCAGATTTGTTTCGAGGTATACCCGTTCAGCAGCACTTCCAATAATAGTACGCGCTCGTTTTATCTGTTCTCGTAGAGCTTCGTTTGGAGCATCGAAACTGCTTCTCTCCTTGATTGCAGCAAAATAGAGGTCTCCATTAGCTGGCGCAATGACAGCCGAGATAGCTTTTGAGGGTAAAAGAAATAGTTTTTCTCCCTCTGGAAGTTCATTCGCATCGTTTCTGGACAATTTGAGATCGGTTTTAATCACTTCAAATTGAGAAGCTAAAGGATTGAGGTTGGAGTCTATCTCCTTTCCACCTTTAATTTCCTTTTGTTTATCTTCTAGAAGGGCTACAAAGCGGTAGACAGCAAGTCTTTCTCCATCGAGTGCTTTGAATTTATCTGCATCTGGGCGCATGTTGAGACGCTCTTTAATGGCATCGAGAAGTTTTGCGTAGTAGGAGGCCGCGATTTTATTTTTTACCTCGGCAGCACTTTTCCAACTCTTATCAGCCTTTTGGTATTCCGCAGGATTGGCATTGCGGATTTCTGCATAGTGCAGCTCAAGCGCTTGCTCAGAGAGTTTATCGAGTACGCCGCTTCTTGTCGCATCTTCAAAAGTAAGAACTTGTAGGCCTGGAGTGCGTTTCAAAACCTTGATTCTATAGTAATTCTCGCCATTGAAAGTGATTGAGTCGATCTGGTCGTTTTTGTCGAGGGACTGGATGAGCGTCTCGCCTTTGTCAAGTCCTTTAAAGCGAGGAGAGAAACCGCGAAGAGCTATCCGAACCTCTTCTTTGTGGGAATCAGCCTTGGAGAGTGCTTCGGCGATCCATTCAGGATGTGCTGTCACAATTGAAGAGCGAGCTAATTGCTCCAGCCTGAAGCGTGCTTGGCCGTCCATGCTATCGATTGCTTCAAGGCGCTCTTCTCTTGTAGAGCTCTTTTTCAGCCCCAATTCAGGAAACGCTGCTTTAATTGTGGTCCAATTATTCCCATCCAATTCCCAATCCAAGGATTCTTTGAGTGTAACGCGCGCTTCCAAGTCTTTTTTAGATACGGAGGAGAGCTCAATTTCATATTCCTTATTGACTAACTCAGGAGTCTTTTTTGCAATCTCGTCAACTGGCAGGTAATTCTTCGGTAGGTTTAGGGAATTTCTCTCTTCTTTGCTTCTTTTTGCAACCGCATTTAAGTAGGTTTCTAGCAGTTGCAGCGAATGAAAGTCGGGGATTCTCAACGCTTCTGGCAGTCTATAGAGGGTGAGTTCGAGCGCCTCATTGCTGTAATTATTGAACGCTCTGTAGGCAAAGGGGTCGATAAAAATTGAATTGCCGATGTCTTGAAATAGTCTTCTAAAAAGCAGTACTTTCTGCCAAATTTTAGCAGCTTTACTTTTGTCGAGGCGCATTCTCAGAAGCTGCTGATCGAAGTACTCTTGTGGGTTATCCACTCCGAGATTCGGGCTCTTTTCATTTTGCTTGAAGCTCAAAAGAGCATTTCTGTAGAGATCTGCTAGAGCTTCATCTTTTGAGACTTGGTAACCTTTCTCTTCTGCGATAGCAGCAGCATTGATGATAAATTCAGACATCAAGCGTAAAAAACGGGAGCCAAACCAATCTTCAATCGTGTGGTAACCGAAAAGGGAGAAATCGGTTTGGTCTAGGCGTGGATCGTGAGAAAGGGAGCTATTCTGTCTTTCCTGGTAGCGAAGCACTTGGGAGAGGTAGTAGGCTGGAAAGCGGCGTTCATTTAGAAAAAGCTCTATCTTAGCACGAATCGCTTCGGGAGAGGTGCTCTTATCGGCTGTTTGCAACTTGTTGAGTTGGGCCGGGATCTCCGGTGAAAAGTAATTCCATGTCGCTACGCTACTCAAGTAGGGCGCTTGCGGATGGGAATAGGGTTTATAATTCACCTCTTTAGCAAAACGCAGGTCGAGATCGGGGGCTAATGCATCAGAGTATTGGTTGGCAAGGAGGGCCGCAAGGCCAGGAGCCATCAGATCATTGCGGATGACGCCATCATTTAAAAAATTGGGTCCCCAAACGGCACCAAAGAGCAATTTATCTTGTGCATCTGTGCCGATAAAATAAGCCATCTCTTCGAGGTCACCTCGTGTGATCTCTTCTCCGGTCGCGGTTGTGAATGCAACCTGCTCATGGATGGAATTGCCTTGCAATGTTCCATAAGTTCCAAAGAAGGAGAATGAGAAGATAATGACGATGGTGATCGCCACAAAGAAGTATTTTTGATGGGTCCGCAGGAAATTTAGCATAACTTACCTATATTGCAGAGCATCATAGCAAAGAATCTCTGTGAGTGCAAGAAATGAGCGAATTATGTAAAAAAGATTTTTTAGTTTAGGGGGTGTACAGTGTGCTTTTCTGAAGAGGCTAGTTTTACGGCTGCAGCCGTACTTGCGGCAGTAGGTTTAGGATCTTTGTACAAAGCTCGCTTACATCCTGAACGCTATTTAGTCGCAGCAATTCCCCTTTTTTTTGCATTTCAGCAAGCCTCAGAGGGCTTACAATGGCGTTATTTCAATGGTGATGGCGGATCGCCTCAGATGATGGCAGCATCTAGAGATATTTTTCTTTTCATTGCGCTTATTTTTTGGCCTACATGGGTTCCATTTAGTGTGTTAGTAGCGGAAAGGTCTCCAAGTAGAAAGGGATGGCTGTATGCCTTTTTTCTCATTGGGTTGATGACTTCTGCCTATTTTAGTTTCAAATTGCTGATGGGATCGCCTGTTTCAAAAGTCGTTGAGAACAGCGTGCAGTATTATGTTGGTGTCTCAGAGTATGCAGTGTGGCCCTACTTTGCAGCCGTTGTTTTTCCCTGGTTTACTAGTTCGCTCAAATATACTAATTTAGTTGGAGTGGCATTTTCGGCAGCCTTTATCATAGCTGGCTGGATTTATTTTGCTACGTTTGCTTCGGTGTGGTGCTTTTTTTGTGCACTTATAAGCATGCTGGTCTACATGGTTGTCTCCTCCGCTCAAACCAAATAATCAACCTCTTGCATATACCCTTGCCCTTGCCCTTGCCCGTGCCCGTGCCCGGGTAAGAAAAGCAGGTAAGAAAAGCACATGGGTTACACTTTACCAACCCACATAGGTTACACTTTTTAGATTAAAAAATGGGGACAAAATCAACGTTAATAGGGCACAGGCACGGGCAAGGGCACGGGCACGGGCACAGGCAAGGGCAAGGTTGGTTAGGCGATGGTGACCTCGGGAGTGAGGTAGACATCCTGAATGGCGTGGAATAGTTTAACTCCCTCGTCCATCGGCTTCTGAAAGGTCTTCCGGCCGCTAATGAGTCCCATTCCCCCAGCGCGCTTATTGATGACTGCCGTTCTCACGGCATCTTCCAGATCATTTTTGCCCGATTCTCCGCCAGAATTAATTAAGCCACTACGGCCATTGTAGCAGTTGATGACCTGATAGCGCGCAAGATCGATCGGATGGTCTGTGGCAAGCTTGTCATACATTCTGTCTGAAAACTTCCCATACTTTCCTGTCTGGTTTAAGGCTGGATATCCCCCATTCAGCGTGGGTAACTTTTGCTTAATGATGTCTGCCTCGATGGTCACTCCCAAGTGGTTTGCCTGGCCAGTGAGATCGGCACTTGTATGGTAATCTGTTGAGCCCACCTTAAAGGCAGGGTTACGCAAGTAGCACCAAAGAAAGGTCGCAAGTCCTAGCTCATGCGCTTGCTGGAAAGCATGACTAATCTCCTGGATCTGCCGCGAACTTTCCTGTGAGCCAAAATAGATGGTGGCACCGACGGCTGCAGCTCCCATGTCAAACGCTTGTTTGACGCTGGCAAAGAGGATCTGATCGTAGTGGTTAGGATAGCTCAAAAATTCATTGTGATTGATTTTGACGATAAACGGGATTTTATGCGCATATTTCCTTGCCACAGCGCCTAAAACTCCTAAGGTCGAAGCAACACCATTGCATCCTCCTTCGATTGCAAATTGAACGATCTTTTCGGGATCGAAATAGATCGGATTGGGGGCAAAAGAGGCCCCGGCAGAATGTTCAATTCCCTGATCGACGGGCAGGATGGAGAGATAACCCGTTCCCTTAAGCCTGCCATGGCCGAAAAGCCTAGCCAAACTTCCAAGGACGCGTGGCGACCTGTCGCTGATGGAGTGGACGCGGTCCAACCACTCCGGACCAGGGATATAAAGAGCCTCCTTTTGAATGGTTCCGCATTTGTGGCCAAGCAAAGATTCGGCGTGATCTCCTAAGATCTCTTGGATTTGACTGAAGTTGGACATATAGCTCCCTTTTTTTCTACCATAATCCATTTTTCTCACTCGCTCAAGCGTTATCGCGAATACGATCTTTAATAAAAATTAATGTCCGTCTAATTGTTTGTTAATATAAAACAATATATAATTAATCATTGTTAATAGAGGTGTAATTATGGGTGTAAAAAAATTAGATTTTATTGGTTCTATTGATGCGTTAAATCATGCTACCATCGAATTCAAACAAGTAGAAAGCGGTAGCGTCAAAGTCATTATTAAAGCTGCAGAACAAGAGGTAACGGTAACCCGCAATCAGCTAATTGAGAAAATCGAAGAATTGTCTAAAAAAGCTTTGTCCAATTCTAGTTCTGCCGAAGTTGCACAATTTAAAGAGTTAAAGAAAAAAATTAATGACAGTGAACAGATTCAAGTAAAAGGCGCATTCGCTTCCATTCGCCGTTTTTTCGGAAACCTCTTGAAGAAAAACCGGCAAGATCGTTTAGATAAGATCGAGAGAGATCTTGCAGCTATACCAGAACCTGTTAAGCCCTCTCTCCATCAATCAACATCAGATTCTGCATCACATGCTGAAGAGGAGTCATCTTCATCATTAAGCGTTGAGGTAGAAGATTCTAATGAGAGTCAGTCTGAAGAGGAGTCATCTTCATCCTCAAGCGCTGAGGTAGAAAGTTCTCTCGAGACTAAAGCCCGTAGTTTGGGATTGACCCAGGAAGAAATAGAGGAATTAAAGGTTGGAAATCATCTCGAAGATATCGTTTCACAACTAGAAAGGTCTCGACAACCTGATGTTCAAACCTATTTTGGAACAAGCGATTTAGAGGTTTTAAAAAGGCTATTCATTCAAAACGCAACGCAAGAAAAATCCAGGTTTGAAGTTGAAGGCAAGGTTTTTAAATTGCGCAAAGATAGAATTTATACCAAAAAAGTTCAGTTTGCAAAGGGTGGTGACTCCACTATCTACAAAATTGATGAAATTTGCCTTGAGACATTCAAAGTCCTTCAAGTAGCGAGAAAGAAGATCGAAAATAATTCGCCAGAGGTAATGAAACATGAATATGATATGCTACATGAAATTGCCGAGGTAGCTAATAAGGGAAATCAAATCCATTTGCTCGATGCATTTCAAGGGGCACCCTACCGGATTGTCCATAAAGATAAAAACGGAGTTCAGGTTTCGTATCTAGACGGACCTCGTTATTCAGGGGATGCTTATGATCACCTGATTGATAATGAACAAAAAAAGGCCGGACCGGTTTTAAAAGCTTTTGACCTAATGATTCAGGGGATCGCATTTCTTCAGAAACAAGAAATCGTCCATGTGGATATAAAATTGGAGAATATCTTTCTTGAATCACTTGAAAATGGGGAATTCAGATTCAGACTAGCAGATTTTGGGGGAGTGGAACATTTTAGTAAGATAAACACAGACGAGACAGCCTTAACCTGTACTGCAATATATACCCCAAATACTGAGGTTCCCTACACTTATTGTTCCTTAGAGAATCTCAATAGATTGAGCACCTTCCAGTTGGGCGCATGCCTATATATGGCCTTCGTTCAAGCGCTCCCCTTTGAGAAGACTCGCGGTGGATTTTTAGACCTCTCAAGGGGTGTCATAGCTAAAGATCTTATTGATCAAAAAGAGAGAAAGGAGATCCCGCAGCCGGCGATCGGTTTTATTCTCGCTCTTTTGAATCCGAAGCGAGAGAATCGACCTATAGGAGACGCTCTTATTTTAGCTTGGGAAAAGGCAAAAGGAGAAATGCCCGCACTATTCGGATAGCGCAGATAACCACGCTTCAGCATCGATCGCCATGACCTCCTCGAAAGAGCGGACGTGTCTTGCCGAATGGCGCTGCATGTGCTCATCTAGCTTGGATGCGATTTCTTTGTTGAGGAAGCGCTGACCAGTACTTCATTCACTGCATTTTTTTACAGGCATGATGAAGCGAGATTAGGTCGCCATCAGGGGTTTAAACCCCTGAGAAATCTCTGGAATCTGTCTTGAGATTTCTCACGAGCCAAAAACTATTTTTGGATGAGGCTCAAGAATTGTAAATCAAAATATTTAATAAAAATTATTGGTGAATTTTGCCATAATATTTTAAGTTCTAAAATATGGGTAATATATGGGCGTAAAAAAGTTGAGTTTTATTTCTTCTCTCCAAGAATTAAGTGCTTCGAATATAACGATGATCCACATGGCCAATGGAAGTGTTAAGGCTCGTATTACTTATAAGGGAAAAGAGGTTTTTGTTTCTCGCAGTGATCTTGTCGATAAAATCGAAATTCTTTCTAAAAAAACATTAAAAATTAGCGATCCAGAAGTTCTGAAAAGCTTTAGTGATTTAAAGTCTAAAATTATTGACAATGAGAGTTTTAAATCAGATGGATATTCTAAGAGTTTTCACAGTGATTTAGTAAATCGTTTGGAAGAAATTGGCAAATCCTTGTCACGAAAAGTGGGTCTTCAAGAGTCTCCTCTAAAACAGGATGAGATCTCCGTGTCAGAAAGCGCTGCAGCGGATAATTTAAGTTCTAAAGCCAAGCAACTTGGATTTACCGATGAAGAAATTAAAACTCTTGGGACTCAACTTGAGACGGTGATTTTGCAACACGAGAAGGCTCTGCAGTCGGACGAAATGCAAAGATTTTTCGGGACAACGGATCCAATTATACTTAGAAAACTCTTTATTCAAAATGTCACAGCCAAGAACTCTCGATTCAACATAGAGAGTAAGATTTTTAAGTTGCGAGGAGAAAGAATCTATCTCAAAAAAATCCGCTTCTCACAAGGAGGCGAATCGATAGTCTACAAAATCCATCAACTTAGCCTTGCTAATTTTACCATTTCGGAAGTGGTCAGAAAACAGATGAGGCGAGATATTTCTCCTGATTTCCTGCAAATTATAAAAGAAAACTTTGAAAATGAGTACTCTATCTTGCATAAAACTGCAGAACTGGTTTGTTCGCATCATCAGCTTGAGCTCTTAGACGCCTTTCAAGCTCCACCCTATAAAATCTGTTTTAAAGAAAAAAATGGGGTCCAATTCGCCTATCTAGAAGGGGCTAAATATTTAGGCGATTTATTTGATTTACTTGCAAGATCGGGCGCTCAAAAGCCTGGTAGAATTTTACCCGCTTTTGATCTTCTAATAAAGGGAATCTCTTTTCTTCATCACGTCAATATCATCCATGTCGATATAAAGTTGGAGAATATATTTTTAGAGTCTATTGGGGAGGATGCTTATCGTTGCAGACTGGGAGATTTTGGAAGAGCGGCAGAGTTTGATCAATTGTCGGGCAAGATAGATCGTCTTCTGCTCAGTACTCCAGGGTATACTCCGGATAGTGAATCACCAAAAAAATCTACTCATCAGGAAGCACTGCATCGTCTTTCTTCGTTTCAGCTTGGGGTTTGCCTGTTTTCGGCTTTAACAAATGGTTTCCCTTTCCGTGTGCCTAAAGACAGTGATGAATTTTTAAATTTAAATCAGTCGTTTGTAGCTGGTTTACGACGAAAAAGTTCGTCCTTAAAGATTCCTGAGGCGGCCATCAAATTTATTGAAAGACTGTTGGATCGCAATCCTGAACAACGCCCGATAGGGCCTGCTCTTCTTCAAGCTTGGGAAGAGGCTAAAAGGGCGATGCCAGAGATTTTTCCTAAAAGAATCTAGTTAGATGCAGCGGCTATTCTTGCTTCAGAATCTATGGCAATTAGGTCATCAAAAGTGTGAATCTCTTTTAGTAAGTGCCTTTGCATGAGCTCTTCGAGCTTTGTTGAGATGCTTATCCATGAGATTTCCCCGTTCAGGAAACGGTTAACTAGCACTTCGTTTGCAGCATTCATGAAACAGGGCATGCTCTTTCCTTCTCTGATTGCATCGTAAGCAAGTTTTAAGCAGCGGAATTTGTTGAGGTCGGGAAGGGCGAATTGGAGTGTGTGGTATTTCGTGAAATCAAACGGTTTGAGACTTCCCGGTAACTTGTCCGGATAGGTGATCGCATATTGGATCGGAAGAAGCATGTCAGGCTCGCTCATCTGAGCCAGGATGGAGCCATCGATAAACTCCACCATGCTGTGGATGATTTGTTGGGGATGTACAACCACTTCGATCTTGTCGAGAGGGGTTTGAAAAAGCCAATGAGCCTCGATCATCTCAAGTCCCTTATTCATCAAAGTCGAGGAATCGATGGTGACTTTTGGCCCCATGCGGTAGTTGGGGTGGTTAAGCGCGCTCTCGACGGTTACATTTTGAAGCTGATCATTACTGAAGGTCCTAAAGGGGCCTCCGGAGGCTGTAATAAGGAGTCGATTCACTGTTTTTACGGGATCGCCCTTAAGGCATTGAAAGATTGCTGTGAGCTCACTGTCGATCGGCACGAGCGAGACACCATTGGCTCGGACGAGAGAAGTGACCAATTCGCCGCCTGCGACGAGAACTTCTTTATTTGCAAAACCGATGTTTTTTTTTGCTTTGATGGCTTCTAAGGTAGGTGCTAGTCCAATTGCGCCACTCATGGAGGAGATGACGAGATTTGCTTTCGTATGGGTGGCGACTGCGTATAACCCTTCCATTCCTGCTAAAACCGGTATATGCGGAAGGCGACGCTGCAGAACAGCTGCCTTTTCTTTGTCGAAAACGGCTATGAGTTCGGGCTCTGTTTCGAGGGCTTGCTGCTCCAGAATGTCGATGTTTTTTTGGGCAGCGAGCGCGGTAATCCGCACCTTCTCTTTGCCGAGATGTTTTGCGACAGCGATGCAGTTTTTGCCAATCGATCCTGTGCTACCTAAAATGGCGAGTTTTTTCATGACGCTATTTTAGCAGTTTTGCACAGCTTAAGTCGAGAGCGATTGAAGCTAAAGCCTCTATCCACTCAGAACAGGAGTTTAAGCTAGGTACTAGAGTGAGAGTGTCTCCACCAGCTTTTTTGAATAGCTCCTGGTATTCGATTTCAATTTCGAAGAGGGTTTCCAGGCAATCCGCTACAAAGGACGGGCAGAATACCAAGATGTTTCGTTTTCCTTCAGCTGCCAAAATTTCTAACCGTTCAGAAGTGAAAGGAGAAATCCAAGGATCTTTTCCTAAACGAGACTGGAAGGAAACCTCGAATTTCGGAAGTTTGAGCTCGCAAGCGATGAGTTGTGCTGTGCGGTAGCAACTAGCTGCGTAGCAGTCGCGATTCTTTGGAAAATAAGAGCGGCAGCACTCATTGGCAGCGCAGCAGCCTAAGCGATCTGCTTTCTTAAGTTGTCTAACAGGCAGACCATGGAAGCTAAAAAGAACATGGTCATAGCTATTTTTCTCAAGAAGAGGCAAGGCTCTTGAAGCAAAGGCTCGAATGAATCCGGGGTGTTCATAGAAATCGTTGATGAAGCGCACTTTCGGGATGACTTCTCTCTCTGCCAGCATTCCCATGATTAGCTCTGCGATGGATCCTGTTGTAGACGAAGCGTATTGAGGAAAAAGAGGAAGGATAATGAGCTCTTCAAGAGGTTCTTCAAGGAGGGACAGCAAAGCGTTTTTGCAAGAGGAGGCCGGATAGCGCATGGCATAGCGGACGCTAAAGTCGTCGCCTAGGTGTTTTTGTAATTTTTCCGCAGCGTTCTTCGTGTGGATTTCAAGAGGGGATCCCTCATTTTGCCAGATCGCCTTGTAAGAGGCGGTCGAGTTTTTTAGTCTAAACGGAATAATCACGCCCCGAACTAACAACTGCCTCTTTAACCAGGGAAAATCGATCACGCGAGGGTCTGTGAGAAATTCTGTCAAATAGGTACGGACCGCCGAAAGAGTAGGTGCCTTAGGGGTTCCTAGATTGACGAGAAGGATGCCTTTTTTTCTTAAAGGCTGCTGCGCTATAGATTCCACGACTTATGTTGTAGCAAAAGACATACTTTTTATGCTATAGTAGGGCTAATGGAAAGAAAAGCACTTTACAATTCGCTTCGGATCAATGCCCGCAAAAACCCTTCTTTGAAGGTGCAGGATTGGCAGATTAGAGATTATCACAAGATGAGTACAGAGGCGCTATTTGCCTCTTTAGAGCAGTTTGGACTGCATGTCGACCGCTCCCTTTTTCTTTCGCTTGCAGATGAGGTGGAATCCCCGGAAGAGCTTTCTGACCACTTGATTTCCGATGAGATTCCAGAAGATGTTGCCGACCAGATTTATCTTAACGTTTTTGAGCTGTGGCGGAAATTGCTGCCTGAGCGTCAAACCCTTTCTATCTTTTGCGATCAGCTGGATTACGAGATCGAAGCACATGACCAAGGCGATGCTGCGACCCTGGAACGGGTAGAGGATGCACTTGCATCGCTTCGTGAAATTTTAGATCAGAATTTGGACGAGGGTGGATCTCCTAAAGAGCTTTTTGCAGCCATTCAGGAGTCCTGTGCGCATGATGTCGAAGGCTTTTTGTATGATTTTATCGAGATGGAGATTGAAAATGGCAACGACAAGTATGCCGGTGAGTTGATAGAAGCATTTTCTCCCTACGTGACAGCTCCAAAATGGTTTCTGTTTTTGAAAGCGCAACTGGTTGCAAAGGAGGATGAAATATCCTTTAAGCAGCTATTCCATGGGCTTGTCCAGCAAGCTGCTAAGGAAAAGGATCCCGAATTTATCTTTTCACTTCTTTTTTATGCGGCACAACAGGGCGACAA
Source organism: uncultured bacterium (assembly GCA_964605535.1). Taxonomy (GTDB): domain Bacteria; phylum Chlamydiota; class Chlamydiia; order Chlamydiales; family Parachlamydiaceae; genus CAZSDA01. Next base: position 80,376 of record CAZSDA010000003.1, read on the forward strand.
GGGAAGTTTTCTCCATCTTTTTCAAACCATTATTCCCCTACTGGAAGTGGAAGAGGATCTCATCGACCTTATCACGGCATGCGAAGATTTTGCTCATTTTAGGGACGATGAGTCTTTGGAGAGCACTTTCAGAGAGCTTATTTTAGGAAGAAAGGGCATTGAAGCAACTCGTCCTTTCAATCCCCAGGATCCTGTGATTTCAGTTATTCGACAAGCTTTAAAGGTATAAATTTCAGGTAGTCTGCAGAGGTTAAGAGATAACGGACTCCCTTTTTTTCTCCAAAGGGCAGCGCGTTCTCTCTCACGTTGTGCAGATGGCCAAAAACGCAAATATCAACGTTATATTTTTCAAGAATTGCAGAGGCTCTGGAGGAAATTAGGGATGCGCCGATAGGAGGGTAGTGGGTCATGGCGATCTTGATTTTTGCCTGAGGGTCGATCTGTTGCAGACTCAGCTCCAACCGGTTGAGTTCCCTTACAAAAATTTTCTCATTTTCTAAGGCTTGATCAACCTTCTCCTGCTTTTTTTCTCGGGGGTTTTCTTTGTATTCTATCGCATCGCCGAAATTGTACTCAGGAGTATCCCATAAGCGTGCTCCGCCGATCGATATCCCCTTCCAATTAAATACATCGTTTTGAATCAGATGAATAGAGGGCGGAAGCACCTGTTTGATCTTTGAAAGAGAGGTCCACCAATAGTCGTGGTTGCCTCGGATCATCACTTTTGTCCCTGGCAGAGAGTCGATAAAGCGAAGGTCAATAGAGGCAGCTTCCGGTGTCATTGCCCACGAGATATCTCCGGGTAATAATACGAGGTCTTCTTGCCCTACCAGACCTTTCCAGGCGGTTTCGATTCTATCGGTGTATCGAGACCAGGATGGGCCAAAAAATTCCATGTTTTTGTCTGGAACGCTGAACGCTAAATGGAGGTCTGCAAGAGCAAAAACGGCCATGAGTTACCTTTTACTTTTTGTATGCGTAGAGAAGTCCGCGGTTAAATTGGGATCGGTAAATCTTTTTGCCATGTAGGCCTGCCTGCAGGTGATTTTGGAGCGAAGCAATTAATTCATCTCGCGTGTTGTAATTCTCATGCCAACCCGTGTGTTGATTGGCAGAATCGTAAAAACGTCCCGATGGTCCAATGCATTCAAAGTATACAAAATGCGCTTTTTTTGCTGACTCTAAACGAATGAAGCCATAAGCCTCTCCTGCGGGGATCTGTTGAGAAATATTTTGTAAGTCGAGCACTTGAGGTTGAGCGTTCTGAAGCCCTCTCTGTCTCATGTTAAAAGCTTCATCTGCATCGCTTGTTTGATTATTGCCTTCAAAGTCAGCGCGCATGCATTCGGCAATCTGTATTTTGAACACTTCTACAGCCTTTACTTTAATCCTTTCGTCTTTAGAAGAGCCGAATCTTTCCTTGGCAAGTGCAATCGATTCTCCTGCACAAAGACCCTTTTGGCGCATCCGCCTTCTGAGGTGCCGTTTTGCAGAGCTGTCAGATTTAATCTTTTTCAAGGTTTTCCATTTTTGATAAAGAGGGTCATTGATAAGCTCTTGCTCAAAATATGTTGAAAGAGCTTGATCCTGCTTCTTTTTCGACCAATATTCTAAAGGTTTTGGAGCTTTGGTGCGGTGAGAAAGTTCGGGATATCCTTTCTGCTTCACCTTGTGCATGAAGCCTTTCATGGAGCCATATGCGATTCCGCCTGCCGCTGCGCCAACAGCTACTCCTACGATAAGCCAAATGGTGCCCGCTGTGGCAAGAGTAAGGGCTCCTAAAGCAGCTCCTGCCAGGACGACAGCTAGCCCTTTAAGGACCTCAATAGCCACTTTTTTGATTTTGTCGAGGCTTGGTTTTTGAAAGCCCGCCACAAATTGGTTTTCCCTGTTAGGGGAAGTGCAGTTGGAAATCATGGAATGAATTTAATCCCCTTTTTCTTTCTCAACAAGTTTTCTGCGGAAAGCCTTATAAACCCCTTTAAGGGAAACTTCAGCTGTTTTATGAGGTATGATTTTGCCATTTTGCAAGGTCCTCTTGACGAAGGGACTGCATAGACCCCTTAAATTTAATCCCTGGCTCCCAATATTTCGCATCGCTAATTGGTCATAATGGCCTGTATTCAGCGCTGCTTCTTCGCGCATGCGGTAAGTATTGGGATCCTCTTCCATTTCTCGATAATGTAAATATCGGCCTCTTGAAAGGCGCATTCCAAGCCTAACAGCGATCTCCATGCGCTGTAAGCTTGTTCTGTCTTTGCCGCTTCTGCAACCTGTCCAAGCGGCGTTTCCAATGAGACTTGAGAGGCACATTAAAGCCGAGGGAAGCGAATATGCGTTTCTATTGATCCCCTCTTTTGTGAGGTAGTCTTTAAATTCCATTTGGTCTTCGATCTCTTCTGTCAGACATTCAATGTCAAAGACACGGTGCATAAGTGCCAGATAGTCGGAACCTTCATTGAGCTTTTGTGCCTCCACAAGAAGGGCTGCATAGCGATCTTTTGCGGCAATCCACTCTTTAAGCGCAATCGTTGAGGGCGTAGAGGATCTTTCAGAGCGAAGATAGGCGAGGCGTTTATTCTCGACTTCTGCCTTTTGGGGGAATAAGGCTCCGGCCCAAGTGGGTAAATCGCAGAGGTTCAGCTGCTTTTCCATGGCATCAACTGCCATCTTCTTCTGCACCTTTAAAGCTTCCCAGCCCTGGTTGTTTAAATGCTCTTGAGAGCGGGTCATCTTTTTAAAATTTTGCATGAAGCGCTGTATTCTGTTGACGCCAATGCTAAACAGGGAAAGTTCGTAGGCAACAAACTCTTCCGAGCCATCGGGGGTTGTGATCTTGAAACAGCTGTTGCCTGATGCATCTTTTGTTCTTTCAACAGTAGTGACTTCTTGATTTGCGTTCCGAAATTGAAAGGAGGTTTCCTCATTACTTGGAGCAAGGAGCGATCGCATCCCATTTTCTAGTTCTTGGGTAAGCCTGCTTTCATCATTGCTTGCGTCAACTGCACTTATGAGACGATTGGAGATTCTTTTAAAGGCTGAGTGCTCTAGGAGAAAATGGACTACGGGATTAGGAGAGAGTAGAGAAACGGCTGTAAAGGGGACTTTCCGTGGGTTATCAAAAGTTCCAATGGTTGTCCCTTTTGTACTCACAGCCCCATTGAGAAGAATTTCCATACATTGAGTTTCGGTAGATTTGGTTCGCAACTCCTCTGATGCAAAAAACTCTACAGGGGTCGCTGAGGAGAGGTAACTCATTTCAGTGCCTTCAGATGATTTTAGAGTGACTAAGTGCGCGTTTGGAAGAATCCAATCTCTTTCTCCCGTTCTTCCTCGGAAAAGAGATGAGGGATAGCCCGGATTGACTGCTGTCATCGTGTGCTGAATCGATTGATCCAGCCCTCCCGGGACCGTTAGTTTTGTATCAATTGGATGTCTCCAGCGGTTCGGATCTTGCAAGATGGCATCTCTTGCCCGTGAAAGGTCTGCTGCTGTTTTGCCCTCCTCTTTAAGAATCGAAAGCATTTCATCGATGATGGGCTGAAAGGCCTTGTTAAACTGCTTTTGCTGTTTCGTCCAGGTGGATTTGCGTGTTGAAAGGGTCTCTTGGGGATTATTATTGCCGATGTGAGGATGGGTTTGAACAAACCTTGACCATTCATCGATTTTGCCCTGATATTTTTTAGGGTCGGGGAGCAGATTTTTAAAGCTTGAAATATAGTCATAAGCAATGTCGGCCAGATGGCTGCGCCTAGGCAGTTTTGCATGAATAGAAAGTTTGTCAAATTCCTCCATGCGGCCTTGAGGTATATTTAGGGCATTTTGTAAAGCACTTAGCTGATGGGAAAGATCGATGTAATCTCTTTTTAACGTTTTATATCTCTTTCGATCGGCAATCCATTTGCCTAGTTTGATGAACGATGCCTTTTTGATCTTTTCTATTTGAACAAGGTCTTCCGCTTCATCCTTAATTTTCAGCAGGCTGGAATAAAGGGCTTTCTTCTCACTGATGGGAAGGGTGCTAAGAAATACACTTTTTTCAAGCTGCGCTTCGATCTGTTGTTTATTATGATGAAAAGTTTGTGAAACAGCTGACGAAGTTTCCCTTAAAATAGTCCCTTCAGCCTTTTTTAAATCGCTTAGGATGGAATTGGAAAGATTTATCCAATCAAAAAATTCTTGAGCGTATGTTCTATTTGCAAGATTGAGAAGAGCTTCAGCCAGTGTTTTTAGATTAGAAGATTGAGCTGCAAGCAGCAAGGATGTCCGATCCGTATCGGGAAGGAAAGTACTGAAGAGAGCGACCACCTCTTGAACATCCCTTAACTCCTCGTCTGTAAGGTTAGTGTAATCGAAAGAGAGAGAGAGGAGTGGCTTAGTTGGGTTAGAATGGGGTAAGTTTTGGCTATTATTGTGGATGATTTGAAGCGCAAGAATAGCTTCTCGTGGAAGGCCAATCTTAACTAATGACCCGCTAATTCTGTTCCAATTCTGGTTTGTTAAATCAATTTTTAAAACCATACAGGACTATTATAATGTAGTTACAGTTTTTTTTCTACTTTTCTTTTGAATGCTTTATAGGCTCCTCCGGTTGTAGTCGTATAATCTTCCCGTACCACCCTTTCTCCTGTCGCTAGTCTGCGCTGCAGATAGGGGGCGCAAGCTCCCCCAAGGTTCAAGCCTTGACTGCCGATATTGCGTCCTGCAATCCCATCGCGATCAATATGACCTGAGTGGAACAGAATTTCTTCTCTGACCCTGTAGGTGTTGGGGTCTTCTTCCATTTCGGTATAATGGAGAAATCGGCCCCTAACGGCATGCATTCCCATGCGGGTTGCAACTTCTACCCTTTGAAGGCTAGTCCTGTCTTTGCCGCTTCTGCATCCTGTCCAAGCTGCTTGATTGAGGAGTGCAGCTAAAGTAACGACGGCTGAAGGAAGGCTATAGGCGTTTCTATTCATCCCAAACTGAGTCAGGTAATCTTTAAATTCCATCTGGTCATCGATCTCTTCCATGAGACAGAGGATGTCAAAGGCTCTTTTTTTCTCAGGGGTATCAAGTTTAGCAACCTCTTTGTCTTTTGCGGCGATCCACTTTGTGAGCGCCTCCTTTTCTCCGGAGCGATTCCTTTTAGCAATTAAGTACTCTTGACGGGTGCTTTCCAGTTCAGGAGAAAATTCTATTTCTCCTATTTCCCTCATTGCAGAGGCTTTTAATTTTTTCCATGCGGGTTCATTCAGGTCATTCTCAATAGAGCTCTTGGAACCTAGGGCTATAAGAGCTTTTTTTGTTTTATTGACGCCAAAATCGAAGAGGGTCACATCAAAGGTGAAATAGCTAGGCTGCTTTCCTTTTCTTTCGAGCTTAAAGCAGCGCTCTCCCCCGAGGCCTAATACAATTGTGACCGTTTGTTCCGATCCATCTTTAGCTTGGAATGAGTAGCTGCTGCCAAGAGGAGCTTCATTCTGAAGATGTGAAAAAGCTGTCGCGGTATCCTGTAAAATTCTCGTTTCATCGATGCTTGGATCCGGCTTCATCCATTTGAAAATTCTTCCAAGGATGTGGTTTATTTTTCCTCGCTTATTGATGAAGCGGGTGAAGGGGTCGGGTGTCAGGAGACCTACAGCAGTGAATTCCACCCGGCAAGGATTTTCTAAGGTTGAGATGTTCTTATCTTTTTGAATGGCTCCATTGATCATGAGCTCAAGGCACTGTTGACGCGTAGCGTTTGTCCTATCGTCACCGTCAGCAAAAAATTCCACGGGTGTGGCAGAGGAAAGGTAATCGATTCTTAGACCCCCCAATGGATTTTGAACCGTCACAGCATGTGCATTAGGGATGATGCAGTCTTTGCCCGGTTTCCTTCCGCGAAAAGAGCTTGAGGGGTATCCGGGGTTAAAGGCATCGAGCACATGGCGCATCTTGTTCCTTGTCCCTGGGATTGAGAGCTGCCTGATGATGGGGTTTTGCCAGCGGGAACTATCTCTCAATATAGCATCTCTTGATTCGTTGAGCTCTTTCATCGATTTGCCGTCCGATTCAAGGATAGCTCCCATTTCATTGAGAATGGGCTGAAGCGCTTTCTCGAATGCTTTTTGCTGCTCTTTCCAGGTTTTTTTGTCGTTTGAAAGAGGTTGTGAAGGGTTACCGGCACCGATAGCGGGATTCCCTTGGATGGTCTTTTCCCATTCTGCGATCTGAGGATGGTCATCACCCATCAGTTTTTTGAAGGCCGCGATGTAATCTTCTGCAATTTGAATTAAGTGGATTCTTTTGGCCTGTTTAGAGTCGATCGAAACAGCTTGAAATTCAATTGCTTCATCGTCTGAAAGCGCTAACTCTCGCTTCATTTCACTAAGCTTTCTTGTCAAATCGGAAAATTGAGGGTGAATTGGTCTACTTGGGTTGGCTCTCAGCTGAAGGATTGATCTTCTCTTTGCATTTTCGATGCGCAAAATTTGCTTTGATGTTTCTTCAAATTTTACGAGATTGGCAAAAACTTCCCTTCGCGCCTCTTTTGACATCGCGCGAAATTCCTGCTGCCTTTCTTGAAACCGCTCGATATTAGGCAGCTGTTGTTGGAAAACTTCTTCTGTCCGAAGAGGTGTAGCCGTAAGCTGGCTATTTTCTGCCATATAGATTGAATGAAGGAGGTTTGCCGACTCATGGACGATGGCCAATTCCTGCAATTCTTTGCGTATTTCTGCAGGCGTCCCCGTATGTGCTATCTTGATCAATGCGTCGCGTCTTGAGTCCAGATTGAGTTTGTCACAGATGGAATTGAGCATCAGGCCAAGTTCCCGTCTTTCTATCATTGTTAACTCTGAGCCCTTATCGATTGCGTAGGAGTGTCTTTCCGTTTCAGGGGGTTTTGTGCCCGAAGCAAGTGCGCTTAGGGCGACACTTGCTTCTTTGGATAATTCAAGTTTTTGTAGAATGGCATGGTAATTACTTGCCAATCTTGTATTGGACGTTCTATTAACCATAGTTATATTATACTGTTTTATTAAAATTAATTACACCCGAGCTAAACGCCGGGTGCACGAAAGATAAGCAGGTTTCTTGCCAAATGGAAATAGACTTCTTCCATAATTCATACCCGTGCCCGTGCCTTTGCCCTTGCCCGTGCCTTTGCCCGTGCCCGTGCCTTTGCCCGATAAAATTCAAAAGAGTTTAATATAGCAGAAGGCGCCGGAGAATATACTGCAGGAACGTTAATAGGGCACGGGCACGGGCACGGGCAAAGGCAAGGGCAAGTGCAAGGGCACAGGCAGGGGAATCTATCTCTTATACACCCTGCGATTCGAGGATCACGAGGATTTGAGCCTGTCCGCAGCTATTTGCTGCGATCACGTTAAATTGTGACAGTATTTCCTCAAATCCCGTTTCGACCGTGATTACGCCCGTCGAGGGATCGATGGTTACACCGGCAGGAGCCCCTGAGAGTGTATAGGTCAGGTTGCTTCCCGTAAATGAAGAAGCCGTTGCAATCGATAGGGGGGCTTGAAGAGGGGTCGCTATGATTTGGAGAATTTGAGCGATTAAAGCTTGTGGAGGTGTGCAGGTGGTGACTCGTTTTTGCTCTGCTACGACGTAGATAGCGGGCATTTCGACTGCTGCCTCAGAGATCCAGCCAATCAAGTCGCAAGGCGTGCGGCAAGTACAGGAATTGTAGGTGTAGATTCCTTGAGCGGGACTGACTCCCTGAACGCCAAGGGTAATTTCAATACCGTAGCGGGTGTTATTGTTTAATCCATGTTCACCTACGAGGCGCGATGCGAAGATTCCGAAATCGAAGGTGCCGCATTCAAAACAGAAGCTCTTTGCAATCTTGCCTTCGATAAAGCGAGAGAAGCGCTTCCATTCGCCCGCAGCGTGAAATAGCCAGCTATCTTCAAAGTACTGGTCGAAGGTGATTTTACCACCGAGGCCATAAAGTTTTTCTCTGTCGTGGTACTTGTAGTTATAGGTAAGCCTGCCGTAGTTCAAAGCGAGGCCGATGAAGCCATTTTCCCATAGGGTTCCTGTAAGTCCAAGGTCGATGTTCCAATAGTTCGATCCGGCAATATGACGGTAAAGATCTGCTTCCGAAGAGAGCGTGCGCTTAGAGAGGGAGCGGCTTCCTGCGTGGCTGTAAAATCCCCCAATGGTGAGCGCTTTCATGGTGCAGTCATCAAAAAGATAGTCATATTTCAGACCGCCCGCACTCTGATTGACCCACTTATGCGTCTTTCCGGTGCAATAGCGGAAGCCTAGACGTTCCTCCATAAAGTCGTAGGAGGCTTTGATGCGCTGTTGATCTGTAAAATAGGCTCCCAGTGTGCCGTTAACGCGAAAATTGTTGTTGCCGCCCTGCAAGATAAGCGATGCAGCGCTAGAGTCGTCAAACGCATAAGGAAGAACAATTCTGAGGGAGGGTAAGCTGTTTTCAGTGCCCTCTTCATGCTTATCGCCGCAGCCGGCATGGAGTGCTGTCAGTGGAAGTAAAAGTAATGTCAAAATTTTGAACAGCATAAATCTCCTCTTGAAAAAGATGACTTTTCCAGCGATAGTGATTTTTTTTCAATAAATTTATGCAGACATACTGGTTTTTTATCATTTTAGCCCAATTTCTTCCGGTCACTTCATTGCAGGAAGAGAAGGGGGAGGGCTTTCGGGAGTATCGCGGCTTTTTAGTGCAGAACAGCGAAGGGAAAACCTATTTAACCGATTCGCCCCATCTCAATAGCTGTTGCGTGGGAAAGGGTAAAGGAATTGAACTTCTACTGGTCGATTTCAGCCTAGAACCCTCTTCTCAACACATCGCGTCCGTACGAGGAAACCTAGTGTTTAAGCAAGGCAAATATGTGCTTGAACAGGTGGAGTATGTTCCTGAAACTCAAAACTTGCTTTGGGTATGGCTTGGGGCAGGGCTTACGCTTCTTGCAGGGAGCGGGTTTTTAATTTTACGCCGGTAAGGGATTCGTCCAAAAATTTTTTCCCTAGCAATTCAAATTTCTCCGGGTTATCAGAAGCGTAAAATAGGGGCGAGGGATGGCCTTTTTCTATCGTAAAGAGCTCCTCATCGCGCAAGATTTCCAGAAGGCGCTCTGCACAAGTAGTTGCAGAATCTACGATAGAGGCCTTCCCTTCCAAAAAGGAATCGATTTGATCTTTGAGTGCGAGGTAATGGGTGCAGCCAAGCAAAACCGTATCGACTTTTTCTGAAATAAGCGGCTTCAAATACTCTCTGACTATCAGTTCAGCGGCGGGATGGCCATGCATTCCTTCTTCGATAAAGGGGACGAACAAAGGACACGCAATGGGAACAATGTGCGCTTCGGGGTTGAGCGTTAAAATCTCTCTTTCATAGGCTCGCGACTGGATAGTTGCCTTGGTTCCTAGAACTGCAATGCGGCCGTTTTTTGAGCTTTTGACAGCGCGCTCAGCTCCAGGCTCGATGACACCTATGACGGGAATGTTAAAGAGCTGTCTTAATTTACTTGCCGCAACCGAAGAGGCAGTGTTGCATGCAATAACCAATACTTTGATCCAGTGATCCATGAGAAAGATGGAATTTTCAATCGAGTAGCGCAAGATTGTTTCCGGGCTTTTGTCGCCATAGGGAAGCCGGGCAGTATCGCCATAGTAGATTAGCTTTTCATGAGGAAGTGCCTTTCTGACTGCATTGAGAACAGTCAATCCGCCAATCCCTGAGTCAAAAATTCCTATGGGACGGTTGCGTTTAGGTTCCATCTTATTCCGGGATTTTAAGCGATTTTCCTACGACGATCTTGTCAGAAGTCATTCCGTTCAGATCCTTGATGGCCTGAATGGTTGTATTATGGGCTCTAGCGATCTTTTCAAGGCTGTCCCCATTCTTTACTTTGTATGTTTTGCTTCCGGAAGCTATTGAGGCTGCTGGTTCGGACTTGATTTGAAAAGCTTCTAATACCGATTGCATGGCAGACTGCAGGTTTTCGATATTTTTGTTTTGCGCTGCAAGCCTCTGGTCTAACTCCTGGATTTTTTGTTTGAAACCATTGAGAGCGGCCGTTGTATCGTTAGCATGCTGATGGAGCTGCTTTAAGTCTGCAGTCAACGTTTTGCTGGTCGATTCTAAAGAGGAGATTTTTCCCTCTTGGCTGCTTGCGCTTCCTTTGACCATTTCTTTGTGCTGAGAGGCGTTTTCCCTTAATTGGTCGCGGAGGCTCTCTAAAATTTGGTCAAGGTTTTCTAGCTTCTGCTCAAAGACCCGAATTTCAGCTTCATGGTTTCCAAGTTGGTGCTTGATAGAATCTAGGGCATTTTTTGTTGAAGGGTCTTGATCGTAATAATTGTTATATGGCGCTGCAGTGAGAGGACAAAGTGCTCCTGCTATTAGCAGGAGCAGCGTACAAAGAATTTTAGACGGCATGGATTTCAACGGATGTAAACTTTAAATTCCGCGCGACGGTTTTGCGCCCAAGCCTCTTCATGGTGTTCGAGGACCAAGGGTTGCTCTTTGCCATAAGAGATGGTAAAGAGGCGATCCGGATCCACTCCATAGGAGATAAGTTGGCTTCTTACGGCATTTGCCCTACGGGAACCAAGAGAAAGGTTAAATGCCTCAGGACCCCTCTCATCGCAGTGGCCTTCGATAAATACGTAGGTATTCGGGTACGAGCGCATATAGTCTGCTATGGCGCTCAAAATATCGAGGTTCTCAGAGCCCTTGACGAGGTTGCTGTTGTACTCGAAATGAACCGTCTTGAAAACACCTGCAAGCTGGGGGTTAGTGCTTGGGTCCTGAAAGGATGCGATGCCTGGGATTGAGCTCCCTGGATCACCGGGAGTTTCTCTAGGTTGCGGGGAGACAAAATCTGCCATCGCCACCTCTTCAGATCCTTGGTAATCGGGTAAAGGTTCAAATTCCTGATTGGCAGAGTAAAATTGCTGATCCGGTGGCAAAAACTGATCGCGAGAGGAAACAGCTCTTGAGTCGCCTTGTTTCCCGGCTAAAGATCTCGCACCGCGATTGACATGGCGGCCTGCAGTTTTTGTGTCCTCCCAGACGTCGTCGGAAGTTCTTCTACAGCCCGGCATAGCCATTAAAATAGCGGCTAGGGCCACGCAAAGTAAAATTGGGTTAGCTATTTTCATCATTAATCCTTTTCAGGTGAGCATTGAAATCGGGAGTGTAACAAATATATCCCTCCATTTCAACTACAAGCTTTAGGGTTTTATAAATCGTTAATTATCAAGCTCGGATAAGTTTCCTCTCTAGCTGCTTTTCACTGATATACTCAATTGCTCTTCTCGTCATCCCACATAGGCAAATGGCAATCGTCAACCCTGCAACGACCATTGCAAAATGAGGTAAGATTGCTGTGAGTAGAATGACTGTAGAGATGATTCCGATGATTGTTGCGACTGCACTTAAGGAAATGCAGGCGATTTTTGCTCGAATTCTTCCTTTCATTGCATTCACATGCTTCGTGATGGTATTTTGTCCTTCGGGTGTCCAGGATTCATTTTTTTTCAAGGCGGCTTTGATTAAATCTCTATCGATTCCACATTGCCTTTCAAGGTGATAGGAGTGCTTTTTAGCATAAGTTTCTACACTTTCAGGAGATATATGGCCCAATTTTTTTAAGTGCTTAATTGCATAGTACAAGTTACGCCCTTCAATAGGGAGGGTAATGACGGAGAGCGCGGTGGAGATAATTGTTAGAGGGGTAAACCACTTTAAACCTGAAGCAAATGGTTTTAAATCGTTCAGGCCGGAAGTTATCGAGAGTACATCCTCGATGACATCGTTGCCGGCAGCAGTCAAGTCTAAAGCGTTGTCAATGCGCTTCTGTTTTCCCTTTTCTGTAATCAGGTTGTATCCCGAAATAATCACTTCGTAGAGGTCAAATGGCGCATTAAAAATGGCAAGGAGCTGTGTTGCCATGAACGCACGTCCAAAACGGGCAAGGGCTTTAAATTTGCTCTTTGCAAGGTCATTGACGGCATTTGCTGAACCACCTAGATCTCCTATCCAGTTAGCAGTATTAGGGTTCAGTAGGGTAGCTTTAAATGCACGTTTGATCTTGGAAGGCTTTTCGCTCCTTTCATCGTAGACCTTGTAGTTGTCTGCTGCAATTCTAACTCCTGCCATAAATGCTCCTTATAGTCCCCTTGGTTCCCAAGAGGGGAATTGTTTTTCACCATCTCCGAATGTGATTCTGGCCGATTCAGGCTGGTTTAAATTAACGAGATATAATTCGTTTTTGCCGTTCGCATTGGAGTTAAACACGAGGTGCAAGCTATTCGGCGCAAATGAAGGGTTTTCCTTATTTCCTGCACCTTGAGTCAGCTGACGCTCCTTACCGGTTGTGAAATCGTAAACCCAAATTTGTCTGACCCCTTGCGTCATCGAGCAGTAGGCAAGTTTTGTGCCATCAGGAGACCAGTTGGGGGCTGAGTTTTCACGATTGGCTTTTGAAATGAGAGTCGCTTTGGTCTCCTTTAAAGGGGTTCCCGGTGCGGGTATATCGAGAACATAAATCCGGGGTGATCCATCCTTGTTGGAAACAAAAGCGATTCTATTTCCATCCGGGCTAAAGCTTGGCGTTCCTTGTGTAGCTTTGTGTGTTGCATAAATTTGCCTCGGCTTTCCTTCAAGGCCCGATTCCGGATCAAATTTTTGCAGGAATAGGTCTGGGTTGCCTGTGACATCTGAAATGAAGGCAATCTTATCCCTTTGTCTTGAAAGTGTAGGCATTAGCTGGTTGCCTTTTAGCAGGCTTAAACGTTGGGTAGCACCGCTTTCTAGGTCGCCCAAATAGATTTTAGGCTGGCCGATTTCATAAGAGACGAAAACAAAGTTGCGGCTCATTCTTCCTGCGCGTGGTGGTATGTAGGAAGGGGTAACGCATAAGGCGCTAGTTTTTGTGATTTGCCGCGCATTCCCCCCATCATAATCTGCTTCAAAAACTTCTGAGACGGCTTTTTTTCCACCATTTTTTAAGGTGTAGATAATTTTCGTAGAGGCGATTCCGTCCGTTTGAAAAAGGGCTTTATGAATCATGTCTGAAAGAGTGTGCACTACCCTTCTGTCCTGGTTCAAATTGCCGGTCAGGTTAAGTCCATCGACAATTTTTACCTGATTGGAATTGACGATATATAGTTTTGCGCCCAAATTGCGATCTTTAACGCGTGTTTGGATGATAAAGTAAACTTTTTCTTTCATCCAGGAAGAGAAGTCGGTGGCGCTGTCAAATCGCAATGAGCTCGCTAATCTATCTCTTTCTGCAGAGGGAGCAGCAAGATAGGTCATCCCGTTGTATGAGAGATCGAATTTTAGAATTTTTTGGAGTTGACGGAGATAATCTTGTGAAAATCCTGAGCCATTTCCTTCTATTTCGGTCATGTAAAGAGGTAGCAGAGGAGATTCCATCTCCAACTGTACATAGATCGGGTTCTCTTCTGCAAAAAGAGGTAAAATGGTTGTAAATGCGAGTATCAGGGATAGTAATTTATACATCGTTGCTCATGGTTATGTTAAAGGTAAATTCCTCCGCCCCTTCAAATTGGGCTCCAAAGGGTGGAAAAGTGAGTTTGGGAAGGGTTTTTTCGATATGCGATTTATTCGCCTGGCTTTCAGCACTTACAATTTGCACCTTCACAACCTTCCCTAGTCGGTTTAATGTCAGCTTCACTTTGACCGTTCCATATTCCGGCATTTTCAAAAGCAATTTAAGTCTTTGCGCAAGCTCGTCTCTATAAGCTATCTCATGCACTCCCATCGAAGGAGCTGTTTCAATTTTTAAACTCTCGATCGACAGGCTTTCTATCTTCGATGGTAGGTTTGCAGGCAGGACAGCTTTTGCGATTACTTTATCAGAGGTAGTATTCACTCTGTCAATTTTTTCTTTTGCTTGTGATAGAAGAGCTATTTGCTTTTCTTTCATGGGGTCAGCTTTTGGTTGGGGAGGGGGCTTCGGCTGTTTGGCTTTGGGAATCTCTTTCTTTGGCTGCGGAGCAGGTTTTTTTTGCGGAGCTGGCTTGGGAGTTGCTTTCTTTTCAACTGGCTTGGGTTCTGCTTTTTTAGGCTTTGGGAGAATTTGAGGAGGAGGAGCCGCCACTTCCTTAGGCTTCGGTGCTTCCTGTTTTTGAATCGTTGGCTGCGAGGCAGGATTCGAGGCAGGAGTAGAAGGAGCCTTTGGCTTGAGCTTGATTGTTGAAACGGTGAGGCGTTTAGGTTGGTTTTGAATGCGAATTTCCGCAGAAAAAGCAAAAAGCCATGCGATCAAAAGAAGATGGACTATGATGACGAGCACAGAAATAGGCTTAAGTGATTTGTCTTGAGAAGTTATTGCACTATTCATGGGCTTAAAACGATATCGAGCTGTTCAAAACCTGCTGATTCAAGTGCATTTTTCACATTTTGGTAGGTGCCAAAGTGGGCCGCTTTGTCGTGGAATAGTTGCGGAGTTGCATTTGGGTATTCCTTTTTAGCGGAAACAAGTGCATCTTCAAGTTCCTCCTGACTTAGGGCCTTCCCTCTGAAAAGAATCGTATTGTTCCTTTGGACGTGTAGAGAGACAGGGCTTGCTTCCTGAATCGATATTGAAGGGTGCTGCGCATTGCTAGGTGCATTTGCAAGCTCGATCTTGTCCACTTCAAGAAGAGGAGCAATCAGTATGAAGCCGATTAGAATGACAAAAACGACGTCGATTAATGGCGTCAGGTTGACCGCTGGCTCCTCAAAGGGTTCTGGCGAGGAGCGGCCGAGAAGTTTGGCCATCTCTACTCCTTGTCTACTTTGCGGTATTGCATTTCAACAGATGCGAGGATTTCCTGTGCAAATCCTTCCATCTCTGTTTGAAATTCCCGAATATTGTTTTTAAGATAATTGTAACCAATAAGGGCGGGGATTGCATCGACGAGACCTAATACTGTCGTAGCCAGTGCGAGAGAAAGACCTCCAAGGACTACTTGGTGTGAATTCCCTCCAGTGTGGTTTTGCATCTCTGAAAATGTGGTCAAAATACCCCATACAGTGCCTAGAAGACCTAAAAAGGGGCCAAGGCTGACTATTGTTGCCAGGATAAAGAGGTTTTTCTCCATCTCTTTTGTCTGATGGGCAATGCCGATCGCTAAATGTCCCTCTACATAATCGATATCTGCTTGCGAAAGTGAGGGTGTTTTTCCCTTTTCTGAAAAGTGACGGTTTTTATTCAGTATCTCCATCGTTGTTTTTTTCAAAATGTCGTATAGAGTCCTAAATGGGTGAAAGGATGTGGTCGCATCTTTTGGTTCGATTTCAAGAGATAGGGGTGATATCGCTTTAGTACTGAATTTATTCTGGAATGAGGCTGCATTTTTTTGCGCCTGGTGTGCAACCCAACCTTTATGTATTAAGATAATCCAGCTACATATTGATAGAGCTATTAATCCGATGAATATTAGTTTTCCTAATAAGTCGGATTGGGTGTAAGCGTCAAAAAAAGGGTTGCTTGCAATTAGATAATAGTGTATCATAGTTTAAAGTTTTTGTTAATATGTTTGGGTGCTCCTAATTTTAAGGAGAACCCTTACTTTTAAAACCATAAGGAGCAAAAGTCAAGAATGAAAATGTTCTCATTCCTCTTCTTGAGTCTGGCTGCCCTCTTCATTACACCTTTATCTGCCTTTGCCGAAGAACCTGTATCCGCAGAGTTGATACTGGATCATGAGAGAAGCTCTCCCGGCTCTGAATTTAAGGCGCTATTGACCCTAAATATTGATCCCGATTGGCATCTTTACTGGAAAAATCCGGGTGAAACCGGCATGGCCCCCTCGATCGAATGGAAACTGCCGCAGGGAGTAGAAGTGGTTGCCGAGGAGTGGCCTGCTCCGGAAAAAGGGGAAACTTCAGGGTTGATCACGTTTGGCTACTCCGAAAAGCTTCCGATCGTTTTTGTATTCCGGATTGAACCCACTTTTAAAGGCGAAGCGATCGATATTTCCGCTGACTTGAGCTGGGTTGTTTGTTCTTCGGACACATGCCTTCCAGGAAGCTTTGCGCTTGCTGAACGGTTGAGTGTAGGAGCAAGTTCAATACCCGATAAGAAAAAGTCGTTGCGCATTGAAGAGGCGTTAAGTGGGCTCCCGGAGAAAATTGCTCCTTTGGCGATAGAAAAAAGCGGCTCTAAGGCTCTAATTGCCCTTCCGCTTGAAAATATTCGCGAGGCGGAGTTTTATCCCGAAGAAGACTTTGGAATTGATTTGCATAAACCTCTTGTCCTCTTTCCGGTCAAAGAGAAGGGCTATACTGTGATCGGCGTTGAAATCGCAGGCGATGCTGTGCCTTCGATCAAAGGGATTCTTATGGCGGATGGCAAGCGTTATTCGTTAACGGTGCAACCCTCGGCGCTGCGGGAAGATCTTTCTATTGCAGCTCTTGATCTTCCACTGCGTCCGGATGATAAGACGAGTGTAATTCCTCAAGAAAGTTCTGAAGGGGAAAATCTAGGATTGGGTTGGGCCATCCTTTTTTCTTTTGTGGGTGGGCTGATTTTGAACTTGATGCCTTGCGTTCTCCCCGTAGTCTCTTTAAAAGTTTTGAGTTTTGTGCAGATGGCGGGAGAGTCGCGGCGCGAAGTGTTTAAACAGGGCGCCCTGTTTTCTGCAGGCGTTCTTTTCTCCTTTTGGGTGCTTGCCGGAGTGTTGATTCTGCTTCAGAAGTCGGGTCAGGCTGTCGGTTGGGGATTTCAGCTTCAGGAGCCGTTCTTTATTGCACTGCTCGCTTTGATTTTTGTTTTGCTGGGATTGAGCCTTTTTGGCGTCTTTGAGATGGGCACCTCTGTGGCAGCGATGGCTGGCACTGCTTCATCAGACATGAAGCAGAAGGGCGCTTCCTCCTCATTTTGGAGCGGCATATTCGCAACGGCTGTCGCCACCCCTTGTACAGGACCCTTCATGGGGTCTGCTCTTGGATATGCGCTGACGCAGCCTCCGCACGTTTCTCTCTTGGTATTCACATCTCTTGGTTTAGGAATGTCTTCTCCCTATTTGCTTCTTGGAATGAACCCTGCATGGATACGCTGGATGCCGAAGCCCGGCGCCTGGATGGAGGGTTTTAAGCAACTGATGGGCTTTTTAATGCTCTTGACGACCCTATGGCTTCTTTGGGTCTTCGTGGGACAGACTAACGAGCAAGCTCTTTTTATCCTTGCTTTTGCCCTTCTTGCAGCTTCTTTTGCCTCCTGGATTTATGGCAGATGGGGAGCTCCCTACAAAGCGAAAAGAACGCGTTACATAGCTTACTTTATTTCAGGAGCTGTTTTAATCGCATCGGTTTGGGTGTCATTTTATGCCTCCCGTTCCAGCTTGGGTTACAGTGAAAAGGGTGATGTAGCGGTTGCAGAATCTGGCTGGGAGCCCTTTTCGAGGGAAAGAGTGGAAGAGCTTAGAGCTCAAAATATTCCCGTATTTATCGATTTTACCGCGAAATGGTGCCTCATTTGTCAGGCTAACCATTTTACGCTCACTCGTGGAGCTGCCGACCTTGCACTCAAGGAGAAGGGCGTCGTCAAAATGAAAGCTGACTGGACGAGATACGATCCCGTGATCACTGAAGAGCTTAAAAAGTTTGGAAGGAGCGGCGTCCCTCTTTATGTCTACTACGGCCCTGACAAAGCGGAGGCGGAGTTATTGCCCCAGGTGCTTACAGTTGAAAGTATTGTAGAAACAGTTCAGAAGGGAGCCCCCTTAAGCGATGTACGTTGATTCCCATGCTCATTTGACGGGCGATGAGCTATTCGCAGAAGCGGATCAGATGGTGGATCGAGCCTTAATTGCTCATGTAGGGACAATTTTGAATATTTGCACCGATAAGGCTTCTTTGGAACGAGGCCTTGAATTGAGCAAGCGGTATCCTCATGTCTTTAATGCGGGAGCCGTCACTCCTCACGATGTGGATCTCATTGGAGAGACCGACTGGCCGTTTTTTGAGGAGGCTGCGAAGAAGGGATTATTAAATGCCGTTGGCGAAACAGGCCTTGATTACTATAACGCAAATGCTGCACCTGAACTTCAGAAGGAGCATCTCAAACGCTATTTGAGGCTTGCAAGAGAGTGCAATCTGCCGGTTGTCATCCATTGCAGGGAGGCTTTTGAGGACTTCTTTTCTATTTACGACGAAGAGGCAAAAGGGCTTCCTGGCCAGCTCCATTGCTTTACCGGAACGATGGAGGAAGCTAAGGGCGTTATAGAGCGAGGCCTCTTTCTTTCATTTAGCGGCATTCTTACATTCAAAAATAGCCACGCGCTTAGGGAAGTAGCTTTTTTTGCCCCTCTTGAAAAAATAGTCGTTGAGACTGATACTCCCTATTTAGCCCCGCAATCTAAGAGAGGCAAAAGAAATGAGCCTGCTTATGTCACAGAGGTTGTGGAAATGCTTGCTCAATTAAAAGGGCTCCCTGTGGATAGGGTGGCAGAGATAACAACAACGAACGCAAAGAAACTTTTTAACATATGACAAAAAAACTGCTTCACAATCTCCTTGAAAAATCTTACGAAAGGGTGAATGAAATCTCCTTTTATGATGAGTACTATTTAAAGCATACAGCGGACGAGTGTTCATTAGCCCTAAAACATCCGGAAAAGAATTTGGAAAATAATTGGGGTTACCCCTTTGATCATAACCTGATTCCAACAGTCGACTGTTACATTAACGCAAGCCCGATGCCGTTGGGCAACCATTGCTATATTGCCGCTCAGGGGCCTCGTAAAAATACATTCAATGAATTTTGGGAAATGATCTGGAATGAAGAATGCTCCCTGATTGTCACGGTGACTAATGAATCGGAGCCATGGAATGGAAGAGAGCATTTGAAGTTTCATAAATTCTGGCCAGACGTGGACTCTTTATCTCATGGGCTTTTTGAAATCAGCTCTCAAGATGAGGTTCTTCTCATTGAGTGGCAGGATGGCCGCCAAGAAAGGTTATTCCATAGAAAACTTAGAATCACGAAAGGTCTTGAGACGAAATGGGTCTCCCATCTTCAGATGCAAAATTGGCCCGATGGTGGAGTCATCCATCCTGAAAGCCTTGTGGCTCTGTCAAAAGAGATCGATCGATTCAAGGCCAATGGAAAGATTCTCGTCCATTGCGCAGCTGGAATTGGCAGAACGGGCACTGTTATTGCCTTTCACAGTCTGTCTCATGATATCCAGGCTGCGTTGAAAGAGGGAAAATCAGTAGAAGTAGATCCCATTACGCGTGTGCAGGAAATGAGGAAGCTGCGGTGGGGCGCTGTGGTTGCCGACCCCGACCAGTTTAACCTCGTTTTAGATGCCCTGAAGCTCGCTTTTTCTGAGTAGCATCACTTTGCCCTATGTTATAGAGCTTCAGTCTAGTGAGTTGCTGCAGGCTCTTTTTCGCTGACTAGTGTGATTTTCAGAATTTTTGGGGGTGTCAGCGGTCTATCTTGAGCAGTTGTGGGCAGAGCCTCCATCTTTTTCACAACGTCATACCCTTCAATCACTTCACCAAAGATCGTGTGCTTGCCATTTAACCATGGTGCAGAAGCAGTCGTAATAAAGAATTGGCTGCCGTTAGTCTTGGGGCCGGCGTTGGCCATTGCTAGAAGGCCTGGTTTGTCAAATTTGACAGAGGAAGAGACTTCATCTTCAAAAGGCTTTCCATAAACCGATTCGCCGCCGCGGCCTGTGCCGGTTGGGTCTCCGCCTTGGATCATGAAACTTTTGATGATTCTGTGAAAGATCACGCCATTATAATAATCTTTTTGGGCGAGACGGATAAAGTTTTCAACTGCTTTTGGAGCCACATCAGGCTTAAGCGCAATTGTGATAGTGCCCTGATTCGTCTCAATGGCAACAACTGGGTTTTTAGGCATCATAAACGTACTCTCCTCGCTAAAAAGATTTTGACAGATCAGTAAGATTGAAAATAACAAGTACTGCATGGATAATCCCCTTCACCGTAGCATACATTTTACTAGGTTTTAAATGAAAGATCAAGAGAGAGAGTCGTTTTTGCGGGAGGCGAAAGAAATTGCTTTACTCGCAGGGGAAGCATTAAAGCCCTTTTGGGGGAAACTCGATGGTTTCAGGGAGAAAGACTACTATTGGGACCTCGTAACCGAAGCGGATCTTGCCTCAGAGAAGGTGATCTTAAGCGAAATCCGCAGGAGGTTCCCCAACCACGCCATTCTTTCGGAGGAGGCGGGTTTAAGCACTCAGACAAATTCCACCTTCCTTTGGATGGTTGATCCCCTTGACGGCACAACGAATTTTACCCATCAGTTTCCGATGGTCTCTATCTCGATTGGTCTTTGTGTTGATCGAGAACCGCTAATAGGGGTCGTTTATAATCCCATCCACAATGAGCTATTTGAGGCCTCTTCTGGATGCGGTGCGCTATTGAACGGCAAAAAAATTAGAGTCTCTAACGTCGAAACATTGGAAAGGAGTCTACTTGCCACGGGGTTTGCCTATGACCGGCAGGAAACTTCTGACAACAACTACGCGGAATTCTGTCAATTGACACAGATTTCACAAGGGGTACGGCGCTTGGGATCCGCAGCCCTTGACCTAGCGTTTGTTGCATCTGGAAGGCTCGACGGTTATTGGGAGAGGGGGCTCAAGCCTTGGGATATCGCAGCAGGCATCGTCTTAGTAAGGGAGGCAGGCGGCGTGGTTACTTCTTACGAAAATGGGCCTTTGGATATTTCCTCAGGCCGCATTCTTGCTACAAATGGTAAATTACATGCCAGCCTTAGCACCACATTGCTCTCTGCTAAAGAGGCGTGGCCCAAAAAGAGGTAATTTGAGAAGGAGATGACCTCGACCAAATCCACGTCAAACCCTCCCCAGATGCAAATAGGAAATACCCACCCCTAAAGGGGTGGGAGTGTTGCAGGGTTAAATAACTTCTCTTTTCTCAATCAGTCTCTCAATAAGTCCGATCAAAGAGTGGTCCTCGGGTTTAATCATTTCTTGGATATAATTAACTGCCTGGCTCAGTAGCTTTAGAGAAGGTTCGATATCCGAATCGGTTATCGCGTAGCGGCTTGAGTGCGTTGCGGCTTTTCGGATGTTGTTGATATTGATTTCAGCAGCAGCTGCCTGAGCCAATTTTCTAACGCCCTCATCTGGGTGAAAACAGAAAATAATTAAGGTCCTAGCTACTTCATCAAGCTTCTCTTTAACTCGATTTAACCTATCCACTTTTTCATTAAGCTTATCTTGCGATATATCGGGATGTAAACCTGTAAACCAAATTCCAAGTCCAAAACTGACGATACCTGCCATTGTGATCATAGTGGCTTGGTAGTAGGAATTATCATCACGTGGTTCAGTGGAGGGGAATGCAAGTCCGGCGCATCCTCCGACAGCGGAAGCGACAGCAGCCGGAATCATTCCCAGTTTGAACCAACGGTAGGTTCTATTCCTTGTTGTTTTGCTTTTTACAAATGCATCGAGATCTTCATTTGCGAAAGGTAACCGGATCACATTTCCGGCATCGTCTTCTGTGCCATCGATCGTGGTCAAATAAACAAGGCGGTAAACCGCGTTCAAGCTTGGTTCCTGAAGTCTCTGTAATTCGGCATTAAAATCTACTGTGTCTGTCCAATGTGAATTTTCCAAAGGATTTTCTACATCCGAGATTATTTCAGAGGGATCATCAGTAGAGGAAGAAGAGGAGGCCTCTTCCATCCAACAATCATTATCAGGAAGCAATGTGTGTTTATGTATGCCCTCTAAAGCATCATGTAGAGCTTGGAAAGCATTTTCCGCAGCTTTAATGGTTTTTACTCCTGCTGTATTCTTGTGCTCAACAGCGATTCTATCTAATTTATTTCCAGAGTTAAAAAATAATTTCATGTTTACCCTTAATTGTTTTTAAAAAATTATGTATATGCTAATTCCTTTTGAGAACATTATTCGGGCCTCAGGGCGGCACAAAGAATGAGAGCGCGCTCAAAAGTAATAATAAATTATTAAGTTAAATCTGTAGGAGGGTGGTTTCTTGACGAAAGAATCTCAAGATTTATAAATGGTTTAGAAAGAAAAAGCTCCTGGCAAGGGAACCCTATAAGGAGTTTGGGTTGCCACTGTGTGAGAGAATATTCAAAATAGTTTATATCTGTTTTTTTGAGGGGAGGTGCTTGGTGCCTCCAGCTAGCTGATTCGCTAAGTTTGGAGCTCGCGATACAAGGCAATATCTCTTGTTTTTGTCTATAGTCGCCTGCTTGTTCACCTGAAGGGCCAATTTCAAGGTGATTTTGAACTTGAATCGACAAAAACAGAACGAAAAGAATGATGCTTTTAATTAATTTAAAAAACTGTTCGTTTGTTGAGTGCATCAGTGATTTAATTCCGTAATTAATAAATCTAGCAATAATAAGCTGGATTGTCAAGGTGAAAGGGTTAAAACCTGACTTGCCACCTAATCCATGGCAAAACGCCTTCGAAGGATTTTAGATTTTTTAGCTTTTTTTGAAGGACATGTCGAGACATGTCCGATAGAAAAGATAAAGAAGATGAACTCCTTCGGTGGATGGTTTGCCGTGAACGTCACTTTGAATATACACTCAACTCATAGTAGATCTTTTATGTTAGTCGCTCCCTCATATCTGTCAAAAAAGCATCTGCATTTTTTTTACAGGCATGATGAAGCGAGGATGTGGGGGCAAGTCAGGTTTAAACGTCTGTCAGACATGAGGAAATTATTGGGAGGCTATTTCCAGGTTACCGTCTCTAGGAGCTCTTCCAGAAGCTCTTCAGCAAGCAATTCTGGTTTTTCTTCTCCCTTGAACCAATAAAATTTCTGTCCATCCTGTAACGTCAATACTTGAATCTTCTTGCCTTCCATAGAAATAGTCTCAAGGGAACCATAGCCTAGGCGCTTTTTGTGCAATTGCTTCAAAATTTCTTTTATAGGATGATGTGTTGAAAATGCCCTTAGAACCACTTTTGGAGAAAAGGCGTAATTCAAAATTTTCATGACACCTCCAATTCCACCCACTATTTTGTTTGATTATTAAATAGTCAAGATGTGCTATTTTATTTGTTTTTTATTTGTTTTTTTGTTACACTAATCTATCTTTTTATAAAAATGGTTGGTTTATATGAGTTTTAATACAGATTATTCGATTGCAAGATTGGATTTAAATAGTAAACGATTGATTGAAAATTTGCCATGTGCGAAGCGACAAAGGACTCAAGAGTTGGATGAAATAGCGGCGCACATTCTCACAGATTTAAATGGTCGGTTTTATTGCAATGCTTCTAAGGCAGGATGTAAAAATAAGAGCGCATTAAAATCTTACAGTGAATTGCATCTGCACGCAAGTCAGCATAACCCTGAAATTGGTCTTGTGGTCATTGGCTTCCGATGCAACGAGCACCATTTCGACACATTAAGCAGGCAGTCTCTTTATTCCCATTTTTTTAACAGCCATAAGGTAAAAGTGACAGATGAGGATTGCAAAAAACTTAAAGTTAAGGTGATCTTCAAAGAAGATGGCTGGTTTTTGTGTCCGAAAGAGACTCCTCTTTTTACAAAGAGGCAAGTCATTCAGATGTATGTTAGGTCTCATGGATTAGGAGACGCTGATTTACAAGAGTTACTCAAGAGGCATGTTCGTCAGCTGGATCAGCCTTATGATCCTCTCTATAGAGAAGGATCTCTTTTTGTAACCGAATAGAAATCACTTGTATTTCCTTGCCCTTCATTATATGAAAAATTGAAACGGGATAAGGGTGGGCGTGGCATTTTGAAGGTAGATGGGGCAATCGTTGCAGAAAAACATCTTGATCATGCCCTTCCCCTTTACTGGCAAAATTGTGAAATTGACGATTGCGCCTCAGCCTGAGCAGCTTTCTCAAGATGAAAAGAGGGTTTTTGATCAAAAAGGCTCAAGAAATAATGCAGCAAGTGAATAGCACTGCCCGTTTATTTTTTCGAATGTAAAGGAGGAAAATATGCAGCCGGCCGCTTTAGGTGAAATGCGTTCATGGAATCTGATCGGAGAAGTAGGCGCAAAAGCATATTGCGCAAGTTTTGTATTGAAAAATCTCACTCCTTTGCCCTTTACTGCCAGATTGATGTATGGGACATTAGCCGGCGGCATCAATTCTGTGTTTAAAATGGGTGTCAAACAGAGCGGCACTGTTTCGGAAACTCTAGAAGGTAAGCTCCTTCTATCTATTAGTGGCTCTTGTATTTCCTGGGGAATCGCAGCTCAGGTATTGAGAGCTGCAGAAAGGCAAGCTCCAAGACATTTTAGTCGCGTTTCTCCATTCGCGGGTATGGTTGCAGCATGTACTGCGGAATTGGGGGCGCTCTTTGTCAGATCTCTAGGTTCGAAACCTGCTGTTTCTTCAAGTGAACCCCTGCCTCTGACTCCGGAAGAAAGACAGATTATTCTCGAATTATACAAAAGAGTAGACGCGTGAAAGGCTTATTAAGAGAAATCTCTCTAATTTTTCTGTGCTATCTCAAGCAAGGAAAATTTTAATTTTGTTAAAACTCTGTTGAATTAGTTGATTTTATCCGGTTATTTTCATTAAAATCACTTAAAAATAAATTAATTTAATGAATAATCGGCTGGGAATATGATTGATTTTAATAGTTGGAAATTGTCTCAAGATAAGGGGCGTATTGTTTCATCCCCCTATCCAAACCTTGAAAGTGCAGAGGAGGCTCTCCGCGAATTGAAGAGGGAGTATGCCGATATTAATTTTTGCTTGTACCACTCAAAGAGGGTCGCGGAATCTAGCATTGCTTTGAGTCGATACGATATTCATTTAGGATCCTATAGGCGCTATCCCCAATTAGCGGATCGCATTCATGCTCTTTGGAAGGAGCAGTTTATTAGGCCCGACTCAAGGGTTCAAATCGTAGAAGGCATTCAAGTTTATAATGAAAGGACAAAGATATATGATCGAGAAGAATTTCTTGCTAAATTGGAGCGGAGGTTTGAAGAAGCGCAGCGCTTGTTAGGTCGGAAATCTTTTGGCAATTGGGATGCTGTCTGTTGCGGTGTTGATGTCTCAAGTTCCGAAGATAGCGATGATGATTGGCCCACGTATTCAATTTCTACACGTTCATTTCCTTCATGCAATCCAGCTCCTCGTAGGATCGATGCGGCCGGAGCCACGACCAAAGGAATCAAAAGATTCCAGGAGGATCGCATCGCATTAGATGAGTTGCAAGTGGGTCAGCACAACATTGCCTTTTTCGCAGTGTTTGATGGACATGCCGGACAAACAACTTCTGAGTACCTTGAGAATAATATTTATGCCTCTCTGCATGATTGTCTGGCATTTCCAGTTAATTTGGATGACCCTTACATGAGAGACCACATCATCTTTTCAAGCTTAAAATTGCTCTTTCTTCAGATGGCCAGAAGGTTTAAGGCTGAGCATCCAGATGATACTTCCGGGTCTACAGCCGTCCTTGCATTGATCATCGATAGAGCCTTGTGGGTTGTCAACGTCGGGGATTCACGGGCTATTTTATGCAGCAATGGAACTGTTACCGCATTGAGCATCGATGCGGAATTGCAGACAGAAAAAGAGTGCCGGAGCGTTTGGAAGCGTGGAAATAATGTCTTTGTTACGGCTGATCGTGGCACAAGAAGAGTAGGGCGTCTCAACATGTCCAGGGCTGTTAATCATGATGAAGAGACTTCCGGAGTCAACCCTAGGGGACAGATCATCAAGTATGATCTTAACAGGCTTGAAGCGGAAGAAAACCATCTAGTTCTCGCATGCGATGGCCTTTTTGATATCGCCACTTCCGAACAAGTCGCAGAAAGGGTTCACTTTCTTTCAAGTTGCAAGCCATCGTGTAGAGAGATTGCAGAAGAACTTGTTAGAGATGCTTTCGAAGCGAAATCTGGGGATAATATTTCCGTGGTTGTGGCCAGGCTTTGATAGATCTTTTTCTCGCATCCTTCGGATAAAGATGGGTCTGTTTTTGTAACAGGTGTTAAAAACTAATTGAGGATATCATGAGCGGTAATTTTGATGATTGGGTCTTGCACAGGAGCGGTAAGACCCTTCTTTCGCCAACTTTTTCAGATCTTTTAACAGCAGTAAAGTCCTTGCATCAATTGAAGGAAACTTATCCTAAAATTAATTTTTCCTTACGTGTTTGGGAATCAATTAAACAAGCAAGAATCGAACTGTCACGTTTCGATATTAGCCTCGATATTTATAGATCTTATCCCAATTTGGCGGAGAGGATTCGCGTTCTTTGGGGAGAGAAGTTTGTCACGCCCGATCCAGAGATTCGGATCGTCGATAATCTTGTAAATCATAACGCAAGATTTAGATGCTATAAAACAGGTGAATTGCAGGAGCATCTAAAACGAAGATTTGACGAAGCCCAACGTTTGCTAGGCCGAGAGCGGTGTTTAGAGTGGGATCAAGTCTGTGGTAAAGACGAAAAGGATAGAAAAATTCCAAAGGAAAGCAGTGATCCAGCATGCGCTTGCAAAATAGATCTGGAATTACCTGGTAATTGTGCCGAGGAATTGAATGCAGCAGGAGCGATGACGGCTGGACAGAGAGACTATCAAGAGGATCGCATAGCCTTAGGGCAGCTGAATTTCAAATTCGGTTCAGTTCAATATTTTGCGGTATTTGATGGACATGGGGGATGTGGGACCTCAGAGTATCTGAAAAATAATATAGGAGAGAAGCTGAGAACGATTTTGCCTCCTGCGCTTTCTCCCTATCTTCAAGATTACAAAGAGCAGACGATTTTCAACAGTTTAAAATTGCTTTTTCTGGAGATGGCAAAAATGATAAGGAAGGAAGAAACGGGTGCCTCGGGTTCTACGGCTGTACTTGCTTTGACCATCGATAAAGCATTATGGGTCGTGAATGTAGGAGATTCCCGGGCCATTTTATGTAGTGATGGAAAGGTTGCAGCCTTAAGCATCGATGCGGAACTGAAGACAGAAAAGGAGTGTCGGAGCGTCTGGAAGCGAGGCCAAAACATCTTTGTCTCCAGCAATCAAAATATAAGAAGAGTCGGGCAAATGAATATGTCTAGGGGCGTTAATCACGATGAAGAGAGGTCTGGATTGAATCCTAGAGGCCAGGTGATCAGGTACGATTTGAATCAACTACAAGAAGGCAATAATTATCTGTTGCTGGGTTCTGATGGCTTGTTTGCAGTTGCAACCTCTGAACAGGTTGCAGAGCGTGTGCAATTTTTAGCGAGGAGCAATCCTGCTAGTAAGGCGATTGCAAGTCAACTGGTGCAAGACGCATTTAAGGCAGGATCGAGCGACAATATTTCTGCGGTCGTTGTGCAATTGTTCTAGTGCAAAAGATAGATTTGAATCGCTCCCTCTTTAGGCAGAAGAGTAGAATCCCAGTGGACATTTCCATCTGGGGTAGTCTCTACAGCTCCGAATTGGGTAATGGCTAAGTATTGGCTATCGTAGGAAAAATCAATGCCATGTGGAAAGAAGAGCCTGGCATCGGGGTTTTGCAGTGTCCAGAAGGGGGTAGAGTCGGTAATTTGGTTGCTCAAAGGATTAAATAGGTAGAAGGTAACGGTATTTCCACTACTGTTTGTGGCAGCGCAATAAGAGCCGTCAGGGGCAATTTTGACATCTTCTGGACGGGAAAGTCCTGTGTGTGGCCCTATAAGGGTTTGCAAAGGGGTCGCAATCACTTTCTCATCTTGAATTGAAAATATCTGCAAACAGCTAGGCTCTGCGAATGAGACTAAGAGATGGTTGCTGTCTGGTGTAAAGCAGATGCCTTTGGGAATCCCTATCAAGTCGGTATGTTTCAAAATGTCTATGCAGGATAAGCTTTCTCCTTCGCATGCAAAGAGGGCAATTGCATTCTTGTAGACGCTAGAGGCCCCATAGGCTATTGCTAAAAGGTGGCCTGATGGCGAAAAAGCGATCCCATGAGGTTTTGATCTAACAAGTGCTCTTGGAGATGCGATTGTGTTCACCGGGTTTTGTGTAAAAAGGCCCTTATCATTGTTCCGATACACATTAAGAGATCTATCCATCCAGTTGACGACGATGAGCAGATTGCCATCAGGTGAAAATGCGGCATGTTGCGGCGAATGGAGCTTTGCCTGCGGATTGGAAAGGACCTGTAATAGGGAATAGCTTCTATCATCGTCAATTTTATAGAGATAGATTTTATTATTATGGGTATATGTTGTGCAAAAGATGTTTTGGCTTGGGTGAAAATGAATGCTGTTGAGAAGGCTGTAAGAGGGGTTATTATTTTGAATTGTGATCACCGGAGATTCCGTAAAAAACAGACTTGCAATAGCTGTAAAACAGAATGCGGATATGCACATTTTTGAAAACCGTAAGTAAGGTTGTTAGCTTGCTCAGTGAATGTGGGCTAAAATACTCGTTGTCGAATCCATTCCTCTAGTTTTGCGGAATAGTTTACATGGGGGGTAGCTGCCCTAATTTGCGCTGCTTCTTCATCTGAGAGAAGCTTTCCATCATTGTAAAATGCAAAAAATTCGATAGTGCCTAAGTCTTTATCGAACGATTTTTTTCTTTCGTCAATGCGTCCATACCGTAGCCCCTGAAAATCGATATTCAATGCGCTTAAGGCCTGTTGAGCTTGTTTTAAATCGGCAAGGTCATCACCTACAAGAATGATGCGAGAAGGCTTTAAATCATTTCTCGCAAGAAATTCTACAATGGCTGGTCCAATTGGGTTTTTGTTGGTAAAAATGATACCGTATTTGAATGCGTGCGAACCATTTTGGTACTCTTTAGCAGGGTAATAGACAAGGGTTTTTAGAAGGTCGATATTTAAATTAATCAGCTGATTGTAGGTAATTTGGTCATTGTTAGGTGCATAGGTTGTAGAGTAATTTCTCATTGAGTAGCCGAATACGGGCGTTTTTTCATTCTGCAATTTAGCGATGAAATCGGCAGTGTTTGCTTCCGGAGTCATTTTAGGAATTTTTTCAACGATCAAGGCTTTGACTTCATCGATGACGTTTTTCGCTGCTTCAGGATTGGTTGTAATCTGATTGGCTCTTTCCACAAAATATTCCCTCCACTGGTTATCAGCCAGCATGGAAGGTGCTGAAAATAGGGTGTCTCCTACATTCAACAACACCAGTGTATTCTCTTGCAGATAGTTTTTGACAGAATCAATCTTTTGGATTTCTTCGATTTCTGCCTGTAAGACGGATGTCGCCAATAGAAACGAAATGGCTAGTTTGTGAAACATACAATGCCTCCTTTTGAATATTAACTTTACCTTATTGAGGAAAATAATGGCTGTCAAACCTGACTTGCATCTTGCGCTTGGTGTCATCTATGATGAGAGGTTCCTACTTATTATTTTTCGGAACAAGTAGATCATAATGACCACCGGAAAGTAAAAGGAAAAGCCCATTTTGATCATGCGGAATTTTAATCTCATTAATTCCCTCCTGTTTTGATCTGAAAAATGGTTGAAATTTTGTAAGCCTTTTATAACCGATTTAGCTTCTTCAGAGTGCCCTAAGTGTAAAGCACCGTTTAAGGCAGAGGCTCTTATTCCAAGTGATACGGATCGGGCTTTACTGGAAATATATCAAAGATTTCATCAATGGATAGAGAAGAGAAGTGTGTATGATGGAAGCTTGGATCCTCGGGATTTTGAGAAGGAGATCGAATCGATTGCCCCCGAGGTCGCCTCTGAAGAGGAGAAGACGAGAATTCAATCTCTCTACTTTTTGTACCGTTAGACTTCCTTCACACCTTCAATTAAATTAAAAAACATTGCACGGTAAAACATCCGCTAAATGGGATGTTTTACCGTAAATTCAAATGCTATAGAGGATGTTAGCTTCCGCAGGTCAAGCAGCCGGGCTCGAGCGAGCAGACCATCTTTTCTGCGGCGGGCACTTCTTCCGATCCTTCCGGTTTAGGCGCCTCTTTCAGCTCATGAGCCACAGTGAACTTGATGGCGTCTGCAGCAGCTTTTGTGCGCATGTAGTACATGCCGGTTTTTAAGCCCTGTTTCCATCCATAAAAGTGCATTGAGGTGAGCTTTGCGAATGTGGGGTTTTCAACAAAGAGGTTCAAAGACTGCGATTGGCAGATGTAGGGGCCTCTAGCAGCTGCCATGTCGATGAGCGTCTTTTGCTTGATCTCCCAAACGGTTTTGTAGAGTTCCTTGATTTCTTCAGGGATCTCTTCGATGTTTTGGATCGAGCCGTTGGAGATGAGAATTTTGTTCTTCATCTTGTCGTTCCACAGTCCCAGTCTGACGAGATCTCTCATCAGGTATTTGTTCACGATGATGAACTCGCCTGAAAGGACGCGCCTTGAGTAGAGGTTCGAAGTATAAGGCTCGAAGCACTCGTTATTGCCAAGGATTTGGGAGGTCGAGGCGGTTGGCATCGGTGCGATCAAGAGGGAGTTGCGCACGCCGTAGCGAGCCACTTCATCTTTGAGAACAGACCAGTTCCAGCGAGGTCCGGGGGTGATATTCCAAAGATCGAATTGGAAAAGCCCTTGAGAGACCGGAGAGCCTGCATATGTTTCGTAAGGGCCTTGTTCTTTAGCCAGATCTTTGGATGCAGTCATCGCACCGAAATAGATCGTTTCAAAAATTTCCCTGTTGAGCTGTTGCGCAGCTTCCGATTCGAAAGGAAGGCGCAGCATTAAGAATGCATCGGCAAGCCCTTGCACGCCGATCCCAATAGGGCGGTGGCGTGTGTTGGAGTATTTTGCCTCAGGTACAGGGTAGCTATTGCCATCGATGACGCGGTTTAAGTTTTTAGTGATCACTTTTGTGACCTCGAAAAGCTTCTGATGGTCGAAAACGCCGTCGATCACAAAGCGCGGCAGAGCGATCGATGCGAGATTGCAGACAGCCACCTCATCGGGGGATGTGTATTCCACGATTTCCGTGCACAGGTTGCTTGACTTAATCGTGCCCAAGTTCTTTTGGTTCGATTTTTCA
This sequence comes from uncultured bacterium, assembly GCA_964605535.1. Classification (GTDB taxonomy): domain Bacteria; phylum Chlamydiota; class Chlamydiia; order Chlamydiales; family Parachlamydiaceae; genus CAZSDA01. The sequence continues at coordinate 111,306 of CAZSDA010000003.1, forward strand.
TTGCAGGCATCCTTGTAGAGCATGTATGGAATGCCTGTTTCGATCTGTGCTTCGAGAATCTTGAACCAAAGATCTTGAGCCTTGATCGTTTTACGGCCTCTGCCTTCTTGTTCGTATCTCGTATAGAGAGTGACAAACTCTTCTCCGTAACAGTCTGCAAGCCCGGGGGCTTCGTTTGGACAAAAGAGGGTCCAGCTGCCATTTTCTTCGACGCGCTGCATGAAGAGATCTGGTATCCACAAGGCCGTGAAAAGATCCCTTGCACGCACCTCCTCTTTGCCGTGGTTTTTTCTTAGATCGAGGAAGTCGAATATATCTGCATGCCAAGGCTCGAGGTAGATTGCAAAAGAACCTTTTCTCTTACCTCCGCCTTGGTCGATATAGCGCGCGGTATCGTTGTAGACTCTGAGCATCGGAATGATGCCGTTTGAGGTGCCGCCTGTTCCACGGATATAGGAGCCTGTTGCACGCACTTTATGGATGCTTAAGCCCACTCCGCCTGCAGATTGAGAGATTCGGGCGCACGATTTCAGCGTATCGAAGATGCCGTCGATGCTGTCATCTTTCATCTCGAGAAGGAAGCAGGAAGACATCTGTGGATTAGGTGTGCCTGCATTGAAGAGAGTAGGTGTTGCATGGGTGAACCACCCTTCGCTCAAAAGGTTGTAGGTTTGGATGGCAGCTTCGATATCTTCCTTATGGATGCCGACGGACACGCGCATCAGCATGTGCTGAGGCCGCTCGGTCACTTTGCCATTCATTTTGAGAAGGTAGGAGCGCTCTAGTGTTTTGAAGCCGAAGTAATCATAGGAAAAGTCGCGGTCGTAGATAATTGCTGAGTCTAATGCATCAGCATGCCTTTCGACAATTTCATAAACCTCTTTTGAGATGAGCGGCGCTTTCCTCCCGCTCTTTTCATCGACATAGTGATAGAGGTCATAGATTGTCTTAGCAAACGACTTGCTTGTGTTTTTTTGCAGGTTGGAAATGGCGATCCGCGCGGCCAATTTAGCATAATCGGGGTGACGGGCTGTCAAGGTTGCAGCAACTTCTGCTGCGAGGTTGTCGAGTTCGCTCGTCGTCACTCCATCATAAATGCCTTCGATCACGCGCAGCGAAATTAATACGGGATCGATATGCTGAGGATCTAGGCCGTAGCAAAGCTTTTGAATCCTTGCAGTGATTTTATCGAACTTGACTTCTTGCTGCCTTCCATCTCTTTTGATAACGTACATCGTTTCTTATGCCCCCCTTAAAACTCTTCCGTTAATGAAAATACATTCTGCTCTTTATTGGTCATGACCCCCGATTTTTGATATTCGGACACGCGGCGCTCAAAGAAGTTGGTCTTGCCTTGCATCGAGATCAGATCCATAAAATCGAAGGGGTTTGTGGTGTTGTAAATGCGCGGGCATCCGAGGGCTACCAAAAGCCTGTCAGCTACAAATTTGATGTACTGGCACATCAGGTCTGAATTCATTCCAATCAGTCTGACCGGAATGGAGTCTGAGACAAATTCCAGTTCGATTTCGACCGCATCCCTAATGATGTTTTGAACAGTTTCTACTGAAAGCTTGTGTTTGAGTTGTGAGTAGAGGAGGCACGCAAAATCGCAATGCAACCCTTCGTCACGGGAAATCAGTTCGTTTGCAAAACTTAAGCCTGGCATCAGGCCGCGTTTTTTTAGCCAGAAGATAGAGCAGAAGCTTCCGGAGAAGAAGATTCCCTCTACTGCTGCAAAAGCTATGAGTCGTTCTGCAAAACTGCCTTGACCAATCCAACGGAGTGCCCAATCTGCTTTCTTTTTAACGCAAGGAACGGTGTCGATTGCATGAAAGAGGCGGTCTTTTTCTTGTGGGTTTTTGATATAGGTGTCGATCAGAAGAGAATAGGCTTCCGAATGGATATTTTCGATCATTACTTGGAATCCATAAAAGCAGCGCGCCTCAGGATATTGCACTTCCGACATAAAATTGACGGCCAGGTTTTCATTCACAATCCCATCGCTTGCTGCGAAAAAGGCAAGCACTTGTTTAATGAAGAACTGTTCGTCTTTGTTCAGTTTTTGATCCCAGTCCAGAAGGTCGGGGGACAGGTCGATCTCCTCAGCCGTCCAGAAGCTGGCTTCCGCCTTTTTGTACATTTCCCAGATTTCGCGGTGCTTAATAGGGAAAAGAACAAAGCGGTCCTTGTTTTCCAGGAGGATCGGCTCTTCTAATGTTTTTTCCATTTTCAACTCCTTGTCGGTAAGAGGGTCAATAGCAGTTTGGCTACAATATGTTGTAGTGAGTAGATCAACCTATTGTGGTGATGCTACGATATTCTATACTAATGGGGTCTTCCGCGGTCAAGCGTTTTTCACAGATTTTCGCAATTGCTTTATCTTAAAGGAGCTATCGCTAAAGGTTAAGAACGGATTGCGACCCGATTTAGCCAGCCAGGAATCCAGCGCTTGCGGTAGTGTGGGAGTCAATAGCTTGATGTTTCTCAAGTGATCGATATCCATCCAAATGAAACGCACATGCTGTTCGATTTGCTCCGGTATGACTGTGGATGAAAGTGCTTCGGCGCTAACCAGAAAGAAAAAACTGTATTCGTGCTCGTGGCAAGTGCACAAAGCCTCTTTGTCAAAAATGTGCTCGATGCAGCCTAAAAAGCGTTCTATGGTGAAGCTTGTGAGGCCTATTTCTTCTTTGATCTCTCTTTTCAGGGCATCCAGAGCGGTTTCTCGCTCTTCAAGATGGCCTCCCGGCAAATTGAAGGTGCAGTCGGGGTCATTGGGGTCATAAGTCAATAGAATCTTGCGATCGTGAATGATGACGGCTCTGCTCAAAATATGAATCATGTGTTTTGTCTTGCTTAGTTCCGAGTTGGGACGAGAGTATAGCATTATAGCCAATTTGCGACTAGACCTTGAGGTGGGGGGAGGTGTGGACGTAATCCAAAAGATCGCTCTCATTTGTAATGAGGATCTGCCGGTAAGAAAGGCAGAGTTCAAAAAGCGAATTTAAAATCAGCTCATCGCCGACGCCGGGAGAACAGATTGCCTTGATCCTTCCGATAAGGGGGCTTTCAGCTAAAATCTTGACGCCGCGGAGGTAGTCTTCCTGGCTGAAGCCCTCCTCCTGGACTCGAAAAAAAACAAGTGGATGGTTGTAAAGTAGCGCTTGAGTTGCATAATAGAGGCCTTGCGAATCACCAGGAGGGTTGCCGAATAGCTCCGGCAATTGGTTGAGATTATCGCAAAGGTAGCCTCTCCCAAATTCGCCTTTTTCTGCTGCCCCGAAAAGAGCAATTGTTAAAGCTTCCATGGCTTTATTATAATATAATACTGATTTTTATAAATAATAATTAAATAATTAGTTGCAGAAAATCATCGATTTTGATAGAATCTATTTAAAAAAGGAGTAACAAATGAGCGCAATTATAAATTTAGGTCGATCTTTTTGCGAAGGTATCAAAGAAAATTTTAGCAAAATGAAAAGTGACACCACTCAATCGGTTAAAGTGTTGAGAGAAGGCGCGCAGACGGGTCACGGCTCTCGTGCGATCACCGCCTTAAAAATTGCAGGGCTTGCTCTTACAGTGCTGTTGGCTCTAGGCGCTATCGTAGGTGTGGCTGTCGGTGGATTTTTTGCTGGCACGGCTATTGGCGGTACTGTTGGTGCCGTTATAGGCACTATACTGGGCGTAAAGCTTGGAGGTCTGGTTGCAACAGGTATCATCGCTGTGGGAGTAGCCATTTGCGGCAAGTAAAGATCACGATACAACCCATCCACTAAAGATGGGTTTTATTTTGATGCATTTTTTGTTGAAGACGGCGTAAGCTAGTGATGCAAGACATTTAAAAATAGGGGATTAGAAATGAGTTCAGTAGTAGCAATGGGTCGCTCCATGTGCAGCGGCTTGAGAGAAAATGTTCGTGAATTGAAAAAAACTTCTAGCCAGATGGTGCAGCCGCTCCGAGAAAATAGTCAAACAGGCCATGCGATGAGCAAAAAAGGCAAGCAGGCTTTGATAATTGCAGCAATCGCTTTAACGGTCTTGTTGGCAGCGGGTGCGATGGCGGGTCTGGCTGTCGGTGGATTTTTTGTCGGCGCAGCTATTGGCGGTACTGTGGGAATCCTTGCCATACCAACATCTGTCGCCTTCACATTCCTGGGCCTAAAGCTAGGTATTTTAGCGGCCATCGGCATTGGCATTCTGGGCGTGAAGCTGATCAATAAAATTGATTAGTTAACGAAGTAGAAAAACCAAGTCAAGAAATAGACTGTCGGGTGGCAAGCCCCCCGCGGCCCCTTTAAAAATAGAAACGCAGAGGCGCTGAGCCGGAGAGACACTGAAAGTACGTTGTGCATTGATTTACGACTTGATTATCCATCCTGCCTATCCTGTTATTTTTTTAACTGTTAAATTATTGAACGTTAATATCTTACACAAAGTCGAGCGCGGAGTCATGAGAATAATCTCTGCGCCTCCCCGTCTCTTGCACCTCTGCGTTGATTTGTTTAGAAGCGTTTATTTAGGGCTATAATGCATCCAAAAGGAATAACTGCTGATTCCGCCCGACGCTGTAATCCATTTCCCTAAATCGAGAAGTCAACTTTTATTTTATGCTTTCATGTGAGGAGTCAGGAGTTTCGTCATGGAAAACATGTCGACCGCCTCTTTACTGCCGAAAACCTTCGCAAGGGCTGGATCGGGTTTGATCCGACGCTTGTCTTTCGGATCCTGAAGATTATTGGCGCGAATGTAATCCCAAACTTTTTTCAGCACCTCGCCTCGGGGTAAGCTGCTTGCTCCGACAATACTGGCGAGCTCAGGGGAGAGCGGTAGCTCCTTGGAAGGACGCTTTGCTGCTTTAGCCGGAGCTTTTTTGGTAGCCTTTTTTGCTGGGGCTTTTTTTGTCGGTTCAGCTTTTTCCTTTGCGCCCCTTTTTGATTTGCTCTTTTTGACGTAGGCTGTTTTGGGGTGGTCGGGATACTTGCTTTCGAGATCGGCAAGGTCGTTGACGATCACATCGCATTCAGGGAAGCTTGAGCAGCTGTAAAAAGGCTTTCCAAAACGGGATTTGCGCATGACCATTTTTCCATCGCAGCCAACAGCTGGGCAGGGGGGCATGTTTTCTTGACTAAGGGCAGCTTCTCCCTTTTTGGGAATGTTGACAATGCCTTTGCAATTGGGATAATCGGTGCATCCGAGGAAGGTGCCATAGCGGCCATGGCGAATCTTCATTGGTTTGCTGCATTTGGGGCATGGTTGTTCCCAGTCAAAATCTTCAGCATAATCTTCCTTATTGAAAGAGATCGCTTCGATAGGGGCGCTAAAATTGCAATCGGGGTATCTGCTGCAGCCGTAAAAGTATTTCGATTTCGACCAGATTTTTTGCAAAGGCGCTCCGCAATCGGGACATGGAATGTCTGTTTGCACCTTCGGCACAAAAGCACTCTTAGTCGCCGTTTCGAGAACAGGTTCAAAATCGCGCCAGAACTCTTTAAGGATTGCTTTCCAATCTTTTTTGTTTTCGGCTACGAGTTCAAGATCATCTTCCATAGAGGCGGTAAAGCCGATATTCATGATTTTTTGGAAGTTTTCTTCGAGGAGCGCCGCAATGACAAATCCTAATTCTGTTGGCTTTAAGCGGCCAGACTCTTTAACTGTATAGTCTCTGCTTTGGATCTTGTTCATGATTGCAGCATAAGTAGAGGGGCGCCCGATGCCTGACTTTTCCAGCTCTTTCACGAGAGAAGCTTCAGTAAAGCGAGGTGGTGGTCTTGTGAACGCTTGCTCGGAGGTGAGTTCGAGCAGTTGCAAATGTTGTCCTTGCGCAAGCATTGGCAAAAGCTTGCTGTCCGCATCTCCTGTGTCTTCGTCAAATTTTTCTTCGTAGACGGCTAAAAAGCCAAGGAATTTGATTTGCGATCCTGTAGCACGAAGAAGAAGTCCTTTATCTGCAGAAATATCTGCTGACACGGTGTCGTAGATGGCTGGATTCATTTGGGAGGCTAAAAAACGTCTCCAGACTAGCTGGTACAGGGAAAATTGCTCTTTTGTCAGGTAGCGTTGGATCAGTTCGGGAGGGTGATTTAAATTCGTGGGCCTGATCGCTTCGTGGGCATCTTGGGCGCTTTTGCTTCCGCTATAATACTTAGGCTCTTCAGGAAGGTATTCTTTGCCATAGGTGTGCAGGATAAAATTTCTTGCCTCGCGGATCGCTTCAGGTTCGATTCTGGTCGAGTCGGTACGCATGTAGGTGATTAAACCTTCAGTCCCTTCGTTGCCGAGGTCAACACCTTCATAGAGTCCTTGGGCAATATTCATTGTGCGCGCGGAGGAGTAACCGAAATGGCGGCTTGCTTCCTGTTGAAGAGTTGAGGTGATAAAGGGTGGGACGGGGTTGCGCTTTTTTTCTTTGCGTTCGACTTGTAAGACGGTGTAAGGCTCCTCCTTCATGCGTTTAAGGAGGCTATCTGCCGTCGCTTTATTCCCAATAAGGCAATACCCTTTTCCTTCCGGATCCTCTTTTTCTACCCTCTTTCCGTCGACTGAGTGAAGCGATGCTTGGAACGCCTTAGGATCTTCTTTGGTTCTAAAGAGAGCTCCTAGATTCCAATACTCCACTGGTACAAAGGCAGCGATTTCTTTTTCTCTGTCGACGACGAGTTTGAGCGCAACCGATTGCACTCTGCCCGCAGAGACACCGCCCTCTTTGCCGCGCTGGATTCTGCGGTTTAGGATAGGAGAGATGCTGTAGCCGACCAGGCGATCCAGCAGCCTTCTTGCCTGCTGCGCATTGACGAGCGCTTGGTTGATTGAACCGGGATGCTTCAATGCTTGAAGAACGGCATCTTTTGTGATCGCATTGAAGGAAACGCGCCTAATTTCTTTTTTTGGAGGCAGTATTTGGGAAATGTGCCAGGCGATCGCCTCTCCCTCTCTATCCGGGTCAGGGGAGAGGTAGATGGTATCGCATTCTTTGGCTGCCTTTTTGAGTTTGGCAATCACATCCTCTTTTCCCGCCATAGTGACGTATTTGGGTTCAAAATCGTTTTCGAAATCGATGCCGAATTCCTTTTCAGGTAAGTCGCGGATGTGGCCGACTGAAGAAACGATCTCATATTCAGGCCCTAAGAATTTCTTCAGCGTTTTGATTTTCGCAGGGGATTCAACGATGATAAGATTTTTTGAAGTTTTGCTCATATGATCACTTTTCTCACTTCGTCTAGTGGCACGTCGGGGGATCTGGAAACATTGCCGATTTTATCGGCTAAAATCAAGCAAATTTTTCCACAACAGTTCTTTTTGTCTCGTCTCATCCAGTAAATAATCTCTTCCCTATCGAGGGAAGGGAGCTCTGTTGGAAGCCCGAACTGTTCTAAAATCCGTTGTATACGCCGGCTGCTATTTTTGTCGAACTGCAGTTTTTCCTCGCTTACTTTAAGCGCTAAATTGATTCCTATTGAGACTGCATCGCCGTGCGGGATTTGGAAGTGCGATGCCGCTTCGATCGCGTGGCCGAAAGTGTGACCCAGGTTTAATAATTCGCGTACTTCAGGTTCATTTTCGCTCCTTCGGACGATCTCCATTTTGATCTCTATACAGCGCCGAATGAGTGATTCTAATGTCTCAGTTTCTTGATTTTGAATGGCTTGGATATTTTTTTCAAGGAAATTTAGAAGGGGCTCACCTTCGATCAACGCATATTTAACCGCTTCCGCTAATCCCTGCCGGTACTCATTTTGCGGCAGAGAAGTGAGCCAGAGAGGATTGAGAATGACTGATTGGGGGTGGTAAATCGTTCCTGTTCCATTTTTGATTCCACCAAAATTTACGCCATTTTTCCCCCCAATGGCAGCATCGATCATCGCAAGCAGAGTGGTGGGAATCAGCACGAGGGGAATTCCCCGATGGTAGATAGAGGCTGCAAATCCTCCCAGATCGCTCAAAGACCCACCGCCTAGAACGGCGAGGAGAGAGCTTTTGTCAAATTGATGCTTTGCCAAAAACTTGAGTAGATCCTCAAGCTGCTGAAATGTTTTGGCCTCTTCGCCTCCATTTAATGGAAAGGGTAGAATCCCTTGGGGCGGCGTAAAGGGAAGCTTGGCATCATACAATAGAAGCGTTTTGGAAGGAGAAGGCAGGCTTTGAAGCGTTTGCAATTTACGAGGCGGTGCTGTTTCGAATAGAATGTCCATGGCGACCCAATCTAGCAAATGGGGGAGATTTTGTACTATCTGAAGTAGAAAAAACTGTATTTTAATCCGCAAACATGTTTATGTTACTTTTTAATGAAAAGTAATAAGGAGTTTATATGAAGTGTTTAAGGGCTAATTCGAGTCAGCAATCTAGTTGCTGTTCTTTATCTAATTGGAAAAATATTTCGCGCTGTAGCAGGTATGATAAAATCCTCACGGTTTCCACGATTATCTGCATCGCAGGTTTAGGAATGGCGGCAGCAGGAGGAGTTTTAGCGTTACGCAATAAAAATGAGGTGCAAGTAATTTCGGGAGCCATTTTAGGTGTCCTCGGAATGCTGGTCACGTGCGTAGCATTTGTTTACTCATCTATTGAGCTGATGAACCCAGCGAACAGAGATTACACTCAAATTAATTAACCTGTCCAAATAAAATGGGCGGTCATCGAGTGATGACCGCCCGGAATTTCCCCTTCGTTAGAAGGAGATCTGAAGGCTTCCTGTGATCGAGATGGCTCGATCGTGACTGAAAGTCCTTCTTTCATATGCGAACTGCTTGCCGGAGATGACGTTTAAAGTCGGAACAAATGCTTCGCTAAAGTTAGCTAGGCCTTCCTCTTTAAGATCCACATCATAAGCAAGTGAGCTATGTTTTGGACTCACAACTTTTCTCCACCCACCCTTTTTAGAGGCGGTTTTGTAAAGCCCGGGCTATCCTTTTGAGGATGTCGGCCTCTCTGGAAAAAAAGATGTTTAAAGTGTATCCTTAAAGTCCTTTACCTCCGTGTGAGACCATCCTAAACATTACCCCGAGTTTACAGTGAATTTGGTTTCATCACTTACACCCTCACTAAAGGCGTAAGCGCTTTTCTTCTATTTAGTTTCCAAAATGCCCAAAGGTCGTAGGTGTCGAGCTGTATATGCCTCATGCCACCTCCTTCTTGCTCTTGTCGTTCCTACCATTTTCGGGCTTAGGCCGCACGAATGCAGCCTTTAAGGTCTCATTAACAAATAATCTGAATCTATTTTTTCTGCAATGCAGGTTTGATGAAATCGGAAATTGAAACGCCTTGAGTGTCAAAATGGGTCACAATTTTTTTCATTTCATTAGGGTCAATTTTGATTTTATGGGTTCCCGCAAGGAGCTGTTGCACCTCTTGCCACGATTTGCTTTCTTGTTCAGTGAGTTGCAATTCTCTTTCCAGGAGAGCGATACGGATGGTGTTAAAGACGTAAAGAGTAGGATTTTCGATTTCTTTTTGAAGGGCTTGGGCGTCTTGCAGAGCCTCTTGAAATTTTCCTTGGGAGATCAAAAGGGTAGTTGCAGAGTAGTCGAGAAAGGATTTTGGCAGATCGCTCTTCACTCTGGAAAAGGTGCGTTCAGCATAGGGTTTTGCTTGATCTGTCTCGCCAGCTGTCAATAGGGATTGCGCGAGCAGTCCATCGTATTTAGCGTTGAGCTCAGGATGGTTGGCTAAGATCCTTTCCAAATCTTTTGCGCTGTCTAAGACGTTTGCTGGGGAATTGAGTTTGAGCGCTAAGTTTTCAGCTGTAGAGAATTCTAACTCGTTCTTCTGGGTGCTGCTATGGAAAAAGCGAAAGGCTGCGATAAGCAAAAGGACTGCTATGAGCGCCCAATATCCGATTTTTTTGCTGTTGGAGATGGCCCATTGCACGTAAGAGTGTTCTAACCAGGAGTCTTCATATGAGGATTCTTGTAATTTGGTCATAACAATTCCTTTTTCACGCCCAGTTTAACCATCTTTATCTTTGATGTCCACATCGATTAAGATAAGATTATGTTTGCACAGTTGGTAAGAAACCTCTCAAATGAACAGCTTGCTGAACTCAATAGGAATATCGATGAGCTCCCAAAGGGGAATTCAAAAATTGTTGTGCAGGCTATCGCTTTGGGAAAAATAGATTTTACTCTTTTTGGCAGAAGCGATTTTCCGATTCGGGCTTTGCGCGCGCTTAAAAAAGGCAAAATCGATGCCGATGAGTTTACGACAAGCCAGTTATTCGCAAATGTTTTGCGCAGGGCCAAAAGGGAAGCGGTAAGAGAGATACCGCTTTTTTGCGGGGAGGCCCCCAATCTCGATGCGGTGCGCTTGATTGCATCCAGTGCGGAAATGGATTTCTTCGGTAAAAGATCCGGAATCCTTCATGGTAGGGATATAGACCGATTTTTTCAAATGATGAAGAGCTTAAAGCCTTGCGAACAACGCCTCTTGACACTCATCATGGAGCCCCCAAAATATAAAAGCATGGGCGCTGAGCTAGATAATAGAGGTTGCCATTTCTTAAGAACGGCGGAAAATGTCAGAATTATAGCCTCCAGGGGTATTCTACAGTGTGCACTTCAATTTCTTAACGGAAATAATGCCGTTAGGATGATGACGCGGTTTTTACTTTCCTCTAGAGAATTAATACAAGAGGAGATGCTGTTAAATCAGAGGAGTTTTTGCCTGAATTTTATGGGGTTCTCTCTCGATAGTGCTCATGGAGTTTTTTGTGATGCGCGCTACAATGACCTGGAGATGCACGACTGGTACCATCTTCAATTAGTATCCAGCGTCCCAAGCGTTGACAAGCGGAAATTTTGTGCGCTCTCTCGCGCGTGCTTTAAGCTTTCGCATCTGGAAGGACTCGATAAATTTTATCTCTATTTGGCAGATCAGTTTGCAGATCTCGAAAATTATGCATATTTTATTACTCCGCAGGAAAAGGCATTTAAAGCTGCGGTTTTTCATATCATGCTTTCTACTGTGAAATCGGAACTTTGTACAAAGGAAAATGTCAAACGGTTCATTGAAGACCTAAAAAAATCGATCCTTCATGGAGAGTTAAAGAAATTGGCTAATGAGCTGAAAGTCGGGTCTGAGTATTATGAAAAAGAATATGGGTTAAACATTGCCGAATTGGAGTTTCTTGGGGAATAGAAATGGATTTGCAGGAAGAGTGTCTGATTGAAGTAGAGTTAGAGAAAGTTCGCGTTAACCCCTGGCAGCCGCGGAAAGTATTTAATGAAGTGGAAATTGCTGAGCTTGCGGAATCGATCAAGGCTATCGGTTTGATTCAGCCGCCTGTTGTAAGGAGGGCTCCTGAAGGAGGATACGAGCTTGTTGCAGGAGAAAGGCGGCTACGCGCTTTGCATCATGCCGGATATAAAAAAGCTCCATTTGTTTTGAAGAAATATAGCACTTCCGCCTCCGCACATGCAGCTTTGATAGAAAATCTGCAGCGCAGCGATTTGAATGCAATAGAGGTCGCAGAGGCATTGAGAGTATTGATGGTTCAGGGATCGCTTACTCAGGAAATGGTAGCAAAAAAAGTTGGTAAAAGGCGATCGACTGTTGCGAATTACTTACGGCTTTTGCAGCTGCCCTTATCTATTCAAGATTATGTAAGGGATGGTTCTTTGACAATGGGTCATGCAAAAGCGCTTCTTTCCCTTCCTGAAAAGGATCAGGAAAGTTATTGCAGGAAGATCGTCGAGAAGAGACTATCCGTAAGGGAAGCTGAGAGGGGTGCAAGGAAGAAAAATACTCAGGAATCTATCTTTGTCGTGGATTTAGAAGAGCGTCTCAGCAAATGGTTGGGTTCCAGAGTTAAAGTTAAGGATGGGGGCAATAAAGGCAGCATCGAGATCCAGTACGAGGATCTGGACCATCTGGATAGAATTTTAGAAAGGCTTCAGGGATGATGCGGTTAGATCTCATGGCCGTCTTCTTGGGGGCTTTTGGGATCTTAGGCTTATTCATTTTGAAAAGAATGAGGCCCCAGAAAGCTCAACCTGCTCTTCCCTACTCTCAAATAGGGCTTCTTCAATCATCACAAAAGAGGAGCTTTAAACTGGCATGTGCTCAAATACTCCCTTACACCTATTTTACAGCACTACTTCTTGCGCTATTTGCCTTTTTTGATCCCTATGTAATCGGTCGAAATGAGACTAAGCCGTCTCTTCCCGTAGAAGGAAGGGCGCTTTTCCTTTTGATCGACCGTTCGGGTTCAATGGGGCAGGTTGTCGATCAGAGCTACCAGGCGGGGCAATGGAACAGTGTGACAAAATTGGAAAGGTTAAAACAGCTCCTTGTTCCTTTTGTAGAAGAGAGGTCTGGCGATCTATTCGGTCTTGTGGCTTTTGCCAGGAGCCCTCAGCCTCTTTCGCCACTAACCTGGGACCATGGCCAAGTCATTCAAAAAATTCAATCTTTACAGCCCGTTCAAGAACCCATTGAGAATGGAACAGCGATAGGGTATGCAATTTATAAAACGGCGAGCCTGATTGCCGCCTCCAAAAGTGAAAACCCTTTTTATAAACTTCACGACCCTCTTATTCTCATTTTCACCGATGGTTTGCAGGACCCCAATCCTCTCGACTTAGGCAACCGCTTCAGGACGATGGGTCTTGAGGAAGCTTCAACGTATGCAAAAGAGAATGGCATCAAGGTTTACATGGTCAATTTCGAACCGAGAATCACCGAAGAGAAGTTCAAGCCAAATCTTGACGAGATACAACGCGCTGTAGAGATCACAGGAGGAAAATTGATTCTTTCATCCGGCGTTGCGCATTTACAAGATGCGTTAAAAGAGATCAATTTGCTGGAGAAGAGCAGCGTTGCCCTGCCGGATGTGCACAAAGAAAGAACGCTTCTATTTTCCTACTTTTTGTGGAGCGCTCTCATTATCTTTTCATCCACCTTTGCGGTGGAAGAGCTTTTCTTGAGGAGGATTCCTTGATTCCACACGATTTCCGCTTCGGGGAGGGAGCTGTCATCTATTGGTTTTTACTGTTGATTCCTCTCGCTTTGATCGCATTGAAGGGCGCTCAAGATAGGTTAAATGCTTATCGCTCTTTTTTGAATGGAAAGGGAGACCTCTTAGCGTTTAGAGGCAGAAAGGCTCTATTTTTTCTTGCCGGTGTGGTTTTTTCGTTGCTCGCTTTACTGCGTCCTGAGGGAGATTTAAAACCTGCAAAGTCAAACAGCAATCAATTGCAACTTTATATCTTGATGGATGCTTCCTTTTCAATGGGGGTAAAAGATGCCCTGGGAGGTATTTCAAGACTAGAACGTGCGAGAGAGATCGCTGACCGCATCATTGAAGGTTCCTCAAACACTTTAGTCGCTTTAGATCTGTTTACTGACCGGTTGATTCCGGTAGTCCCTTTGACGCAAGACCGCTTTTTTGTCCGCTTTTCCCTAAGAGATGTTGGATTAAGAGAGGGAGGATATTTCGGAACTGATTTTGCTAAAATTTTAGAGGAGTTCAAAGTTCAAATCGCCGAACAGCCCTTTTCAGGAAGCCGCGCCGTTTTGATTTTATCAGATGGAGAAGATACTACACTTTTAGGCGAGAGTGAAGCGGTAAAAAGCGCAGTGAATAAAAAACTCGAAGCGCTTTCAAAGGATCTTTCTGTCATAGCTGTACGGATAGGAACGACTGAAGGTGGAAATATTCCAGCATTCAGTTCTCAAGGCAATCCGGTTCTTTCTAAAACAGACGACAGATACCTCAAAAGCATGGCAGGTAAACGATTTTTGATAGATGATTCCTCTGCTAGCGATACCGTATTAGAGCAGCTCCGAGCTATCCAAAAGAGTAGTGAAATTGCATCCTCTTCGACTCCTATAGCCACTCAATATTTTCAAATCCCGCTTTTAATGGCCCTTGTGTGCTTCCTCTTTGCTTTTCCGAAGGAAGGCCAAACCTTTCTTTTTGTATTGACAATGGGGTTTGCAGCTCACCTATATTCTTTTGAAGTGTGGGAACAAGATAAAATATCTTATAACAGGGCTGTTGAGCTATTACAGAAAGGAAATTCTGAAGATGCGCTCGATCTGTTAAATGCCATTTCTCCCCAGGCATACGCCTTTCCGATATTTCGCTCGAGGATTGCAATCAATCAGGCATTAGCAAGACTAAATATTGGAGAAAAAGAAGGCAATACAGCCGTTTTAGAGGAGGGGTTGCTTCTTTTACATCTTTTTCAAATGCTGCCCTGCGAACCCAAGTCCCTTTGCTCACCTGGCCTTCAAAACAGCGTAGAAGAGGGGTTTAAGCTCGCGTTAAATGGGAAGTCTTCGGAAAAAAAAGATACTTTGACCCCTCTTCCCCTCATTCGTTTGGTTGCCATGATGCCGGATAGGGCTATTTTGGAGAGAGTTTCATCTCTATTGCCACAGATGGAAATCCCCTCAAAGCAATCTGAACTGATTATTTTATTACTCGAGTTTTTAAGAAAGGAGAATCCAAAAAATGCTGTGCAGGCTCTGCAAACGATGGCTGAATCGGTCTTTGCGCTATCTTTTTTGCAGCTCACAGCGGATCCCGGAAAGGAAAAAGAAGCTCTAATGGAGCAGTTTAATCAATTTGCAGTCTCTTTGAATACCTTTCAACGACAAGCATTTTTAGAGGGAAAGTGCCAGTGCGCGCCCTGGGACTCTATCGTGCCGATGATCGCAGAAAGCGGAGGAATGCTGAAACGAGCTCTATCTGCAGGTAGTTCTGAAGAAAGCTACCGCTATCTCAATAGTGCCGGGGTAAGAATGTTAGAGGCTCTATTTGTTCTTCGAACTGCTAAGGAGAAGAGTCCACAAGATGATCGCTTACGAAGAGATCTTCAAGAAATGGAGCAGCTGGACCGCAAACCACAAGCGCCTCTTCTTCATCAAGTGACGGAGGGAAAACCGTGGTAGCCCGCGTCTTTCTATTTTTGGTTTGTTTTGGGGTGGCTTTTGCTGAACAGCCCTTCTTGGAGTTGGAGCCGCTCTACCTGGGAGATCAACCCCTTTTTCCGGGACAAAGGGCATGGGTTGGTTACCGGTTGCGTTACAACTTAAGCATCGATTTGGCTGAAGAGAAATTGCCTCTTTTGGAAGCGCAAGGCTTCAAAAAAATCGGAGAAAAGGAGATCAGGACAAAAGAGGAGCAGGGGGTAACGACGCGCCAGATTTTGCAAAGGATCGAAGCTGTGACCGCCGGTAAATTTACATTTCCTCCCGCCACTGTGGCTGGATTTGGATATAAGGAGGAAGGAGGCCGCAAAACCTATTTGAAAGCAGAATTTAGAGGGAGTACTTCGGATGTCGTTTTAGAGGTGGCTGACTTTCCTGAGAAAGGAAAGCTTCCCTCATTTTCTGGTGCCGTGGGGAGTTTTTCTGTTGCCTCATCACTTGAAACCTCTCCTGATGTGCATCAGGGTGATCCTTTGAATGTGCGTCTTGAAATTTCGGGCAAGGGTGATTTTGAAACTGTTCGCTTGCCCGATCTTTGTTGCCAGCCCGGTTTTAGTGGATTTTTTGGCTTTTCGGATCTGCCTCCCTCAATGGATTCTTCGGCAGATAAACAGGTGTTTCATTTGCAGCTGCAGCCGAAGAATTGGCTAGTGAAGGAGCTGCCGCCCATCTACTTCACTTCCTATGATCCGGCATCCAAGACTTACAAAACCGTATCTACTAAACCTCTCTCGTTAAAAGTAGACGCCCCTCTGCCTGTATTGGAGCAAAAAGAATCTGTGGCGAAGGAAAGAGTGCAAGTGCAACGTGGATTCATTTTTATTCCCTCACGTTTAGGAGATCTTTCACTGCTGATTGCCTGGTTTTCTGAGGTGAATCCTCTACTACTGCTGCTTCCTGCTGCCTCTGTTTTGATGGCGTATAATTTTTGGCGTGAACGAAAGAAGCCGCAAAGCTTCAGTTACCTGCAAGAAGCTTTGAGGGTAAAAGATCAAGATGCAGCCTTTCTGCTTTTGGAACAGGCATTAAAGTGCGCTCGAAGTGAAGGGAGAATTCTCAATGGAGAGGGTTACGACGCCTTGCGGAAAAAGATAGAACTCAGGAGATACTCCACTATGAAAAGCTTTTCATTTGAAGAGGCGCTGAAGGAGTTAAAGGAACTATGGCCCGGTTTGTAAAGATCATCGTCGTCTTACTCTGTTTGGCAGCCCTTCCCTATGGATATTTGCTCCTCTTTATTATTCCTGAAGTGAACCAGGGCGATGCGGCTTTTTTAAAGGCGCAGGAAGAGGAGGACTCCTCCGGGCGCTACTTGCAGTACAACCGCGCTTTGCATTCTTATCTTCTTGCGGAACAGCGGCTTCCCTTTCTTTTTAAGGATTGGAGGCTTGCGATGAGAACGGGGCAGGCGCTCTTTAACCTTAGGCAGTATCCTGAAGCCTTATATTACTTTTTGACATCCTATCGAGACAACCCTTCTAAAGAGACGGAAGCAGCTTTGAAATCTGTCTTAAACAGGCTCGAACTTTCAGAGTCTTTGTATGAGGGGCGGCCTCCATTTTTTTCACCGCCTGAAGCGATTGTGCTGGCGGATAGCACATTGAAAGTGAAGCCAGGAACTTTGGTTCAGCTTCTTGAAGAGGATAAAGAGAATGTGAAGGTGCGCACGCCGGAGGGAGCGATCGTATATCTTTCCAAGAACAAAGTAAGAGTTTTAAAGTAATTCACCCGTAGTGCAGCGCTCGCGGGTGCCATCTTCAAGTAGAAGATTAAGAGACCCATCTTCGTTAATGCCTTGAAAGGTGCCCTTGCGCTGCTTTGTGAAATCGCAATAGAGCAAGTGGTCATTAGGCTTATGGATCAGGGCCTTTTCAAAATCCTTGAAAAAAGAGGTAAATCCTTTCGAAAGGAATCTCTTAAGATGCTTTGCAAAAGTGTTTGAAAGTGTCATTTCAATTTCTTCAATAGAAAATTCCCTTCCCAATTCCACGAACAGAGAGGTCGCGGGTCTATCGATCGAAGAGATCTGGTCAAGCTTCATGTTGATGTTGATCCCGATGCCGGCTATGAACCCCCACTGATCGCGATGCTGCCCAACCTCGCAGAGGATGCCTCCAATCTTTTTTGTTCCTACGACTAGATCGTTAGGCCATTTGAGGTTAATGGAGGGGAGAAGGGGCTTCATCGTTTCGTACGCAGTAAGCGCGAGCACTTGAGGAATGTTTCCAAGTTCTAAAAGGAGATGATCGAGAAAAAAGACGTAGGTCGCATAGAGATTGACCCCTTTAGGAGAAATCCAGGTTCTTTTAAAACGGCCCCTGCCGGAAGTTTGTTCTTCAGCGGTAATGACGGTAATTCCTCCGGGCAGACAGCCATCGAAATGCGCCTTTGCCCAGTTGTTCGTTGAGTCGGTTGATGTGAGAGGGATCCTCTTGATCTGCATACGCTACACATTGTAACATAACCTTCATTACCTTGGATGGATTCATGTGGAGTTATAAAGCGCTGACGAGAATCGACTTCCGCGTGATTCCCATCATTTTTGCTCTTTTTTTTGCAGGCTTATTAGTGATTTCTTCCTATTCAGGAGAGGCTGCAGGGGATTTTGGTGAAGAGGTTTTTTTTACGCCGCAGGTCAAAAGGCAGATGGAGGGTTTTCTTTTGGGCTCTGTCTTTTTTGTCCTTGTGGCTGGTTTTGATTACAATAAGTTAAGAGAGTGGACTTGGGTATTTTATGTCTTGATGCTCTTTACTCTGATCGGTCTTTTTTTTACCGATCCCATCCAGAGGGTGCAGCGCTGGTATAAGCTGCCTCTCATTGGGATCAATTTTCAGCCCTCTGAATATGCGAAGCTCATCGTGGTGCTATCCTTAAGCTGGTTTTTGGAGAGGCGCGCTTCTAATAGTTCTTCATTGAGCACAGCTGTTTTAGGTAGCGTGATCGTGGGAATTCCTTTCCTATTGATCCTAAAGCAGCCCGATCTTGGCACAGCCCTCGTCCTGTATCCCATCACGCTGGTGATGTTTTATTTCGGCGATATCCACCCCTTTGTGGTAAAGGCGATGGCTTACTTAGGACTTGCCATTTTAGTATTGGTGGCGCTCATTTTCTCGGGGATACTCCCCCATGAAGAGATTAGGCCCTATGCAACCCTCTTTTTGAAGGATTATCAGTTTGACAGGCTTGATCCCAATACACACCATCAGAAGGCTGCAGTGACGGCGATTGCTATTGGAGGGATGACGGGGAGTGGTTGGAAAAAGAGCGCTTTTTCCGGAAATGGCTTTTTGCCTGCAGCTTACACAGATTCTGTATTTCCCGCATTTGGAGAGGAATTTGGGTTTTTAGGGCTCCTGTTTTTGCTGATTTTATATTACGCTCTGCTATACTTCAGCTTCCAGGTTGCAGCTGTCGCGAAAGATCGTTTTGGAAGGCTTCTTTCGGCGGGAATTAGCGTTTATCTTGCGATGCATATCATCGTGAATATAGGGATGATGTGCGGTTTACTCCCGATTACCGGAGTGCCGCTTGTGTTAGTCACCTATGGAGGATCCTCGATTCTTGCCACCATGGCAGCCTTGGGATTATTACAAAGCGTCTATAGCAGAAGGTTCATGTTTTGACACATCCATTCCTATTATCGCCGGGAGTATGGATTGGCGAAGGAGAAATCACCTTTCTCCAATCTCCCAATAAGCTTAAGTTTTACACACGCTGGCGCATCGATCCAAGCGATCAAGGCATCATCAATTGCGTTCAGGAAATAGAGCTGCATGGTCTTGAGCAGGTGAATGAAAATAGGCTGATTATCACAGATGTCGGCGAGAGTGGATTTAAGATCTCAGTCGAAAATGAATTGATGGGTAAGCTTTCCGGCAAAGGTGTTTGGGATCCCGTAAGGCTAGCTTGGGAGCTTCGCGACCAGCCTGGCATGGAAGGGTTCGAGGTGTATGAACTCCTTCCCACAGGCGAGTACCAATTCCACGCAGAGTATTCCTCTCCTCCCTTCAAGACTTTAATTAGCGGCAAACTCTGGATGAAGAGTTAATTCAAACCTGACTTGCCACCTACATCACGCTTGAACATAGCCGAACTTGACGAGTTAA
>CAZSDA010000004.1:0-9431 GCA_964605535.1 uncultured bacterium
CGAACCGTCGACGTCGGCGTCGGTCATGATGATCACTTTGTGGTAGCGGAGCTTTTCGAGATTGAACCCCTCTCTCCCAACGCCGCAACCTAAAGCAGACACCATGATTCCGACCTGCTCGTTTTGCAAAATCTTCTCCAGGCGCGCTTTTTCTACGTTCAGGATCTTACCGCGGATGGGCAAAATAGCCTGAAAACGTCTGTCTCGACCCATTTTAGCAGAACCACCCGCAGAATCCCCTTCCACAATATAAATTTCGCTGAATTCGGGGTTTTTCTCCTGACAATCTGCAAGTTTTCCTGGAAGTCTGGAGCTATCCAAAGCGGACTTTCTTAAAGTCAATTCACGCGCTTTGCGGGCTGCTTCACGTGCCTGAGCAGCAAGCGTTGCTTTATCCACAATAGAGCGAGAAATAGCAGGATGCTCATCTAGATAGATCGCCAACTCCTCACCTGTAATTTGTTGAACGACAGATCCCACATCACTGTTACCCAGTCTTTGCTTTGTCTGCCCTTCAAATTGCGGATTGGCCACTTTCACTGAGATCACCGCAGTGAGCCCTTCACGCATGTCTTCGCCGGTGATGGCGATCTTATCGCTTTTAAGAAGGTTCTTGGATTTGATGTATTGGTTTAAGACCCGCGTAAGAGCTGTTGAAAACCCGGTCAAATGGGTTCCGCCCTGACGCGTTGAAATGTTGTTCACGTAGGTGTAGATCGTCTCCGCATATCCATCATTCCACTGCATTGCCACTTCAAATTCGATCGGGGCATCATCGCCCATTTTGCTGCCGTGGAAATAGATAGGCTGAGGAAAGAGCGGCTGTTTATTTTCATTCAGGTATTCGACAAAAGACATCAATCCGCCGGCATAATTAAAAGTAACGGGATCCCTCTCCGCGCTTCTTTCGTCAATAAAGTCGATAGAAACGCCTTTATTTAAGAAAGAGAGCTCGCGCAAACGCCTTGCCAAAATGTCGTAATCGAATTCGAGGACCGTCATCACCTCGGGATCGGGCCAAAAAGTGACCTTTGTGCCGCGCTTGTCGGACTCGCCAACAATCTTTAAAGGAGCTGAAACCTTGCCTTGAGAGAACTCCATCAGGTAGATGTGCCCGTCCTTGAACACTTCAACGCGCATCAGCTTCGAGAGCGCATTCACGCAGGACACACCCACTCCATGCAATCCTCCGGAGACCTTATATGTGTCCTTATCAAACTTACCGCCTGCATGCAAAACAGTCATTACCACCTCAAGGGCGGTCACTTCCCTGCCATGTTTTGCAGACTCTTTTTCATGGAGTCCAACCGGAATGCCTCGGCCATTATCTTCAACAGAGCAGGAACCATCCTTATGCAAAATGACGCGAATGGAATTGCAATATCCCGCCATGGCTTCATCGATACAGTTATCGACAACTTCGTAAACGAGCTGATGCAAACCATTGCTTGAAGTATCGCCCACATACATACCCGGGCGCTCGCGAACCGCTTGCAACCCCTCAAGGACCGTGATCGAACTCGCTGTGTACTCTTTGCTTGCACCCTCATTATTCTTTTTCACGGAAGGTTCCTCTTTTTCAGTTGTGATCATGTAAACAGCTCCACAAATATTTCCCTCATGCCGCGGGGATCGCTCAATTAAGCCATGATTATATCGATTCAGCCAATCCTGAACAAGATCGATTTAATCATTACATTCGGGAACCTTAGACGTAATTCCTTGAGGAGTTTTGGCTTATCCTGTTGATCCAAAAGAGCATAAAGCGTCGAATTCTTCACTTTTACGGTCAGAATCCCTTCGATAAAAGAGACGGCTTCTGTCATTTTTTCAAGCCTAGGCCCAATGATATCGGGCCATGTCGCTAAAATTATATCGGGCCGATCCTTAAAATTGCTGCCCATTTTGTTCAAAATTTGAGGAAGTAAATCAGACAGGCGATGGGTAGTCGTTTCAGCTCCTCGATAATTGCGTGGCGTTCTTTTCATTCGTTTCTAACAACAATAGCAAAGGGGTTGACTATTGTACAAGCTCTACTCTGCATCTTTATTGAGCCATTATAAACGACTCCCAGGAAGCGTATTCCTTGGCTGCTTTGGCAAGCGCTTCTTTCGAATCTTTTCCTTGCATGGTTTCAACAGATGCCACTTCAAGCCAATTGAAATAGCGCTCGAGCAGATAAAGCCCATACATATCTTTGTAATGAGCAAGCTCCCTCTCTGTTGGCTCTCTTTGCAAATAAGCATTTAAAAGGGCCACTTGAGGGGTAAAAGAGGAGGATGCCTTTGCGACATCGAAGTAAGGGTCACCATAGGCTGCAAAAGTCCAGTCGATCAGATATGCCCTTTTTTCACCTCCCTCGTTTTTCTCAATCAAAATATTACCCCCATGCAAATCTTGATGGATTACGGTGGGCTGCTGCTGTCTCCAACGATTTTCAACTTCCTTGACATAGGACAAAGCTTTCTGATAATCCTCTCCAAAATCTATCCCCTCTCTCTTAAACCTACGCTCATCATTGTAAAAGGTGCGATAAGGAGCAAGCTCCCTCTCCTCCTCAAAAAACAGCACATAGGGCATTTGATGCACCAGCCGGATCAGTTCGGATACCTTTTGGAGAATTTCAGGATCATTTCTTTCCTCTGCGGCCACTGACCCTAACGGAGTAGAAGGTATGTATTCCAGAATCATCCCCTTGATGTCGGAAGAGCTATAGTAAAGTTCAGGAGAAATGCCAAGTTGGGCAGCAAGAGTCGAGATAACCACTTCATTATCGAAGCTTTTGGCAGTTTGCCAATCCGGTCCAAAGCGAAAAACGTAAAGCTCAGACCCAATCTGCCCCAGGTAAATTGGATTGACAGAACCGCCTGTCAAGGGAGATTCACCTGTTAATTCACTTCCGGGCGCAAAATACTCTTCGACTAGTTGCTGCGGCTCAGAAACATTGACAGCCGGCGAGGGTTGAGCATTCCACAATGTTAAAAGCACAAGTATTAAAATGATTACAGCTTTCATAAGTGATAGCTATTATGGCACTTTTTGATAAAAAAGTAATGAATATTAATTTGAGATGATATTTATCCGGTTACTTGCAATACTTACTTTATAACTCCGGAGAAAACCAATGATGAATATCCCCCCAATCGTAGATGCCCTTATGCGAATCAATCAAAGCCCAAAGTCTGCGGCTGAGAGAACTTTATTGATCAATCAAATAGGAAGTGTCCTAAAAGAGGCGCCTTTGTACCAAATTTTAATGGACGATCTCATCCGTTTAAGGGAAAATTTAGGACCTCATTTGTTATATACCCCAAGCTCTCCACTTATATCCAAGATCCACCGTCTTTTTAATGAGGCTCATCAACTGAGTCAAAACGCAGAGCAATTCAGTGAAGATTTCTGGAATTTCTACACTCCACTCCTTACTCTTATCGAATCTCGCGAATGGACGCATGAAACTTTAAATTTATTCCGCACTCAGGTATTTGCAGTGTACAAAAGATTATCAGATGAAAAGAGAAATGAGCTTCTCCGATACGCACAAAACGCACCTATTGATGCACGGTCACTTTTTTTCAAAAAATAGCTGATCTAAAATTCCCGCACAAGCGTCCTCGAGAAGATCGAGGACGCGGTCAAACCCCGCCTTGCCTTCATAGTAGGGGTCAGGGATGGAAGCTCCATCAAATGTTTTAGAAAAAATTGTCATGAGATGCAATTTAGCCTTTTGTTCAGGCGTCCTTGCAAAACCATGAAGAAATTTAAGCACCTCCTGATCTGAGGCGAGAATGTAATCAAAATCATCGAGAAAAGATTCTACAAACACTTTAGCACGCGTATTGATCGCTAAACCGCGCTCCAAGGCTGTTTGTCTCATCCTCGAATCGGCAGGCTTACCCACATGCCAATCTCCAATGCCACAGCTAGCAACAATCAACTTATCTGCAACCCCCCGCTTAACAGCCATCGCACGCAGGATTGTTTCAGCAGCAGGTGAACGGCAAATATTACCCAAACAGACAAATAATACGCGCTTCATGCCTCATCCCACATCTGCTGCACAGCGGAAACCGTAGGTTCCATTGACAGTTCCAGGATTATTTCGATGGCGTCTGGAGCAGCGCATATCTTCCTTCAAGCTCTTCCAGCAACCGCCGCGCAATACTCTGTAGACTCCCTGAAGTGGTCCCTGAGGGTTTTCAGGCTCCTGTATCGAGGCTTCGTAATAGTTATACCCATACCAATCCTGACACCACTCATAGACGTTGCCGGCCATATCGTAAAGGCCATAGCCATTCGGCACGTAACTCATGACAGCGGTTGTGTCGGAACTAAAGAAATTGGCTTGATTCTTTTCAATATCTTCGCCCGTTGAATAGAGGGCATTCTCAAGACCTCCACGAGAAGCGATCTCCCATTCAGCCTCTGTGGGAAGACGCTTGCCTACCCACTTTGCATAAGCAATCGCACCATACCAGGTCACACCCACGACAGGGTGCTTACTGTAACCCGACTCAATACTCAACTTGCCGCCGCTTCGTTTAATCCTTGAATCTCTTAACCTAATGATGTCGTTGTGATTTCCATCTTTTTCCCCTCCCATAACTTCAAGGAAGCGTACAAATTGCTCATTTGTGACTGGATGGATATCAATTGCATAACTCGACAGCACAACCTGATGGCGGGGCGTTTCATCGCGGTTGCCATCGGCACTGCCTCGAAAGAAGGTTCCTCCGTCAATGACAACCATGTCGGTTAAAAGAGGCTGAACTTGTCTTACTTCTTTAGGTTCAGGCACATAGTTTTTTACAGTGGTGTCAATATTGAAAATAGCGCCAGGATCGAGATCAGTGCTCGGCCTTTCTATCTTTGTCACCTGGATAATGGGCTTAAGCGTCTCTTTGTGTTTCCCCCCCTCTTCAGAGTGTCCAGGAATAAAGGATGAAGAGTGGTTTGATGCGCTAAACTGTATGCTTTCCAAAGTCTGCGCCAAGAGTTCAGGGCGCTTTGTGGGGTCTGCCTGGAGGCAGCGTGTGACTAAAGCATCCCAGTTCCACTTTAGTTTATTGTTTATCTGTGAAGGCAGTGCAAAAATACCCTCGGGAAAGTCTTCGGTCAGCATGTAGTAAGCCAATATTCCGAAAGCATAGCTATCTGCAGCACTATCCACAGGATGTGGATGATCGAGACGTTTTTGCTCAGGCGCCAAAAACGCATAATTCTGTAAGAAGGAAAGGTGAAGGGGTGTCAGCTTTTGCGTGTCTAGTGGAGTTTGCGGATAGCGGTCTGACCCTGTCTTCTGTAAAACAGGAGCAGGTATTCCAAGAGATTCGGCAACTGTTTTATATGTTCTTGTAAGAACAGCGGCTGTGCCTACAATACGAGTCAAACCGAAATCGCTTAAATAAAGCTCAATGCCATTCTTCCCTTTTCCGACCAAGATGTTGTTCAATTTTAGCCCTCGATGGACGAGGGTTTTTCCTGCAATTTTTTTGCTATGAGCATAATCTAGCGCCTCTGCAACCTGATGCAGAAGTTTAAATATTTGCTCCTCATCCAATTTTTTGTCTAAAGCAGCTAAATATTGTCCGAGATTGGTCGTCTCTGCATATTCGTCAACGATGCAATCCGTCACAAGGAAATACTGCCCCTGCGAAAGCGAGATGTTATGGATCTTAACGATATGTGGATGGTCGAGGGAGGCAAGAGTCCCGATCTCCTCTTCAAAGCGCTGGATGAAGGAGCGATCGGAAGAAAGCTCCTCCGGAAGCATTTTGAGGGCAAATGGCTTTTTGATGAAACGGTGTTCCCCGAGATAGACTGCGCCAAGGGAACCTTGGCCGATCTTTTTCACAATTTGGTAGTCGCCCATTAATCGTGGTTCTGCTGCTGTCACTTCTTTTCCTCCAATATCTCTTTTGCGGCATCGAGCGTGCGGCTGTAAGGATACCAACCTCTGGCTTTTACCAACAACTCCCGCGCAAGCTCTACTTCACCATATGCGAACAGCTGGTCGAAATAAATAGATAGATCTGCCCGCGGGATCACAATAGAGCGATCGACCATTTCTTTCAAATTTCTCTTTAACACATCTTCTCGATCCTTAGGTGCAGCAAATGAGATTTGCAAACGATAAAGAGAGGCATCTTGTGGATACAGCTGTTTTGCCGATTCCAATGCGCTTAATACAGCTGCTCTTTGTTTCTCTTTCTCTTCAACCCCCTTACCCCTTTCAAAAAGCTTCCAATGTAGGATCGCAATCGACTTATAGGCTAAATACTGATTGGGCATGTGCTGATAAGAATTGTAAAATATGTCAAAAAACTTATCCATTTCATTCATATTGGCGTAACTTACAGCCACGACATAACCAAGCAAATAATAGTTAGGATGTAACCTTAGAATGCCTGCATACTGATCGTGCAATTTCAAGGCAGTCATCTGAGGATCGCGTTCTGTCGGATCCAGGTAGATCTTGAGCGCTTCCTCGTAGAGAGCTTGATCCTCTTTTGAAGGAGTTTCGGGAGCTTTTGGAGCGGGCAAAGCACTCAACGCTTCTAAAAACGTAGAATAAGCCTTTTCATGATCCTGATCTTTATAGTAGCTTTCCGCAAGACCCTTCAACAGCTTAGGACGCTTTTCAGCGGAAGCCTTTTGTAAAAGCGCCTGATACGCCTTCACGGCTTCATTAAAGCGCCCGGATTCAAATGCAGCTTTTGCATGGGCTTCCGACTCAACAGCAAAAGCAGCTCCACAAAAAAGAAGTAAGGCCCAAAACAAAACAGGGTTCATTTGCGCTCGTTATACACAATCTGCCACTATTTCACCAAATTTATTTGGCCATGTACACTTTCTCCCCATTCTAACTGTGAATTTAATATTTACTTTAAAAACAAATTAATATAAAATTCTAAGCATGAATCTTAATACAATATCAAGATTATTAATTTGCAATATTGAAAAAAGCGACTGGCAAAAAGAAGACATCAACCTCGAATTCAGGCTGTATGAGCAATTAAAGGCAATTGTATCCCAAAGAGAAGATGACCTGGAATCTGACTTGCTGCGGCGCTATCAAGTATTAAAATGGAATTACGACTTCGATGTCTACCTGAGCAATCAGCCTATTGTAAGCAAAAGAAAAATGCCGAATACCAAAAGAGTAAAAAGACAAAAATTTGATAGCCGTAATCTTTTTCTAGATGCTGTCTTTCATTATAAAAAGTTCGAATATAGAACTGCAGATCTTGTACCGACACTTAAAGTTTGCATAGGAGAAGGTTGTAATGGAAAAGTGTTCCCATTAAACAGGGAAAAACTTACTTTGACGAATCCCAATTCCCCTCTCCTTAAAATAGAGAAAGAGCTTGTGGTAAAAAAGACAAGTATCGACTCCTATGAAGAATTTCGTATAGGTTATGATCTTTCTCATAAAAATTTAGCTAAAAGTTATTTTTATTTTACTAAAGAATACCATTCAAAGAATGTGAACAAAATTGTAATGGAACGGATCAATGGAACTATTTTGAAAGAAATTAATAAACTGGATATCGAACCTGTCCATAGATATTTAAACGACATAAAAGATTGCTGTCTTTACCTATTCGATCAAGGTTATTCTTGGATGGATCGCCATAGTGATAACGTAATAATCGAATCCCAATCTGGTCAATTGAAGTTCATAGATTTTGACAACTGGACCAAAGATGATAATCCGAGTATTTTATATAAAAATTCGATTTCCGCAATCAGTGAATTAGTTGAAGACATTATCAAGAAATCAACTTTGCGCACTAAGGCAGTATCAATTGTCAATAACCAGACAATATTTTCTATCGATGATAACTACTCCAAAATAGAAGCTAGAGAGAAACTAGAATCTGCATTTGACAATATGATCAAAAATCTCGAGGCCGCTTCGCGTGACCCTTCTCTTTTCCCCGATGATGAAAATGAGGAATCATCCTTCGACGAAAGCGACAGCGAATAACAAAAATAATTAAACACAAAGCCACAAAGACTCAAAGGAGTTTTCAATCCCTTGTAGTGGATATACATAATCAGCAAGAGGCATCACATGGGTTTTTCAACAGGTTTTGAAATTCCTCCCCATGTCCTGGAACTTGTTCTCAACAAAAAGATGGATCTCACTCAAGCCTGTCTACACTGCGGAATCAGTGACAATAAGCAGTTAGGGTCGGAAGAGGGACTGATCGGCATCTTAACGAATGGCAAAGTCAACAGGAAAGAATATTCCAAACAGTGCATCAGCGCAGCCATTCTTCAACTAGAAAATTCCAAATGGTACAGCCATTAGTACAGAAGTTATTGATCCTGAGCGTTAACCGTAATTTTCAATTATCTCTGCGCCTCCCCGTCTCAGCGGCTCTGCGTTAAAACCTTGTTGGTGTCAAATCCGCTGTAAAAAAATAGGCGACGTTCCCACGACGGGCCCAGGCTTGCATAAAGTCGGAGAGGGCGTATGACGTATGCGTTTGGTCATCGCTTGGAAATGCAGGGTCCATGACGAGCACCTTTTGGTTTGCTGCGTCATAGCCAATTACAGCCAGCAAGTGGCCTTTAGCGTAAGGTGAGGCGCTTCCAGGAAGTGGCCCTCGCACACTAACCACGACAGGAAATCCGCGGGAAAGTGATTGATGGATCGCATCGAATCCTGACAACCTCTCCACCCAACATCTCCCCTCTTTCCCTAAATATGTGGAAGCTTGGGCGACGCTGAAAACCCAGTTGCCATAAATATCGAATCCGGAATCCCACACATCATCTGCAAATGCAACGGGGTCAATTTCGGGGTTGTGGGATAGATAGCGCGTGACAGCTGTGGTTGATGTGGGAGAGCAAAGGTCTTGTCTACGCTCATGCGATAGAGCCATTTGTGAAAGGCCCGGAACTTTTAAAAGTACGGTCGTGGAAGGATTGGATTCTTGAGTAGAAGCTTTATCGCCATTAGTATAGACGTGGAGGTGATGAATATCTTCTTTAGAGGCGTCTTCCGCAATAACTTTCACTTTGAAAGCGGTTGCCTTTACTCCTTGAGTCATTTCTAAGGCATCTTGAAACACCTTTGCAGGGAAACCTTCAGCTTCAGCTTGATAACTAGACTGACCTTCGCTTCCCCAAGAGGCGTAGAGAAGCCAAGGAGACCAATCTTCTGTCTTGACGCTAATATAAAATAGAAATTTACCATTTGAAGGCCGGTTTCCATTCCACGAGAGCATCAGCTCGTCAAAAGGAAAAAGATTTTCCTCAGTCCACAAATCAGTATGTCGGTGGGTGTGACGCATCTCGGCGTTAAGAACATTGACTATGCACAGTAGGCAAAACAGGGAATAAACTTTTTTCATTGAAGTCATTTTAAGTAAGTTCACAAACGAATTCAAGAAAATTTGAATCGGGCACGGGCACGGGCA
>CAZSDA010000004.1:9531-102837 GCA_964605535.1 uncultured bacterium
AGGGATTAATTGGAATAAACTTGTGCCGGAACCCAAAAGGTGTTAAATTAGTTCCTTTTGGAAGGAATATATGGACAGAAGACTCATTGCATACATCGTCTCTTTAGGACTCGCTGTTTTCATCATGAACTACTATTTCACAAGTGATTACGATGAAAAGATGCGCGTCTGGAAAGAAAAACAGCAAGAGCTGAAAATTAAGGAAGCATCTCCAAAGCCTTCTGAAGAAAAATATTATGTTCTCGAAAATAGCTACCAGCAGCTCGTCTTTTCAAACGTCGGCGGAGCTCTTGCTGAAATCAACCTCCCTTTCCAAACAGAAGAAAATAGCAAAAGCGTCGTCAAAGAGATCGAATTTGATCGCGACATGGTTGAAAAACACCCGCAAAATGCACGCTTTCCTTCTCACCCCTATATTACAGCCAAGGATACAACGCTACGCGAAGGAAAACTTGGAGGTTACTACCCACTGATTCGCAGAGACCTAATCCAGGACAAAGGCAAACAAAACGTTAAAATTAAACCTCGTTACTACGCCCTCAACCTCGTTTCAGAATATCCTGAACTTGCCGAATTGATTTATGAAGTCACCTCCTTTAAGGAAAATGAGATCGTCTTTGAAGCGCGCCAAGGCCACAGAAAGATCACAAAAACTTATACAATAGGTCAAGGAAAGGACGGTGCACCCTATACGTTTGATCTAGAACTTAACATCGATGGCGAAACACAAGGTATTTGGCTTACTTCCGGAGTGCCTGAAGTGGAATGGATTTCAGGAGGACCTGCTCCTTCATTGAAATACAGAGTGACTAGAAACCAGAAGCCTGAAGTCAAAGAATTTGAACTTCCAAAAGATGCAACCACAATCTCTGAACTAAACCCGGATTGGTTGTCCAACTCTAACGGCTTTTTCGGCGTCATCCAAGACCCTCTTGTCGATGCAGCATCCGGAATCCGCTCAGTCATGGTTTCAGGCACCGAAGTCCCCTCTCGCTTGGTTGAGATTGACCAGCAATATGATCTCTATCCTGCAGACAAGATGCCTGGATATCAAACCTATCTCCCCCTCAAAAGCAAGGGTGGAACGATGAAGTTCCGCGTATTTGCAGGCCCCTTTAGCACAGAAGTATTAAAAGAGGTCGATGGGATCTATTCGAATCCTGAGACGGGCTATAATCCCGATTATCTCTCCTGCCAAACTTTCCACGGCTGGTTTGCATTTATCTCAGAGCCTTTTGCAAAATTCCTGCTCTTCCTGATGAAAAACTTCTATTACGTCACAGGCTCGTGGGCATTTTCCATTATCCTGCTCACTGTTGCGTTGAGGCTAATGCTCTACCCTTTAAATGCTTGGTCATTCAAATCGACAATAGCCATGCAGCAAATCGCGCCTCAGGTAAAAGCCATCCAGGAACGGTACAAAAAGGAGCCCCAAAAGGCTCAAATGGAGATTGTAAACCTTTACCGCGAAAAAGGGGTAAACCCACTTTCTGGCTGCCTTCCCCTATTGATTCAAATGCCTTTCCTGATCGGAATGTTCGATCTCTTGAAATCGACTTTCGAACTCAGGGGCGCTTCCTTCATTCCGGGCTGGATCGACGACTTATCTGCTCCCGATGTGCTCTTCAGCTGGGGTCAACCAATCTTTCTGATAGGAAATGAATTCCACCTCTTGCCCTTCCTCTTAGGTGGTGTCATGCTGCTCCAACAAAGGATGATGGCGCAAGGCCCAAGCGATCCTAATGAAATGAGCGACCAGCAAAGACAACAGAGAGCGATGGGCAATATCATGACCGTCGTCTTCACGCTAATGTTCTATAACTTCCCCTCCGGCTTGAACCTTTACTGGCTCTCTTCGATGCTTCTTGGCATCCTCCAGCAATGGTGGACGACCAGAAGAGCAAACCTTGCCCTACTCGAGAGGAAATAAAACGTGAAAGCGTGGGAGGAGTTCCTCC
The DNA here is from genome assembly GCA_964605535.1 of uncultured bacterium. Taxonomy (GTDB): domain Bacteria; phylum Chlamydiota; class Chlamydiia; order Chlamydiales; family Parachlamydiaceae; genus CAZSDA01. The sequence continues at coordinate 11,490 of CAZSDA010000004.1, forward strand.
TTCGTTTGGAAGGAGAGTTGGGCGCAGACACCGTTAGAAAGTGGCTGCGCACACTCACCGTTGTTAAATTCGACGCCTGCAATCTTTTTTTAGAAGCAAAAGACACCTTCCAGGCTCTTTGGTTTGAAGAACACATTCGTCAAAGAATCCTAAAAGATTTCATCAACAATAACCACAAGAAGATCCGCGTCCATCTTGCTATCGCCAACAAAAACAACTCCTCGGTCAAAAAGTTAGCTCCTCAGTCCTCTCCTACAACGCCTACATTCCAGGTTCAATTTGGAACTCTCGATCCCTATTGCACTTTTGCCAACTTTATTGAAGATGAGTCTAATGCTTTAACAATTAAGGTATTACAAGATGACCCTCTGCAGTTTAATCCTATACTCCTGGCTGGAGAATCGGGATCGGGAAAAACTCACCTTCTCATGGCGTGTGCCCACAAATTAAAAGAGGCAGGAAAAAAGACCATCTACGTCCGCGGAGAACACTTCACAGAGCATGTCGTTTCTGCAATTCGCAGCGGTGAAATGAGGCGTTTCAGAGAGGCCTACAGAAACGCGGATGCGCTTTTGATCGATGACATCCACACTTTAAGCCGCAAGGGCGCAACTCAAGAGGAACTTTTCCATACTTTCAACACCTTACACCTAGAGGGAAAAAACCTTTTATTCAGTGCGAATTGTTTACCCCAAGCCTTAGTAGAAATTGAGCCGCGACTGATTAGCCGCTTTGAATGGGGCATTGTCCTGCCGATGAAAAGAGTTGATAATCTGGAGAAGGTACTAACGAAGAAGGCAGAAAGCCTCCATTATCCCCTACACCCTAAAATCGTCGATTTCCTGATCGATTCTTTCAAAAGTGGTCCCAAATCTCTTATCCGTGCTTTAGAAGCGTTGATTTTACGCTCTCACGTCAATAAGCCGGATCGCCAAGCGCTTTTTAGGCCTATGACTGTGGAGCTCGCAAAACATTACCTTGCAGACCTACTCCTTCTGGAACTGCAAGCAGCCTTAACTCCGCAAAAGATCATCCAATTCTGTTCTGAACATTACGGCATCAGGCCGGAGGACATCTTAAGCAAGGCACAAACAAGAGAATGCTCAGAACCAAGACAAGTTGCCATGTATCTTTGCAGAAAAGACTTAAAACTCCCCTATACGAAAATAGGAGAGATCTTTGGCCGCGACCACTCCACCGTCATGAGCAGTGTCCGCCAGACCGAAAAGGGAATTTCAGAGCGCGATTCTACTCTTTTGAACGCCCTGGCAGCAATTGAAAAGAAAGGTTCTACGCGTTATACTCAAACAAATTAAAATTGAGACATTTATGCGCGACGATCAGATTATTTTAGTGACAGGCGGAAGCGGATTCATCGGCTCAGCAGTCATTTCCGAACTGAATCATAGAGGTTATGAAAACATTGTCGTCGTCGATGAGTTAGACCATTCAGAAAAATGGAAAAACTTGATCGGCAAGCGCTTCATAGAACTTGTCCCGAAAGACAGTGCTTTCCAATGGATCAAGGAACGTGAAAACGAGATCACTGCAATGATCCATTTGGGAGCATGTTCAAGTACAGTCGAAACAGATGCTAACTATCTTCACCGCAACAACACTCTATTTAGCCAATCTCTTTATGAAATCGCTGAAAAAAATGGCGCCCGTTTTGTCTATGCATCATCTGCTGCAACTTACGGCGATGGCTCACTAGGCTTTGAAGATAATGAAGATCAATTGAATTCACTAAGACCACTCAATATGTATGGCTTATCGAAACTGTGGTTCGATGTTTGGCTCCGGAGAGAAGCCTCTTTTAAAAATGCGGCCGGCTTAAAATATTTCAATATCTTTGGGCCCAATGAATATCACAAAGGAAGGATGGCCTCTGCTCTTTACCATATGTTTCCTCATGCAAAACGAGAAGGAGTGGTCAAGCTTTTCCGCTCTTCTGAACCCGAAAAATACCCCGACGGTGGACAAAAGCGCGACTTTCTCTACGTAAAAGATGCTGCAAGGATCACTTGCGACATCTTAGAAAACGAATGCGAAGGAATTTTTAATGTAGGCATGGGGAGAGCCACCACATGGAACGAGGTCGCAAACACCCTCTTTAAGTCCCTTAAAATCGATGGAAAAATTGAGTACATTCCCATGCCGGAAGATCTTCTGGGCAAGTATCAAAATTATTCCTGCGCTTCAATGGACAAAACAAAAGAAGCCTTGAGTAAATCCTGGAAAGAGCCCTACTCTATAGAAAAGGCAGTACAAGACTACGTATGCAATTACTTGCTTCCGGAGAAAAACCTATGAGCCGTGCGCTAATTGGCAGCTTTAGTGCGCTTAAAGAGCAAGATATCCTTGTTGCAGGCGATCTAATGCTAGATACCTACACCATCGGCAAAGCAAGAAGAATCTCTCCTGAGGCTCCAGTCGCAATTGTTCAAGTCGAGAAGGATGAACAGCTTCCGGGGGGCGCCGGAAATGTACTCCTCAATCTAAGTGCCTTAGGCGTCAAAGCACGCATTCTCGCTCGGGTAGGTGCAGATCACGCAGGAGATACTTTGATCGCTCTACTTAAGAATGCCGCTGTTTCAACTGAAGGCGTTCTCATTTCAAAAAGCTTTCAAACGCCTGTAAAAAACCGCATTGTTTCGGACAGTCAACAAATTGTACGCATTGACCGAGAGCTTCCCAGCAGGCTAACAGAAGAGGAAGAGAAAACGATCATTGAAGCCATTCCCTCATTAGTGAGCGGCGTCAAGTTAATCGCCCTCTCCGATTACGGTAAAGGGTTTCTGACGCATAATGTTTTGAAAGCGCTCATCGCAGCGGGAAGAAAGGCCGGCATCCCCGTCATCGCAGACCCAAAAGGAGTCGATTTTGCAAAATACAGCGGCGTAACCCTGCTCAAACCCAACCTTGCAGAAGCCTACGCTGCGGCAAAAGCGCCTTTAGATACACCTATTGAATCTGTAGCGAATCAACTTCTCCGCGATTTAGCAATCGATTATCTAATGATCACCCGCTCGCAAGATGGCATTTCCCTATTTTGCAAAAATGGCACCCATGAAAATTTCCCCGTAAGGGTCAAAGAGGTCAAAGATGTGACAGGCGCCGGCGACACAGTCCTTGCGACACTCGCTTTTTGCTTAGCTAACAATCTTCCCCTTACTACATCGATCCAGTTCTCAAATATTGCGGCAGGTATCGCTATTGAACATTTTGGATGCGCGCAAGTGTGTCTAAGCGATTTAGCTAAACGGGTCTTTGAGCTCGACTTGAGCAACAAAATATTCGATTTAGAGCATATGGATGCCTTGCGATCAGCCTTAGATGGCACAGAGTGTTATTATGCCTTACTCTCCGGAGATGAGATGCCGCATCCCGATCTAATTCAAAAGATGGTTGAGTTCAAGCAAACTGTCAAAACACCGCTCATCGGCCTGCTAAAAAATGTTCCAGCCTCAAGCAGCATCTTGACATCTCTTTCCGCCCTTTTCCCTATTGACTATCTGCTGCTCAATACAACCCCTGAGGACCTCCTCAAGCGCGGCATCAAGCTACAACTGCTTAAATAGGGCAAGGCATGGGTATGAATTATGCAAGAGGTCTATTAATACCAGCTGCCGGCAGATCTTGTGAGGCCAGAATGGCCATTTTTACTTACGGAAAAGAAACTCGAGCCGCTTCCACTCATTAAAAGCTTGATCTGGCTGTTGCGTTCCAAATCATCTTTAAACTGCTTCAACTCAGGCTTCACTTGAAAAGCCGCTATCTCAAGATCATTGAGATAGATAGGATTTCCGCTATAGAAGGATTTGAGAAGTTCTTCAGGGTCTCTCGTTACTGCTTTTTCCAATGAAAACGCTTTATACACTTGAGGTGTGGAGAGACCGTAGGGAGGTTTATACACCTGGAAAGTATGATCAGGAGGTAAAGGTAGCGAGCGGACGTTTTCGCCGCGGCCTGTGCAGAGGGCAGTTCCAGTGGAAAAGAAGAAGGGCACGTCGGAACCAAGGGAGGAGCCCCACCTAGCGAGCTCAGGCTCTGAAAAAGGCGCACCGATCAATTGATTGAGGGCATAGAGAGTTGTTGCCGCATTGCTGCTGCCCCCGCCAAGACCTGCTTCAGTCGGGATTTTCTTTTCGAGATGGATGGAAACGGGAAATGACCTGCCAGACTTTTCGCGGAATAGTTTTAGCGCTTTGAGGATGAGGTTTGAATCGTCTTTAGGAATCGATGTGGAGTCTGTAGTGAAACGATCCTCATTGGAAAGCGAAACAGATAAAGTATCGCATAAGTCGATCGCCTGAAAGAGCGATGAGATTTCATGATAGCCATCTGCTCGCTTATGTAAAACGCGGAGAAATAGATTGATTTTAGCAGGAGACTTCAATTTTAAAGTCATTTAAACATCCGGGACCGGCTTAACCGGCCCCGGCTCCCTTACTTGTGTTCTTCAGGAACAACTTTCAAAGTGATGACAGATACAACATCTTCTTTCAAGCGAAGGTGGATTTCAAATACTCCCACTTCTTTAATTGGATGCTTAATCTGAACGCATTTCTTATCGATAGCAAGCGCCTGCTGCTCTTGTAACAGATGAACGATATCGGTAGCTGACACGGAGCCATACATATGGCCGTCATGGTCAACTTTCACAATCGTCGTGAGCTCAACTCCCGCCAACTTAGCAGCAAGCCCTTCAGCCTCTGCTTTATCCGCGATCGCACGCTGTTTACGCTTTTCTTGCAGATCAGCTTGCTTTCTCAGCGCATGAGCGGAGGCTACGATAGCCAGACCTTGCGGGATTAAGAAATTGCGCGCAAATCCTGGCTTTACGGAGATCACATCTCCGCTTCTGCCGTGAGGTTCAACGTCCTCGAGTAACAATACTTTAGTAGCCATAATCGTTTTTGAACCTCTCTATTAACTCTCAGCCACAAATGGCAGTAGTGCCACATGGCGAGCGCGTTTAATTGCTTCAGTCAATTGCTTCTGATGATATGCGGATACGCCGGTGATTCTTCTTGGAAGAATTTTACCGCGCTCAGTGATGAACCGCTTCAGAGTTTCGACATCTTTGTAGTCGATTTTTCTAATACCTGCCGCTGTAAAGGGGCAGCGCTTCTTTTTCTTCCCGCGGAAATCTCCGTTATCTGGGTAGTTTTTTTGCTGCTGTTGCTGCTGTTGTCTTTGTTGTTGCATCATGATCTCCTTATTGCACCTCCGGAAGGGCCACAAATTCGATTTTCTCAACCACTTTGTCTGCACGCAGGGTGAGGAACCGAACGAGGTCTTCATTCAGGTGATAATCGTGCCAAAGCTCGCTAATTGCGCCGGGCTTCACTTCAAAGTAAATCACATAGTAGTAGCCCTCGCGATGACCATCAATTTCATAGGCCATGCGCTTTCTTCCTTGAGCATGTATCTTAAGGATCTTTCCGCCTTTAGCAGTGATCCCATTCTGGATGCGTTCTAGAGCTTTATTGCGCGCTTCTTCGCTCAATGTAGCACTTAAGATATACATCCCCTCATAGAGGTTTGTTTTCTCTTGACTCATTCTTTTCTCCATTACATTTAGCTTCTAATAAGAGAACCGCCTGATCTATAGCAGGCAAGATCTCTTTCCATTTTTCTTCTCCCTGAGCCATCAGGACGTAATCGGCAAGAGGAATCATGTCATCTCTTCCGATACCAATTCTTATCCTGTCAAATCGGTTAGTGCCGATTCTTTGCTCAATACTCTTCAGTCCATTATGGCCGCCATTTCCGCCATAGGGACGCTCCCTGATCGATCCCAGAGGAAGATCAGCATCATCTACGATGACCGTCAATGCCTCTACCGGTAGTTTTAGCCAGTGAAGATAGCTCTGCACTGCCTCGCCTGATAGATTCATAAACGTCTCAGGTTTAATGAGGTGAAAGACCACGCCTTTCACCTCCCCTTTTGCCACTAAAGCATTGTGGCGACTATCTTTATTCCAAGGCCAGCCCTGCTTTGCAGCAAGCCTTTCTAACACTTTGTATCCAACGTTGTGAAAGGAAGAGGCGTATCTCGCACCCGGATTTCCTAGCCCTACTGCCACAACGTCGGACATCGGTTATCTCTTCGCGATCACAATGATCACTTCATTCATATTCACTAGAGGGCGCATCGTTTCTGGGATGTTCAGGTCGCGAACGCGCTTCTGGTCGTAAAGTACCATCTCGCGGATATCAACCGGAAAGTGCGTTGGCAAATCCTTTGGAAGGCAATTCACCTTTACATGGCGCAATACCTGACGCAAGAAGCCGCCAAGCTTCACGCCCACGCAGTCTGCGACGTTTACGCACTCAACGGGAACCTTCACGTTCACTGTCACATCATCGATCAATTCCTCAAAATCGAGGTGGATGACGTCGTAATTCACGGGGTTGTACTGAATGTCTTTGATGATGGCGCGTCTCACAGCACCTTTTTCATCCGTAATTGAAAAGATCGTCGTGCTAAGGCGGCCAGGAGTCACTTGGCGCAAAAGACCGGTAAATTCTTCGTTAGCTACGGCAACAGGTTCAGCTTCCTTGCTTCTGTGATAAATCACTGCAGGGATACCACCCGATCTACGTAGTGCTTTGAGATCGCTTTTTTTATCCGCGTCTCTGGATTTAACTTTTAACTTCATTGCAATTCCCTGTTTTATGTTCATTACCGAATCGGAGGAATTTTCTCACGATCCGTTTCAGCGCCTTTTAAAGCGCAAAATGTCCAGTAAATAAAGATGCGATCGACTTATTGGAAAGCGTGTATTGAATCGCCCGACCGAAAAGAGGGGCGCAAGAGACAATTTTCAGCTTATTCCAGCTGAGAAACTTATCTTGAAGAGGAATCGTATCTGAAGTGAGAAGAAATTCGATAGGACTTGCCTCGATTTTCTCCACTGCGTCTCCCGCGAATAAACCGTGAGTCACAGCTCCAAAGATGCGATTCGCTCCCTTCTTATGGCACGCTTCCGCGGCTGACACCAACGTACCCCCTGTGGAGCACAAGTCGTCAGCAAGAAGGACATCTTTACCTTGCACATCACCGATTAGATTATGCACCTCAACTTGAGTTGCACTTAACCGGTGTTTATCTACAATCGCAAAATCCACACCTAATTCTTCGGCGTAGGCTCTTGCGATCTTTACACTCCCTACATCGGGAGCGACGACAATCCCATTTTTAAAACCGATCTTCCTTACCGATTCCACAAAGAGCGGCCTCGAATAAAGATGATCAACCGGGATATCAAAAAACCCTTGCACCTGCTCCGCATGCAAATCCATCGTCATCAGACGATCAACTCCAGCTTGCGTCAGCAAGTTTGCCACTAGCTTAGCCGTAATCGGCACGCGCGGCTTATCTTTGCGATCCTGGCGGCAATACCCAAAATAGGGCATTACAGCAACGATGCTTTTCGCAGAAGCTCTACGTAAAGCATCTACAAGTATCAGCAATTCCATCCAGTATTCGTTGGGATGTACCGCAACTGACTGGACGATATACACACACTTTCCTCTCACACTTTCGAGAAGTTCAACGTATATTTCCCCGTCGGGAAACCGTTCCGTGACCATCTCGCCCTGACGAATTCCTGCATGAATGGCGATCTCTTTTGCTAGTTCGGGATGCGAACTCCCTGCGAAGAGAACTGCTGATTCATGGTTCATCGTTGACCTTGGTGAGGTAATTGGGGTGGAAGGATTCGAACCTCCGCATGGCGGTACCAAAAACCGCTGCCTTACCGCTTGGCGACACCCCAGCAAGACACATGAAGCTTAGACTTTACTCGACACTCGTTTTTTTTGCAATACCCTTTCTGTTTTTTCTCAACGCCCACTTCACCCTGCTAGATTTTAATTATATTAAATTATATAATAATCTTAACTATGACAGCCCCAATTAATGCTAATAAAAACAAATTTGTTGAATTTATTTTAAATCCTTCGAGTGACGATTTCTCCAAAAAAAAGAAGGCCTTAGCATGGATGACTACCCTCATCACAGGAATTTTGACATTCGGCGCAGTCCAAGCGGGCTGCGCGATTTGGCGCAAACGCAATGTCAAGAATCTTAGCACTGAAACTGTAAATCCTATATCTTTTCCAGAGCAGATAAAAAATGTAGAGATGAGCAGGATTTCAACTGAAGGCGCTACAGAGCCGCATAGTGAATCTTCTGTCTACAGGCGGATAGGCAATACAATCCACGTAACCGTTCAACGCAACTCGTTAATCTCCAACTCAATCTTCCATTTAAAGCAAGCCGCAGCTCAAATCAGGTCAGTCACTGCTGAAGGAGGAATCGCTCACTTTAAAATCCAATACATTGATGACGCTCAGAAAGCTGTGGATCTTCTGGACGAAGGAGCCGTTGCTAGAGAGTATTTCGATCTGATTGCAGAAAATTGCACCCTAGCCCTGCCAGACAATTTTAAAACTACAGAAAACGTCCGATTAAAATCTCCACAAGCAAGTTCCATGATCCCCGAAGGCAACCTATCTTCCCTTCTGAGCGAGGACGAGAATACCCTCTTTCAAGACCTAGGGGCGGTTATGATGTGCTGCTATAGAGATCAAAGTCACCATATTAATTTGGGCCTACATTTCGAAGCAGCCCCATTTAATGCTATTTTAGCATTAAACAATGAAGAAATTGGTCAACCTTTTAAAGAGTTGTCAGAAACAACCAAACTTAAGATGGCTAAAGCGATCATGATCGCTTGGAGACAAGAATTAGGGATAAAGATTTACGAAGAAGCCGATGCCTTTATTGAAAATCTCAAAAATTTTGACGAATTAACTGAAGAAGAATTGATGGGGATCGCAACATACCTTCAAAAGCTTTATCTTTTGCCAGAGTCATGGCTTAACGAAAAGGACGTACCTCTAAGAGATCCTATTATATCTAACAAGCAAGAACTTAGAGCAATCCTCTCTGAATATTTATTTACAAGCCCATTTGCGAATGGACAACTAGGACGTAAACTACCCGCCCTCCACGCCCTTGCAAAGGGGATGCATGAGATAATTGCTGACCCCGTCCATCGCGATTCAGCCTGGAATGAACTGAGAGCCTCAACCAATTACGATGACTTCTCAGACAGAATTCAAGGAGCATGCAGTAGAGAAGCCTTACTCAACAGTTTTGAAGAGGTCCCAGGGCTGCCCGAGGAAGCCGCCAAAAAATTGGGATGGCTTAAAGAGTGGATTTTAGATCGAAGTGAAGAGACCGGATCTTCAGATGAGGAAATTCGCTTGCTGATCAAATTCATCACAGGCTCTACTGCCCTGCATATTGGCCAAAAAATCAAAATCATGAGGCAATACACCAATTTCAATCCATCGATTTGTGTAAATGCGTGCTCTTGCACCATCATGATCAGCCCGGTCAAAGCTGAAATTGATGAGCATTTGAACGACCATTCAAAAGAAGCCTTTATAAAAACTTTAAGGGAAATAACTTTAATTAACGCAAATACATTTTCCGCAACATAGAATATTTAAATACATATTTGATATAATAGAACTTAATAATAAATATGGAGGCGTGATATGAGCGGGCCATCACCAGTAGGAGCTCAACCACCAGCAGGAGCTCCAGCAGCAGCCGCACCAGCGCAACCTGCAATCAGACATTTTGAAATTGACGAAGAAGACCCCATCGATTTCATTGAAAAAGAAGTCTTAAAAGCTTCGGGACAGCCCGATCTACAACACGCCAGCTTCGAAATAAGCGGGAAATATCAGAGAGAAAATGGGAAGATCAAGGCAAGCTCTTTTGGCGACCCTCCACGCATCTGTTTTCAAAAAGTTTATACAGCAAATTTTAAAGATCAACATGGAAATGACCACGAGCTGACATTTGAAAAGACTATTTACACCTCTGTGAGATTTCCCAATTTTAAGGGTGGCGAACAGGATTTCAATAACGCAATCAAGCTCGCTGCTATGGCAGCTTCTCTCTATGGGAAATCGATTAAAAACACTTTACTTCAAAAAGCCGGGAAACCGATCGATCCCGCCTTTGCTGGCAAGCTATCTCAGATTCAAAGGGATGGTTTTATTCGGCTTGAATTCTTTAGAGATGGCAAGGAGATCGGCGACCCCTTAAAAGCAATGCGCAAAAACAGACTTGATTTCAGCCAAATTACTGAGGTTCGCCTCACATTTTCTCCGAATGCTGCAAAGAATAGCATGCAGCATATCGCCCCCGTTTCCATTAAGGTCAATCAAGTGTTTAAAAAGAATCAAAAAGGGTTTCTTGAGCGGATTGCTGCCAAAGAATTCACAATTGGGGTGGATCACACTACCCCTTCCTACATTCAGGATGCTGCTCAAGCAAGAAAAGTGAAAGATATCCTTCATGGTGATCCAAACGCACCTCTAGACGACCAGCTCAAGAGTCATCAATTATCCAAAAGCACCTATTTCAAACAGCTCCAGACAGATTTCTCAGCAAAAATGAAAGAGTTTGAGCAGCGGCAGGCCTTTTTCCGCGATCTCAAGGAGATCAACAACTTAAAAGAGCGTTATGGAGAAGCGACTGATCCTGCTTTGAGTCAAGACACTCTTATGCTTTTATTTAACAAAATGCCCAAAGTTCCAAAGCTTGAAAAGTTGAAATTTTGGAAGACTAAAAGCCGTGCCCCTCTTCTGAAAGCGATTACTGAACTGAAAAATGACCCAAATTTGGATAAAGGGACTAAGGATGAGCTTAATCTCCTCGATAAATACTTAGCTCTTTGTTTTGATGAAATGAATAGGGAATTAGATGAGCTTACAGCGCTGAAAGATGAGCTGCTGAAATATCAAGACTCTTGTTCAGAAAAAACCAAAGACAAAGTATTTCAACAATATAGAGATTGCAGCTACTTTTTCGGAGAAATCGGAGGCTGGTCCCAAAACATTACTTACTAACCTTAAATCCCAGATTCGCTATACTGCGAAGCATGTATATCGTGCATGTCGCATCGGAATTAGCGCCCCTAGCAAAGGTGGGGGGCTTAGCTGATGTCCTCTTAGGATTAAGCAGGGAGCTCTCCTGGAAAGGACATGATGTCGATATCATCATTCCCAAATATGACTGCATGGACTCCAACGAAATCAGGGATCTTGCGATTGACGTCCAGGATATCCCTTCCTATTACCAAGGCAAGTGGTACAGCAATACCGTCTGGATCGGCTGGGTAGAGAATTTAAAAGTCTACTTTATTGAACCGCACCATCCGGCCCATTTTTTCGATAGAGGCTGCTTTTATGGCTGCGATGATGACCTGGAAAGGTATGGATATTTCTCTAGAGCTGTATTGGATTTCCTTGCCAAGAGGGAGCTAAAACCGGACATCCTCCATATTCATGACTGGCAGACCGCTCTCATCGCACCTCTCAGCAAAGAGCTAGGTCAAAAAAATGGCTGGTCCAAGGTGAAAATCGTCTTGACCATCCATAACCTTGAACATCAGGGAAAAACTTCTCCTGCTCTTCTTGAATCTGTAGGGCTGGACCCCCTCAAATTAATGAAAGAGGAGCTCTTGCAAGACCCTTACTACCCTACCACTGCAAATCTAATCAAAGGCGGAATTGTTTTCTCAGACTACTTTACGACTGTTTCCCCTAACTACGCCTGGGAGATCAAAACGATTGAGGGCGGGAGGGGCCTGGATAAATGCATCCGCGACCATCAAAATAAGTTTTCAGGGATCTTAAATGGAATCGATTATTCCTACTGGAATCCCGAGACAGACCGCTACCTGCCGGCACATTTTTCCTCGAGAGAGACCCCCGCATCAAAAAAAGACCACAATACACTCGACAAGAAGGCATTTAACAAAAAAGTTCTAAGGGAGCGGACATCTCTTGCAGAGGGCCATCGCCCGATCATCGGATCAATCACGCGGATCGTCCCCCAGAAAGGGATCGAAATGATCCGACATGCCATAGAAACTGTAGCGGATAAGGGGGCGCAGCTCGTCCTCCTTGGATCAAGTCCCATCCCAGAAATCAGCGCCGAATTCCATAGGCTGAAACAAATCTACAGCGACCATCCTCACGTCTATTTATGCCTTCAACATCAAGAGGACCTTGCCCACCTAATCTTTGCGGGCTGCGACCTTTTTATCGTTCCATCGCTCTTCGAGCCCTGCGGCTTAACGCAGCTCATCGCCATGAAATATGGTACAATCCCTGTTGTCAGAAGAACGGGAGGTTTAGCTGATACTGTTTTCGATGTCGACTATTCGGGAAGGCCATTTCAGGAAACCAACGGATTCACCTTTGATAACCCCGACTCTCAAGGGTTTGATTCTGCACTTGATCGCGGAATAAAATACTGGTATGATCAACCAGATCTATGGCGCAAATTAGTTGTTCAGTCGATGGAGTTCGACCATAGCTGGAACAGGCCCTCAGATCACTACTTGGCAATTTACAAGAAGTTGACAGCATGAATCTAGCCCACTATTTCACTTTCATTAGAATTTTTATCAGTCCTATTTTTCTGCTTGTCTACCTCTATCCCAATGCATTTGGCCTGACTCCCCTATTACTACCCTGCGTTCTCTTCTTTTTAGTTGCGGTATCGGAGCTTTCAGATGCCTTTGACGGCTATATTGCAAGAAAATACAACCAAGTGACTGATCTTGGAAAAATTCTCGACCCCATGGCAGATAGCATTTACAGGATCTCTCTCTTCCTCACCTTCACTTTGGAGCCCGTCAAGATCCCCATGGGACTGGCATTTATTTTTCTTTACAGGGACTCTGTCATCAGCACCTTGAGAACCATATGCGCCCTGAAAGGGTTCACGCTTGCTGCAAGAAAAAGCGGCAAGATCAAAGCTGTGGTGCAGGGACTTGCAGCAGCAATCGTCCTGATTTTCATGTTAGAGGCAGCCCTGAACTGGATCACTCCTCAAGAACTCACCTCTTACAGCACAATAGTCGTATCGATTGCGGCAGCATACACCCTCTACTCAGGCCTCGACTACATTCTGGCTAATAAGCACTACATCCGGAAACTCTTAACAAGCAACCGCGAACGCATCCAAGGGTTTAAAGAAGAGACGCAAGAGATTGACTAGTTAAGATTATTTCCCTGCCCCTACCCGTGCCTGTGCCCGTGCCCGTGCCCGACCTTTCCCAATTTAATTTTTTTAAAGTTTAATCGGGCACAGGCACGGGCATAGGCACAGGCAGGGGTAGGGAAACAATCTATGCGTTTACAGATAATCCAAAAATTTTTAGCCTTGCGACTATCCGTTTACGTGTAGAATCCAATAATGTGTCGTTATGCGTCTCAGTAACACCTAAAAATGCTTTTTGCTCAGGGTGCGCAATTTTTGCTTTTGGAGATCTAAGCCTGTACCACATGGAGGCCTTCGCAGAGATAAGGCCGTCACTAATAGCCTCATTTTCGTTTGCAGTCTGCAATATGATCTCAGGGCTAGCAAGCTTCATAGAGCTTGTTGGCGACCCAAGGTTCCAGCCAAAGATTTTAATGATAGCGCCAAGCCCCGCTCCCGCTATTCCTGCACCTGCACGCCGCATATTGGAAAAAGTGCGGCTTTTGATAAAGGCGTACTTAATCCCCTCTACCATTTTATGCCTTTTCAATGCCTCAGATTGAACGCCACCGCCCAAAGAGTGCCCGTATGAAATAATTTGCTTGGCCCCTATGCCCTTTTCATCTTCAAGAAATCTTAGCATCGCTCTATAGGACTTGACTGCAGAGCGACGGCTTGCCCAACCGGAGCTTCTGCCCACACCGGCGTAGTTGAATACGAGCAGGTTGGAACCTGTTTCTGCTGCAAGTCTTGGCAAGTCGTCGTCTTTACCGATGCAACTTTCATATTGCTGACCATTCCCAAGGGTTGGCAAAATCCATTTTCCATTCTCTAGAGTTTCTTTAGTACCAATGATCATTCCATCGATTTGCATGCCATCTACTTTTACGCAAATTCGTTTGTAGACGCGATTTGGATCATCTGATGCCAAGATTACCCGGCATTCGTCAGCGTCACTTCTATTCATCGTAGACGCCGGAAGGCAGTGACGGGAAGCTGCGCGGTGAAGCAGTCTACCGATGCCCCATGGGAAAAGAATGACAGAAGCGATCGCTTTTGTGACGCGAAGAGCTTTATTCTGAATCGTCGTCTCATAAACGGGGTGAACGCGCTGACTACTATTTAAATTTTGTATAGTAGTCTCGTAGTCTGCTGCGTTATAAAATGCGTTTGGTCCACTGAAGCAATCACTAAATTTGGTAATGGAGGCCATATTATTATCCTTTGTTGTGTTGAGCACAAGGAACGCATGAAGCGTCAGTTTCATCCCCAAGTTTGTCAAAAGCAAAATTGATTTCGTTTCTTAAGCGGAAAATGCCGAGAGTGTTAATGACGAGCAGCAGCCCTCCGACGATGGCCATGATCGACTGCGCCTGTATAGCGTCAATATACAGTACTGTAGAAAGAGCGAGCACGGCGTAAACAAAAAAGAGCTTTCTTCCGTGACGAGGCGAAAGGTACTCTGCACACTTCAAACCAGCTACAAAATAGGCGTTGATTGTGGAATACCCCAGCAAAAACAGGAAAAAGGGCATAAAGAATCCCATAAAGGGGAAATACTGATCCAAAGCCGATTGAACAAGAAGCCCGATTTCGATCGGTTGATGCCAAACATCAGTCACCAAAATCAAGGCAACGCTCGTCGTGCAAATGACAAACGTATCGAGAGCGATCCCTAAAATCTCCAGAGAGGCTTGCTTTTCAGGCTGCTTGACAGACGTTTCGCTATTGATGATAGAAGCATAACCAACCGCAATATCCCCCGTATAGCACCCTCTTCTGACCCCTTGTGTGATTGTCATCAACATTGTACTTCCCACAAAACCGCCAAATGCTGCATGGCCAGTGAATGCTGTTGAAAACACTTGAGCCAAAAGCGCTGGAATTTTATCCAAATTGGATCCCAAAACCCAGGCAGACATGCCGAGGTAGAGAACGACGAATAGCGGAATGACCGTAGATGAAATGTTTCCAACGCGCCTGACTCCCCCGCTGCCCGCATAAAGGACGAGCGCAAGCAAGGCTACAATGATCGGCAGTTGAGGCACGCTCCAGTTGACGCTGACCGTCTGTACGACAATGCTAAATTGCAAAATTTCAACGCCATAGATGCAAAGCAATACCGCGGAAAGGGTTGAAATCCACTTCCAGGAAAATGCCTTCTGCAGAAAATACATGGGACCGCCGTTATAGCCGCCCTCTTGATTAGGCACGCGGTAGCGGATGCCCAAATACGCTTCGGCATACTTTAACATCATCCCCAAAAGAGCTGTCACCCAGATCCAGAACAGCGCTCCAGGACCTCCCAGCTGAACTGCAGCGCAGATGCTCACGACGTTTCCCACGCCTACACATCCACCCACACAGGCGAAAAATGCTTTCAAGGGATGGACCCCTCTCCCCTCGTGATCCCTTACGCCCATAAAGGAGATGAAGGTTTTTAAAATTTTTGGAAAACCGCGGATTTGAATAAAACGAGTCTTAAAAGAAAAGTAGAGTCCCAAAAGCAATAAAGCAGGAAATCCAAGATATTCCCACAAGAAGTCCTCAAAGTAAGAGAGATAAACCAAAAGATCTTGAATCATTCAAACCCTAAATAATGTTGAAAATAGTTTAACATGTACTAACGTAAAACTCAAGAAAAATCATTTAATTTTAAAAATTGTTCTTTCCAATGATACTGATCGAGCAAACCCTCTGTAGAGCGCCCAGTCAATCTGTAAGCAAGATAAAGCGCTTCTACACTTGAAAGCCCTCTTTCAGGGTCAATACAGTCCTCTTGCCGCCTAGGGTAAGCAGTCCTGTAAACCGATGGCAATACTCTCTTTTCGATCGGCCCTAAGCGCTCCACCGCAGCTACCATTTTGGGTAAATAGCGCCAAGTGGAATCCAGCAGCAAAATGCCTGCTTCTTTGTCCTTTTCAGACAAAGGCTCAGCTCCCTCCATTACAAGCATGACATAACCGTGTAAAGAAGGTAATTCCTTAAAGGGGTAGGTCAAAAAGAGAAAATCCTCTCTTTTTTCAAGGCCCCTTAGGCTGCATTTAGCTAAATTCTCTTTCTTATGGCGGATGACCACCGTTTGCATCTAAACCCCTACTTAGTTAGACTTCAGTGATATGGAAACAATCCAATAGATTGTAGCAAAACTGTGTATTCAACAAAAGGGGAAGAAATGGTGAGAGCCCTTCTATTTTTATGCTGCATCCTGTTCACCGGGATGGCAGATGCCGCTAACGCCAAGCTCAACTGGATGACAAACTACCAAGAGGCTTTGGCCAAAGCAAAGGCGGAAAAAAAGCCGCTATTGCTCTTTTTCACAGGCTCTGACTGGTGCGGATGGTGCCACAAGCTGGAAAATGAAGTCCTCGATACGATGGACTTTTCTGACGCAGCTGCAGGGAAATTTGTCTTTGTACTGGTAGACTTTCCAATGAAAAGTGCGATCGATTCCAAGATCGCTAGCCAAAACAAAGAATTGCAGAAAAAGTATGACGTCAAAGGATTTCCCACAATCATCCTTCTTGATGACAGTGAAAATCAGATCGGCACAACAGGCTACCGTCCAGGAGGAGCCAAAGCTTATCTCGACCATCTCATGAAAATGGTCAATAGTTTTTCAGGTTATCAAAAAAAGCTCTCCTCACTGGAGAGCGCTTCTTCTAAAGAGCTCCATTCTCTTTATGGTAAAGCTAAAGAGCTCTGCAGAACTGAGGATGCCTGTAAAATTGTCAAAATCGGCATGCAAGGCGAAGATAAACGCTTTTTTCTCCTCGAGCGCTACCGTTTCTTAGCAGATGAAGGACAGATCCACGATCCAGAGGCGCGCGCGATTAGACAAGAGCTGCTCTCTTTAGACCCCGATAATAAAAAGGGAACGCAATATGATGTCGCAGTGATCGAATTTGAGGCTTACTCGGAAGAGATGGAGAAAGAAAATTACTCCCCCGAATTGACTCTCGCCCCTTTGACTGCCTACATTGAACGGTTTGGCTCGGAAGACCCCGAAAAAGCATGGCGTCTTCACATGACGATCTCTCAAGTGTATCTCGATAAAGGCAAAATGCAGGAAGCGCTTAAACATGCACAAGCTGCACATGCGGCTGCCCCTTACGATATCCAAAGAGACATTCAAAGCTATATTCAAAATCTGCAAGCGGTCATTTTAAGATAAGTTGCTTGATCAACTCTTTTGGGATCTCCAGAAGAAACCTCGAAGGTCGGCTCACAGCCTCCTGCCCCATCCTACGCCTCGTCTTCGCAAGTGATATGACAAGCTGTTTCTTAGCTCGTGTCAGCGCCACATACATTAAACGCCTCTCCTCTTCAATCCCTGTTTCCTTAAGACTTTTTTCATGCGGGATCAGATGGTCCTCTATCCCCACAAGAAAACAATGCGCAAACTCAAGGCCCTTTGCGCTATGGAAAGTCATTAAACTCACTTTGTCGCTCGCAGCTGCATCATTAGAAAATTTTTCAGCGTTCATCTGGAGCGTCATTGAAGAAACAAAATCTTGCAGGCTCGCAGAAGGATTTTCCTTTTCATAGGACTGCAAGGCATGGATGAGCTCCTCGATATTTTCCCATTTAAATGAGCGCATTTTATCGCTCTTAACCTCCTCCTCGATTGCCTTTCTGAAGGAAACAGCCTCGATCAGCCACCTGGCCATTGCGGAGGCAGGCTCACTCTCCAACCTACGTCGTGCTTCAAATATAATAGATAAAAATTGGTTAATCCCCTTCCTTGCTTTCTCAGGCACCTCAGCCTCTTCCAAGAGGTGAAAAAGCGGAATCTTTTCTTTCCGCGCCCTAGATGTCAGTAAATCCAAAGAGGACTCACCGATTCCCCTCCGAGGCAAGTTAATCACGCGCAGAAGAGCCTCTTCATCTTTCGGATTGAGAATCACCCGAAAATAGGCTAAAAGATCTTTAACCTCTCTCCTTTCATAAAATTCAACACCCCCAAAAATCTCAAAAGGTATTCCGGTGACATAGTGCCCAAAACTATAATAACGCTGCTTCATCAAAGCAATCTCAAGGTTTCTGGAAAGGGCGTTCGAACGGTATAAAATGGCAATATCGCTAAATCGAACCGCTTTTTCCTCTTTTAACTTTGCAATCAAATAGGCTATTGCCTCAGCCTCTTTCTCCTCTGAGTCATTGATCAAAACTTCAATGGGATCGCCATCCCCCATTTGACTCCAGAGTCTTTTTGGGTGACGCGTTTTATTATTCGCTATGACGCCATTCGCAGCTTTCAGGATTGCATTCGTAGAGCGGTAGTTTTGCTCAAGCTTGATCACCTTTGCATCTGAAAACTCGAGGATATTTTTCACATCCGCACCTCTCCAGCCATAAATTGCCTGATCGTCATCTCCCACTACGCACAAATTGTTATATTTGCCAGCTAAAAGTGCCGCCAATTGAAACTGGATTGGATTGGTATCCTGATATTCATCAATCATAATGAAGCGAAACCGCTCTTGATACTTTGCAAGGACTTCAGGATGGGTCTCAAAAAGTTCAACAGTCTTTTTTAACAAATGGTCAAAATCAAGAGCGTTATAAGCTCTTAAGCTGGCAGACAATCTCTCGTAAACCTCTGAAACAAACTGATCGTGCCATACTTTGCTACCCTTCATAGGCTTCACACAGCTATTCGCTGCTTTGGAAATCGCAGCAAGGGTTGCTGAAAGCGAAGGAAGAGCACCCTCATGCTCCAAAAGATCGCGTGCGACTAGCTTGACAAGGCGTTCAAGATCCTTTTCATCGTAAAGGCTGAAATCCCTTGTAAAACCCAGATGATGGATATCAGACCTTAAAATTTGCATGCAAAAACTGTGAAAAGTGCTGATTGTGATCTTGGAGGCTTGCTCCTGAGAAATTAAACTGCCTACTCGATGGCGCATCTCCTGAGCTGCCTTGTTAGTAAAGGTCAGCCCCAAAATCCCCTCGGGAGAAACCCCATGCTGAGCGATTAAATATGCCATGCGCCGCGTGAGAACACTCGTCTTACCGCTTCCAGCACCCGCCAGAATAAGAAGACGTCCCTCCACAAAGCAAACGGCCTCTCTCTGCTCCGGGTTTAGATTCGAAAGAATTTTAGAGTGAAAGCAGTCCATTTTCCTTGAGCAAACCGGAAAGGTCCGCGAGGATATCTTGACATTTCAAAGGGTTTGGCGCAAGAGGATGATTCCCCTTCGGCCGCACAACAAGATCAAAGGAAGCGGTCCACTCTTTGTCAATACAGCGAAAAGCTTCCCGCACCATCCTCTTGAACCGGTTGCGGTCATGCGCCTTCCCATATTTTTTTGTTACGGTAATTCCAAGGCGAACGTGAAGACTATCTGACTGCTTGATAGGTAGCAGCTCGATCTGAATCCATTGGCCTGACCTTCTCCTTCCGTGCCTCAAGATGCGTTCAAAATCCCGCCTGCGTAGCAAGCGGTCGTCTTTAGTATAGCGCACTTTAGGCTCCGAATAGCTTAAGCGCGGGTCAGTTCTTTTCTTCCCTGGCGGCGGCGGCGGTTGATAATTTTTCTTCCGTCGGCAGTCTTCATTCTTTTTCTGAATCCTACGACTTTTTTACGGCAACGTTTGCTGGGTTGATATGTTCGTTTCACGGGATTGATCCTTATCTAAATTGTGCGACCAGTCTAAACGGATTGGAAAAAAAAGGCAAGCGCGTTTGCCTCTATTGATTAAAAATCGACCCTTTGCTACACTTCCTCTCATCGAAAATCATCGATTTAAAGCATCGATAACAATACCGGGCAATTTCATGAAAGTGACAGCATCTGTAAAAGCAGACCCTTCTAAAGGGGACAAGATCGTTCGCAGACGCGGACGCCTCTACCTCATTAACCGCAAAGACCCCAATCGCAAGCGGCGCCAAAAAGGGCCTGCGAGGAAAAAATAAAGGACAAGCAAACATGGCGAAAAAGTCATCTGTTGAAAAAGAAAAGAAACGAGAGAAAATGGTCAAGCTTGCCTGGGACAAACGTCAGGCATTGAAGAAAAAAGCACTTGACTTTTCCATTTCGGAAGAAGAACGGGCCGCAGCAAGAGTCGCTCTCAACAAAATGAAACGCGACACATGCCCTGTGCGCCTGCGCAACCGTTGCCAATTTACAGGCCGCGCAAGAGGATTCCTGCGCAAGTTCAAAATGTCTCGCTTAACTTTCCGCGAATGCGCCCTCATGGGACTCATTCCCGGTGTGACTAAAGCAAGCTGGTAAGGCTAGCTATCTACTGCAGGGCTTCTCTAAGCGAGGAAAGCTCTGCAATTTTTTTCCAATCTTCCATCCCGTGGCTCCAGACAAAAGAATCGGGACCGATTTTACTTTCCTTCCAGGCAGCTTGTAGAACATCGAAAGAAACAGGGCCTATTTGAACTCTATCAGGAGTCAGATAGAACCAATCCTGTAGACGCACCGGACTGATCTCAATCTCTTGAGAGTCTTTTTGATCAGGAACTTCACTCTCTGAAACAGGCGGAAGCAAAAACAGGAGCAGAAGCCCTAGGATGCCCAAAAGAAGTCCAATCATGAACCATGCAAAAGGATCTCTTCCTCTCTGAGCGGCAAAATAACTCGTCACTCCCCCGAAGAGGAGCCAACAGGTGATAACAATAAAAAGTTCCATCCGCCTTTCCTAAATTTTAGCGTGATGTTAGTATAGTATTTTAGACTTGGTCAAAAGTCCAGCCAAAATCGTGCGTAAATTCGAAAAGGAGCTCTATGGCCGAACGTAAACAGAGCGTCGACATCAAAAAAGTCGATCCGCAGGAATTTGAAATCCCGGAAACACTATTTATTCGGGATATCGATAATAAAGTGTTCCAAGGAATCGTCTTAAGAACGCTTTCGCGCATCGAAGGGATTGCTCTCACCGAAGGAAACTTCATCGACAGCATCTTGGGAAGAGGTGGAGAGGGCGTAAAGGGAATTTATGCCGAGCAGGACATGAAAAACCACTCCATTAAAATTAAAGTTGAAGTGAACATCTGTTATGGAATCGCCATTCCGGAGAAGGCGGAAGAGATCCAAGCGGCGATCGCCGAAGAGATCAACAAATTAACCGGCCTGCACGTAGCTTCGGTTCATGTGGTATTCAAGAATGTCATCTCGGAAGATATCTCAAAACGGCTCGTTTCGATGATGCCCCCTGATGCAGTTCCCGTGCATAAAGGAACGCCTAAAGATGAGTATTCCGATGAGTTTTAAAAGACTCCTCTACTCATTTTTTACGGCAATTACCGCTGCATTTTTTTTACTTTTTGGCCTAATCGCTCTTATTCTTCCCTGGACGCGTCACTTGCAGGACGAGCTCTTTTCCCTCATTGAAAATCACCCTTGGGCAATTACCCTCTTTGGAGCCTCACTCACCTTTATAGGCATCGCGCTCCTCCTCCAAATCATTGCATCCAGCCGCAAACAGTATGTGACCATTCAAACGGGCCCAAATTCCATCCAATTTTCTGAAGCGATTGTTGCCGACTACATTCAAGCATTCTGGGAACAGCTATTTCCTGAAAGAGAAATCCCATGCCGCATCTCTATCAAACGCAATAAGATCTGTATTGTCGCTGACCTGCCTCACATCCCTAAAAGCGAACGCAAAGAGCTATTAAAAAAGATTGAAGAGGGGCTTGCAGAAACCATGCGCTACTCCCTAGGCTGCACAAAAACCCTCGAATTGACCATAAGCTTTGCCAAAGGGCCCATTCTGAAACCAGAGTTTTTACACACTTGAAAAAGGCCTTAAACCAGACACAGCTCGCCCATCTTCTGATTGCCGAGTTTTTAGATCCTACTGATACAGCAATCGACGCCACCTGCGGAAATGGCCAGGACACACTTTTTCTTGCAGAACATCTCCCCTATGGGAAAGTCATTGCGTTTGATATTCAAGAAAAGGCCCTTGAAAGAACCCTCGAAAAACTCACCGAAGCGCATCTTAAATCACGAGCTCAACTCTGCCATGCCTCCCATGCCCAATTTCCAGAATGGATCCAGCCGCACACAATCGACCTCTTTGTCTATAACCTAGGTTACCTTCCTGGAGCAGATAAAAAGCTTTCTACCCAAAGCGCAACAACCCTTCAAAGTCTCACCCATGCCTTAACCCTTCTCGCCCCCGACGGGGCCATCAGCCTCATGCTCTACCCTGGCCACTCCGAGGGTGAAAAAGAGGCGCAAGACGTTTTGAACTGGGCTTCGCAACTCCCCTCAAACAAGTACCAAGTAAACTACATGAAGCTCCAAAATAGAAAACTTGCTCCTGAGCTTCTATGGATCAAGAAAACACAAACTCTGCATCAATTTTGACTCTCGAAATTGCCCTTCTTATCAAAATCATAAGGTTTTATCTTGCCTACTATTTGAAAGAATGCTACGCCTATGTTTTTTTTTAAATTTAACCTCAGTTAACAATGAAAATAAAAAATCTTAATAAGCAGCGACCCTTGCGCACATCGTTTTTACGAACATTTGTTTAAAGATCCTCTTTGCTCTAAACAAGCTCTTTTAAAAAGAATTGCAAGCGTAGCATGTCATATCTTCACACTAGGGATTCCTTTAGGGGGTTACCGGCTATATAAGTGCATTCGCACCGCTTCCATAAAACGCTCTCAGCGGTACCATTCAAAATCAATGGAATGCTCTTTACAACCAGTTCTGCGATAGAATACGGATGTATATCGATCTGGATAAAATATTCAATGATAGATTTTGCGAATATCAAGAGCTAAGATCCATTTCGAGCTGATCTAAAAATGGCTGATGCCTAGACAGCGAGTCCAGGCTTACTATGAGCTGATCCCATTTGCTCTTAAGATTTGGTTTAACTGCGGTTCTACTAAATACTTCAAAAGTAAATTCCCTGATCTCTCCTGGCTTCCAGGGCTGAAACAATCTTTTCCTATCCTCTCTTTTGAACATCGGAAGCCGATCTTCAATTTGAGCCTCGCTTTTTAAAAATGCTTTTTCATTATATTCTTCTTCCGCAGTATTTTTTTGCTCGAGGAATTCCACGATCTTTGAATAAATAAGGGCACTACTCCTCTCTTCTTTTGGTATAGCTTTCAATTCATCCAACATCTTCCAGTAGCAGTCATCTAAAAGCTCAAGCTGCAACCAATTCAAGCGCATCTCCTTGCTCATCGAACTTGCTAAAGGAGTAGATTCAGGAATGTTGCCACTTTTATTCTTGTTGCTGGCAAGTTTATACTTCTTTTTTCTTTCGCGTCTCGCTGAAAGAATAGCTTTGCGTTCCACGTCGCTACTATATTCCATGCGCACATTTGATCTTCGAAGAAGCTTATCATGAAAAAACTCCGTGGGTCTTCCCTTGATCTCGGGCTCTGATTTCGAAGGAGCCGATTTTACCCCTTCAGCGAATTTCGCTCTCTTTTTTCTGTTAAGAATCAATAGTGCGATGTTGCTAATGATTGGAACAAAGATCAAGAGCGCTATCTTCTTACCACTTTTTTTATGGGCAAAATCAACCCAGACCCTTGTGGCCGACATTTCCTTAGCCTCGGTATTTTTGAGCAATCCCCTCATGCCCGCTTTTGACGTCTTCTTGACAACCAAATCTAAAATATTTTTAAAATTACTGACGATTGGCACATAGTCAATAATTCTATGAAATTTGTTTAGTCCAGCCCTCATTCATATTATTATAAATAAATTAAGATATAATTTTAAAACTATAAATTATGCAACAATACAATGAGTAATCAAAGAATAAAGACTTGTATTATATTGCATTTTAAAAGCTCCAAAACAGAAAACTCGCACCTGAACTGATCTGGATTCAAGCCTTTGTTCGATGAAATTTGATAATGTCTTTTTGAAGCTCTTCAAGAAAAGGGGGATACTTGCAAAGGGCTTCTAACTTTTTGGTTAACAGATCCCACTGGCTCGCATTTTGAGGACCTCTCGCAGTTTTATTGAAAACCTCGAAGGTCACTTCTCTGATTTCCCCCAGCTTCCACTTCTCACGCAATCTTTCCTGATCTTCTGTTTTAAGCAATAGCAATCGAGAAATAAATCCCTGAGGATCCGCATTAACGCTATTTTCGCCGAATTCCTCCTCGATGACGTTTTTCTGATCGAGAAAGTCGATCATCTTTGAAAAAATGAGATCGGAGCTCTCAGGAATTTCTTTTAATTCATCAACCACTCTCCAGTAGCAGTCTTCCAAAAGAGCTGCCTGCACCAAATTTAAACGCATTGCCTTCTGCATATACCTCAGAAGAGGAGTGCATTCCTCGACATCTATTGTTTCTTTGGGCTGAATGGCGCTGCTCCTTCTTTGGCGATTAGCGCTCAAGATAGCTTTGCGCTTTTTCTTACTCTTATAATCAAAGCGCTCAGATGGTTTTTTATCAGATGTACCTTCGAAAAACTCTGTGGGTTTGCCCAACACTCTGGGTTCTGACTCTGGAGGGTCTGATTTTAGCTTAGGATCGAAATGCACCTTTCTTTTCTGCTGAACTTTGTTAGGAAGTTCTTCCTTCTCTTCCTTAGCTTCCACATTCAGCGTTGAACTTGGAGCAGATTCTGGGGGTTTCCTTTTCCTATTAAGAATCAAAAGCGTGATATTGCTTATGACTGGCACGAAAATTAAAGCTGCGATCTTCTTATCGCTCTTATTCTGAGCAAAATCTACCCAGACTTTTTTAGCTGACTTTTCTGTAGGCTCGCTATTTTGAGCCTTCAATCCCCTTTGACCAGCATTTGATGTCTTTTTGACAATAAAATCTAAAATATTTTTGAAATTACTTACAATGGGAATATAATCAATAATTTTATGTAATTTATTTAGGCGCTCCATCATTTATATAATTATAAATGATCAGAAATAAAAATACACTTTTTAAGATTCGGGGAATCCCACAACGGTCCGGTAACAAAGAATCAAGTGATCAACGCCATTCATGCCACGATGGGGCAGAGATTCCGGAGGGATACCGTACTCTTTGCCGATCGCATTCTTAGAAAGATTGATCTCTTTCGGAAGGTCACCCATCCCCTCTTTAGCTCTTTTGCAAAGGAGCGCCCAATACATAGAGGCAAAATCGAGCCAATGATAGGGCCAATTAAGTTTTTCTTGAGTATACACGTCGATAATTTGAGCGAAAAAGCCTCTGTCGAAAGCAGGATTTTGGCAGATGAACACTGCCTTACCGCGTGCGATATAAGCCTGCTTGAATAAATCTAATATCTCTTCACGCACCTCTCTCATAGGCTTGCCGGCTGCGACCATGTCCCAGGTATAGCCATTGATAGCTATGCTAGAAGGGTCTCTGAGCTGCCAGACCGCCTCAGGCTGAGCGATCACAGAACGGAATGAGCACTTTTCAGAGCCATCTGAGAGATCCAGTATGCGAAATGCGATATCGATAGGCGCATGGCGGGATGCGTCCAATCCGGTTGTCTCAATATCCAAAAATATTCCTAACATAGTGCCTTCGCCTAAAAATATACCAATATAACAAACGAATTGATTCCCGTCACTTTGTTAAATTCAATGCGCAACCCGCTTTAAACCACTCGATCTGTCCTTTGCTGTATGTATGGGAAAGCTGAATCTCCTCTTGCGTGCCATCTACATGATGGAGAATTCCTCTCAATGGCACCCCTTCGGAAAAGTCGTTCAATCCAACGATATCAAGGCTGTCATTCTCCCTAATTTTGTCATAATCGCCGGGGTGGAGAAACGTGAGCGCTAGAATCCCCTGTTTTTTAAGGTTGGATTCATGGATCCTAGCAAAGCTTTTCACAATGACAGCCTTTCCTCCCAAAAACCTCGGCTCCATCGCTGCATGCTCCCGAGATGAACCCTCGCCGTAGTTTTCATCGCCAACGATAACCCACCCAATTCGATTCTTCTTATATTCCCGGGCAATCACAGAAAACGGTTCGATTGCAGAGGACAGCGCATTCCAACCCTTGCCTTGCTCTTCACGAAAAGCGTTGACAGCTCCCGTCAAAAGGTTATCTGAAATCTTGTCGAGGTGCCCACGGTATTTTAACCATTTCCCTGCGGGTGAAATATGGTCTGTCGTGCATTTGCCTTGCGCCTTGCAAAGAATTTTTAACCCGGTGAAGTCTCTTCCATCCCAAGGCAAAAAGGGCTCTAACGCTTGCAATCTTTCACTATCCTTTGCAATCACTACCTGTATGCCCTCTCCCGATTCAGCAGGAGCCTCATATCCGGACTCGCCCGATGTAAATCCATTCTGTGGAAGCTCATCGCCATGAGGAGGATTAAGCTTTACAACCTCCCCAGTTTCAGAGGTCAATGTGTCTGTCAGAGGATTGAACGATAACTTACCTGAAAGGCAAAGAGCGATGACAATCTCAGGGCTTGTTACGAAGGAGTGCGTGCCGGGATTCGCATCATTTCTTCCTGAAAAATTGCGGTTGTAAGAGGTCAATATGGAATTTTTTTCACCAAATTGGACGTCATGCCGCTTCCACTGTCCTATGCAGGGCCCACATGCATTCGCCAGCACAAGGCCACCAATTGCCTCTAAACTTTCCAAAAGCCCGTCTCTTGCAATCGTTGCTCGTACCTGTTCTGACCCAGGAGTGATTGTCAAAGGGCAACGCGCTTTTAAACCATGTTTCAAAGCCTGTCTTGCGATACTGGCAGCTCTTTGTATATCCTCATAACTCGAATTGGTGCAAGAACCGATCAGAGCAACTGCAATATTATCGGGGTAACCATTAGCCTTGACAGCTTGTGCTAGATCAGAAATTTTCCATGCCTTATCAGGGCTATAAGGGCCGTTCACATGCGGCTCTAAAGTTGACAAATCGATCTCGATGATCTGGTCGAAATGCTCATCTGGATTCTTTTCCACTTCAGGGTCAGCCACAAGGCACTCTCTTACAGCCTCACAAGCTTTTGCCACCTCTTGCCTACCAGTTGCTTCCAAGTAGACACGCATCTTGTCGTCATAGGGAAAAATGGAGGTGGTGGCCCCAATTTCTGCGCCCATATTGCAGATCGTTCCCTTACCTGTGCACGATATCGTTTTAGCTCCTGGACCGAAGTATTCGATAATGGCCCCTGTGCCTCCCTTAACGGTCAAAATGCCAGCCAATTTGAGAATCACATCTTTTGAAGCTGTCCATCCCTGCATGGCACCAGTCAGCTTGACGCCAATCAGCTTGGGAAATTTCAACTCCCAAGGCAATCCCGCCATCACATCGACAGCATCTGCCCCGCCAACGCCAATGGCAACCATTCCTAATCCGCCAGCATTCGGCGTGTGAGAATCTGTACCGATCATCATGCCGCCGGGAAATGCGTAATTTTCAAGCACGACCTGGTGAATAATCCCCGCTCCCGGACGCCAAAATCCGATGCCATACTTTTTGGACACGCTCGCTAAAAAATCAAAAACTTCCTTACTCTCACCCTTCGCCCTTGCCAAGTCCTCCTTGGCACCCGTCTCCGCCTGGATCAGGTGATCGCAATGCACTGTCGTCGGAACGGCGACCCTTTTTCTGCCGCAGCTCATGAATTGAAGCAAAGCCATCTGCGCCGTCGCATCCTGCATCGCCACTCTATCAGGAGCAAACTCCACATAGCTTTTACCCCTCTCCGCAGCCTCTTTAAGGGGGGCCGCAAGATGAGCATACAGAATCTTTTCCGTAAGAGTCATCGGCCGCTCGAGAATCCAGCGCGCCATCCTAAGCCTCTCAGGTAACGCCGCATAAAAAGCCCGGATGGTTTCAAAGTCAAAAAGCATAGCAACCCCCAAAGATGCAAAATAATTCTTTGAGGAGAAACAATCAAATGCTTTTTTCTTTCAAACTAACAGTAAAAATTGACGCCAAAATAATATAGAATTATTATAAATAAATGATCCCAATAGATAGAGATTATTTAAAAAATAAATTACCTAAATTAGAAATTGCCGATGGCAAGATTCCCCATTTGCCTGAAAGTAAGCTCCATCACAAGATTGAAGACAAAAGCGATACACATCCCATTGACCAGAAGCAGTTTGCGCTCATGTTCGGCGACACTATTCTTGAAAATACTGGCCTTGCAGGAGGTACTCCCAGTCAGAACGCTGCCTATTACCTTGAAGAGCTGCGCTTTTGGGAAACAGATCCCATGCTCAGTCGACTTGTGCCCAAGGAAACCCGGAACCAAATACGCACAGAAATCGAACAGTACACTCAAGCCGATGCGCTCGTTTCACTTAAAGATATCAAAGGTTTGCAAAAGCTAATCTTAGAAAATTTAGAGAAATATTCCCACTGTACCGTTCCAATTCATGTTTCGGGTGCTCCGGGACATGTTTTCAGCTGCGTGATCGAAAAAAACAGCCAGGGGCAGCTCTCCTTCTATTTTCTCAACCGAGGCGATGGAGCAGAAAGACATCCTGTCATAAAGCAAGTGCAGGGTGGAAAAACCTACCTAAGCTACCGGTCTACGTCCTACGCTTTAAAAGATCGGCAATTTTTCACATCAGAGACAGGGGAACTATTTTTAGAAACTATAGCTACTTATGCTTCTAAACCAAAAGACAATCATACATTGACCTCTTCAATGGCTTATGAAGACTTGTCGCTTTTTGCTGACCAAGAGCTCACTCATACAAGGATTAAAGACGATCTCAATGCCCTTTTTTCCTTAGACGATCTTGGCATTACGCCTCAAAGGAGCGGGACATGCCCCGAACATGCCATCAGATTAATCATACGCGATGGTCTTCTGCGTTCCGGAATCACTGCCGGAGCAGTGCGGCAAGTGATGTTTGCAAATAAATTAAGGGGGCTAAAAAATGGATATCACCACCTTGATTTATCGGATCCTGAGTCGGAGAATGCATGGCTTTTGAAGAGGGCCGCAGAAGGCATTTCGGTTCAAGCGCTCAAGCTAAAACAAGAGGGCCTTTTGGATGAGTCGACCCTAGAAGAGGCTCTTCTTTTAGTAGAAAAGGCAAAGGCTAAGGCGGAAGCTGCGCTATTGCAATCTAGCGCAGGTGCTGTTCATGCTAAAGTAGATGATTTTTCTGTAAAAGCAAATCGTTTTGACGGGATCTCTGCCCCTAATATTCCTTTAGAACAGCCATCGAAAGAAACTGTAGATGCGCTCCCAGAATCTAAAGTGAATATCGATACGCTTCTTTTAGAGTGCATCGAGGACCCTCAAAAACTCGAAGCTTCATTAATTGAGCTAAAAAGAATAGTGGAATCTGAGGATCTGATCAAAAAAACAGGTTTAACAGAGAATGCAATCGCCTCATTCATCCTTAAACTTCCTGTTCCTGAGTCAGCAAATGATCGTTATTGGGAAGCGATCGCGCCAGAAAATACTCTAGCAATCATTGAGCATTTACACTTTCTGGTAAAATTCTTTGCGAAAAATAGCGCACATTCCCCTCTCACAACCTACAAAGACCTTATGTTAGGGCAAGTCTCAGCCATCATCCACAAACTGTTGATGCAGCAACCCGCAATCAAAGAAGTTCTTGAAAATTACTCCCTCCCTATGCAAGGGTTCTCTGACCAAACTCACTGGCATATGTATTATTCCGACCCCCAACTTGAGCTGCTCGATGCACGGATCAAAAAATACTATTCTGATTTAAAGGGAACGGATAGCAAAAAAAGAACTATTTTTTCCGAGATCGACTGTTGGGATCCAAAATTTACCCTAGAGCAATTCTTCAGATTTAAAAATGACTTAGATTCTTCCTGGAAAGAGACATTCAAATTTTACGAAGAGATACTCGACTCTTTGGGCATCCACTTTGAGCCGGAAGCGAAAGTGGAGTCATTTCAAAAGGTGATTAGAGGCACTTACGATCACCCCTTGTTAAAATCTCTTTCCCTATTACACTCTCTTACCTTTCAATATGCGAAAAGATCAAATATCTTTCCGCACCCACTGATAAATAAATTTACAGTTGAAACCTACGAGGGATATCCAAGGCAGAATCAGCGGAGAGTACTACCCTCCCTTCCCTTGTTAAGCACTTCAGTAGATGCTATCTATCAGGAAAGAGCCATTTCTGAAGTCGTCAATTCCTCCACCACATATAAATCGGCAAGCGAGGAGCTCCTTCGATTGCGATTCTTTAAGGAAACGCGCATCCCTCTTCTCATCGACTGGTGTCACCGCCATCGAGAACTACTGCATTTAAAGGAAACCCAGGCGTTTATCGAAGAATGTCTTCTGACAGATAATATCTTACTGGATACTTACCAAAGACAACCGGAGGTGATCTCCTCATTAAGAGCTCTAATGGATTCCCTGATTGAAGAGGGAAGAACCAGTGTAGTACATTCTGAACAGATACTTGCTTTAAATCTCCTCAGCGCACAAATCGAAAGCCGCCTCACCCTAGCTAAAGATGAACATAGCGTGCAGCGGGTAGAGAAAATTCAATCATTTTTAGCCGAGCATTACGAAAAAGTGGTTCCGACGGAAAAGGCGGCACTCTCTCTTGCTCATCAAATTTATATTTTCGCTCTCTTCCCCGATACGATAGAACGAAATCCAGAGAAGTTTCTTGCTCTTGTTACAGATCCTGCATTTGCCATCAACGGTCTTGACATTCCTCACTGGATGAGAAACAGTATTCAGGAGTCCATACTTCGCCTTCCTTTTCTAGCGCAACAAGAACATCCACCTTTTATCTCACTTCATCTAGATCGCTATTTAGGAGTTTCTGATGATAAGGCATGGACCTTGGAATTCCCCTATGCGAAAAAGGGAGATTTTAGCTTCAACCTACTCACACGCCGCATTTTTCAGTCAGGTCGAGAAGTCTTAAAAGATTGGCCAGAATGGATCGCAAGAGAAAACGATCCAGTCCTAAATGAACTGCGGCTAAAGAAAACGCCATTTATAACTACAGAAGCAGGGCTTAAAGCTCTGGATGATTCTTGGGAGATCGTCAATACAGGTTATGGAAGATTTCAGCTTTACCATCCGTTTACAATCGGACGACGTAAGGAAATGTTTACGCGCCACTACCCTTCAAAAATTGACAATTTGGAAAATCCGCATAAGAGCCAACTCGATGGAAGGATTTTGTGGAGATCTGTCGATGATCCTCAAAGATTCCTTTCTTTAAATGGAGTAGAGCCTGCGTCTCTTTTCACCTTCCAGGATAACTCTCTGATCGAAGAGGAACTGCTGAATGGAATCCCCACAGGAAATTTTGCAATTCCGATTGAAGAAAATCCACTCCGTGAATTTTTGCAAAGCCTTCCAAATAGCCCAAAGATCAAATCATTCTGTAAAAAAGATGCGCACGGCAAGTGGCTACTCAGCAAGGTCTCAATCAATCAATTAACCTTCGAACGTGAGGTTGTCAAAGGGAAACAGCGATTAAAATGCCTCGATATCCCCGGCTACTATCTTTCCGAAGATCAATGGATGGGTGGATTGATGAAAGAAGAGGCCATATGGGTAGAAAGTGAAGATTGCAAAACGCAAAAAGCAATTCTATTTCCCGACAGCTTTCCTTCTAAATTATCTATAAAAAAATGCCAAAGAAGCCAGAGTGCCCCTCTTAATCACAACGCACCTCTGATCCTGCGTTTGGATACTAAGCAGGGAAAGGTCGTAGGCGATTCGGCTCTTGCCTCCTTATGCGCTGTAAAACTGTTTTTAGACCGTGAGTGCTATAAAGAAGCATTTGACCTTCTAGACTCTATTGACTTTAGAGAGCCTCTAAATGAAGCCGAGTCAGGATTAATTAAAGATATTATTCAGTCAGAAGACAAGGGGCCTGCTGCAACGGCCTTAAAACTGCACGCGTATACCCGCAAATCCTTAGCCAACCAAAGGCGGGTAGTGAATGCACACAACATTAGTATATTTTTTTCTAATCCCAAAAAGCCTCGACTTTCTCAACTTCTGAGCAGATATAGAAAGTTCTGCGGCAGCACAGAGATCCATAAAATTCCTGATTATTTGCGGTTCCCCGAAGGATTAATCCCTGGGAATTATCAGAATACGGTTATTAATCCCTTTTCTATGGAAATAGAGATGGAGAAAAAATGCGTCAAAATTTGCGAAAAATACGAATGGAATTCTTATTTAGACGTGAAGGATTCCGAACTACTTTGCCGCTCAGCCATCGATGAACCCTACCCGGGGAAAGTGGATCTGTTGCTATACTCTCGCTTCCGTAGAAGTCCGCATGAATTTCTTTATGCTTTGTTATGGCTTTATAGAAAGACAAGAGATGAGAAACTCATCCATTTGATTCAAGAACTCTCTGCCGATAGAACCAAAATTAATAATAGGGAGCAAATTGCTTTACAACTCAAAGAGCGCACTAAAACCCTCCTCCCAAGACTCGATCAACAACCCACCTACTCTCATCCCGGAAAAAAAATAGAAAGAATCTCGCCTCAAGGGGTCTTCAATGTCGATCCTAAAATTCAGCTTGAAAAAGTTGGAATGCGCCCCTCCCCTTTTAGGGAAGCTGTGTCAAACCACTCAAAGAAAGCAAAAGTGAATCGACTGCCTGATACGCCCTCCCCTTTTGCAACAGCTGCTCTCGCCTCATCCGACCCTCTTACTAATAGAATGCAAAGCGACTTGCTTGATGCGCATGAGACAAATTTAAAAGAAACCTATGTCACATATCAGCCAGTAACAACGGTGCGTAAGGATGCTACAGCCTTAATAAAAACAGCAGAAACCAATTCAGAAAATCTTCTAAAACAAGCAAAAAATTTACTTGAGCGGATTGAAACTTTAGCCAACTATCCCGATCAGGAAGCACTCACCAAAATGACTACGGATCAACGCGCCAAGGTCATTGAATATAGACTTCGGCAACATGGGCAGCAATCACAACTACTCACCCTTCGAGACCCACTGTTGACCTCGCTACTCATGCGAAATGGCTCCGATCTACAGGAACGAAATCCCTTCCTATCGCCAAAAATGGTGAAAGACCTTCAACAGATGACGCTTGACTATCTCGACTTAATGAATCAGAAAGAGCAGGCTGATGCGGCACTACCTCTTCTTAGGCAGGCGGAACAAGATAACAATCCGGAAGTTTTTTCAAAGGCTGTTTCCATTTTAGCGCACAAGAGAAGATATGATCTATATGAGCATCCTGAAATCGCATTGTATGAGTATGCCAGTGGACACAGGCTACGCCCAGAGCAAACCGAAATTTTGCTTTGGATCATTGAGAATGGCCTGGAGGGTAAGAATGCTGAACGGGTAAAACAGCTCTGCTTTGAGTTTCAGGCAGGCGGCGGTAAAACAAAAGTGCTTTCGGCCATTCTAGCAGCAAGAGCGCATGCGGAAGGAAAGGTCCCCATCTTTTTCAGCATTCCCCACTTAGAAGAGGTCACACAAGCGGATTTGCGCGATTCATTGACCCTCTATTTTGAAAGAAAGCTGACACGAGTCCAGTTTTCCATCAAACAGGAAATCACGGTTGAAAACGTGACTGCCTTGTTAGATCTTTTTCACAACTGCCTTGCTGAGAAGCGCACTTTGTTCATGTCTCCTGAAACATGGCATGCCCTCCATCTTGCAAAAATCCATGGGGTTACTAGTGACAAGAGGGATTTGGTAAAAAAAATAGATGAGCTATTTGATCTCTTCAAAGAAAAGGGCGTTGCCCTGATTGACGAAGGCGATGTGAATGCAGACGCACTCCATGAGACGAATAGAGCTACCGGGACACCTTTGCATATCCCTGCAAGAGAATGTGACCTCTTTGCAACGCTTGTACGGCATCTGATTGAAGACTCTGAACTCAAACAATCCGCTAA
The DNA here is from genome assembly GCA_964605535.1 of uncultured bacterium. Lineage (GTDB taxonomy): Bacteria > Chlamydiota > Chlamydiia > Chlamydiales > Parachlamydiaceae > CAZSDA01. Next base: position 45,369 of record CAZSDA010000004.1, read on the forward strand.
ACTTGCAGCCAATAAACAGAGCACTACCCCCGCTTCCCTCATATCTAACATCCAAAGTAAGCTTGCCGACCTGATCTACGAACGCTTTCAAGAGGAAATTCCGAACGAACGATTTAATGAGCTGAAAGCATATTGGCTAGATTCCAATGCCAAAAGACCCCAATGGATGCAAAAGATGTGGGAGGATGGCGCAAAAGATCTACACTTAGCTCTTCTTATCAAAAGAATTGACCTCGTTAGAGGGATCCTGAATGAGATTCTACCTTTTACCTTAACCCTTTCAAACGAGCTAGACTATCAACCCCCAAAAGTTGTCGGAGAAGAGGTCTGGATTCCTGCAAAACAGGGAATAGCAACAGGATCCAATTTTCAAAACCCCGATGTCGCAGCTTTTGTGTCCTGTCAAGCAACCTTTCAGGTGGGTTTAAATAGAGATCAATTGCGTAAAGTGATCGAAAAATATGCCACTATTTATGATGCTGAACTGCATTCAGGTTTTGAACCACCACCGATTGAAGAGCGTTGGAAAAAAATTCAGCAAGAGGCGGCTGTACCTCCTGAACAGCAATTTACACTGGAAGAATACCGCCTATCCAATTTCGATCAAAAAGAAGTCCTCATCGCAAGGTCATTCACTGCACTTGCTTTTCATTCCGACCTCATCCAGGGCCATTTGGTCGAAACCCTCCTTCCCCAAGTCACCATCTATCCAAAGATTGAACAATCGACGGCAACTAACCTCGTGGATGCCTTCTCGACCTCTATCCTCTTTTCAGCTGCTTTGGGAACGCATGAGAAATATTCTCTTGCCGAAGAGCATGAGAAAACTCATAGGAGAGACTTCCAGTTTCTCGACCAAGTGGTGACGCGTGCACTCCTGCCTCATAATAGCTCAATGCACTGGATTCAAGAATCCACCCCAAAAAATCTTTTAGACAGCCTTAATCAAGCGGAGCTTGAGGAAGCCGAAGGGATCATCAACGTGGGTGCGTTCTGCGAAAAATCAACTAGCGAAGAATGGGCCGATGCCTTCCTGAGTAAGGCTCAAGAAAGAAATTTGGATAAAAAGGCAGCACTCTTTTTCAAAACGGATGAGAAGGGCAACCGCTCGCTTTGGTTGAAGATTGCGTCCCAGCCCCCCGTGCTGCACAATGTAGTCGGCAGCAATCTCAGAGAGCTTTTTAAAGAGCTTAAGCTAAGGGATGACCAAGTATACAAGATATTCGCCCCTTCAGAGACAACGGGTACAGACTTTCCAATTAGTCCAAAGGGTCGAATGCTCCTCAGCATCGGAAGCCATGTTAACTTATCCCTGGCAGCACAAGCGATCATGCGGATGCGCGGCTTTTTGAACGATCCGATTAGCAAAGCATCTTCGCAAAAAATCAGCTGGGTAGGCTCCTTAGAGTTCCAAAAGCAATTGCATGAGAGATTTCCGGAAGCAAAAAGCCCTACCCCTGAGCACTTTTTTATCTATGCTCTTGAACAAGAGGCTGAAAAGGATAGAGCAGCCATCGTCCAGCAGGCAGTTCAGGAAATCGAAGCCGTGATCTTTGAAGAGGCCGAGTTCCGCCGCAAACAAAGAGTCTATGCAGCAAATGCCTATTTTAGAACTGTGGGCAGAGATCCCTCTGCGACATATGGGGGTGACAACCATTCGATACCCACGCAAGACTTCTTAAATAACCATGCCCTATCCTTTGCGAAAAGATGCGGTTTTCACTCTTTGGTAGAACTTCCAGGTATGTCTCAAGAAAGGATCCGGAGGGTCATTGCACGTGCAAGTAATGCCGTTCCCACAACCACCGAGAGACAGAATGCTTCTCTTTCAGCCAAGATGGAACAAGAAGCAAAAGTAGAACAGAAGCAGGAACAACGGCAGCAGCAACAAAATCTGCAATCTGCAGGAAAAGATGCTTTTGCTCATTCCGATATCAATTACAAAGGCTCTCTTTTCAAGGGGCTTATATCTAAAGTCTTTAAAAAATTTCTCTTCACACCAAACAGATGGGTTGGCAATTTCTTTAGCAAAGATTTGCTGATTTTCAAAAACGCCCTAGCATTTTCAGAGTCTAAAGATGAGCCTTCTCTCATGCCTGCCAATCTTCTTCTCATCGAGGAGGTCAAGGGAGTAAGAACCGCTTTCGCCCTGTCAGACCGTGATGCAGTTAAATTTATCGAGAGCATGCAAAAATGCAACAACAAGCTAAACAAAAAGCTCTGTATCGTCACATCGAGTGGCCAACTGGTGCATAATGGAACCCCAAAATCTACTTTCACTGCAGAGGAGTTTGAAACCCTCCAGAAAAGCGATTGGATGAAAGAAAGGATCTGCGAAATTAATTTTTGGAACGGCAAAATCGTCGACCGCGAATGGATGCTTAAGAAACTCGACCCCTCAAATCCTGAGCAAAGAGCACAGACGATTTATGCGTGGGACTGGATCTCGAAGAATCATATCAACAGCGATCACCCTCAAATAGGCGTAATGGAAGATCTAAAGGCAATCTCTGATCCCGACCAAAAGGCTGACACCTCAGGAGTCGATCGTGCAGAAGCAGTGCAGTACCCAGAGCTAAAGGCAACGAATACACCCCAACAAAAAATTAAAACACCTGTACAGCCTCAACCAGCCGCCTCCTCAAAAGTCTCAGCCCGACAAAGAGTGCGCCATCTCTGGAAAACAAAACGTTGGTTCAAGGCGGCAACCGTCATGTCTTTTGGCATGGGGTGGCTGATTGCCTGGGGACACTATGCCCGCACTTCAAAAAATAAGTGAACTAATACTCTCATTTTAATATAATTAGTTCATGAGGAACGTTGATTCTAATTATTTAAAAAATAAATTTCCACAATTAGAGAAGAGCAAAACCCCTGCTTCTCCTTCACGACCGATCATTCCCCATGGCGACACGCATCCCATTGACCAGAAACAGTTTGCACTCATGTTCGGCGATACATTTATCAGTAAAACTCCCCTAGAGGGAGGTCAAGCCAATAAGGTGATGGAGTATTATAGTCAGGAGCTCTCCTCATGGGAAACGGATCCTGCAATTTCACAGCTAGTTTCCAAAGAAACCATAGATCAAATCAAGCATGCGCTCGATCGGTATAAGGAAGGCTATCAACTCCTTTTAGAAGGAGCCGATGAGAAACTAAAAAACCTCATCCTCAATGAGTTAGCAAGAGCAGGCCACTGCACGATACCCGTCCGTGTCGAGATGGAAAGTTCTAGTCACGTCTTTAGCTGCGTCATCGAAAAAAACAGGGAGGGAGAGCTTTCCTTTTATTTCATAAACCGAGGTGATGGCTCCTCTTATCACCCTGTCATAAAAGAGGTGGATAGAGGCAAGAAGTACGTTAGCTACCGCTCTGCAACCTATGTGATCAAAAACCCCGATTTTTTCTTAAGCGAAGAGGGCTCGGCTTTTGTTAAAAGACTTGTTGACTACACCAAGCCTCCCTCTATTAATGACACAAACTCAAGCGAAATGGTTTATGAAGACCTTACACTTTTTGCCGATGAGGATTTAACAAACAATAAATCAAGAGCAGAGGAAAGCACCCTTTGGAAGCAGAATGCTCTGGGGGTCACGCCACAACGGAGCGGCACATGCCCTGAACATGCAGCTAGGTTAATGATCCGCGATGAGCTTCTGCGTGCCGGGTTGACTTCTGATCAGATTAGATTGGTGATGTTTCTAAACAAATGGCGCGGATTAAATAATGGCTATCAATATCTCCCCTTACAAAGCGATGACCCGACAAATAGTTGGCTTCTCTTAAAAGCAGCTGAAGGAGTTTCAGTCCAAGCTTTGAAACTAAAAAATGAAGGTTTAATCGAGGAAGCCTTTTTAGAAGATATTCTTGCCTTAGTAGAGGCTGTAAAAGATAAAGCTAATACCGCCTTAGAACACCTCCCTGCAACAGCGGTAAATAGCTCATTTGAAAAATGCACTTTTAAGACAAATGAGATTGAGATGCCCGCACCCGATTTTGAGGCACCTCGAGAAATTATCGAAGTGGAAAGCCCTATTTGGATCATAAATAAGATTGAAGAATTGGGAAGAAGCTCCGAGAAGGCCTGCCGATCACCTGCTGACTTGATAAAATTTTTACAAGATGCTTGTGAAGTCATAACTTATCGCGATGACTACCCAAACATAATCCCCCTAATTACCTCCTTATTGCTTAAAGCAGCAGAATTAAATGACAGCTTTTGGAGACAGTGCTCACGCGATGAAGCCGGGGACATCATCATCAATTTAGTCGGCATATGCTTGCCTTTCAATGATAAAGAGTACACCTCTGCTAATGGTGCAAGTAGAGACCTCGCTCCCTTCCTCCAATTCACTTTGGTTGTCGCACACAAGCTACTTTCCAATGACCCCTACGTGGGTCCCATTTTTCAACAGTATAAGTTACCTCTGTCTAAGCCTACTCCTGAAATGATGCTGCATTCCTACCACCCTGATGGAAGGATGTTTCGATTAGATGATTACATCAAAAGTTTTAATTTTATTGCCCCTGAAGAGGATCTTGAATCAATAAAGATTTTATTCCCAGATCTCCATGATGACTTAAATTTATATGATGAACTGGAGCAATACTTAAAAAACCCAAAAAAGTATCAAAACCCCTGGAAAGATACTTTTGAGTTTGTGGATAGCCTTTCTCGCGCACTCTCCCCCGCACCTCCTGAAGGCGAGTCAAAGCTTCAGTTTATTTTTGAGTTTTTACAAGGGGTGATTAGTGAGGATAATACAGGCCTCTCTCAAATCGCGCGTCTTTTTTTAGACTTAGCGGTGATTGTAAGATATAACACACCCTGCGACATAAACGACCTTTTCTATCATACGGGAGAAATGGCTAGAGAAAAACCTATCAAACCACACCTTCCGAGGAGGACTCCCACAACTAACCCAGTGGTTCCCGCGATGGATCTAACGACACCAAGCGACGGCAGCCAAGCGGAATCCCTTCTCGTTCGGCAGGCTTTCAATGCCCCTGTCTCTCATCAGGCGGCAGTCGAGCGCCTGTTGAGATTGCGTTATTTCAAGGAAACGCGCATCCCACTGCTCATCGATTGGTGTCGTGATAACAGCAATCTTTTGCATATTCCGGAGATTTTAAATTATGTAGAAGAGTGCCTCTTTACAGATAAAGTTCTTGAAGAAACTCAAAATCGCCAGCCCCTTGTAATCAGATCCTTAATGACATTCCTAAATAAAATTACAAAGGTGACCGAAAAAAATGCTGATGATTGCGACCATCTTTTGGCCTTAAACCTTCTAGAAGCTCACGTCGAATCGCATCTTAATGAAGAAGACCAAGAAAATCGCATCCAAAAGATCCAGTTCAACCTTCAAAAGTTAAATGATAAATTCCGCTCGAAAGACGCCCCACAAACCGCTCGCATTCTCGCCCATCAGCTCTACATCTACTCTCTTTTCCCAGAGACCATTTCGAAAAACCCTACTCATTTCCTCACTCTCCTCACAGACCCTCTATTGACTCAACACCCCATAGAACAGCTCGGGCTACCAAGCTGGATGGACTGCTCCGTCCATCAAGTCGTAATACACATTGATCAGCGTCTTCCAAAAAACGGCTTTAAGGTGAAGCTGCACCATTTGAACCTCCACCTAGATCTAAAACCGGAATCGGGATGGGAATATGATTACCCTTTTCTCAAAAATCAGGAATACACCTTTGACATCTTCAGCAAAAAAATTTTCTACAAGGGCGAAGAAATCACAACCGATTGGCCTCATTGGATGACAGACGACCCCTATCTTCGTGAGCTGAGTCGAAAGAAAACAGCCCTTATCCGAACAGCAAGTGGAATCAAAGCAATTGACGGCACTGTTGAATTCCATGAAACCGTAGGTGGTGGCATCCTCACTCAACAATTTCAAATTGGAGCAGCAAGTGAAATCTTTACGCGCACTTTCCCCCCCACTCTTTTCAATGGCCTCGCTCTATGGAAATCAGTTGAGAATCCTGAAAGGTGTATCACTCTACAAGGGATGGAACCTAACGCACTACTCCTTTTTAAAAATGGAAAATTAAAAGAGGAACGAATCGAGGAGGGAAAACTCACCGGATCATTTGCAGTTTCTTGGCAAGATAACCCCTCATTCGATTTCCTAAACAAGATTCCAAAGAGTGTGCCTGTCCGTGTATTTTCTAAAAAAGACAAAAATGGCACCTGGTGCCTAAGTGAAATTTTAATCGGAACTTTGCGCTTTCAGGCAGAGCACTTTCTTGGAAAAACCCGGATGAAAAGCTTAGATATCCCCAACCTCTATCTTGCTCAAGATCAGTGGATGGGCGGCCTCTGGAATGGTGAAGCGCTTTGGCTAGAAAGTGGCGACCAAAAAAATATCAAAGCTCTTTTATTTTCCGAGAATTTTATCGGAGTAGAGAGTATTCAAGCATGTACAATCAGTCAAAAAAAGCGGCTCAACAAACAAGCTCCTCTTCTATGCGATTTTGATGCTAAAAAAGGCAGCATCCATGGCGAAACGGTACTTGCAAATCTTGCGGCAATCAAACTATATATCGGTAGTAGGCGCTATGAAGAGGCCTTCAATCTTTTAGAAAAAATCGATTTTCTAGAACCACCGAATAAGGCTGAACTGGAGGTAATTCATGAAATCATCTCCTCGAAAAACGAAGAGCCTGCTGCAACCGCTTTAAAGCTACGGGTCGAGATTCTCAAGGAACTTGCCATTAAACAAAAAGTTGTGAATGACCTCAACATCGCCTCTATACTGAAAGAAAATACCCCTTCCATCAACAATCTCCTGGAAAGATATAAGAGCTTTATTGGAAGTAGTGAGATTTACAAGATCCCAGCTTTTTTAAGACTCAAAGAGGAACTCATTCCAGCAAACAGCATTTCACGGCAACAGATTTTTTTGTTCCCTGGGAGCGAAGATATGTTGATTGGTTCTGGTTCTGAGGTTCCACTCATTAATCAAAGACCACCTCTAAATCCTCATGAACTAGAAATCATAATGCAGAGGGCGTTCAATGACACCACGTCTAGCATAGACCTTACATTACTCAAATTGCACAGAAAATATTATACAGGAAGCTTCGGATGGGGGCAAAGCTCTCTCTTTGCCGTGCTCTTCCTATATCGCAAGACAAAAGATGAAAAGCTCAAACAGCTGATTCTAAAAGTGTACAACGATCCTGACAATTGTCTACCGCAAGAAGAACTATTTGTTTACAGGAAGGCTCTGTCAAAAAAAACCTTTACACCCATTTTTAGGCTTACGGGAACATTAGTCAGCAAGGCAACACCTTCTTCTGTTGCCTCCTCTAAAAAAACTACGCTTCAAGTAGGGCAAAAGGTGCGCCCCTCTCCGTTTGCACAAGCAATCGAAGCCCATGCAAATCAAAAGCAGTCCAAAAAACTTCCAGAAGAACCTTCCATCTTCAAGACGAGGCAAAAACCCTCTCAAGACCCTCTCAAGACCCTCTCATGAACCAGGCTTGCAACGCTTTGGCTGAAGCACATCAGGCAAATCTTGAAGAAACATTCACTTCATTCGAACCTCAAACTTCGATTAAAAAAGACGCACTTGAGTTGAACAAAATAGTTAAGACCGATGCCGAAAGACTCAGGATGAGAGCTGCAAGACAACTCGAAGAGATAGAACAGCTCGCCAACTATCCGGACCAGGCACAGCTCAGAAGCATGGATGAGACAAAACGCCATGAAGTGATTGCGCATAGGCTGCGTCAACATGGAGCGCAATCTGCACTCCTGACATTCAGAGATCCTCTTTTAAAGTCTCTACTTTCTAGAGATGATTCGTTGATCAGTGAGAGAAACCCCTTCCTGTCAGAAAGCATGATCGAAGAGCTCAAGAGAAAAACGCTTGAGTATCTCGACTGCATGAATCAAGTGAACCAAGCAGAGGCTGCAATCCCTCTTCTTGAAAGCGCTTTGGAAGAAAATAATCGAGAAGCCTTTTCCAGAGCTGTTGCAATTTTGGCGCATGAGAGAAGATATGACCTGCAATCGGACCCTGAAATTGCACTCTATGAATATGCGAGCTCACAAAGGCTTCGCCCGGAACAGATCAAAATCTTGCGTTGGATGATTGAAAATGGTCTTGAAGGCCAAAATGCGGAACGCACAAGACAGCTTGCTTTCGAGTTTCAGGCAGGTGGCGGAAAAACCAAGGTACTATCCGCCATCATGGCTGCAAGAGCTCAGTCAGAAGGTAAAGTGCCTATCTTTTTCAGCATTCCCCACCTTGAAGAAGTGACACAAGAGGATTTGCGCGAATCTTTGATGCTCAATTTCGAAAGAAAACTCTCGAGGGTGCATTTCTCAATTAACAGCGAAATCAAACTCGAGGACATCACAAAATTAATTGAGCTCTTTCAGCTCTCTTTGCAAGAAAAACGCACCCTCTTTCTTTCGCCTGAAACATGGCACGCCTTAAACCTCGCACGAATTGGCGCCATCAGAGCAGGCAACCAAGCCTTTGTAGATGAAATTGGAAAGCTATTCGATCTTTTTAAAACAAAAGGGGTCGCCTTGATCGATGAGGGCCATGTGAATGCCGATTCCCTCCATGAAACTAATAAAGCATCAGGAGCCCCTCTCTCCATTCCATCTAAGGAGTGCACTCTCTTTGCAACTGTTGCCTACCACCTCGCCCGAGATCCTGAACTTAAGGAAAAAGTTAAGCTGATTGAAAACAAACAAAGCAGCATGCTTGCCACCGAATGGCCAGCTGTTCGCAGTCGTCTGGCAGAACTCTTGTGCACAAGCTTTGAAGATACAATCTCCTCTGAACACTTCAATGACTTGAAGGAGTATTGGCTGAATCCAAATGCTGAAAGATGTGGTTGGATGGATGAGTTATTACAGAGCGGTCAGCAGCCACTCGTCAAAAGGATAGACCTTGTAAGAGGGCTCTTAAACGAAATGCTACCCTTTACATTGTCCTTGTCTAGAGAAATCGATTATCAACCCTCAAAAATTGACGGTGAAGAGATCTGGATTCCGGCGCAGCAAGGGATTGCATCGGGAGCGCATTTCCAGCATGCAGATGTCACGGCGCTAGTGACCGCACAAGCATCATTTCAAACGGGCCTAACGCTTCCTCAGCTAAACAGCATCTGCGAACAATACACTACGACCTTTAACTTGCAAATAAGGTCAGGTATTCCAAGCGGTCCTATTGAAGCGACTTGGAAAAAGATACTCCAGGAAGCACATATTGCAGAAAAAGACCAGTTCACACTCGGACAGTACTCTCGCAGCACCGTAGAAGAAAGAGCTAGCCTCTTAGAAAAAGTCGCTCCTCAACTGAGATCTCATCTCGGACTAATTCAGGAGTATTTAACGGACAAAGTGCTTCCTCAGATAGCTATCTATCCGGAAGTGGAACAGTCAACAGCCTCCCACTTAATCGAAAGCTTCGAAACAGCCATTCTGTTTTCAGCAACACTGGGCGGACAGGAGAGGTATCCTCTTGTAGAAGAACCTGAAATAACCCACAAAAGAGATGTTCAATTTATAGACCAGGTCGTTTCAAGAGCCGTACTGCCGCATAATCAAAAGATGCACTGGCAAAAAGATTCAACTCCTGATGCTTTAGTTGAAAGCTTAGACAGAAAAGAATTTTCTGAAGTAGAAGGCATCATCAATGCGGGTGCATTTTGTGAAAATGCCACAAGTGAAGAGTGGGCCGATGCCTTTCTCAAGCGTGCTAGAAACGAACGTCTTGATAAAAAAGCTGCTCTCTTTTTCAAGACAGATGAAAATGGCGCACGCTCTCTCTGGCTCAAAATCGCGGAGCAGCCTCCAAAAATGCATCTGATTACTGGAAGCAACATCAGGCAGGTTTTTAAAGATTTTGGACTTAAAGAGGATCAGGTCTATAAAATCTTTGCGCCTGCTGAAACGACCGGAACAGACTTTCCGACAAGCGCTAACGGCCGCATGCTTCTCACCATCGCACACAACGTCAACTTATCGCTTGCTGTGCAAGCGATCATGAGGATGCGCGGCTTCCTGAATGACCCAATCTCAGAAAACAACGCGCAAAAAATTAGCTGGGTTGGATCTTTAGAGTTTCAAAAGAGGCTAAAGGAAGCCTCTCCAGATAACAAAAACTTATCTCCTCACGCTTTCTTCCGCTATGCGCTCCAGACTGAAGTGGAGAAGGATAAAGCCGCGATTACGCAACAAGCTTTCCAAGAAATTGAAGCGGTTTTAGTTCGAGAAATGGAGCAGTCGCATAATGACATCTCTTCACACGCGTATTACAAGGCTATAGAAAGAGATCCCTCAAGAGATTATGGTGGAGCAAACCGCTCTGTGCCTTTAAATGGAGTTCTACGTGAACACGCCGAGGCATTTGCTAGGCGGTGCGGGTTTGAAGCGTTAAATAGCGTATCGCAAAAGGCCAAAGCCGCAATCAATGCCATCATAGATAGAGCAAGCAAAGTCGTTCCGTTAACTTCTAAACGGCAAACGACACCTCTTTCGGCAAAAGTGGAGCAAAAAGCAATAGTTGAAGAGAAGCAAGACCAGAAAAAACGAAATGTGCAGTCAAAAAATAGACCTTTATTTGAACACAGCTACAGACCATACCAGGAATCAATTTTTGATGGTCCAATTCTACACACGCTTGCCAATAACGTATACTCTCCAAGCGTATGGCAACAAAACTTCTTTAGTCAGGACCTATTTTTCCTCTCAAATGCCCTAGCGAAGTTCAAAAATAATCAGGTCTCCTCCTCTGAATCCCCGCCCGAGACCGATGCACTCGCTATCATACCTGCTACGATGCTCTTGATTGAAGAGATCGATGGGGAAACACGGGCATTTGCGATCTCGGATCAGGATGGCATCGACTTTATTCATCAGATGACGTCCTGTGGCAACTTAAATAGGAAAAGGCTTTGCATTGTGACAACTTCAGGAGAACTGGTTCACAATAATCAGGAATCTGAAGGTGGATTTTCTGATGAAGGGTTAGCATCGCTAAAAAATAGCGCCTGGATGAAAGAGATTCTTTGCGAAATCAACTTTTGGAACGGACGAATCATAGACTATGAATGGCTACAAGGAAAGCTCAACAGCGGAAACCCAGAACAGAGAGAAAGGACGATTGAAGTCTGGAACTGGATACGTCAGCACCATGTGAACCCCAAACACGTCCAAAATAAATTGTTTAATTTTGCATTAAGGTCAGTAGAGCTTTCAGAAGTAGAAGCTCCGGAAGTCACATCGCTGCCAAGGCAAGAATCTAAGCCACCTCCATCTTCAACTCCAACCCCTACTAAAGCAAAACTGTCCTCTCGACAAAGAGTGCGCCATCTCTGGAAAACAAAACGCTGGTTCAAGGCGGCAACCGTACTGTCTCTTGGCATGGGGTGGCTGATTGCCTGGGGACACTACGCCCGCACCAACAAGAAAAAAAGCTAGTCTTTGCAGAAATAGCCCTCTTCCTTTAAACTCTTTGGCATGCCTATTCCACAGCAAAAATATAGAGAGATCATTTTTCTTACGCTATTTACCGAGCTAACGGGAAAGACTCAAGAGAAAGAAACGATTGAACTCGTCATGGAGCTTCTCCAAACTTCTAAGTCAAACGTCTTAAAAGCGAAAGAAGAAGCAGCGTTGATTTTGCAAAAATTACCCGAAATCGATGGTGTCATCGCAAAGTTTGCTACAGAGTATGACTTTGATAGGATTCAAACCGTTGAAAAGACCGCGCTTCGTTTAGGTGCTTATGAATTGCTACAAAAAGAAATTCCACCTAAAGTTGCGATCGCAGAAGCATTACGGCTCACGAAAAAATTCAGCACACCTTCTGCGGTAGCCTTTGTCAACGCGATCCTGGATAAGTTTTATGCAACTCTTGGAAAATAAGCTTCTCTCCTCTGTTTGCACTCTAGGGATCGGAGGGGTTGCCCGTTTTTATATCGAAGTAGACTCAGTTGAAAAACTGCAAGAAGCTATGCGCTTTTCAAAAGTGCAGCAGCTCCCCTACTTCATTTTAGGTAAAGGCTCAAATTGTCTCTTTGATGACAGAGGGTTTGCAGGCGTTGTTATCCATAATAAGATCAATTTTTGTAACCGCATTGTAGACGGTGTCTACAAGGTAGGTGCTGGCTATAGCTTTGCCTTGCTTGGCGTTCAAACAGCTCGCGATGGATTCAGCGGACTTGAATTTGCTTCAGGAATACCCGCAAGCGTTGGCGGAGCTGTCTTTATGAACGCTGGCGCAAATGGCCTTGAGACAAAACAGTGCCTTGAGTCCGTAGAATTTGTCACTGCAGAAGGCGTTTTAAAAGAATTCAAAGCGGATGAACTGCTATTTGGCTACCGCTATTCTTCTTTTCAGGACTTCGACGGCGCGATTGCCAGCGCGACTTTTCGTCTCATTCCTCAGTCCGAAGCTCGTGAAAAGCAGCTGAAGATCATTAAATACCGGCAGGAAACACAACCTTATGGAGAAAAATCTGCCGGGTGCATCTTTCGCAATCCTGCAGGAAATTTTGCAGGAAAGATGATCGAAGAATGCGGTCTAAAGGGGTTTTCAGTGGGAAATGCCTCCGTCTCAACACTTCATGCAAACTTTCTCATCAATAAGGGCGGTGCCACCTCGAAGGATTTTAAAGAGCTGATCGAAACCATTCGCGCCCAAGTTAAAAATGAGAAGGGCATCGAACTTGAAAGCGAAGTGAGAATCATTCCTTATGATACCCAAAGCTGATCTTCACTGTCATAGCACCTGCTCAGACGGCTCTCTTACTCCGGAAGAACTAGTTCTTCTCGCTGCTGAAAAGGGGCTATGCGGGCTTTCTATTACCGACCACGACACAGTGGCAGCCTATCCTCACATTATTTCTTTTGCTAGAGAACATCATATCCAAATGATCACAGGCGTTGAACTTTCAGCCTTCCATGAAGGCAAGAGCGTTCACGTTCTAGGCTACAATTTTAATCCTCTTAATGAGACGCTTCTTGACTTCTGCGCTCAGCATACGGGGAGAAGACTCAAAAGAAATAAGCTGATTCTTGAACTGTTGGATAGGCAAGGCTTTCACATTGCAGAAGAGGAGCTCTATCAAAACCAAAGCAATACAATCGGAAGACCCCATATTGCCGATCTTCTCGTCAAAAAGGGCTATATAAAGGATATCCAAACAGCTTTTAAAAAGCTTTTGGGAGATGGAAAAGCTTGCTATGCACAAGGCCCCGTTTTTTCTGTCGAAGATACACTCGCTGTCATCAGGGCGGCAGGAGGTATCTCAGTTCTTGCCCACCCTCATCTCATGCATAACAAAAAATTTGTTCGAAAAGTGATTGCCTTGGGATTCGATGGCATTGAATGCGACTACGCTACTTTCCCGATGGAGCTGAACGCTCCTTGGCATTCTCTTGCTAACGAACTCAATCTCCTTAAAACGGCAGGCTCAGACTTCCACGGTTCAAAAAAACCTGGAATTCCTCTTGGAGCCTCTGCAATCTCTTTAGATGAGAGTAATCCATTTGTCGCAAAGTCTTTTTTATGCTAACAGTGTAAAAAAGGAGTTTATCCATGAACGAAGTGATCGATTTTTTTACAAACAATACGACACTGGCCTATACCACTGCTGTCGTTATTTTCATCATTACAATCTATCTGCTCGCAAAAAGGCTGATAGGTTTCATGGTCACTCTGCTGCTACTTGCCTTTGCGCTTTTTTCTGGCCTTGCTATCGCCAATTACGACCTGTTCCGCGAAATCCTAACCAGCTTCAAATACGATCCTGCAAAAAACAAGGAAGACCAATTCACCCACTTCAAAGCTCAACTCAGCAAAGCCTACGACGAACTGAAGGAAGAGTTTGAAGAGCAGAAGAATAAAGTGGAGGCGCTTTATAACGCCTACCACAGCACCTCCCAAGAAAAGCCAAAAGAAAACGGCACTACTGAGAAGAAATAACGGCGTCGCCCTCCTCCCCGGAGGGCGCTTTCTGCCGAACAATCTCATCCAATACTCTTTGACTTGCTAAATTGTTCTTCTGTAGCAATTGCATCACCTTAAGACTTGCCTTTCCACAGTCGATCAACTTTTCCATCACTCCACTTTCAGCAATTTCTTGCAGCATCGGAAGAGAAGCCCTACCAACTGCCGCAATCTGAACTTTAAGCAACTCACTTCCCTTTGCATTCGGATATTTTTGCACACCTCCTGAAAGCTCAATAGCACTTGGAAGGGGGCCCATTTCCAAATCATGACGTGCATGTCCATGATAGACAATCGACCAGCGCTCTGGCGCTGCATTCGGTTTGGCAACTACCCTATGCACTCCGCTTCGATACAATCCATTCGTTAAATTTTCAAGACTATCGCCAACGTTAACAATCACCGCATCTTCTGGAACAAGCACATCTATCCAACGTCCATCCTTCAATTTGACTTGAAGGCCTTCAGAAGCTCCTCCTGGAATCAATGTTAGGAAGTTCATATCGGTATGCTCTGCAGCCCAATTTCTTGTTTCGCCAGGTTCGCGAAGGTAATGCAGTGCGCGCAAAAGATGCTCTCCCTCCCTCATCATTTCAGGAAATAAATCGGCAGTTTCTCCCAGATATTCAGAGGCTGCAGCTGCTATTGGCCGCATCACTCTTTCAAGCTCATCAAAAAGAGGCATCATGGATTCCTTGAGATTTGAGTCTTTTGGCCAAATATTTTCTACGTAATTAAGCCTTATGAGCTGCTCTTTGGTGAGATCCCTTCCAATGTGCAAGATCTCTTTAAAATCGACTATATGCAAAGGCTGCCACTTTGGAGTTTCATCCGTGACATACCCCCGCTCCCCATTATTCGTAGTGCTTTGGATAGCCCGCTTGTACTCAAGGTCTTTTGCAAAAAACTCCTTGGCACCTTTATGGGCGTTCATAAGAATCATACTATCTATGTCGGCATCTACAACCGCAACAAAACCATGGTCTCTAAATGCCGTGCCCAATTTTTCAACGAAATCCTTTTTTTTATCAGGATGATTGTAATCCTTTAAAGATATGACAGGAATTAACGTATTAAACTCCCTATGATTCAAATGGTTAAAAACCCCCGAAAAAAGAGCTAGCGCTGCAATTGTTAACATAATTATATTTTTCATTCTACCACCTTAATTTCAGTATCTATTGAAGACAAAGCAGGAAACCTCTCTAAAAGATAGGCCTGTAGCTTAGGTTTTAAGTCATTCCATTTTGAAAAACTGACCGGATGAGCCGTAAAAAAGGCTTCAATCTCAGCGTCAATCCACTGATAATCTGGATAATCTGTTTGGGGATTTGGATTGTCCTTCATGCTCCAAACAACATAGAAATTCAAAGCCCTGAACGTTTCTTGACAGATGTAATAATTTAACTTGGTGAAGCTAAATGACTCCTTTAAGATTTCATTACCCTTCTCATATTCAACGATCGAGGCGCGAGGAGAGCGCAAAGTAAGATCCGGAGCAAGTGACAACGTACTCTTTATAGAGACTATTTCCGGAAAAGCCTCTGAAACTGCACTTACAAGATTTGTGTTCATAATTTCCCAAAAATCATCGGGATTTGAATACTGCTCAAAAAAGACCCTTACGAAATCCTTTAAAGCGTAAATGTCGGGAGCTTTCGCATCGATCTCTGCACCATATTCAAGGCTTACGCTCAAGTTACGCCATTCCCACTGATGAAAGATTTTTACATCGCGGACGAAAATAGCCACCGTTTCGACGGCTTCTTTATCATTTATGATTGAAGCGATTGAAACACTCGGCGCTAAAAGCAAAAGGGCCAAAGCGATCGCTATTTTTCTGATATTTTCCACGCCTCCTCCATTACTACACTTGTAGTATTTATGATTAAAAAAACTCGCACTCAACAAATACAAAATCCAAATGCGAAAAATGCAGTCACAAAGCTGCCAACACAAGCCGTTTGAAATAACCCATCGTCTTTAACTTCAACTGAAGGCTGTAGAGCTGCCTTAATGCGACAGATCAGCATTTGGCCAGAAGTGAGCGCGGCTAATTGGCAATTCTGCACGTTTCGCATTTTAACCGCCTTTTGAAGAGCACTCGCAAGCGCCATCCCCTCTAAGCCATATTTATAAATAGAGTGATCGCTTGCTAACTCTTGCTCAAATTCTATCTTTTGGAACCATCCCTGCATGGGAACCCACCAATAAACACTAGATACAAGTTGATAGACTCCTCTCACGAAAGTATCGCGAAAAAGCTCATGTTCTAGTTCATGCGCAATCACAGCCTCAAATTCTCCCTGGGACAGCTTTTTAGCAAGCGAATCCGGAATAATAATTAAACTTCCCCATCCGGCAAGAGGCACTTGTACTTCATTTGAAATCACAATTTGTATCCTATTTTGAAGTATTTGCGCCCGCAGCTTATTTGAAAAAATGGGCCTGTGATTGAGAACTCCTCGTCCTGCAATACTCCTAAGCATTAAGATCGAATTTCTGTTCCGGGTGATCCGCCAAAAGAGTTGATAGAAAGTTGTAGAAAAAAGCACCAGCAGCGCTGTATCAATGAAAATAGAGGGAAATTTCACTAGGAAACTTGCTGCAACTGTCTTCAAACCATACATTCCCAATTGCTCTTTAACACCTTCCGAGAGGAATCCAAATAAGTAAATTTGAATAGGATGAGAGCAACTAAAAATGTTTAAATTTACCCCTAAGGATAGATGAGGAAGAATTAAAAAAACGGGTTCAAAAGCTAACCTCCCCATAGGGGCGAGTCTAAGAGTAGCGCGAAGCCGTGGATTAGAAATTCTAAAAAGCCGCAAAAGACCTTCCGCAATGAGGGAGAAAAAAAGAAAGCTTGTTAGGGAATTCAGAAAGAATTGTAAAACCTTGTCGGCAAGCAAATAACTATTCATTTCAATTTCTTCTTTTTGGCCTCAAGTATGATTTTCTCAACTTCTTCAAGATCTTCATGCGACAAGTCTTCAGCTTCGCTAAGAAGGCAGCTCACAACGTCAGCTGTTTTCAACCCGAAAAGCTTATTTTTGAGACGCTCAAATATGGACCTAGTATTGCGCTCTTCTTTAATCGTCCAATATTCAAACCGCAATCCGACCTTTTGACGCCCAAGCAATTTTTTGTCGACAAGACGGTTCATAACCGTCATGATCGTTGTATATTTATCAGTGTTGCCAAGAGCTTTTACTACATCTTTTACCGTAACTCTTTCACAAGACTTGACTACAGCTAAGATGTAATTTTCAAGATCTCCAAATGCTCGTTTTAACATAATTGGGTATTGTACTACATTTGTAGTAATTAAGTCAAATGACTCTTAGCCTAGACAGGAATCCATGGCATTAACAATTCTTAAATTGGCTGATGATAACGCGAGCCATTCTGTAAAAGAATTTTCAAACTGCACTGTAACGCAATCCTTGGATGGCATTTCGGATAAAAAATTGAACCCTGTTTTCATTTTGATATCGGAAAGATTTGTACAACGATTAGTCATATCTTCAAAAGAGTCAGAAAAAAAATAGTGGAAAGGATCGGCAAGGTCATATGCTGCATTCACTTGGGCAGCACTCCAATGTTTTGCTACATCTAACAGAGAAGTTTGGATTCTGAAAAACAGGGAAACGGCAGTATCAAGCTGAGGGTCATGAGGCAAACCATTCTTAGATAATTTGACCTGAAAATCTACTAAAGAACTCCTTACCAAACTTTGCTTTTCAAGCAGGTTTTCAAACTCCCCTTTTAACTGGGAATACTTTTCGGCAATGACTGACGCCACATGCTGCGTTTCTGCAATGGTTCTTGCTGCAGCTTCATAATTCCTATTATCAAAACTGTCGAGGGTAGTCTTATGGATTTTAAGCGCTGAAAGGAAAAGCGGCGTCAATTGATCCTTACAAATAGCATTGCATTTATCTATTGCAAGCTGATAAGCAACCTTCAGCTCTAAAACTTTTCCATTAGAAGGAAGATGGGAACTATTTACACAAACGACTCGAAAAAATTCATTTAAATCATGAAATGGACTCGAATTTATTTCATAAAAATATCTCTGATCGAGAATCTCATCGATCCTTTGTCTCACATCCTCCCTTTCTTCAAGAGCCTTTTCAATCTCACGAGGATTATCCATATTTAAATAATAAATAGGCGTGCAATGTAAATTATAAGTAGACAAATAAATCACCTTTTTATTTCATTTTATTATCCATTGATATTGTAATCAATAATAAAACAACTAAAAAGCCATAAGCGAGGTTACACGATTGGGATCTTAGCAGGATTTAAAATATATTTTATACGAAACTGACTCAGTAGCTAGAGGAATCGAGCTTTACCTTACCCCTGAAGATCCAATAGATGGCTAGCGTATAGGAAACAACTAGGGGCACTCCGATCATGGCGATAAGGAGGAGGATTTCCAGCGTCTTAGGTGAGGACGAGGAGTTGAAGATTGTTAAGTTATAAGCTTCGGGACCATCCAATGCGCGCAAGACATTCGGATAACTTCCCACGGCGTAAAGCGCGAGCAAGCAGACAATATTGACACAGGAAGAGATAAAGGCAAAGCCGTCTTTGCCATGATTGATCTCCCTAGGTATATTAGCAATTGCTAACATGTTGATTAGGGCGATAGCAAAAAAAACAGGTCGATGTTTGATTGCTTCTGCCATATGAGGCTGATAAATTAAAGTAGCTACAGTCGTGATTGCGTAGACCATGATGAAGAGGATGATCGTCGGATTTACATAAGCGCGCATTTTGTCATGAAATGCCCCTTCAGTCTTCATGAGAATGTAGATGGCTCCATGCATCACGAAAAGAGAAACGGTCAATAAGCCAACCAGAAGTGAAAATGGGTTCAAAAGATTTAAAAATCCTCCAGCGTACTCACCTTCGGCATCTAATGGAATCCCACGAATTAAATTCCCAAGGACCAGACCCAATCCGAAAGCGATAATCAAGCTTGCAAGAGAAAAAAGCACATCCCATGTCCATCTCCAGAGAGCTGAAGGACGCTTGCTTCGAAATTCAATTGCAACCGCTCTAAAGATTAGCCCCGATAACAGCAACATGATCGGTGCGTAAAATGCTGTGCAGATCGTTGCATAGATTGCCGGAAACCCTGCAAAAAGAGCTCCTCCTGCAGTAACAAGCCAAACCTCATTTCCATCCCATACAGGGCCGATCGAATTAAGCATTAACCTTCGCTCCTCATCCTTTGTTGAGAAAAGATGAAGCATGCCCACTCCCAAATCAAACCCATCTAAGATCGCATACCCCGTTACCAAAACTACAAACAAAGTAAACCAGATGAACTGTAGAAATTCATACTCATTCATCTTTCACCACCGCCTGCAATTGGTGATAGGGAGACGCGAGATCAGCTTCACTTGGCCCATGTTGAATTTTTTCATTGAGCAGATATAAAAAGAGAACAAAGAGAGCTGCATAAACGAATCCAAACATGAGCAAAGATCCCAACACCTGATTAGCCGTCACTGTTTTAGATAAACCATCAGAAATGCGAAGCAAGTCTTGTACAATCCAAGGGTAGCGGCCCATTTCGGCAGCAATCCAACCCGCCTGATTTGCTACCTGGGGATAAAGCACGGAAAAAGCAAGTGCTCTCAACACCCAAGGCCTCTCATGCAATTGACCTTTCAAGTAATACCACAATGCAATTGCGCTTGTAATCACCATTAAAGTCCACATAAGGATCATTAAATGGTACATTTGAAACACTGCCGAAACATTTGGCCAATCTTGTTTAGGGTAGCTGTCAAGACCTCTAATTTCCGCCTGAGTATCTCCATGCACCATCCAACTCAACATGTTTGGAATAGCAAAGCCTGTGACCTTCATCTCGCTTGAATTAGGAATACCAAATAAATAAAGCGGCGCCCCTTTTTGGGTGTTGTAAACTCCTTCAAAGGCAGCAAGCTTGGCTGGTTGATTTTTTGCAACACCACCTGCGCTCTCATGGCCGCTAAACAGTTGTAAAATTAAGGCAGTGGAAGCGGTGAAAAGACCAATAGCAAGTGAACGTTCTGCAAATTCGCGATGCCGTTTCTTCAAAAGATAAAATGCACTCACACTCACCACTAAAAAAGCACCTGCAAGCCAAGCCCCAATGATTGAATGCAAAAGTCGATCCACAGATGAGGGGTTAAATACCATTTGCCAAAAGTCAACAATTTCAGCTCGCGCCTTGATCCCTTCTCCAACGATATGAAAGCCGCTTGGAGTTTGCATCCATGAATTAGCTACAATAATCCAAATAGCACTGAAATGTGCGCCTAAAGCAACCATTATCGTTGAAAAATAGTGCCATTTAGGCGAAATGCGATTCCAGCCAAAAAGGACAAGAGCTAAAAATCCCGACTCAAGAAAGAAAGCAAAGACCCCCTCGGCAGCTAAAGCGCTCCCGAAAACGTCTCCGACGTAGCGTGAATAGGTTGCCCAGTTGGTGCCAAATTCAAACTCCATGACAATCCCCGTGGCAACCCCCATCGCAAACGTTAAGGCAAATACCTTAGTCCAAAACTTCGCCATCTGGAGATAGTGAGGATTTCTTGTCTTAATGTAAAAACCTTCAATGATCACGAGAAGCAGGCCCAACCCAATACTCAAAGGAGGATATATGTAATGGAACATGATCGTGAAAGCGAACTGAACGCGAGCTAAAATTTCAACATCCCATCCGAACATAAAAGCCACCTTAACTTATCTTTCATTCAAAATCAAATGAAACTGGTAAAAATTGAGTCTTCTGAAGATAATTCCCATTATGCGCTTTTTCCAGCTCTTCATTCCACCTCTAGAGATTCTGCTGATCGCATCCATCATCTATTACCTGTTGTCATTTTTCTGGAATACCCGCGCCATGGACCTGATGTTAGGCATACTGGCATGCCTTTTCCTATATGCCCTCTCCAGCTTTTTCAATTTTCAGGTGATCCATGAGTTGATGGAACATTTTATCAGCGTAGCAGTCATAGGATTATTAATTCTCTTCCAGCCCGAATTGCGCCTTGCTCTTTCTAAATTAAGCCTGAAGGGGAAAAAATATAAAGAAATCACCGAATTCGACCGCTTTCTTGAGAGCATGTCGCAATCGGTCTACAGAATGAGTGAGAAGAGAATCGGGGCTCTGATTTTACTTGAGAATCAAGACTCCTTGGACGAATACGCCAACAAAGCCGTCTTGCTGAATGCACAATTTTCTCCTGAGCTTTTAGAGACAATTTTTATGACGAATACCCCTCTGCATGATGGTGCAGTCATTATTCGAGGAACAGTCATCATCTCTGCAGCTACCATTTTGCCACTTGCCGATGACAGCTCTCAGATTTCAAAATCGATGGGAACTCGCCATAGGGCAGGTCTTGGCATTAGCCAACTCACTGACGCCTTAATCGTCGTCGTATCAGAAGAAACCGGAAAAGTATCGATTGCTCGCGAAGGAATCATGACAAGAGGTGTGAAAATCGACCGGTTTAAAGGTATTCTTCGCAGCATCTTCAACCCTCCCGAAGTTAGGCTGTCTGACTCGATTCCTTTGGTAGAAAAGATGAAGCATTGGATGTCAGAGAGGGTATCATGATGAATTGGTTAAAAGGTTTTTTTACTTTCCAATTTCAAAGAAAGCTTTTGGCACTAGTAACTGCTATCGTCATCTGGATTTTCGTGAACCAATCCATTACTGAAACCAAAACGATTTCCCATGTTCCGATTCGCATCATCAATTTGCCTGAAGATAAAACTGTTCCTAATATCCAACCGAATGGGATCATTGGAAAACGGCTCCCTCTCACATTAAGTGGTTCAAAAAATGTGATTGAACAGTTAGAGCCGGGCGATATCGAGGTGGTTTTGGACGCCTCTGAAATCCAGCAGAACGATTGGGTCGTCAAAATCGGCAAAAAGCATCTGGTCAGCTTAAATCCTTCCATCGATCTTGGTCATAACATCACCGACGTCCAACACCCCGAGCTCGTCTTAAAAATTAGCCCTCTGGTCAGCGCTCAAGTTCCCATTAGGGTAAATGATCCTGAAGGCATTGCCCCGCCCGGATATGAGTACCTCGACGTGTGGCCGCGCGAATTCAAGCATACCGTGATCGGCCCTCAAGAGCAGGTGCAACAGCTAGTCCACAATGGAATCGATCTCACCTTGGACTTGAGTCAAATCTCAAAACTAGACTTGGATAAGATTAAAACGACAAAGGACAACTTTCACGACGATGAAGTGAATTACTTCATTCCACCCCATTGGAAAAAAATCTCATTGAATCTCAAAGGCGGCATCGTCGAAGAAATCAATGACCCTGAAGCGCAAAATCTGCACATCGACTTTATTAGGAGGGAGTATATTCCTCTCGAATCAGACCTACTGCTCTCCCCTTTCTATCCACTCATATCGGTCGATCGACTCAATCCTAAAACGACCCCAGTTTTGCCCGATGGCAAAGTTAAGGGCAAAGAGGGAATCTTCTACCTGTCTACCCCCCTGTTTGTACGAGATGTCAGCAGGCTCTATATCGACACTGTTAAAAAGAACCTTGAGATTGTGATTGTCGCCGAGGAGAAAGAAGATCACCCCCAACTCGATTGGAGTCTGCAACTGATCGATGCTAAGGCAATGGAAGATGCCTATGTCAATGCCATTATCGCTCAAAACAGCAGTGGCTTGCGCAATAACAATCCCCGTCACACCAAAAAACGAGAAGCGCATCTAAGAGACCGCTTCAGAATGTTTACAGAGAAATTAACCCTTTATACAGCGCCGGACCGCAGGCTGCAACTCGATGTGCGATTAGAACAAAATGGAATCTCGGTCGTTCCTTCCTCCTCTTAAAAAATGGCTGAAAATCGATTTTATTTACCCAAGCCTCTTGCTGAGGGCCCCGTAGAGATAGAAGGTGATGAAGCTCACCATATCATTCATGTCATGAGATTGAAAGAGGGTGCGCGATTAGACCTTGTTAACGGCTTTGGAGAACTTGCAGAAGCTGTTTTGGCAACTACTCGAAAAAAATCCGCTACGGTGAATATTGAACGCATTCTCAAGCAACCCCCTCCCTCCTTCTCTTTGATCATCGCCCAAGCTTCTCCCCGCTTTGCAAAGCTCGATATGATCGTAGAAAAGGCAACGGAACTTGGGATGACAGAACTATGGCTGTTCCCGGGTGACAAAAGCGAAAAATGCGCCTATAGCGACCATCAGACCGAAAGACTTAAGAGGATCATGATTGCTGCCATGAAGCAGTGCGGAAGGCTCTATCTTCCGCATCTCAAATTCCAAAAGCCGCTCTCGGAATGGCAGCACACAGAATTGCCTCTCTTTTTTGGAGATTTGAGGCCGGGTGCCCCTACACTTCTTTCTGCTTGGTCGCCTGCTCATCAGAAAGGAGCCATTTTTGCGATAGGCCCAGAAAGTGGTTTTTCTATGAACGAGGTGGAAGCACTATTGAAACTCAAGGCGCAAGGCATCTCACTTCACTGGAATATTCTAAGAACAGAAACAGCTCCAATTGCAGCGCTAAGTATCATGAGTCAGCTTCAAATGGATCGGAACAGGAACATTTAATTTTTCATAAGCCTTTATCAGCAGCGCCTTTTTCTGTGCATGCCCTAAATTCTCGCCTCTTTTCTCTTCGAAGCGCATCTCTGCAATCAGCATCTCTCCAAAAAGGCGGAATTCCTCTTGAGGCATCCCCTCTCTACCCTGAGCCAATGCCTGTAAAAAACAGAAGCGCTTATCAAGCTTTAGCTCAACGGGCCCGCGGAAGATCAAATGTTCCAATTGACGCTGCAAAACCGATCCTTGAATAAAGGAAGAAGGCGTTTTGACAAAGAAACTATTACGCTCTTCATAGGCATGCAAATAGGGCCACTCTCCCTCAATTGGTTTCATGGGCTGCGCATCTAAAACAGGAATGATCTGCTCAGAAGGATGAGAAAGGAGTGGATGGGCGGGAAGATCCAATCTGCAGGGCTCTCCAACTGTGGAAGAAAACAGAAGGAAAGTATTCTTTCCAACCCCATTAAGTAATATCTCAAAATGGCGGCCGGAAAATCCGTATGTTTCAGGATTCTTATCCGGTAAGAGATAAAAAATAGCCCTTCCAGCCATTTTCTCTTGAAGAAGTTTTATCTCGAGCAGATGAAGTTCAACCGGCAATAGCGCACGCTTTAGGAGCTCCTTGCGTAAGTCAAGTTCGAAAAGAGCGCTTCTGTAAAGCAGCCGTTCGTTTTTAGCGATACTGTCTATCCACTGCTCATAAGATTCATGAAAAGGTGAATATGAGGGAGCATCCACCCTTGTGATCGTATCCAAAGGCAAATTGCCGGTAAATTTGTACTGTGCGATAGCATTAAAACCCCATTGAGTAGCGCTCTTTGCGCACTCTTCCGACATTTCCCCATCGGGAAGTAAAACACGCCATTGCTTCTTTATAGGAACTTGCTTCATGATAGACGCAAGTGTACAAAATAGTGCAAGATGACACAATCACAAGTTATTAGCCCAAGAGAGCTGAAATCTAAATTGCCGTTAACAGAGGCGGCTAACGTCTTCATCGACCGGACGAGGCAGCAAATCCGTGACGTGTTGAATCGCGTCGACGATCGGCTGCTTTTAATTGCAGGCCCCTGCTCCATTCATGATATTGACGGAGCCATCGAATACGCAAAACGCCTCAAAGAGCTTTCAAAGGCTGTTGAAAAGCGATTCCTCGTCGTGATGCGTGCCTATGTCGAAAAGCCCCGCACGGCACTCGGCTGGAAGGGGTTATTGCATGATCCCTACCTTGATGGTTCACACAGAATTGAGGAAGGAATCCATGCCGCTCGGAAGCTGCTCCTTAACCTTTCAGAGCTGCAAATGCCCGCAGCCTGCGAATTTCTCGACCCTCTTACAGCGCTCTATAATGGCGACCTGATCTCATGGGCATGCATAGGAGCTCGCACCTCTGCATCCCAAGTCCACAGACAAATGGCCTCAGCTCTTCCCATGCCCATAGCCTTCAAGAACTGCACAGGGGGCAATATCAGCACTGCCGTGAATGGATGTCTCCAGGCTATGCACTCTCACACATTCCTTGCGCCAGACCAGGATGGCCAGCTTTCTCTCACCCATTCAAAGGGAAACCCCGATGCACACATCGTCCTTCGAGGAGGAGACGGGAAACCCAACTACGATGAATCCTCGATTGCTTCGGCGATCGAATTTCTAAAAAAGGCGCAGCTCCCTTTAAGAATTTTGATCGACTGCTCTCATGATAACTCAGAAAAAAAGCACTACTTACAACCTAAAGGTTTTGCCGCCGCCCTCGAACAGCACGGCAAAGGCAATTCCGCCATTCGGGGCGTGATGATCGAAAGCTATCTAGAATCGGGCAATCAACCGCACTCAAAAGATCCAAGCGCCCTCAAATTTGGCCTCTCGATCACTGACCCTTGTCTAAGCTGGCAAGAGACAGAATCGCTCGTTTTAGGGGCCCTTTGATGCTTCGCTTGCTTCCTCTTCTCTTCTTATGCGCCTGCGGACGGGAACAACTCACTGTTTTTACGGAATACATCAGCTTTCAAACCCTTCCCAGTTACAAAATCAATACACCCGACCCGAGACTTTTCTGCCCCGACGTAGGCGAAAAGCTGCACATCAACTGGTCGCTTCCCAAAAGCGCCCCCTACCAATGCCTTTACCTGGAAATTGAACTTGCCTTTGAAAATGGCACCTTTGACCACTTCACGGTCCCCGTCGAAACCGCAAACGGCGTCTATCTCTTCCCTCTAATCAACGAGGATTATTACGAAAAGGGAGGCGTCTTCTCCTACCGCATCCGCCTCTACGGCGATTCCTGCCTCATCAAAGAACAGCGCCACATCCTCTGGAAGGAGCCGATTGATCTTTCGGATCAAACTACAGATTTAAACCCCTGATGGCGTGAACGACTCCTGACTCACTTATAATTGCGATATTTAGGCTCGACGCCGTGCATTAATTTTTCGCGCGCTCTTCTACGATAACGTTTCTCCTCGGGACTTAGATCATACAGCTGCTTTTTATATACATATAACTGACCCGAGGTAATAAGATGTGTCCTGCTACCAACGACTTCGCTTGATGGAATTGCTAAACAATATTTAAAATTTTTCCCCCCAAGTGAGGCTTCAAAAAGTGGCATATGCAAGGTCATCGTAAAATTCGTTCCCTCACTCGTTTGATAAAAAATGTCAAAAACCCTTTGCCCATTTAATTTTCCTTGCTTTGCAAGATTTAAAGCCTCCTCTCGAGTAATATATTTCACCCTTTTGAATAACGTGAACCCAGCCACTTTATCAATAATGCGACGCTTTTCCCACCAACCCAAGTTGGGTTGATCTATAACGATAAATTTGTGAGGAGTAAACAGTCTTGCGATGCGGTCAAAAGCATTGAAAATAGCCTCTCGCCTAATAGAACGTTTTTTTAACCCGAGTGCTTCACGACTCAAGTCATAAGGATCCCCAGATACAGATTCGTTTTTTGCGAAAGTATAATCATTTTGCCCGTTCTTGTATTTAACCGGAGCTTGCGATGGATCCATACCGATCTCCTCCTATATGCAAGATTGATTGTATCAAAAATTATTTATTTTGCAATTTTAGCTTCAAGTCTTAATAAAGACTTCAAACTCGTTTAATGTCCGATCAAAAGACGATTGTTCATTTTGTTGAAGCATATTTAAAATAAGATTTTGCATATGCACCGAGACACCTTTAGCTGCCAAATTATTATTAAACTTATCGACATCTAATCGGCCAATCATTGGAAAGCCATGACGATTGCATGGAATCACATCCTCATCAAATTCTTTTTCCGAAAACAACTCATAAAAGAGCACGCCCATCGAAAAGAGATCGATCTGATGCAAATCAGGCGTATAGGAAATCTCATTTTCATGCTTAAGTTGACGCTCTTTAAGGGGCAGGAGTTTATTATAATCAGAAGCAAAAGGGGAAACGGTAAAACCTTCGATGTTCACTGTATTTGTGTCTCGGTTCTGAAACGAAGAACCACCAAAATCGGCAAGTTCCACACGCCAGTGCCCATTCTCTTCAAAAAATAAAAGGTTATCCGCTTTGATATCAAAATGAATTATTTTCAAAATTTCTAAATTGCGCCCTGCTTGCAGTAACTGATGGGCGATCTCCATTTTTTCCCCTATAGAAAGCTCTGCAACAGCTTTAAAGGTTTGTGCTAATGGCATTAATATTCCATCACCATACGCCCTCTTTTTATGCGGTAATCCTACTATCGTCTCATCTCTTTTGATGAGGCCATCCAGGCTTTGATTAGTCTCGATATGCTCTTGAATAGCTAACTCATTTTGAATGCCTTTCAAAGAGTCCTCTATATTTTCTTGGCTGATCCCCTTATAAGCAAACTCTTTTTTAGCATTTGTCAAAGGTTTTACTTGTAACACTTCCCCATATTCCCCTTGCCCCAACCTTCGAGTTCTCTCAAAAATCTTGTATCGATTCTTCTTCTGATTGCGCATGACCTGCCAAGTGCGGCAAGCGTATGTAAACTCCTGAGTTTTATTCTCGGATTGATATTCAAAAGACGTTCTAATCAACCCCATCAACTGGTGCGTTTTCAATTCGGTTGCTTTTTCTAGCAGCCTTCGATTCATACCATATTTCTCGAAGTACTTAACATAACAATCAATGAGAGGAGTTAATTCTTGGACGCGATTCTCCAAATATTTCAAGGCATCACCATTTTCAGCCATTTTTTGCACCTCTTTACGAGATAGATGCAATCTTTTAGCGATGCTATTGATATTCACGTCGTATGTTTCATTGGCAATCGAAACCCTGACATAGCGATGTTTTTTAAAAAAGCCTAGCGAACTGTCTTTCTTTTCCGGAGAGATTTTTTTAGCAGAAAGAGCGAACCTCTCATCATCCCCAATATGAATGCGCGACTTTACTTTCCCGGAAGAGAGCTTCTTTCCTTCAAGATTGAATGACTCTTTAGCCTTAGACTTCTTAATCTCCATAGTGCAATTATAATGAAATTAAATAAAAATTGCATTATTTAATTTACATTAAAACATTCACTATAGGTTCAGGGTTGTTGTAATATCAGTTACCTTTTACAGGGATTGAAGATTTTGAGTCCTTGAATTTTCTCAAAATCATAGGTGTTATCTGTGACCACAATAAGGTGATAAGTCATTGCCGTCGCTGCAATCAAACTGATGGGTCATAGGCCTCCTTCTGACTAGTCTGACCAGTCTTATATTAGCAATTCCATTCCTTTTTCGTCAGACTGCGGGCAGCTAAGGCCCGCAGTCAACGGGAAATCACATGATCAGAAGCGCAAAGACGAAGGCGAAGAGAGCAAACGATTCGATGATACCGATCGCCGCGAAGCATTTACCGAAAACGGCAGGTTGTTTAAGAGAAGCTTCGATACCCGATGCGCACACCATTCCCTGATAGATGGCTGACACCATGATGGCTGAGCCTGAGGCGATGCCGATAGCCAACCCTGAAAGAGGCGCAAGCGATCCTGCCATAATTTTCTGGCTCATTAACAACATGAGGATAAAGCCGTAAATCACCTGCGAGGAGGGAGCTGCGGCCATTCCAATAAACTTACCATGCCCCTCTTCAGTGCGAGACATTGCCGCATGGGATGCCATTCCACCAATGCAGCATCCAATACTGCTACCGATAGCCGCAAGACCCAAGGCGAATGCTGGGCCTGCCATGTCGAAATTCAAACTCATCGTGGATCTCCTTAGTCTATCTGTTTAATTTCAAGGGGTTTAAACTTTTTTCCTCCCCCTTCAAAGGCGTAGTGGTACCATTCCAGAAAATTGAGACGCAACCCGTGAATCACGCCGCCCATAATACCCAAAAGCATATTGACCATGTGTCCTATGACCATAAGGATGACTGCGAGTAGGAACGGCAATAGGGAAGCGACATCATTGATCGTTGCACTGACGATGGCGCCTGAAAGGCCAAGGGCGTAGAGACGCAAGTAGGATAGCACGTCAGCAAACACCTGGATCAAGTTCATGATTTCAGTTAAACCCAATAGCCCATTCTTAAAAATAGAGAGCAGAACGGCAGTGGGGATTCCTAAAGCAATCAACTGAAGGCCGACAGCCCCTCCCCTATCAAGAGGCACACCTAACCAATAGTTGAAAAGTGAAGGAGCGCCTAGATAGCTTGGGAAATAAAGAAGGGACCCCAAAAGAAAGAGAATCCAACCAAAATTGGGATAATTCCTTGGCAAGTAGCGTATAAGACCAATGAGAATATGGAATACCCCGATAATGAGCGCCAATTCAAGCAAAATCTGGTCGGTCAAGGAGGCTAAAAGTCCATAGTTTCTGATTCCATCCTTTTCTGTATAACCCTGGAAAATCACAGACTCATCTTTTGTCCTGTTTTTCAGTGGAGGATATTCTTTCAGCCAATTTTCATACGTTTTATCTTGCCTTGCTAAATGATACTCCGCCTTTTTCTCGGCCAAAAAGGTGACTAGGGAGACCTTTCGTACAGGATTATCAGGCGGCAAGACAATTCCAAAGAAAGAGGAGGTCAGAACGCCCCACCCAATACAGCCAATGCAAAGAAGCGTAAAAAGGTTAAGAACGCGCTTTTTTAAGCCCTTCCATTCTGGATACTTATAACGCAAGTAGAGAGCCAAACCAAGATAGACAGAACCGTAGCCGCCATCGCCCACAATCATCGAAAAAAAGAGGAGGAAGCCAAAGAGCACCCAAAGGGAGGGATCTTTGTCTGTGGCTGAGGGAGTGTCGTAAATGTGCACTAAATCCTCGCCAACGCGGCTCCATTTCTCATTTTCCAAATAGGTGGGAATCGAATCTGCAGCTTCAATTGCAACCTCTTCCATATGAACATCTAAATTCTCGGCAATCTTTTGCAGCTCTAAGGTTTTATTTTCAGGAACCCACCCCATAACAGCAAAAAGTGCTCCCTCCATCGAAGGCTCACTTTTCGATAGAGCTTGCTCTCTTGCACTTGTATTGATCTCTTCAACGAGCGCATGGTGTAAAAAGGTGTTGTATTTCGCTAAATGCTTTAACTCAATCTCAGAATTGCGCAATACCGTTTGTGAATCATGGATCGCTTTTTGCAGCTCTTCATAAGTGCGGTCAAACTTCATCTCAATTAAGCCATCGTATCCATGAGATTCTTGCTGAATTGCAAAAAAGTAATCGAGACCATGCTCACTTACTATGTAAAGAAGATCCTCACACTCTTTTAACTCCTCTGCAACGCCCTGTTTGCCGCAAAAAAAGCGCAAATCCCTTTGACCGCCGGTTGAGATCTGCTCGAGATCGTCTTTTGAAAATTTTCCAAACGGTTCTATACGGCTGAGCTCAAGCGTAAGGGTGCGCAACTCCTCTTCTGCCGCATCGATCGCATGCTTCTTTTCGATAATTTCCTCTGCGATCGCATGTGCCCTGGAAGGTGACTCCGGGTCTACCTGCTCAATAGAGGGTTGACCTCTTAAAATTTTAATTGCTTCTTGCAACTGCTGTAAGGACTCAGATTCCCCGCTCAGCTTTTTTGAAGAAGAAGCGATAAAATCGATCACGCCAATTTTCTGCGCTTGGACAAAAAAGTCCGCCTTATCTTTTTCAAGTCCCATAAAAAGAAACTTTTTTACATCAATCCGCATAGATCACCTTTGCCATTTCGATCTTCGACTTTGCCACTTTAGCACGAGCGACAGCGGCTAAAAGTTGATCTCCCAAAAACACCTTGATTTTCTTGATATTGTCCTTAGCACGGGGGATTAATACTTTCTCAAACAGGTTCACGCGTATAGACACCTCTCTAAGCTCCCTTTCAAGCGCCTCCTTTTTTTCTTTAGCGATTTTAAGGCGAATTTCACCGGTTACAAGCTCTTTTAAGTGCGCTAAAGCAGCATCTATCCAGGCCGGGGTATCAAAAAGTAGATACTCGAAGGGTTTAAAACGAATCTCATCGAGATAAGGAACCTCAACGCCTGCGATATTTTCGTAATGACGTTTTACCTCTTCCACTTGAACGCAGGACTGAATCGGAAAAGAGAGCCTATCTGTCAACACAGCTGCAAAAGCATCGCAAGCAGCTTTCTCTGTAGAGTAAACTTCTTCCGCCGCAGCTATCTCAGCTCTTGCTTCGCTAACCTCTAACTGCAAGAGAGCTTTCTTCAACTGAAGTGTAGGAAGATACTTCAGAAGAAGATTTAGTCGGTTCTGCTGAGAGCGTAGCTCATTTTTTGTTAATTTGACTTCTGCCATGGCCCATACTTGTCGACTAGCGACTGTTTAATTCCTACTTCACCTGCTTCAAAGCACTCTGCCAATGTCTCCCATCCAAGATCTAATGCTTGTTCAACTGTATAGTTGACTTCCAAGTTCATCATTCTTTCTTCAAAAAGATGCGAATAATGGAGCAATTTCTCATCCCATTTCGATAGTCTGAAGCCCATGCTTTGCCGCTCTTTGGCTTTTTTTGATTCGGCATAAAGACGAATCATGGCATTCGCTAAGTCTCCATGATCTTCTCTCGTGACCTTCCCGATCACAAGCTGTTTCAATCTAGAAAGTGAACCGAATGGATCGATTCTGCCGCCGTGCAAGTAAAATTGCCCTTCAGTGATATAGCCTGTGTTGTCCGGAATCGGGTGGGTCACATCATCTCCAGGCATTGTCGTAACACCGACAATCGTGATCGAACCACCCCCCTCGATCAAAACCGCTTTCTCATATCGGGAAGCAAGATCTGAATACAAAGAACCCGGGTAGCCTCTGTTAGAAGGGACTTGATCCATTGTGATGGCAATCTCCTTGATCGCATCGGCAAATGCTGTCATATCCGTTAGGAGGACGAGAACGTGCTTGCCTTCAATCGCAAATTTTTCAGCACAGGCAAGAGCCATGTCCGGAACTAAAAGACATTCGACTGCAGGATCTGTTGCGCGATGAACAAACATCACGGTTTTGTTCATCGAACCCGATTCTTCTGCATTATCGATAAAAGCCTGATACTCTTTAAAAGTCAGACCCATACCTCCAATAATGACGACATCGGCATCGGTCTGATTAGCGATTCTCATCAAGAGTTGGTTATAAGGCTCCCCCGGAATTGAAAAGATAGGAATTTTCTGAGATTTAACCAAGCAATTGAAAACGTCGATCATTGGAATATTTGTGCGCACCATCTCGCGAGGGATAATCCTTTTGACAGGATTGAAAGATGTCGCTCCAATGTTTATAGCCTCGCCAACGACTTTAGGCCCTCCATCGATAGGTTCTCCTGCGCCATTCAACCGCCTTCCCAAAAGAGCATTTCCATATGTAGCTTGCATCTGACGGTTTAAAAAAGTGACGGAATCACCTGTCGAAATACCCCTAGTGGCTTTAAAAACCTGCAAGGTGACTTGATCGCCATCAATTTTTAGGACTGAAGCCAAAATAATTCTGCCATCGGAAAGGTGCACCTGGGCCAGTTCTCCCAGGCTTGCGCCCTCGGCTGTGATCGTGATCAGATTGCCACGAATGTTATTGATGCGTTCGTAAACTGTCTTCATGCTATATAGCCTCTATTTTGCGAATTCCACCATCTCATCAATATTCTTATACGCAGTGCGGTACTGCTCCGATTCAAAAGAAAGGAAGTTCATGTTTTTCAGAGCATTTTGCAATTTGAGGAAATACTCTCTTGCGGCATCGTGAGTAATAAAATGAAACTTTTTATCAAAAATTTTATTGATCAGCTTAAATAGATCCATTTGCCGTTTTAAGGGGCAATAGGCGTCCTCTTTATCAAAGGCATTCTGCTGCAAATAACTAAAGTCATAAAGTTCCGCTTTCAAATACACCTGCATATCGTCAAGAGATGTGCCTTCTTCACCCACAACCTCCATTCGCCTACCGATTTCATTGCCTTCAAGCAAAATTTTATCCGCTCGCTTTACCATCTCGCTCCAATCCGGAACAAGGTGATCAAGCTCCCCTCCAATCACATCTACGTACTTTGACCAGGAAATCAAAGGATCGATCGCAGGATAGCGCCTTGAGTCTGAACGCTCTCTGGAAAGGCCTAAAAATGCACCCACTACAGCAAGAGTGGCTTGTGTCACGGGCTCCTCAAAGTTACCGCCTGCAGGTGAAACGGCACCTCCAATAGTGATAGAACCATGCGATCCATCGGGAAGGGCTAGAACACCTGAACGCTCATAGAATTCTGCGATTCTTGAAGCAAGGTATGCAGGGAACGCTTCATCGCCGGGGATCTCCTCAAGACGGCCCGACATTTCACGAAGTGCTTGTGCCCATCGCGAAGTTGAATCTGCAAGAAGAAGGACATCAAGGCCCATCTGGCGGTAGTATTCAGCTATAGTCACACCCAAGTAGATAGACGATTCCCTGGCAGCAACCGGCATAGAGGATGTGTTGCAAATGATCACAGTACGCGTCATCAAACTTTCTCCGGAGTGAGGATCAGTGAGATGAGGAAACTCCCTTAGCACCTCCACAACCTCACCTGCACGCTCACCGCAAGCGACGACGACGACAATATCTACAGCGGAATATTTAGAGAGGTGATGCTGCAAAACGGTTTTACCGGCTCCAAAAGGCCCTGGAGTGCAAAATGTTCCGCCCTTAATGATTGGAAATTGAGTATCAATGATTCTTTCACCGGTGTCCATCATTTTACTGGGCTTGATCTTTTCACCCTCATGGAGGGCATTTTTGATCGGCCATTTTTGTGTCATTGTAAAGGCCACTTCCTTGCCTTTAGAATCCACTCCCTTGGCAATAACAGTGTCGACATTATATGAACCGGCCGGGGCTGTCCAGGTTATCTTGTAAGAATCATATAGGGAGAAGGGAACCATGATTTTATGAGTAAAACGCCCTTCCAGTGTTGTTCCGAGTGTCTCTCCCCTGCTCAAGTGCTGTCCAACTTTGGCAACAGGCTCATACTCCCACTTCTTTTTTCTATCCAGAGGAGGCAAATAAACGCCTGTTGGAAGAAAATATCCTGAAACTTTAGCTACATCTTCAAGGGGGTTTTGAAGTCCATCAAGTATGGAGGAAAGAAGCCCCGGACCAAGTTCTGCTTCCAAAAGATTTCCTGTAAACTCGACGGGTGTCTTAAAATCAACTCCACGGGTATCTTCAAAAACTTGGATCTTAGCCAGATCTCCTGCGATCTCAATCACTTCAGCTTTCAGCTTTTTCTCTTCTACAACTACAAATGCTACTTCTCCCTGGCGAATGGAACCATTAAATCTCACTTGTAAAAGATTTCCAAAAGCCTTTTCCACGACTCCGGAAGCATTCATGTTGTTATTCATGCGGCAC
The DNA here is from genome assembly GCA_964605535.1 of uncultured bacterium. Lineage (GTDB taxonomy): Bacteria > Chlamydiota > Chlamydiia > Chlamydiales > Parachlamydiaceae > CAZSDA01. The sequence continues at coordinate 79,794 of CAZSDA010000004.1, forward strand.
CTACTACTATAGAATTAATAATTTCTTTTCCCTTGTCTTGATCTAAACGGATCCATTGCTGCGCTAAAATCCACTGAAAGATGTAAACCAGTACGTGTTCTAAAGTGAACACTTTCAACCCGATCATTTCTGAGGTTTTATTGTATCTGTATTCCAACAGAGCTTTTTGAAGCTCCAATGGTTTTTCGCGATGTATATCATAAAGGCTTCGCAAGTCATGGTACTGCTCAGGAGGCTCATAATTTTTGGCATCTTTCTGTGCGAGAATATCTGCGATCAAAGGGTCATGTGGATCCTCGAATTGAAATTCAACTGTAGGATCTCTTCCTAATGTCTTGGCCCGCAATGCGGCTAAAACGAACCTGATGTCTCGTTCAAGCTTTAAAAGCTTATTCATGAACCCAGTAGAACGTTTTATTTCTTCTTTGAAATACGCTGACATCAATTGCGAGAAGTATTTAAGTCGCTCCTCTTTACCTTCATATTTATCCATGTAATCATAAACATAAAAAGGAAGCCCTGAACGGGTTAAAAGTGCCTCTTCAAGCATTGCTTCATCGAAATTCCCTTCGTCCCTTAAGGGAAATCCACTCCAAAAAGAGTGAATATTCTCCAGATCAAAATAGCTTCTCACTTGAACAGCTTTTTCATAATCCTGACTGCTCAAATTAGACTTCAGTATATAGTCTAGCGATTCGATAGAGAGGTCAGGCTTTTTACCTATTTCAATAGGTTCTAATGAAGTAATGAGGTAAAAATAACGCGCCATCCGTTTTTAAGCCTCAAAAACAACTTTTCTTAAACTGCTACCCATATATTTTGCGAGCAGTTCCTTGAGAGCTTCAGCACTGATATCGATCGTCATCTTGCGACCTGTAACGCGCACCTTTGCACCTCCATTAAAATTGCCGACTTCAATATCGCCTTCCTTGAGTCGCTTTCTTACATCTGAAACAAGAAGGGTGTTGATTGCTTGGGGAGTGATATTTTTGGGGATAAATGCGAGCAAGTCACCTCCAAGCCCTTGTTTTTCAATGCCTTGAATTATGGCTTGCAAAATGGATGCAATGACGTTCGGATCGCGTGTCTCATCAACCACCAGGCGCTCAAGTTGCGGATTAAAAAGCTTCTCTTCAACCTCTTGCCTTAAAAATTCAATGCCCTGACGAGCAGCTTGTGTTAATGAAGACTGAAAAACAATTCTCTGCTGATCCGCCTCTTTTTGCGCTTTTTCGACAATTCTTTCGGCCTCCGATTCTGCCGCAAGTATCAGCCGCTTAGCCTCTGCTTGCGCCTCTGCCAGGATTTCTGCAGCATTTTTTTTTGCAGGTTCTAAAGCCTCTTTGCGCAACGCATCGCAGATCTGCTGAATTTTGTCCTTTCCGGTGTTTTGTTGCTTCATAGTTTTGACCTAAAAGTTGTCTTCATAGATATTTATCCTCTATCTAGCTTTAATTTGCAACGAGGTAAATGATGTTCAAACACTTAATATTTACAATGGCTCTTTTGATCAATTCAACTCTATTAGCCGATACAGCCGCATTCGACCCTCCGGAAGGATGGCGCCTTGCAGATACAAAAGCACTCCCAAAAAGTGTAAAGATCATGGTCGTAGGTTCAGGTAAGAAAGAGATGCCTCCTTCAATTAACCTTGGAACTGAACAATATGCGGGCACCCTGAAAGAATACCTTAAGATTATTCAGGCATTTAACAAGTCTCAGGGAGACACCTGGAGAGATCTTGGAACGATTGAAACACAAGCAGGCCCTGCAAGCCTTTCTCAACTCGATATGAAAAGTCAATGGGGCGATCTCAGAATGCTTCATCTCATCTTTATCCATGAAGGAACGGTCTATATTTTAACAGCTTCAGCCTTAAAGGAAGAATTTGCATCATTTTACCCTCAATTTATTAAATCATTAAAATCGATACGACTCCAGAAGGACACCTGAGAGGTATTTCATCAATATTGTTAAAATTAGTTGCTAAATATTTTGAAATTGTGGGATACAGGTTGTGAATGCAAAACTTAAGAAATGCATGTATATAAGGAGTACTCTCATGAAACATTTGAAGAAGCTTATTGCGCTGTTCGCGACAGTGGCAATGGTCTGTCTTTCTTGTGACACTGCTGAAGCTGTAACCTATTCCGATAACTGTGGTGGTTGCGGGTATGATGACTGCCGTCAGGCTCCCTGCCTGACTCCTGCTATCGCTCTCGGTACCATCGCACTGGTTGCAATTGTTGCAGTGGCTCTGCAAGACAGCCACAGCTCCCACGGTCACTGCCATAACTAATCGGAATGCTTAAACCGTGTTGTGAGTGGAAAAGGGTGTGTATTTACACCCTTTTCTTTTTTTTATGCTCATGTCAATCACAAAGCGCCTGGAATTGCGATACCATCTCAGGATCTGAAACGCACTCGACACTCGTCCTTTCAACTGAAAGCTCTTTCAAAGACCTTGAAATCGAACTACAAAAATCCGGAGACTCCACCCGCATCTATTTAAATGCCTATGGGCTTCCCTTTACTCCCGACGCCGACGGCACCGTACCGGTCACACTCATTATATCGGAACGCACCTACCACTCACGCGGAATGGTTCTACAAGGCAACCAAAGCATCAGGCTACCCCCTGAAAATGAACAGATGCTTTATGATGCACTCTTAAAGCAGGAACAGGTCACGGTGACCGCAGGCCGCTACAGCGCCAAAGTGCGTTATGACGGCTTCGAAGAGGCTTTAAAAAGGTTTAAAGAATGAAAAAACTGCTGATTATCTCAACCCTTGCAACGGCCCTGCTTCAAACCCCTCTATCCGCCTATTGCGAATCCGAGTGCGATCCAGGCGATGGCTATGCCTCCTGCAGAAATAGCTGCATGATGGCCGCAGGCATAGGCCTCGGAGTTCTAATCATCGGCGGCATGGTTGCAATTGTCTTCACCGAAAGTGATAGCTCTCACTGCCATTAACTGCCCCCCCTTGCCCGTGCCCTTGCCCGTGCCCGTGCCCGTGCCCGAAAGAATAGGGTTGACGAGCCAAGTTTCGAAATAGAATAGACAGTCGGGCGGCTCGTCCATTCAGGCGAGCCCCCTGCTGCCCCTTGAGCTGCTAGAGCTTTGCCAAATCGCCCCTTCTTCGCTCGGCGTGTTACTTACACAGCCTTCGCTCGGTCGGATCGATTTTGCTTTGCTCTAGCAGCCGCGGGCTGCTCCGCTCGCCCCAAAAGGGGCGCTCCGCAGAAGAACTAAGAGAGCATTATAATAATTCCCTAGTACCTTTGCGCAAAGGCCCTGAAAGAGGCCAAAGCGCAGCGCCGCCCTACTTTTGCGACACAAGCCAGGGCTTTTGTGTCGTAAAACCATGTCGTAAAATGTCACAAAAAATCACCTTAGGCGGTTCAACCTGTAATGGGCCGCTTTTTGAATCCCTTCTTGTACGATGATCCCCTTTTCAATGAGGTCGGCCGTCAAATTGGGAACCTCATAAGGCGCAGGAGGCGTGTAGAGAATCCCTTTCGTTAATTTTTTATGACGATTATTTTAGAAATCCGTCGTAAAAAGTCAAAAAAACCTCTTCATTGGCCAGCTCAAAACACATTAAAAACGGCTTTGGGCTCGGCAGACTGGCGCAATTGCTGTTCGATCGCTTCAAGATAATTGTCTACAAATAGAAATTGGCCGCGGATAAGTTTTCCCTCACCTTCATATTTGCGCAAGAGGTGAAAAAACTTACTGAAGAGAAAGCGGTATTCAAGGAGCATTTGAAAGTAAAGCTCTCTATCGGCCTGCTGAGGCAGTGCCCCTCTTTGAATTGCTGCGAGAAGCCGTTGCAGAGATTCCTGGATTGCAGCCTCATCCACCTCTACTTCCTTCTCATGACGCGGAAGAACACTTTCCTTAAGCCAATGTTCGATATGATGCAGAGAACCTTTATAAAGCTTCAGGCGTTCTTTGTGGTCCGGATCGTGAATAGGAGGTAAAAACCCTTCATGAATAGAATAAAGCTCCTCAAATTTTGGAAAGTCGAATAAGGTCTGATATTTTACATCGAGACGCATCGCTTTCAAAAATAGATCTGTTAACTCCATGTGAAGGTCGCCAAGCGAGCCTCCCAATTCATCGCACTCTTCGACCAACTGAAGAAGCTCCTCGCATTTTCCGTGGATCATATTGCGCGATGATAGAGGCTGCCCCATCTCATGAATGACTAACTCAATCCGTTTCTTAAGGGCATTTCGCTTCATGATTTTTTGATCGACTCTTTCCGATTTTATGGCATGAAGCAGATGATCGCACCAACGCAAAAGCATCTCTACATCGAAAATCAGCTGCAAAAGCTCGCGTGTTTTTCTAGGTTCGGGCCCCAAAGCCCATTCAGAAAAACTCCAACGGGTCCTCACATAGGGATTGGGATCTGAACGCAGGAGAATTTCGCGATAAGAGGTAACAAGCTCGCCAAATACGACAAGATCATGCTTGATGTGATTAGCAACTTCAACGAGACTCTCATCTTCGAACTTCTGCCAAGAATAGCTCAGCGCAAAAATCGCCTCTTTCAGAATCTTGTAGTAATCGCGAAAAGCAATCAAAAACACTCCAGGCTTTGCCAATTCTTTGATTGTACTCACTAACTCCTGGCTGTTCAGCATCTGCTGCTTGGAGTTTTGCTCCCACACTTTCGCAAAACAGTACAATTTTAACAGTCGAGACTGCTGCTCGGGAGCAAGCTCCTGAAAACGAGCCGATGCAGCTAGCTGCTCTTCAAAAGGACGTGCATTCAGCAAAAAGGTATTGAACACTTCATATGAAACAGAGAATCGCTTAAATTGCGAAGAGAGCATCTCCTCCATTTTGAACAGTCTATTTAGGATGTTTTTATCGAGAATTGTTGCAAATGGCGCCCACAATTTCCCAAAGATCATCCAAAGATTTTTGTGTTTCTTGCACGTAGCACGATAGGAAAGAAAAAGCTCTTCAAGCCTCCGATAGAGCCAAATAGTATCTTCAATCCGATGGGACAGAAGCTCTTTAAAGGAGAGGAATAGTCCATACAGCTTTTCATCCCAGTCGCTCATACGGGTCAATTGAACGTGCTGGATCAATTCATTGGCTGCCCCTTCCAAAAGATCGCAAAACGTCCACAGCGCCTTGTTCACAGCATCGACTGAGATTTGCCACTCTCCGGGCACCGTCTGTTCTTCTTTCAGATCGCGGATTCTTCCTGAAACACTTTGCAAAGCCTGTGTCAGTCTATAATGTCCACTGCCATGCAGATGGATAGAATCCATCTGACCCGGCGAAGGAAGTGTAGAAAGAAGCAAGGCTTCAGCAAGCTTAGATTCCTGCTGGTCCAAATAATCTCGAAACTGCTCCAATTGCTGAGGCGTAAGCTTCTTCAAGTGGGATGGATCCATAGACCGATCATAACGATTTAAAGATTTAGCGCCAGAGGGCAAGATTTTTCGTAGCCTCTTATTCCCCTAAGTGTATACAATTTAACCAAGGAGATGCGCATTTAAAATGCAAAGAGGAAAAAGCCTAGAATTTGACTGCAGTGAATGCGGGCACCCGATTGCCTTTTCTCTTTTCGAAATCGATCAGCAGCAACCTCTTTGCTGCCATGAATGCAAGCAGGAGTATAAGTTTGATGATGCAACCTTAGTGAGGCAGCTCAATAAGTTTGAAGCTCTCTGCCGGCAGATCCAGGAATCGCAAGAGATCTTAGGGACGACAGCTGTTGGCATTGATATCGGTCAGCAGCAAGTCAAAATCCCCTTCAAACTCCTTCTCACTCGATTGCGCTCCTGCCTTGACTTGAAAATCGGGGGAAAACCGTTTACGATCTCATTCCGTTTTGAACCTTTAAGCGATCTTTGAATCAGGAGGATCCCATGGCTGAATTAAGTCAACTTGAACAATTGAGACAGATGACAACAATCGTCGTCGACACCGGGGATCTTCAATCCATACAAAAATACCGCCCGACCGATGCAACCACAAACCCCTCTTTGGTCTATGCAGCCGCGCAAAAGCCTGAGTATCAACATCTCATAAAGGATGCCCTCCAATATGCGGCGAAATCGGGAAAAAAGGGAGAATCGCTCTCGTCTCTTTTGATGGACAAGCTATTTGTCAATTTTGGCGTAGAGATACTCAAGATGATCGACGGCAGAGTCTCCACTGAAGTCCCCGCTCATCTTTCCTTTGACGCGGAAGCAAGCATTGCCAAAGCACGCGATTTAGTCCGCCTCTATGAAGAAGCAGGAATTTCAAGAAAAAGAATTTTGATTAAACTTGCCTCGACATGGGAAGGAACGCTCGCCGCAACCGCTCTTGAGAAAGAGGGAATCCATTGCAACATGACGCTTCTTTTTTCGATGCCGCAAGCGATTGCCTGCGCTCAAGCGCGCGCCACCTTAATCTCCCCCTTCGTAGGACGCATCCTCGACTGGTATAAGAAGAATGAGGGAAAAGATTACCCTCCCTCTCAAGACCCCGGCGTTCTTTCGGTCCAAGAAATCTACAAAACCTACAAAAAGCACGGCATTCAGACGCAGGTCATGGGAGCCTCATTCCGCAATAGCGGTGAGATTCTTGAGCTTGCGGGATGCGACCTCCTCACCATTTCCCCTCAATTTCTCGAGGAGCTCAGCCAATCGCATGCAAAAGTGGAAAGAAAACTGTTACCTTCTACCACACCTCCGCAACCGCTTGAGCCTCTTGATGAAAAGACATTCCGCTGGCAGTTTAACGAAAACCCCATGGCTGTCGATAAACTAGCAGAAGGCATCCGCAAATTTGCCGAAGACGCTGCGAAGCTGGAAAAACTCGTGCACTCTCTGACATAGCAATCCTATTTGCAAATAAAATTTGTATAATTCTATAATATCTCTTATTCACGGGGATATTATGAAAATATCAAATCTATTCAGTCCAGCTGTCAATAAAGAAGCCAGAGGCAATTTTAATAAGCTAACCGGGTTATCGAAATTTGGCGTCGTCGTGCTCACGGCTCTTGCCGGACTTGTCACCATTCCCGTCGGCGGCATCGGCGGCATTGCCGTCTTCCAGAAACTAACCGGCACCCTCCCCCGCAAGCAAGCAAAGGTGAATGAGGTTGCCTCACAAATCATTCAGCCTAAAACATATACAGTCCCCGAAAAGCCCGTGACAAGAAACGTTCCACTGCACTCGACGGATGTAGATAAAGCAGAAAATGATGACAAGCCATCCCCGATTAATATTCTCGAAATAGAAAAGACGGATCAACTGAATGAGAAACCTGGAGTTAAACCTACTGAATTGACTTTGGGGCAATCCTCCGAAGATAGAGGCACACTGAACTGCGGTGAGAAAAGCTTAGAATACGCCGCTGCCCTTAGAGCAAGGAGCCCTGTCACATCAGACAAACAACCTTACAAAAAGATCGAAGACCAGCTTAGTTATGGGAATGTCGAATTGCAAGTAGGCGGCCGCCCTGTCCACACCACTTTAGCACTCAGTAATGACGGCAATAGCGGGAATCAATGCGCTCAATTTTTTTCACAAAACATTCCTATCATTTTTATACGCCGAATGCAGGAGGCTCTAGCAAAGTCCGCCTCTGATTCAATTAATGGCGATCTTGTAGAAACTGTGATGCGAGAAACAATGCAAGAAGTGGAAAACAAATGGATAGAGGCAGACATACCTAAACGCTCAAACACAACTACAAATATGCTCTTTTTCTTTCCTGACACTGAAGGGAAGATAAAAGGAGCCTTCTACGGAACCGGGGATACCAGAACGATCATTATTCGTGGAGATGAAGTTCTTCGGGTCGGTCAATTTGCAATGAACGGAGAGAACCAAGGTCCCTCCACAAGCCACTTCGACTTGGAGCCAGGCGATCTTGTGTTTTGCTCCTCAGACGGCGTCTGGCACAACGCCTCTCCTCTCGAGGTAAGAGACTTTCTAAAAAGAGAGCTGAATCAAGATGACTCGCTAAGTCGCGCTCTACATAATCTAGTAAATGCTTGCACGACACCTCCTGCCCGCATAGACGACTTGAATCCAATCCTATTACGCATTCCGGAATAGCTATAGCTTTAAGCGGAGGTTGTGGAGGATTAGGGCGTCGCGTTGCAGGTCATCAGAAATCGGTCTTGAGAGGTACTCTTCTGCACGCCTAATCTCTTCTAACGCAGCTTCCACTGTTGGATAATGAAGATATTCCTTAGGGACAGTTGTTTCCTTTGGGACTGCTTGAGCTTTAGAAAAGTACTCTTTGGCAAGCTCCTCATCCTTCTCGGTCCCCCACCCAAACTTGTAGCAATTGCTTAGGTGTTGATAAGCGTAGACATTTCCAAGGCAAGCTTCTTCGTTAAGCATTTTATAAAGGTCATCATGCCTTTTAAATTTTCGGTAATAGGCGCAAAGGATACCTAAGGCTTTTTTACTCCCCTTTTTAATCGCGAAATTCAAAAATTCCTGTCCAGTAGGCTCATCTTTCTCAAAGTACTGCCCCTTCAGCATGTATTTACCAATGACACAAAGTAGATTTGGATCTATTGAATCGTTAAATTTACGAATAGACAATAAACGATTGGCTGCATAAATATAATTCGGTTTGACTCCATATCCGGTCAGATAAGCCAATCCTAAAGGGATAAACCCTAGTAAATCAGAACTATCCTCAACAAAAAGCCAATAATACTGCATTCGATTAATTAACCATTCACGATGCTTTAAGGCAATCGCTACATCTTGTAGATAGGGCTTACTTTGGAGGCTTTGCAGTCGTTGTAATGCATCCTCTTGGCGCTGATCGCCTGCCCGACGGTAATAGTAAAGGGCATTATTTTCATGTCTAGATACCCCCAACCCTTTTTCGTAGCAAAGCCCCACAAGATATTCTGCGTGTGAATTTCCCTGATTAGCAGCACGCACCCAATGGTTAAAGGCTGCTTTTTGATCTATCACTACACCTTCACCATTGTAATAGGAATACCCAAGGCAGATCATCGCTCGTACATGCCCTTTTTCTGCTGCGAGTGTGAAACATTCTGCAGCCTTTACGAAATGTATCTGGCGCTTTTTCCCAAAGCGCATTTGAAGGCCTTGTAGGTAGAGTTGCCTGCCAGTTACCTGTGAAGAGGGGGTAGTCATATGTTTTCTCGACCAAGATTATAGAGGATTTTTGCACTTTGATTTATATCAGGAAGCAACCGGTAACCCAAATGCTTTTGTGCACGCTCAATTTCCAGTAATGCAGCTTCTTCTGTTGGAAAACAGTAAAAGGAGCGAAAAGGTTCCTGGGGTCCAAGAGCCAACTGTTTAGCGCGTTGAAAATATTCGGCTCTCTTAAGCGAATCCTCTACATAAACACCTAACCGCACCCACAAATCGGGATGATTGCGTCTTCGTGCTGCCTTGAGTAACTCAAGCAGCGAGGGAATCTCTTTTCTCTCCTCATAAAAATCGCAGAGAGTAAAAATTGCCCTAAGACTTCCGCGATGGATTGCAGCTTTTAGACAGGAGATGCCGGCTTCTGTGTTCAAACGAAAACACCGTCCCTCAAGCCAGGCTTTACCGAGAAACGTGAGTAACTCCGGATCGATCTTGTCTCTTAACTGAGGGTTCAATGCGCACCGCAAATACTTTTCCGCTTGGTCAGGATATTTTAGAAGGCCATAACCATAAAAATATGCCAATCCTAGGGGGATGAAAGAGAGGTCGTTTTGATTCTGCTCTAAACAATGAAGCCAATACTTTCTTAACTCGAGCAAACAGGCAGATTTTTTATTTTCCCATATCTCATTCTTGCATTCAATTGCCTTCTTATTGCCGCGTTGCGCTGCAAAATCGATGTATCTTTCTGCAAGCTCATGATTAACTGTACACCCTTTTCCATTTTGAAGAGCTTGTGCGTAGGCAAGACATGACTCCTCATGGCCTTTTGCAGCCGCCAAAGCAAAGTATTTTGTCGCTAAAATGGCTTGTCCTTTCACTTGTGCACGCCACCCCAACCAATGAAGCGAGGGAAGATCACCTTTATCTGCAGCTTTTTGAAAATGCAGAATCGCACTGTTTTTATTGCGACCAACTCCCCGCCCCTGCAAGTAACAATAGCCTAACTCTCTATAGGCAACTACACAACCTTTACTGGCAGAGCGCCTATAACAGTCAATTGCCATTAAGGAATGCTGTTCAACTCCAGAACCGGCCTCATAGCATCTTCCCATGTAATAAAGCGCATAGGGATGGCTCTCTTCAACACTTTTCCAGTATTTAAAGGCCTTCACCCGATTCCTTCTGACTCCTTTTCCCTCAAAATAGCAAATGCCAAGAAAGACTGTTGCTCTTACATGGGCGTGCTTTGCAGCTTCCTGGAATAATTTAAAAGCTTTATCAAATTCTAGAGATTTATGATGTCGAACACCATCTATATACAAGGCGCTAACAGAGGAGTCGATGCATAGAGTCATCCAGACACCTCAAATAGATTGAAACGAAAAAAGAACCCCTGCCAAAAACATGGCAGGGGTTTAAGAGAATCAGATACAGGGCACAGGAACGGACTCAAAATCGATATTGAGCTCTTCTGCATAGATGTCAGACTTCTTCGCCAGCTTATGCTGCCTATAGCCTGTACCTCCTGGTATAATATGCCCCATAATGACGTTTTCCTTAAATCCGAGCAAGTAGTCAGTTTTACCTGCACAAGCGGCTTCCGTGAGAACACGCGTCGTGTCCTGGAAGGAGGCTGCGGAAATAAAAGATTCCGTGCTCAAGGATGCCTTAGTGATTCCAAGGAGCTGTGGCGCAGCAAGCGCTGCTTTGCCGCCTTCCTTCATCACTTTAGAGTTCTCCAATTCAAACTCTTTGCGGTCAATCTCTTCGCCAAAGAGGAGGCTTGTATCACCCGGATCGATGACGCGTACCTTTTTCAACATTTGACGGACTATGATCTCGATATGTTTATCGTTGATGTCAACGCCCTGCAGACGATATACCTCTTGTACCTGGTTCACCAGATACTTTTGCAGTTCGCGGACGCCGCAAATCTCGAGAATCTCGTGCGGAATCGCCACGCCATCCGTAAGCTGCTGCCCTTTTGTCACACGGTCGCCGCGCTGAACAACCAAGTGTTTGTTATGCGGGATCAGGTGTTCCTCTTCCATTCCGGAAACTTCGTCGCGCACTAACACCATTCTTCGGTTTTTATGGCTGCCACCAAAGTCGATCTCGCCGTCAATTCTCGCAATCTCTGCGGAATCTTTCGGTTTTCTCGCTTCAAGTAACTCAGCAACACGAGGCAGACCCCCGATGATGTCCTTTGTACGGATCGCACCGCGAGGCAGACGTGCCAACAAGTGACCCGCTGAGGCGTAAGCGCCTTCTTCAACAGAGATAATTGCACCTGCCGGAATCGGATAGGTACCGATCAGCTCTTTAAACGCCTTGTCGGAGTAAATGCAGATCTGCGGATGGAGCTCGCCGCGGTGAGGCTTCACAATCAATTCCACCTGACCGGTCTGCTTGTTCACATCTTTCTCTGTAGATAGACCTTCCACCAGATCTTCATACTTGACGTAGCCTGGACGGTCGCAGATGATTGGGATATTATGCTGTTCCCACTCGGCGAACTTGACACCCGTTTTGACTTTAGAGCCATCAGCTTTCAAGATCTTTGTTCCAAGTTCAATGTTGATCATCTGCAAGGGTTCGATCGACTTCGTCGCCAAAAGGCGCTTGTACTCTTCGATAGAACGACCTTCATCGCGAACGATAGCAAGACAGCCGTTCTTATTGAGAACGATCCACTGGCCTTCATCATTTTTGACGGTTCGCAGATCTTTATAGATCAAGATACCTTCATGTTCAGCGACTAGTTCAGGGCTGATGCTCGCAGAAGCGATACCACCGGTGTGGAACGTTCTCATCGTCAACTGCGTACCAGGTTCACCAATCGACTGAGCAGCGATGATGCCGATTGCTTCGCCTTGACCTACAATTTTACCCTTAGCCAAGTTGATGCCGTAGCATTTAGAGCAAACGCCGCGCCTTGTTTCACAAGTCAATACAGACCTAATGCGCACTGTCTCGATACCGGAATCGTCGATTGCTTCCGCTTGCTTAATCGTCAATACATCGCCGCTCTTAGCTAACAGCTTGGTGCTGTCGCCGGGTAGGTAGATGTCATCGCAAACGGTTCGGCCGAAAATGCGGTCTTTAAGAGGAAGCAGCTCTTCCTGACCCTGACGGATCGCAGAAACCTCAATTCCGTTCAATGTGCCACAGTCATCTTCTGTCACGATGACGTCCTGTGAGACGTCAACCAAACGGCGAGTCAAGTAACCGGAGTCCGCCGTTTTAAGGGCTGTATCGGAAAGACCTTTACGAGCACCGTGAGAAGAAATAAAGTACTCAGATACCGACAATCCTTCACGGAAGTTAGAGAGGATAGGCGATTCGATGATGTCGCCCGAAGGTTTCGCCATCAGTCCCCGCCATGCACCCAACTGCTTAATCTGCGATTTGTTACCGCGAGCACCGGAGTTCATCATCAGATCGATCGGATTGAGGTATTCAAAGGAGCTTTGATTGATCAACGTGTAAAGCTCTTCGGAAAGTTGATCAGTGATCTCAGTCCAGATACTGATCACTTTCGACTTTCTTTCACCGTCAGTGATAATACCGTCCTCGTTCTGCTTCTTGACCACGGCAACTCTTTCATGTCCCTGCTGAATGTGTTTTTTCTTGCTGGGAGGAATTTTGACGTCTGAAACGCCCATGGAAAGAGAGGCACGCGTTGCTTCTGTAAAGCCCAGAGTTTTCAAGTTATCCAGGAACTTCACAGTCTTTTCGAGGCCAACCATCTTGTAGCATTCCATGATCAGTTCGCCCATTCTTTTCTTAGGCAAACTGTAGTTTTGGAATCCAAGCTCCTTAGGCACGATGGAGTTGAATATCACCCGTCCTGGAGTTGTTTCGATGATACCATGAGGCGTTCTCAGCTTGATCATCTCGTGGATTCTTAGTCCCCGCTTTAAATTAAGCAGCTGCGTCTCTTTTTTACCCTTTTCAAACCATGTGAAGCTGCCGCTTGCACTAAGGGCAGTCAATACTTCCTGCTCATCGCGGAACACACGTGTCTTTTTCCCATGTTCTTCAGGGAAATAAAGAGGGTCATGCATGAGGTAGTAGAGACCCAAGGTCATATCTTGGGAAGGCACCGCTACAGCCTTGCCGGAGGAGGGCAAGAAGATGTTGTCTGGAGCCATCATCAGAAGCTTTGCTTCCAATTGAGCCTCAACGGAAAGAGGCACGTAAACAGCCATCTGGTCACCGTCGAAGTCAGCGTTGAACGCAGCGCAGACTAGGGGGTGTACGCGGATCGCCTTACCTTCAATCAACACAGGTTCAAATGCCTGGATACCCAGTCTGTGCAGAGTAGGAGCACGGTTAAGAAGTACTGGGTGGCCCTTGATGATCTCATCGAGAACGTCCCACACTTCAGGAGCGTGGCGCTGAATCATCTTCTTAGCAGAACGGATCGTATAAACAAGACCAAGGTCTTTGAGGCGTTTTACGATGAACGGTTCAAAGAGTTCCAAGGCCATTAGCTTCGGAAGTCCACACTGGTTAAACTTCAGTTCAGGACCCACAACGATCACAGAACGACCGGAGTAGTCGACGCGTTTACCGAGAAGGTTTTGACGGAAGCGGCCTTGCTTACCTTTTAACATCTCGGAGAGGGATTTTAGAGGTCTGTTGCCAGCTCCCATGACCGCAGGACCATGGCGGCCGTTATCAAAGAGAGCATCTACAGCTTCCTGCAACATTCTCTTTTCGTTACGGATGATCACATCAGGCGTTTTCAATTTTAGAATCGCCTTCAAGCGGTTATTCCGGTTGATGACGCGGCGATAGAGATCGTTCAAGTCGGATGTGGCAAAGCGACCGCCATCAAGAGGAACTAGAGGTCTCAAATCAGGTGGAAGAACAGGGATTGCACCCATAACCATCCACTCAGGCTTATTGTCAGAAGAAAGGAAGCTCTCAACAATTTTCAGACGCTTGGCAAGTTTCATTCTCGCTTGCTGTGATTTGGTCTTGCGCAGCTTATCTTTGAGGTCTGCAAGAAGTGCGTGCAAATCTTCTGTAGCCAAAAGATCCTTGATTGCCTCAGCGCCCATTTTTGCCTGGAATGCATCACGGCCCCACTTTTCCTGAGCTTCGCGCAATTCTGCATCATTCAAAAGCTGTTTTTTCTCCAGGTCAGTTTGACCCGGATCAGTCACGACGTACTCTTCGTAATAGATAATTCTTTCAAGATCTGTTGAAGACATGCCAAGAATGTTACCGATTCTTGAAGGCATAGACTTAAAGAACCAGATGTGCACGACATCGACAGCTAAGTCGATGTGAGCCATGCGCTCTCTTCTAACCTTGGAAAGAGTTACTTCGACTCCGCAGCGGTCGCAGACAATACCCTTGTGTTTAATCTTCTTGTATTTACCGCAAGCGCATTCCCAGTCCTTTGTGGGACCAAAGGTCTTTTCGCAGAAAAGGCCTCCCTTTTCCGGTTTAAAAGTACGGTAGTTAATCGTCTCGGGTTTTTTTATCTCTCCACGAGACCACTTAGTGCGGATCACATCATCGGATGCAATCTGGATCATCAATTTGTCAAATTGCGCCTCAGAAGGACGTCTTCCTTGCTGTGAATAATCAGCCATGAATTTTTTTCTCCAACAGTTCTAAGTTATCCCTGGTCTTCCACTGCTTGCGTACGGACATCGAGTCCTAAGCTTTGCATCTCTTTAACCAACACGTTAAAGGACTCCGGTCTGCCCGCATCTAAGTTGTTTGCCCCTTTTACGATCGATTCGTAAATCAGCGTACGCCCTGAGACGTCATCGGACTTGACCGTCAATAGTTCTTGAAGCAAGTGAGCTGCGCCATAAGCCTCAGCCGCCCATACTTCCATCTCCCCGAAACGCTGACCACCCATCTGTGCCTTACCGCCAAGAGGTTGCTGCGTTACAAGAGAGTAAGGACCCACAGCTCTAGCGTGGATCTTATCTGCCACCAAGTGGCTCAGCTTCAGCATGTAGATATAGCCTACAACTGCCGGGTTATCGTACATCTCTCCGGTAAAACCATCGTGAAGATAGAATTTACCATTTTCAGGGAGATTCTGCTGTTTCATCATTTCCCAGATTTTATCTTCGGGGAATCCATCGAATACCGGGCTCTTTGTATAAATGCCTGCTTTCTTAGCAGCAATACCCAAATGAGTTTCAAAAAGCTGACCCATGTTCAAACGAGATGGTACGCCGAGAGGGTTAAGGATGATCTCAATCGACTGACCATCAGAAATGAATGGCATATCCGCTTCAGGAACGATTTTAGAAACAACCCCTTTGTTACCATGGCGGCCTGCCATTTTATCGCCCACTTGAAGCTTACGCTTAGTAGCGACGTATACCTTGACTTGGTTAATCACACCAGGATCGAGGTCGATATCCCCTTTTCTCAAGTGCTCCACTTCAGTCTTGTATTGGCTCTCAAGCGACATTCCAGCGATATGGTAATGTTGCAATACCTCTTTTAATGTGTCGAAGATCTCATTTTTAGGCATGAGAAGATCTTCGATCACCTCTTTATCAAGATGGTCGATGATCTCTTGAGTGATCAACTCCCCTTCAGCAACGATGATATCTGCCGACTTACGGTGCACAATTGTTCCGGGAGACAGTTCATTAAGGAGAAGCGCGCCAATCTTTTCACGCTTTTCAATCTTGAGTTCAGCTTGCTTCGATTTGTATTCCTTTTGAACATCCTTGATTCTGGATGCTTCGTCGACCAACTCATCTTCGCTTTTCTCGTGGCGATTTTTGCGGCTGAACACTTTAACGTCCATGACCACACCTTCTGTACCAGGAGGAGCTGTCAAAGAGGCATCTTTCACTTCAGCTGCTTTTTCACCAAAGATTGCTCTAAGTAAGCGCTCTTCAGGCGCCAGTTCTGTCTCCGATTTTGGAGTGATCTTACCTACGAGGATATCTCCGGGCTTAATTTCCGAACCGATGCGCACGATACCATCATCACCTAAGTTAACTAAAGCTTCTTCAGGCACGTTTGGAATATCGCGTGTGATCTCTTCCTTACCAAGCTTCGTATCTCTTGCTGTGAGTTCAAACTCCTCAATGTAAATAGAGGTGTAAGCATCTTCGCGGAGAAGCTTCTCAGAGATGATGATCGCATCTTCAAAGTTGTATCCATACCAAGGCATGAAGGCAACAAGGACGTTTCTTCCAAGAGCAAGCTCGCCTTTTTCCGTAGCTGAACCATCTGCAATCACGTCATTAGCTCTAACTTTGTCGCCAACGCTGCAAATAGGATGCTGGTTGATGCATGTGCCTGAATTGGAACGCATGAACTTCTTCAGGTGGTAGGTCTTTTTCTCCAGGCGGTTATCTTTAGGAGAGATCACAATCTTTGTGCCATCCACATAATCCACAACACCATCTTCCTGAGCTACAACAACGGCGCCGGAGTCTCTAGCTGCTCTTGCTTCAAGACCAGTTCCGACAATCGGAGCCTGAGGTTTAAGAAGCGGTACACCTTGGCGTTGCATGTTCGATCCCATCAAAGCACGGTTCGCATCGTCATGCTCTAGGAACGGGATCAATCCCGTCACGATAGAGACTAACTGCTTGGGCGAAACATCCATGTGAGTCACACGCTCTGTTTCGATCTCCATCTGTTCGCCGCGGTATCTTGCCCAGCAAATTTCATTAGTGAACATATTATGCTTGTCAAGAGGCGTAGAAGCCTGTGCAATAACGCACTTTTCTTCCTGGTCCGCAGTCATGTATTCAATTTCATCAGTAACGATGCCATCGCGCACGATGCGGTAAGGCGTTTCGATAAATCCAAACTCGTTAATCTTCGCATATGCGGAAAGAGAAGTGATCAAACCGATGTTTGGACCTTCAGGTGTTTCAATCGGACAGATTCTTCCGTAGTGACTTGGATGCACGTCGCGCACCTCAAAGCCTGCACGGTCGCGGTTCAAGCCGCCAGGTCCGAGAGAGGAAAGGCGACGTTTGTGCGTCAACTCAGCCACAGGATTTGCCTGATCCATGAACTGTGAAAGTTGCGATCTTCCAAAGAAGTCCTTAAGCACACCTGACAGTCCTTTTGCGGAAACAATTTTCCCCGGAGTCAATGTATCGGAGGTGAAGTCAAACAGATTCATTCTTTCGCGGATGATTTTTTCCATGCGAGCAAGGCCAATACGGCATTGATTCTGGATCAATTCGCCTACTGAACGCACGCGTCTGTTGCCCAAATGGTCGATGTCATCAACAGACACATCTTCATCGCCTCTCTTCAAGCGTATCAGATACTTCAGAGCATGGATGATATCTTCTTTTGTCAACGTCACCACTTGTAGTGTCTCATCTGTCACTTCAAGACCCAACTTGGAGTTGAGCTTATAACGACCGACTCTGCCAAGATTGTAGCGTTTGGGGTCGAAGAAAAGACGCATCATTGCAGAGCGAGCATTCGCTATTGTCGCAGGCTCACCTGGTCTGATCTTTTTATAAAAGTCTTTTAAGGCGGTCTCGTAGGAGTCGGTAGGATCTTTTGCAAGCATTTTAATAACGGGGCTGGTCTCATCTGCATCTTCAGCGATCTTAAATGTATCGATCTTGGCATCAAACATTCTCTTAAGCATCGCTGTCGTAAGCTTTTCACCTGCTTTTCCTAAATGAAGTCCGCTCTTCTCATCGACAATATCCTGAGCAAGAATACGGCTCACATACTTGTCAAATTCCTTTACGCCTTTGACTTTTACCTTTTTTATAGTGAAAAATTCTTCGATAATGTCTGCGTTCGTTGAAAAACCGAGTGCGCGGATAAATGTAGTTGCAAGGATTTTACGGCGGCGCTTCTTGCGATCGATATAAATGTGGATAAGATCGTTGGAATCGAAAGCACCTTCTAACCAGCTGCCGCGGTAAGGAATCACGCGGAATGTATAGATCGTAGAGCCTCTGGAATGGCGTTCTTGTTCGAAGCAGATACCGGGAGAACGGTGTAGCTGAGAAACGACAACCCTTTCCGCGCCGTTAATGATAAATGTACCCTTATCTGTCATTACGGGAATCGTTCCCATGTAGACATCTTCTTCCTTGATGCCCGTCTCATCAGTAAGGCGGAATTTAACTTTCAGCGTGACGCTGTAAGTGATGCCGCGACGAATCGACTCTTCAGGAGAGTACTTGGGAACACCTAAGTTGTAAGAAATGTATTCTAGAATCGTCTTTTCATCATATGACTTCATTGGGAAAATTTCGCTAAAGACCTCATGAAGGCCTACTAGCTCTCTTTCCTCAGGAAGTACATCTGCTTGCAGGAATTGATTGTAGGATTTGACCTGAATCTCTATTAGATTAGGAAGATCAATGATCTCTTCCCTTTCAACGACGCTAACACGGTGCGGCGGCCTTTGTACCATGAATGAGGTCTCCTCTGCGTATTTAAAGAATAAAGGAAAAAGTGCAAAAGCATACGCTATGCACTTTTTTCTTTATACTTTAAATGCCCCACCTTGAGGTGGGGCATTAGAAGGTTACAGCCCTTTGAGCGTAACTTTTCCGCCAGCAGTTTCAATCTTCTTCTTGATTTCTTCTGCTTCAGCTTTAGGGGATGATTCCTTCAGCGTCTTAGGAGCTCCATCAACCAGTTCTTTTGCTTCTTTCAAGCCGAGAGCTGTGATTTCGCGTACAACTTTAATGACGGCGATTTTCTTGTCATCTGCCACTTTCTCCAAAAGGATAGAGAAATCTGTGGATTCAGCAGCTGCAGGAGCAGCAGCGCCGGCAGCTGGAGCAACAGCAACAGCTGCAGCAGCGGCTTTTACGCCCCACTTATCTTCCAGGGCAGTCTTCAGTTCCGCCATTTCGATGATGCTGAGCTCGCTAAGAGCTAGCACGAGATCTTCAGTTTTTTTACTCACAATTTTACCTCATACTTTTCAAAAAATTTTACCAACGGATCTTAAGATCCCTCTTGGCCTTTAATCTTATTATCCAAACAGTACACAACGCTGGAGAGGAGAGCTTCCATGACAGCGAGCGTTTGAGACATCGGCGCTTCAAGTGTTGCAAGAAGCTGTGCGCGCATCTCATCTTTGCTGGGCAGTTTGGAGAGGATCTCCACATCTTGCCCACTGTACATCTTGCCCTCAAACTGTCCACAAAGGACGTTTGCCTGTTTTTCACTTTCCTGACAAAACTTGAAAACAAGCTTTGCGGTATCAAAGGGATCTTTTCCCCCAAACACAACGCTGATATGACCGGGAAGTTGATCCAAGTCGATATCGATTTTCTTGTTTTCACAAGCTTTGAGCAGAATACGCTTTTTCATCATGAGCACATTGCCGCCAAGCTTTGAAACTTCTCTGCGGAACTTGTTCATGCGATTCGCCGTGATTGTTTTGTAATTAATCATTACAAAACCACCGTGCTGAGCGATTTCCTGTTCAATTGTGTCAGTGATATATTTCTTTTCTTCTCTCACAGTGATCGCCTCCTATGCTTCTGTCTGAATCTCTTTGAGATCCAGTTTGATTCCAGGCCCCATTGTAGAAGAAAGTACTAAAGACTCGATGTAGTTACCTTTAGCGGCCGCAGGCTTTGCCTTGATGACAGCGTTAACATAGGCACGTGCGTTCTCTTCTAGCTTTTTGTCTTCGAAAGAAATCTTTCCGACTGCGCCATTGATCACGCCATGTTTATCGAGCTTAAACTCAACCTTTCCACCTTTGATTTCCTTAATCGCTTCTGCGATATTGGTAGTTACTGTTCCAGCTTTAGGTGTTGGCATCAAACCTCTTGGACCGAGGACTTTACCCAATTTACCCACGCTGCGCATCATGCCTGGAGTGGATACAACTGCATCAAAATCAGTCCATCCGCCAGCCACTTTTTCCAACAGTTCTTCGTTACCCGCGTAATCGGCTCCGGCACTAAGCGCTTCCTGGACTTTGTCACCTTCGACAAAGACGAGAATTCGTGTCTGCTTACCAGTTCCATTCGGTAATGAAACAGTTCCGCGGACATGCTGATCCGTTTTACGAGGGTCAACTCCCATCTTTAAAGAGATGCCGACTGACTGGTCGAACTTGACCCCAGGGCACTTCTTTAAAATAGCGATTGCTTCGCCTACAGTATACCGCTTGAGACGGTCGTAGAGCTTTGCAATCTCCCGAGTACGTTTACTTGATTGACCCATCTATTTCTTTTTTCCTTTTGTATGAGTAGAGCGCAAGCTTAGCCTACGCATTCAACTCCCATTGATCGAGCAGTTCCTTCGACGCAATTTGCAGCCTTCTCGAGATTTGTAGCATTAAGATCGTTCATCTTTTGCTGAGCGATCTTTTTTGCCTGAGCTCTCGTTAATTTGCCGACTTTATCGCGGTTTGGCACTGCCGAACCTTTTGTGATCCCGACCTCTTCTTTGATCATTTCTGCTACTGGAGGTTCCAGCAGGATGAACTCAAAGCTTTTGTCTTGATATACGGTGATCACGACGGGATAGATTTTTCCCGGTTTAGTTTTTGCATTGAACTCTTTGCAGAAAACCATGATGTTGACGCCAGCTCCGCCCAATGCCGGACCAATTGGTGGCGCTGGGTTTGCTTTTCCGCCAGGGATCTGCAACTTGATGATCTTTACAACTTTTTTCTTTGCCATATCATGCGTCCTAAATAATGTTTAAACCTTAACGATCGCTATCGTCGTGCACTTCCTCAACTTGAGAGAACTCCAGATCGTCAACGCGTGTATCTCTTCCAAAGATCGACACAATCACGCTCAAACGACCTTTATCGTGGAATACCTCTGTCACAGTACCAGTGAAGTTCACGAAAACACCATCGGTAATTTTAACGTTGTCACCCACTTGGAATTTGTGCTTCTGCGTCACCTTCTGCTTTTTATCTTCAAGGTCGCGTAAAATCTCTTCCACTTCCCTATCTGTCAATGCAGTAGGTTTATCGCCGCCTAAGAAGTCTACTACACCTGGGGTATTCTTGACAAATTCCCAAGTATCATCATTGAAAAGCATCTTAACGAGGAGATAGCCGGGCCACAGTCTTTTCTCGACGACCACTTGCTGCCCATTTTTTACTTCGGAGACATTCTCTGTCGGCAGAAGGATCTCCTCAATTGCATCTTTTAAGCCTTTTTGCTCTCGGAATTCTTCAAGAGTCTTCTTAACCTTTTTCTCCTGAGAGGAAAAAACCTGAACTACGTACCATTTTTGCATCGTCTACAAACGCCCTACATTTACGGTTGATCATTACCCAACTAAAAGATGCGCTACCCATGTCAGCGCATTGAGCGCTCCATGAATGAGCAAATCGACGAAGTAGACTCCCATTCCGAAAAGGAAGGTTGCACCGACGACGATCTGCGTATATACTCTTAATTCTTCTTTGCTTGTCCAGTTAATCGTGCGGACTTCTTGCTTCAAACCTTCCACCCATTCAAGAATTTTCACTTTCTTGACTGAGTTAGCCTGATTTGCGCTTAAGGGTCCCTGTTCCTGCTTTTTACTGTCCATCAGTTTCACTTCCGCCGCCACGCTTCACCTCTATTCATTTTCGAGTGCGGAGGGATTCGAACCCCCGACCGGCGGCTTTGGAGACCGCTGCTCTACCAGCTGAGCTACACACCCTATCAAATGATGAAGAGCAGGCATCCTGCTCTTCATCCAAAAGTCCATTACTCGATGATTTCGATCACAGTACCTGCGCCGATTGTACGACCGCCTTCACGGATCGCAAAGCGCATACCTTGCTCCATCGCAACGGGAACGATAAGCTCAACGCTCATCACCACGTTATCGCCAGGCATCACCATCTCGACTCCTTCTGGAAGAGTCACAGTACCGGTAACGTCTGTTGTTCTGAAGTAAAGTTGAGGTCTGTAGCCGGTAAAGAAAGGCTTGTGTCGTCCACCCTCTGCTTGGGTCAAAACGTATACGTTGCCTTTAAACTTTTTGTGGGGCGTACAAGTACCTGGAGCTGCAAGAACCATGCCGCGCTCAACGTCTTTCTTATCGATACCGCGGAGCAGTACGCCGACGTTTTCGCCAGCAAGCGCTTTATCCAAGCTCTTGTTGAACATTTCAAGACCGGTTGCAACAGATTTACGCGTCTCACGAAGACCCACGATTTCGAGAGTATCGTTAGTCGCGATAGCACCCCTTTCAACTCTACCGGTAACAACAGTTCCACGACCAGAGATCGAGAACACGTCTTCAATCGGCATCAGGAACGGATTCTCAATTTCGCGAGCAGGAGGCGGGCTCTTTTCGTCAACGGTATCCATCAACTGCATGATCGCTTCTTCATACTTTGCATCGCCTTCAAGCGCTTTCAATGCGGAACCACGGATGATCGGCGCATTTGGGTAGCCTTTTTGCTCGAGAAGTTCGTGCAATTCCATTTCAACGAGGTCAAGCAACTCTTGGTCGCTTTCGCCAAGCATGTCTACTTTATTCAAAAAGACTACGATCGCTGGAACTTGCATCTGACGAGCGAGCAGGATGTGCTCGCGAGTCTGAGGCATAGCGCCGTCTGTAGCTGCAACCACCAGGATCGCGCCGTCCATCTGAGCAGCACCGGTGATCATGTTTTTGACGTAGTCGGCGTGTCCAGGGCAGTCAACGTGCGCATAGTGGCGCTTATCTGTTTCATATTCTACGTGTGTCGCGTTGATCGTGATACCACGCGCTTTTTCTTCTGGTGTATTGTCAATCGATTCGTAGTTACGGCTTTTTGCCAAACCTTTCTTCGACAACACTTTAGTGATAGCAGCAGTCAACGTGGTTTTGCCGTGGTCAACGTGACCGATCGTTCCGACGTTAACGTGTGGCTTGCCACGCTTATATTCTTCTTTTGCCATTTTACTCCTCCGTTATACTACGGTCTTCTTTGGTCTTCTTTTTTTTCATGCCCAGAAAAGGAATTGAAC
>CAZSDA010000005.1:0-80533 GCA_964605535.1 uncultured bacterium
ATTCTTTGCAGATCTGGCCAAGATCTTTAGGGCCGTTTGCAAGACAGGCTACAATATCTTTATGGCTTGCATTTTTCCTAGAGAAAAGATCTGAAAATATTTCATCTTCTTCTTCTTCCTCGGACAACGATCAGGCTTGCACTTCTTGAAGTTAATAACCCCTTAAGCCTGGTCATTTCAGCTTCTCGGCCAATGAATTTGGAAAGACTCATTTTACGGCTCCATTTTTAACCTCATCATAAGCCTTTGGCTGTCTGAAATCGATCAGCAAAATGTTATTTGTCGATTTGTTGATTGAATTTGTCGTAAAATTTTATAATTTTGAGCCAGTAACTGCGATTATAGAGTTTGATAGCACCGCTATTTTGGCTGAGAACCATGTTGAATTGCATAGCTAGAAACTCTAGGACTTTTGCGATCTGCAAAGAAGCTTTTATAAGCAGAGTCCCTATACCACAGCCTCGATGTGTGCTTTTATTCATGTAGGCCTATTCGGAATCTGTATTACAATTTCGAAATCATCTGGAGAGATTAAAATGGATGTGACTTATCGGGTCGCCTGGAAAGAGGGAGAAACAGCATTTTATATAGATGCTTACTGTGGACCTATCTAGGAGCCATAAGGATGAAATTGTCGAAAAATTGGAAGAGGCTTATTCTGGTGCAATTGTGAAGGAGTGTAGATGAAACAGGAAAGTTTGGAGCCGTTCTCGGAATTGGCGAGAGGTATTAGAGTCGATGGGGTGTATGAGCACTATAAGGGAATGCGGTATCGGGTTCTAGGAGTTGCAAGACATAGCGAGACGCTCGAGGAGATGGTGGTGTATAGGGCACTTTACGGCGTGGGAGAAGTGTGGGTGCGGCCGCTGAAAATGTTTGTGGAGATGGTGGGCAGCGCACCGCGGTTTCGTTATGTCGCTGGTTGAGAGTGCCGTTTGAACCAGACCCAGGTTTCGGCAATTTTGCCATTTTCGATGCGATCGATTGTGAGACCTGGTTTTGAATCATTTTTTACGTGAAACCGGAGGTTATCTACATGTCAGCAATTTGCAATAGATTATCTCGATCAATGCGGGAAACGGATGTTAAAGGTTTATTTCATCGCGAAAAGGTGCCCGACATTGTGACATTGGTAGATTCTATTTTTTCGTTTGCTGTTTTCGGTTTTGTCCTTCAGCAAGGAACAGAGGTGCGTGAGTGGGACTTTGAAGATCCCCATTTTAGAAACATTGTCTATTGGGGAATTGCTGAGATAGGTGCTAAAGCCCTGCGCCTTCCCTATGTAGACTCCAGAAAAGAAGCTTGTCGGATATGTTTCCATGCCTTGGCTCCTTCCCCCAAGATGAAGGCTTTAAAAACAGCATTCATGATAGCTTTTGTTGTTGCGGTTTTTTTTCCCGTGCCGATAGTAGCAGCGTTGTCTGCCTGGGGAGGCGCTGCGCGAGCACCCGATTCATATTGGATCACTATTTTAAACTTTCTTGTTCTTCTAGGGGGTGTAGGAATAACCTTTGGAATGGGTAAGCTATCGCTGGCAAGGCAGCCTGAGCGAAGAGCTTGGGTTGCAGAGGAGAACTTTTGACTACTTTTCATTAGTGCCTACAGGAATTGCAAGTGCTAACAATGGTTTGTTTTTGTTAGCATGCTTTGATGTTTAACAAGAGGTTAAGATATGAGTTTGGTGGGAAGTGTCAATTTAGAGTTGTCTTGGCGTGGTAGCTATACCTATGGAAGAGATTGGGATATCAAAACGGTAGACCTCAAGATGGAAAAAGGCACTCATGAAGTTTTCGCTCATATCCAAACTAATATTTCCGAAAAGGATGAGCAGCCGTTAAAAATTACAGCGAGTAATAAAAA
Source organism: uncultured bacterium (assembly GCA_964605535.1). Taxonomy (GTDB): domain Bacteria; phylum Chlamydiota; class Chlamydiia; order Chlamydiales; family Parachlamydiaceae; genus CAZSDA01. The sequence continues at coordinate 1,861 of CAZSDA010000005.1, forward strand.
CGAGTCTTTACTTTTGAGCGACAAAACATCTTTCACAGTTAATCTCCCGGTTAGTCTGCTAAGCACAATCGAGGTGTCTGCAAGAATCTTTCAGGTTTTTGAAAACCGCAATATGATGCTTCGTCAGCCGGATGGTTCATTTACGTATGAAAAACGCGCACGTAGAGACGATCTCCCCGTGTTTATTGACGAAATGCTTGCCTTTGAACCTGATCAAACTTACCAAATGCGCATCGTCAATAAGGAAGGAACTCTAAAGGCGACCATTGAGAAAAAGGTAGGGGAAATAGCAATCGACAAATTGCCTGTAGTCCAAGTGTTTGTCATTCCTTCAGGACAAACAGCTGAAAGGCAAGCGGATCTAGCACGGGCTCAGCAAAAATTAGACAAAGCCAAACAGCGGGAGATGGTGGCAAAGATAAACTATACGAAAGCTCTGGCTACGGGAAATGAGATCGAGATCAGTGCAGCGAAAAGAAAACAAACTCTCGCTCGATTGAAGGCTCTTCGTCTTCAAAGAAAATAGCCTTCATCTCTAAAGTAACAGGGCCAAAGAGTCAAATTCAAGAAGGGGAAAACTTGACCTATTCATTTTTTTTGATCATACTCTTGCGCTAATGAACGTTAAAAAACTGATCCTTGTTTTAAGCTGCTGCCTTTACCTGCTTATCTTTCTTGTGCACTCTGAGCTGATCACATTACCCTCCTTTGCGCCACAAAAACCAGACGATGGAAAACTTCACTATGTATCCGTTAAACTAGGCGGACAACTGGGTAATCAACTGTTCAAAATCGCTACCACTCTAGCCTATGCCAAAGACAATCACCTAATCCCCCTCTTTCCCGACCTCCATCTGGATGCTGATAATATCTCATACAATCGGGGCAGGATTTTTTTCCATTTGGATAGCAGCGACAGCCCCGTGCCTTTAAAAGACTATCTTCTTCAGCGAGTGAATTATGAAAAAATTCCTGTCGGTATGCAAGATGTTTGCCTTGATGGAGGTATGTTTTCCTGGAAGTTTTTCGACCACCATAAAGATTTCATCCTTGAACAATTTGCTCCTTCACAGGAAGTCACTCAGAAGCTCGAATCGAAATACCGGGACTTGCTCGCCCACCCCAAAACAGTTGCCGTCCATGTGCGCACCTACTCAAAACTTGTGCATGAAAGAGGACTGCACTTCGTCGGTTGGAATTACTTTGATCGGACTTTGCGCCAATTTCCTAAAGATTCCCTTTTTGTGATCTTCTCAGACCGCATCAACTATAGCCGGACACATTTTACAAACCGCTACCCTGATTTAAACTTTGTTTTCATTGAGGGTAATGACCATATCGAAGATTTTTTTCTTATGTCACGCCTGAAGGCACACATTCTATCCAAGTCCACTTACTCCTGGTGGGCAGCCTACATCAATAAGACACCTAATTTAATTGTCTATTCCCCAGTTAAAAGCAGCATCGATTTCTTATCCCCCGGGACCAAGTCTATCCTGAAAAAAATGGTTCTACTCACTCCGGAATGGGATGAAAGTGAATATATTTACCCTACATGGCGCATTGCTTACTATGACCTAGAACCTTTCCCTGATGACATCAATGACTACAACGATGTCTCTACATCAGTCTGTTCAAATGATAAATAAGCAGCCCAGACCTCTGATTGCGTCTAAATCTCACTTCGAACATAACCTAACTAGATAATCTAACGAGCTAACGGTTAAATAGTTTTGCATTGACTTTTAATTAAAAAGTATATACAATCATTCCTGCAAAGGAGATAGCATGAATTTAATCGGAGTCAAAGCATTTGATTATCATGAAGCAAATAATCCGTCGAATGAACTGAGTCCGTTGAAGAAATTCACCAGTAAATTGAGGGAAATAACCCTTTGTGAAAAATTTCGTTCCAAATTATTAAAGCTCATCAAAAATTCAATTATCCTCTACGATGAGATATTCAAATCCAACCATTTTTCAATAGCTCCCATAGGAATTGCAAGTGCGCTCGAAGTATTGATCTTGAAAATCGTTTCTTTGCCAAAAAAAATTGATAAAATCCATAAAGCTAAACGAGACAAACTAAAGTTAACGTCTCTGCTCATCGACCTTGGCACGACCCCGATCTCCATTTTAAAAACTCTTGATCTGTTTAAGGTTGTCGATCTTGGAAAATTTTCCCTATTGCTTGGGAAAATTCCTGTTGCAGGGTCGGTTCTTGCAAGAGTCCTGCCTTTTAGTAATATCAGCAGTATTCTGGAAATCATTCAGGCAAGCATTGAAATTGCTATCTCTTCAAAAAGAATCATCGCGAAAAAACAGGATATTGCGCACGTGGATAGTAAATTGAATCTTTGGAAGGACGTTTTGGCCAAAGGCTCGTTGAGTGAAGAATTACTTAATTCTACAATCTCTTCTAAAAAGCGTAAAATTAAAAATATATCGATTGAAATTCTTGCGTTTGAATATAAAATTGCTCGATATCAGGATAGTATTAATAAATCGCAAGAAAAATTGGAAAAAATTCAAGACGAACTCAAAAATTGCAGAGGTGTCAATAAGACCGCCTTTAAGATCAAAGCAGCGATCGCCGAAAAATCTGCAGCTGCTGTGAAACGGCGTATTTTTAGAGAGGAAAAAGTAAAAACAGATTTTGTCAGTAGGTTAGATGACCTCAAGACAGCTAGCAATGCTTTGATGGAAATTAAACAGTCTCGTGACAACCTGAATATGGATGCCGTCAAGAAATTTGCTGAGATCAAGATAGAAAAATGGATGAGGAAAAATCACAATCATAAGCAGGTGGTTAAAAAGGAGGGAGGAAAAATTGCGATCAATACGATTTTGATCATCTGTCTTGTGGCTTCTATCGTATTAGGGTCGCTTGCTTTGACCGCGGTTCCTTTTGTTTCAATCCCTCTATGCATAGGATTTCTGATTATTCCTCTTCTTGGGTTCGGTCTAAATGTATGGAAAAAATTACACAAAGATAAAGTATATAATTCAGTGCCCTTTTCGTTGCTTTTGCCGATTAATAGCGATTCCGGAGACGACGAAAATCCTAATACGGATGGCAATCTTGTGAATGTTTGAAAATAGAGCAAGGTTATTGGAATATTTAGAAATAATATTCTATGGTTACTTTATGTATAAAAATAGTCGCATCGATAGCCTGATCAAAGAGGGCATTCCTGGAGCATTATCTGAGGCACTAAGCACATGGTCTCCGCCAGAAATTGCTGAGCTGATTTCTACTAAATCAGAGGATGATCAGCTAATGCTGTTTAGAGCGCTTCCGGAGGCTCTTGTCATGCAGACTTTTGATTTTTTGCCTACTTTCACTCAAAGCATGCTTCTTCATAGGCTGCCCACAAGTCAGGCTGCGTCGATATTAAGGGACTTGCCTCCTGATGACCGTACAAGCTTCCTTCAAGAGTTGCCTAAAGATGTGATTGATGAATTGGTCAAACTCTTGCCTTATGAGGAACGCATTCTTACTCTGACTTTACTGGGCTATCCAGAAGGCAGCGTAGGACGTTTAATGACGCCTGATTTCATTGCTGTCAAAATGGATTGGACGATCGAAAAGGTTCTGGATCACATTCAAGATTATGGTCATGACAGCGAAACAATCAATGTCATTTACGTGGTTAATGATGAAGGTAAGCTGTTAGATGACATTAAACTTAAGGATTTTCTATTTGTTCCAAGGCATTCAAAGGTGGAAAGTATTGCCGATAATCAGTTTGCTGCGTTGTCGGTCAATGACAGGGACGAGGCTGCAATTAATGCATTTAAGCAAAATGATCGCATCGTTTTACCGGTTATCGATGAAAAAGGCGTTCTGATTGGCATTGTGACCATTGATGATGTTTTAAGGTTGGCCAATGAGGAAGCAACGGAGGATATGCAAAAAATTGGCGGTATGGAAGCCTTAAATGAACCCTACATGCAAGCGCCCTTTTTAGAGCTAATGAGAAAACGAGCCGGGTGGCTTGTGATCCTATTTGTGGGGGAAATGTTTACAGCAACAGCTCTTGGATATTTTGAAGATGAAATTGCGAAAGCAGTTGTCCTGGCGCTCTTTCTGCCTCTCATCATCTCTAGCGGAGGCAATGCAGGTTCACAGGCTTCTACGCTTGTAATTCGGGCAATGGCCTTAGGTGAAGTAAAGCTCAAGGATTGGTGGCAAATTGTGAGGCGGGAGGCTTTATCTGGACTTTTTCTTGGAGTGATTTTGGGTCTCATAGGCTTCTTTCGCGTGACGATTTGGAGCGCGTTTTCAAATATTTATGGCGAACATTGGGGAATGATCGCGTTCACGATTGGTTTCTCATTAATTGGGGTCGTCATGTGGGGAACTCTTACTGGAGCTTTACTTCCCTTAATTCTCAGACGACTGGGAGTGGATCCTGCCACCTCCTCAGCTCCTTTTGTGGCCACTGTAGTTGATGTGACCGGTGTGATTATTTACTTCGTGATAGCCATGCACATACTTAAAGGAACTGTGCTGTAGGATTAGTCAACATTGGCGCTACAATTAATTTAAGCGCTTGCTTTTTATTCTATTTAATTATATAATCACTTTTTTTAAAACTAAAATAGTAGGTTGATATGACTTTTGAGTGTTGCGGAAAGACTTTTTCTGATCGGTGTAATTTTAGCAGGCATCAAAAACTTCATGGAGAAGAAATTAATGTTTTTAAATGTCCTGCGGATGACTGTGACTATTCTGCGAAGATTCAATTCGCAAATTTATTAGGTCATATCAAGATCGGTTGTGAGTCAAAAAATGCAACAGTTAAAGCCGCTCATCGTGCCTTAGCAACTTCGCAGCCTGATATTTTTTATGCAAATTATTTGGTGAAGCATGCAAAAGGAGACGAATTAGTCCTTGGAGCTAGAATGAGATTTAAAGCACAAGTTCTAGTGCAAATGACAACATCCACTTATAACTGTTATGCTCCTTCATGCAGGAGCGTCGAAGGAAGTCCTGAATTGTTCAATTCTTATTCAGGATTTAGTTCTCATATTAGAAGCTTACATCAGGAAGGACTATATAAGAGAATTGAAGTATTTCTATGTCCAAAAAGTGGGTGTCTCACGATTGGTAAAAAAAAATTTGATTTGTTGCGTCATGCTTTTTCCGAGCACAGTGAGTCATTCACTGAAAGCGATTTCAAAAGTGCCTCTCGGTATAAATCGATGAATGGCGAGATTGTATCTCACACAGATAAAAAAATAATCTGCTGCGCTGGTTGTTCGTTGTTCGTTGACGAAGAATTATGGGAAAATCATCGCGAGATTCATAAAGTCGTGGAAATAGTAAACATTTTGCCAAGCCCTGCAGCGCAATCTGTTCAGAGCTTTGCTGAGATCAATCCAGAGATAAGTGAGACCCATTCAGAGGAAGAAGATCAGGAACAACATCAATCGATTCATCATGCCGATTCATCTAGATCCTTTGGCAATCCGCCAAGTGAATATGCGGTAAATGAGGAAGAAGTCCATTTAAGTTTGGAATTTGAGCCCGAACCTGCAGTGATCAAAGAGATAGATTTCGACTTAAATGAGATTGAGGCAGAAGATGCGCATTCAGTTTCAGAGGATTCCTTGAGGCCTTTAAGTCAGGATTTTCAGGAGTTTGAGTCTTATGGACCTGGTAAGCGTCGGCGGCTCAAAGAGTAATAGCTTTGCGATAGCAGCCTTATGAGGCATGAATTCCTTTTGTTAATATATTTTCTAGGAATTCGTCGCATGCTATAACTAGAGCATATGAAAAATCTTAAGGTTGGCGATTCAATTCCAGAATTTGTTCTTGAGGATGCGGACGGGCAAAAGATGGCCTTGGAGCGTTTCAAGGGGGCTCCTTTCATTCTCTATTTTTACCCAAAAGATAATACTCCGGGATGTACGAAAGAGGCATGCTCTTTCCAGGATACACTTGACTCCTTTAAGAATAGGGGCGTTTTAGTGGTTGGGGTAAGTCCGGACGGAAGGGCGAGCCATCAAAAATTTCGTTCCGACCATCACCTCTCCTTTCCTTTGTTGAGCGATCCTTCATTGAGCTTTGCAAAAGCTTGCGGTGTGAGTAAGGATAACGGCGGCGTTGTTCGTACAACCTTTTTGGTGAATCAGGAAGGCAAAATTGTATGGATGGAGAGTCCGGTGAATGTCCAAGGGCATGTTGAAAGGGTCCTGATTGCAGTCAATGAACTCCTAATCTAAATTTTTTAAGGTGCAAATGTCGCATATTCAAGAGCGGCCACGTGTGGGCGTTGCCGTAGTGCTCATAAACGAGGGAAAGATCTTATTAGGGAAAAGGAGTGGGGGGTATCTTCCAGGCTATTGGTGCTGCCCTGGAGGGCATCTCGAATTTGGAGAGGATGTGGACGCATGTGCCATCCGAGAGCTTGAGGAAGAAACAGGAATAAGGGCTTTGTCAACTAGACATGGCCCCTGGATAGACAATCAGGCTGCTGACGGGAGGCATTACATCAGTTTATTTGTTTTTGTGAATGAATTTGCAGGGGAGCCTAAAGCCATGGAGCCGCATAAATGCGCCGAATGGCGATGGTTTGGAATGGATGAACTTCCCCATCCTTTGTTCCCTTCAGTCGTAAAGTTTTTGCATGATCTCAATTGTTCTGGAGCGTCATCGCTGTAAGGACTTTGCGTGGTCCTTTGAAGCTTTCTCGGCCATGCATCGTGAGAATATTGTCGAGAATCAGAAGGTCTCCCTTTTGCCATGGAAATGCTATTGTATGAGCATTTAGTCGATCCATAATATGTTGAAGATAGGCATTCGGTATCGGAGACCCATCGGCAAACTGAACATCGTGGAAAAGGGTGTCGTGTTGATAGTAGAGAAGCTTTGTTCCAAGATAGCGCCAGAATCCCAATAAACGTTTGGATAATTTGAAAATATGCGCTTGGTTAAACCATACCATCTCTCCCGTTTTAGGATGTATGTTGAAAGCAGGCCGCGTCTCTTCAAGGATGAGCCAGCCATTTTTTTTCCAACGGTATGAAATATTTCTTTTTTGGCAGATTGTTTCAACCTGTTCACGCTCTTTTGTCCCAAACACATCCATCCAAGAACGATGCGCTTTAATCAGATGGGCAATCAATCCCTTCCCTCCATGGTATGCAGAACGGTACTTGAGGCCTTTCAGAAAAAATTCTTCTTTGATGGCAGGGTCGATGGATTGTAAGATTTTACGGGCATCGGTAATAGGAGTTTCTCCATTGGCAATAGGAGGAAATGCGCAAAAAAAGAAGATATGAGAAGGAAATTCTGCAGAATAGGAAAGTTCATTATGCTGGGGAATCTTAAGCCACGGAGGTGCTTCGGTAGAAGTAAAAATGCCTTCGGCAACCTTAATTCTTGGACTGTCGCCTCCCACATAGTTCATGAAGCCTCCCATATTCAAGGCTTGAACTGATTTGGAGAATTCCTCAGCGTCTTTGATGGGGAATCCACGAAGTAAAACTGCTCCATGCTTTAGAAGCAGACTAGAGATTGTATTTGTTTCGTAGCGAATAAATGCTAGAGTTTCTTTAAAGTCGATTTCTCCATCTCTTGGCGAAAGCACGGCTGGGATAGTTCCATTCAGAAGGGAATAGGATTTCAATGGAGCCCTCAATCAGTAAAAAATTACATTATGGGAGGGGTGTTAAAATGTCTACTCTGAATATTTTATGGGTGTGATCCACTTAGATATGTCCACTTGATTGTGTCGCAGTATGCCTGCATTGTGTTCATGAATAGCTGCGACATATTCTGCCCAATGGCTGCGGTTTAACAGTGCAGCCATAATTTGTCCCTCCTTCTGTAAAAAATCGCGAAAGAGGTGTTTATTGTTTTCGAAAAGATTTTGATGGTCGGAGTCGGGGTGGATTGATCGGATAAGGAGACTTGAGAGTTCAATAAATCCTTCTTCATTTTCAGTGGTGTTAAGAATGCGTCTGTAGGATCGTCTCATGCTTAACCAAAGATTGAAAGTGGTTTCATTTAAGTTGCCTTGAGACTTCCTAAAATTTAACACGAGAAGAGAAAAAGACAGAACTTCCTGTTTTTTCATATGGAGGCTAGATTTTTGATTCTCCTCAATGCATTTGAGGCTAATGCGTTCTAAGAGGAGATTCACACGCTTTCTTAGTTCATAATTAGGTAAATGGAGCAGTTGAGCAAGAGATCCAAAAATATCCTGAAGGATATTAAAATCGGATTTTTCAAATCCTCTTTTTATCCATATCCGAGCTGATTCATTTAAGCTTTTCAACAAATTTGTTTTTTGTAGCGCCTTAATGTTCATGCCGCTAGCTAAAATGGCGCATAGTACGGAAAATTGGTGTAAACAATTGGAAACTATATAGATGAGGCTTGATGCGTCATTGGTATCGCTTTGCTCTAATAAAAGTGAGGGTGATGAGAGGAATAGAACTGTTTCGAAATCATTCCCATTGAAAATATGCTTCCGCAATTGCTCATAAGCCCATTGCATCAAAGGAAGGTGACCTGATGTGTTGCATTGGAAAAGCAAATCGCGTTGCAGGATGCGAACTGGATCAGAATGCGGGAGATCGAACTGATTTGCTCGCGTTAGAATGTTATATCTGATCTCGTCTATGGGCTGAGGCTTCAATTTTGCTGCGATTTTGTGGTATAGAGTGATGTATCGGCTTTCACACATCTCAAAAAAAATGGGAGAGGTGCCAAAATAATGAGGCCTTAAAAAAAGAGCTTCATTGACAGTGAGGCAAAGCTGCAGATCGGCATTCTCTTGAGCGATGTATTGGTCAAGGATATTCCAGGCAAATTGGTTATAAAAAAAGACTAATTGAGGAGAGACGTTATTAAATTCCCCGAGAGATGTGATAAAAATATTCCATGCCTCTGGAGTATTCATTTTCTTGAGATCGATGTCGGGAATAGTTTCAGTATTTATATCAAATGAATAATCGATCGCATTCGCATACAAAGTGCGGTGCAGAAATTGTATGTTCTTAAATGATTGGACGAAAGTGAGCAAGATCGTTTTGTTTGACGCCGCGCTGTTGTTTAATTTTATAACCTTTTTGGACGCTTTTCGATTGGGTACGATGTGAGGCATCGCATTGGTAATCGCTGCAATCCAAGTCGCTGCAGAGGTGTTATATAGGCTATCCGGGCCAAAAAGGTGTTGAAGTAGGAGGTAAATGGTTTTTTTGAAGTAAATCAACTTCACTTCTTCGTCCAAAGAATGGTTGTTTAAAATGTCATTGAATAGGTAGGAAATATTGATTTTTGCCTGTTTTTTGTTCGAACAGAGCGTTAGTCTATTTTCCCAATTCTCGCGGTTTTTTGCTTGGGAGGAGGCTTCAGGAATCGGAATTTTTTTGAAGTTCTTTGGAAACTTATCATTGATCAGTTTGATTTCCTGAAAATATTCCTCTAGCTGAATGGCGTTAAAATAGTTTTGAAGGGATTTTATCTCTGTTTTGAAGAAATTAAATAGATTTTGGTCGTGAGAACCCAATAAGGCTTGGATTCTCTCTCTTTTAAGTTCATTCGTCAGCTTCTGCAGCGCCACATCCCTTTCTGCAATGCTTTTTTCTGAAAGATTTGCAACTTCCCTAGATCTTCTTCCAGACCACTCCTTGAATGAATAATCATTTTCATGAACTTCTTCAGATAACTGTAAAGGAACATCGTCGTAGCAAGCGATGAATTGGATGCAGTCCTTAATAGTAAATTGTTTTATAAAAAGCTCGGGAGTTATATCATTATTAAGATCCTTGATTATCCTATACGCTCTTGTGATCAGCCTCGTTTCTTCAGGAGAGTGAGCCATGAGCGTGTTTAATGCTTCAGGTAGTTTTTGATTGGCCTGAAGCCCTCCAAAGGAAAGAGCGTTAAAGGAGGTAAAGTTGGCTCTCAGATTTTGTACTGCTAGATGTAGCGCCATTTGCCCTCGGGAAGGTCTCCTAAAACGTAATTGCCAATTCTAACCCGTTTTAGACTGATCACTTCCAGATTGACCATCGCAGACATGCGGCGGATCTGCCTTTTTTTTCCTTCGGTGAGAGTGAATCGCAGTAGGCCAGGCTCAATTTGTTCCACTTTTGCAGGTTTAAGCTTTTTTTTATCAAGCGTTAGTCCATGCCGTAACTGCTTTAGTGTTTGAGGTGTGATTGTGCCCTCTACGCGCACCAGATACTCTTTTTCGAGAGGGGAGTCTTCGCCGATGAGCTGCTTGGCTAAGGCTCCATCTTGAGTGAAGATGAGGAGTCCTCTTGAGTCGATATCGAGTCTGCCGGCAGGAGAGAGTTTGATTTTATGAGAGGGATGAAAAGGGCGTGTTTTGCCTTTTCTGTACTGATTTTGGGGTGTGAATAGATCGATGGCGGCGGGGTACCCTTTTTCCGGTTGAGTCGAAACATAACCTATAGGTTTGTTAACCAGGATGGTCACTTTATTCTCTTGCTGCTGATGTGCCTTTCCTACAAGCTTGATTTCCGCATCCGGAAGGGCTTTAGTTCCTAGTTCTTTGACGATTGCTCCATTGACTTCCACCATACCTGCCGCAATGTAGCGGTCCGCTTCTCTTCGCGAACAGATGCCTCGTTGTGAGAGCAACTTTGAAAGCCTTTCAGGTTGGGTAGATTGTTGAGGGTGTTTTATAGCTCTCGTCATTTTAAAAGCCTAATTGTTTTTTTTGGGGGGTAAAGTAAAATAATTAATCTTTTAAATCTACCCGAGCTCAGGATAACGATTTTTTAATTGGTATGCAAACTCTTTTTAACCACTGATTGCGACCTAATCTCGCTTGAGCATGTCAAGTCAGGTTTGACCTCTTAGGAAACAGATTAGACCATCCTATAGGGGGTGGCTCATCTTAAACAACCTTTCGATCTCCTTCCGTTCGGCTCGAGGTTCATTGCCTGAGTAAATCCACCACTTATTGTTATTATAAATGACAGTCTTTGAGAATTCTTCTGGAGCCTTTTTTTCTATGATTTTATGATGAATACGCAAGTGATCACGCATATGCTCCTTATGGAAGGTATATGTATTGTGCCTTTCACAATGATAGCCCACGACGGCGAGACCTTCGGAAGGATGAGCAGAAATTAGATGGCAAGACATGCTATTATAAGATTTATGAGCACTATTGCAATTAGACTTAGAATTTTTGGCCTTGAATTCTATACGGGTTTCCGTCTGTGCAGGGGTTTCCATTTGTTCAAATAGGGTTTTTGAAAAATGAAGAAGTAGATCAACTGCTTCCTCATTTGTATTTGTGCGCGCTCGCTTTGGGTCGTTTTCTTTTTGTTCAGTTGTTCTTTTTTTAGGGGAATCGCAAGAATTAATGGGATTTACATGGATGCTCATAAAAACCTTTTTTAATTTAATTTTGAATAAACAATTCTTATTTTTTATTGTAAAAGAGTGTTTTGTTTTTTTTCAACACTAAAATAATTAAAAGCTAATTTTAGTTTGTTTTTATTTGGGTATCAGAATGAATAGTTTGCGAATTTTCAAACTATGGGCTTTGCACAAATTCCAAGCCAGCCCTCTTTCTCTACGATCTTCTTTGGGACGAGAGACATCTCTTTAAGAAATTGAATATACTCTTCCTGTTGTTGTTTCAGGACTCCGGAGCTTAAAAATAGCTTCATTTGTTTAAAATCAATTTTTAAAGATTGAAGTGCACTTTTTTGCTCATGAAGCAACATGTTTATTAAAATTGTCTGTGGGGGTTTTACTATTGAATGGAATTGATCGGGATGAATAAAGAGCACATGAGAAAGATGATTTAAATCAGCATTTTCTTTTGCGTGGTAATTCGCATCGAGATCGATGTCGACCCCGATGACATGTTTTGATCCAAGTAAAGCAGAGGCCAAAGCCAAAATTCCGCTTCCAGAGCCAATATCTATTACAGATCCAGTTCGTAAAGTCGAAAGGTTGCGTTTCATTAATTCCAGCATTAAAAAAGTTGTAGAATGGGAAAGATCGCCAAAGCCGGGTCCTGGCTTAAGGTTGAGAGTTGTTTTTGTACCGTAAGCCGAAAGATCTAAAGATAAGAAGCCATTTTTATAATGAGGTGAAAAGTCTTTCCACTGTTTGGCCCAGTCAATCTCCTGAGGAATTTCCTCGCAGATCTTTTGCAGCCATAGCGGCAAGTTCTCAAGTTGACTTGATTCAAAATAAACCTCATATTCACCTGTAGAATCTTCGATAAGGGCAACAGTGGTTTTGATCGTGCTTTGAAAGCATTTTAACGCATCAGCGGTTTTGAGATGGGCTTTAAATAGCATGCATGATCGATTGTTATATTTCTTTCCAATATTGGCTCTAGTTGCTAAGATTAAACCATTTAATGCTTATTTTATCAAAGGGTACTGACGTGGAAAGACTTCTGGCTAGCGAACTCAAAGATCATTCTAACGAACGCGTCAAAGTGTGCGGTTGGCTGAACAATATTAGGGCAGTAGGAAAGATCAATTTTTTGATCCTTCGAGACAGAACGGGGTTGATGCAGGTCGTCGTGCAGGAGAAGTCATCTCTTGAAGCACTTGCAACATTGCAGCCGGGCACAATTCTGACAATAGAAGGGAGAGTTAATCCTACTTCGCAATCTCTTTTGGGTGTTGAATTGGTAGATCCTCAAATAAAGGTAGAAGTACCGATTCGCGAGGTCCCTCCCTTAGAATATTATAAGCCTGAAATTCCTTCGGATCTGGAGCACATTTTAGACCATCGGCCGATTGCTTTGAGAAACAGAAAACTGCAAGCAGTCTTTAAAATACAAGCAGAGATAACTCACGCTTTCAGACTCTTCATGCACGATGAAGCGCAAGCGGTCGAATATTTTGCCCCTAATATTATCGGAGCTTCATCGGAAGGGGGTGCTGAGTTTTTTAATGTGGATTATTTTGGATATCCCGCGACCCTTGCGCAAAGCAGCCAGCTTTACAAGCAGATCATGGTTGGTGTAAATGAACGCGTGTTTGCATTAATGCCCTTTTTTAGAGCAGAGCCCTCTCATACTCCACGCCATTTGTCTGAAGGAAAGCAGTTTGAATTTGAAATGGGCTTTTTTGACTGCTGGACTGAGATTATGGACTTGCAGGAGCGTTGCTTAAAGAGAATTGTGGCTTACGTACGAAGGCAATGTGCAGTTGAAATAGCTCTTTTGGGAGATGATTTTGTAAAGGCACCCGAAGATGTCGCTTTCCCAAGGGTGACTTTTCAGGAAGCTCAAGAGTTATTTTTTAAAAGGACGGGTATCGATGAGAGGCAGGAGCCTGATTTGAGCCCTGCTGCGGAAAGAGAGCTTTGCAAATATGCCGCTGAAGTGTTCGGAACAGATTTTATATTTGTCACTGATTGGAAAACTTCGAAAAGGCCATTCTACGCCTATCCAAAGCCAGAAAATCCCGAATTAAGCAACACCTTCGACCTCTTATGTGCCGGCACCGAGATCACTTCAGGAGGTCAACGTCGGCATACTTATGAATCGATGGTAGAGGGTATTTTGAGCAAGGGAATGGATCCTTCGAGCTTTCAGGATTATTTGAGCATTTTTAAATTCGGCATGCCTCCACATGGGGGCTTTGGCATGGGTTTAGAGCGCCTTACAATGACAATGCTGCGCTTAAAGAACATTCGAGAGGCGTCGCTCTTTCCATCAGATCCCAAAAGAATAGCCGGCAATAGAATCAAGGCAAATCTCTTTTTTGGCCAGGAGAATGTGCGCAATGAGATCATCAGACTGCTGAAGAAAGAATCATTTGAATTTCAGCATCTGACGCATGAACCAACGCCCACATCAGAAGATTCAGCAAGGGTGCGAGGCACTTCGAAAGAGGAGGGGGTGAAAGCCCTTATCCTTCGTGGCAAACAGTCGAAGAAGAACTATCAATTCAACATCCCCTCTCATAAAAAATTGGATGCGAAAAGGGTTGCAGAGTTGGTGGGTGAAAAATGCGATTTTGAAGATCCTATTGTGATTAAGGAGCGATATGGTCTTGACATCGGCGGAATTCCACCCTTTGGACAGCTTTTGCAGCTTGATACATATTATGACGAAGAGATTGCTAAGAGAGATTTTGCAGCTTTTAACTGCGGATTGCAAACAGAGTCCATTGTGATGAAAGCACAAGATTTGGTGGCATTAGTACAGCCAAAGCTTGGTTCCTTTTCGAAAGATGGGTAGCTAGTTTTTTTCTATGAGAGTCTAAGTGCCTCGATTTCTCGAGGCGCTTAATGTCGATCGGTCGTTACTTTTTACCTTTTTTCTTTGCGGGTACAGCTTTTTTGACTGGTACCGCCGCCTTTTTTGGTGGCGACTTCTTGGAAGGAGCTTTTGCCGCCTTTTTCAAGGGAAGAGAGAGCTCTTCATCATCTTCATCTTCCTCCTCTACCCATGTATCATGAGTAGAAGTTTGCTTTGTAATTGACCGCTCCTCTTCAATCCATTTGTTAGAGAGGTTGCGAATGGCAGACAGTTTTTGGTTGTAAGAATCGATATTGACTCCCAGGTCACCATGAAGAGGTACTTTGCGCCGTGCCATGAGTTCCTCTTCTGTTTCAAATTTTTGGGAGAAAAGAACGTGGGAGCCCGGTGTGTATTCTGTGAGAAATAGAAAAGGGCGAATAGGCGTAGGCACTGCAGTATAAATGTCTGCCGCAATTTCCGGTTCAATTTCTGTTTTTGCTACTTGTTTGGGTGGTCTTCCTCTCTTGGGGCGTGGATTGAGGGATTCATTGGAGTAGTAAGTCTTTGCTTTTGCAAACAGCGCTTTCCGGGCTGCAACGACCTCTTTAGGCGCCTTTGCATCAAAAAGGTGCAATTTGATTTTTTCCATGAGGTCGCGTGGAAATTCGAGGTCCTCTTCAAAAACGAATTCAAACTCGTTTTGGCGCAGCCATTCGATAATGCGGATTCTGGAACGTTCCTGGTAGTATTGCTGCCATTTTTCTAGTTCAATGTGATGATCGTAGATGAAGTCTAGAAAGTTTTCACGAGCCTCTTTGGACTGGATGATTTCCAAAAGCTTCTCTTTCGTATCGATATCATACACCTTTTCGTTGACGAACCCCTCCATGATCTTTTTGGTTTCATAAAATGTCATCTTGGGAATAGCGCAGTAACGTTCAGATTGAGAATTGAATTCCTTTTCAAGCCGTTCGAGTTCCTCTTCAGATTTGTCGAGATCAGCAAAAAGGATGAAACCTTCTACGCGGTCGATGTAAAAATCGCGCTCATCATCTGATTTGGCAAACGCTTCCATCAGGCGATGGCAACGTAGGATAAGAGGATTTTGGGCTTCTGGATATTTAATTTTTTGAGCCATGCGATTCCTTAATTAAAGCTGTCTAAAGGGTAGGATCCCGTAAAAATCAACTCTGCCGGGCCTTCTTGATAGGTTTCAGAGATCTTTCCATAAGCATCCAGTTCAATCGCTATTTCTAAGCGATCGCCTGAACGGGGAATAACTGTAATAGGTGTTGTGCCTTCTTCGGTGTAAAGTGCGATGGCAGAAGCTGTTGCACCTGTTCCGCATGCTAGAGTTTCTTGTTCAACGCCACGTTCAAAGGTGCGGACTAAACATTGACTCAAACCTCTTTTTTCCACGAAGTTTACGTTTGTGCCGCGCGGTTGAAAAAGGGGATCATGGCGTATCTTTTTGCCCAAAGTTTCTACATCGATATGTTCAATGTTATCTACAAATAGAACGGCGTGAGGAACTCCTGTATCTAAAAAAGAGCAGGTCATGCGTGTTCCTAAGTGAGCTAAGCTTATATCTTTCTTCATATCGACCGGTGAGCCCATTGCGGCTTTTACACCTGAAGAGGTGATCTCCACATGATGCAGTCTTTGCAAGGATTCAATTTTGAAGCGTGTTCTTTTTTCTCCAAGCAGCGTTACCCAATGGCTTAGGCAGCGCAGACCATTACCGCACATTTCTGCTTCTGAACCATCGCGATTGAGAATCCTCATTTTGTAGTCAGCTCGTTCGCTTTTTTGGAGGAGTACGATTCCGTCAGCGCCTATTCCATTTTGCCGGTCACACATTTTTTTGATCAGTGCGTGGTTTTGGATTGGGAATTGGTTCTCCCTATCGTCAACTAAGATGAAATCATTGCCACAGGCGCTGTATTTCGAAAATGACAAATTCATCTATCCTGCATCTTTAAAGGATGTAATGATTTTATCAAGCAAGCCAAAAGAAAGAGCTTCCTTAGCACTCATCCAGGTGTCTCTGTCGATGACTTTTTCGATTTCTGCAGAGGTTTTACCCGTTCTACTTTCATAAATCTTAAGCAGGTTAGCCTTTGTGTTAAGCATTTCTTTTGCTTGAATTTCAAGATCAGTGGCTTGGCCTTGGATGACACCGGAAAGTCTTGGTTGATGCAGCATGAAGCGCGAATTCGGTGTGGCAAATCGTTCTTTACCGGCAAGAGCAAGTACGGTGGCCATTGAAGCGGCAAGCCCTGTTACGATGGTAATGACAGGGGATGAAATCATCATGATCTGGTCCCAGATCGCAAAGCCTGCGTCAACAGAGCCTCCAGGGCTATTGATAACAAGTGTGATCGGCTTGCCCTGGTCGATTGCTTCCAGATACCACAATTTGCGGATCATCTCTTCAGCAGTATCATTGTCAATGGCATCACAAAGGAATAAACGGCGCTGCTCGAGAAGTTGCGCTTCAATTTTGTCTTTCAAAGGCATTGTTAGTTTTGCGTCTTCGTTTTTTGCCATTTCATTCTCCTATCACAAAGGTGTGTAAACTCATCAATATAACTTATCGGGGAAATTCGGGGTAGAGGGGGAAGCGCATAAGAAGTGCTTTTACTTCTCGCTCCGCTCTCTCCAATGCCGCCGGTGAAACCTCTACCGCAGAGCGGCTAGGCTGATTCGTTGAGGTTTGCAGCGCGGGTTTGCTCTCTTTAATCACATACATAATCAGGTCGGCAATCGCTTCCATTTCGCGGGGGCCCATGCCAAGCGTCGTAAGAGCCGGCGTTCCAAGCCTTAAGCCGGAAGTGAATAGCGGGCCGTTTTTATCGAAAGGAATGCTGTTTCTATTCACCGTGATTTTTGCCATTCTCAAGGCTGCTTCGGCCTGACGGCCGGTGAGGCCGGTGGAGCTCACATCGACTAAAACGATGTGGTTTTCCGTTCCGCCTGAAACAATACGCATCCCCTTAGCGGCAAGAGCTTGCGCGAGTGCATCTGCATTTTCAATGATTTTTGCTGCATAGTGCCTGAATTCGGGTCTATTCGCTTCTCTGAAGGCCACTGCCTTTGCAGCCATTACATGGGGGAGAGGGCCTCCCAGAACCAAAGGGCAGCCTTTGTTGACTGATTCCTCAAGCTCCTTTTTAGAAAGAATGAGTCCGCCTCGTGGTCCGCGCAATGTCTTATGAGTCGTCGAGGTGACGATATCCGCGTAAGGGATTGGGTCGAATTCGCCTGTAAAAGCTTTTCCTGCAACAAGCCCTGCAAAGTGTGCCATGTCTACCATCAGAACGGCACCCACGCTGTCGGCGATTTCCTTCAGCCAAGCAAAATTGATTTTTCTCGTGTGAGCAGAGTAACCGCCAAGGAGAATGAGCGGTTTTTCCCTTTTTGCAATCTCCGCAATTTGCTTATAGTCTAAAAGTTCTGTTTTGGGATCAACATCATATTGGATGGATCGCATCATCTTTGCTGAGACGTTCAAACGGTAGCCATGCGTGAGGTGGCCGCCTGAATTTAAGGACAGCCCCATGACCTTTTGGTTAATGAGAAGTTGCCGGATCTGTTCAAATTCTTCAGGAGTGAGTTCATCGGGCGTTTTTTTGCCCAAGCGTTCCATCTCGCGGTTTTGGATTTTATAAGTAAGGATCGCCCAGAAGGCGACGAGATTTGCATCAGCCCCAGAGTGGGGTTGTACATAGGCCGCTTCCGCGTTAAATAGTTTTTTCGCCTCATCAACGGCTAATTGCTCGATCGCATCGACGTTTTCGCAGCCCGCATAATAGCGCTTTCCGGGAAATCCTTCTGCATACTTGTCGGTCATGAAATTGCCCATAGCAAGCTGCGTGGCGTAGGAAGAGTAGTTCTCAGAAGCGATCATTTTTAGATGAGAACGCTGATCTTCCAGCTCCTTTTCGATGCTTGCTACGATATCGGGTGCCGTTTTTCCGATCTCGTCGAGAGAGGCAAGATAGGCGATAGCAGCGCTTGACCGCTTGTCTTCGGAAGTTGTATTGAGATAGTGGGTAAGTTTTGACATCTGCCGTCAGTTTAGCTTCTCTTCCAAAAATAAGGCAAGCTCTTCGCGCGTTGGGCTCTTGCCCTTGATCACATAAAAGCTTGCAGTATAAACACCTAAAGTCAGAGCCTCTTCAAGACTCCATCCGTAAAGCAGCGCATTGAGATAGCCGGCATTGAAATTGTCGCCCGCTCCGGTTGTAAGAAGAGGGGTAGAGGTAAATGGAGCAGAAATTATCATAGAGTCATCGCAGGCAAATTGCGCATGATGCAGTATCACTTTTGAAATTCCAAGCTTATTGCGGAGCATTTTTGCGAGCGATATCCCAAATTCTTCAGAAATTCCCAACACTTTTGCGACTCTGAGAGACTCCCGTATATTCACTCCCAAGTGCACTTCAAAAGGGTCTTGAAAGCGTTTTAGAAGATTCAAAGCTTGTGCTAAATCTTCGTCGCTTCTCTTTTCCGGGTCTGCAAGATCGACAAAAAAGATCCGCTTTTTTTTCGAGAGGCTCGGGATAATCTCATTAAGAAGAATCTCCCAGAATGCATTCATCATTGGCAGCATGGTCCAATTGACGGAAGCAAAAAGATCGGCCTTTTCAAGTAAATCATGAGGCTTCGATAATTTTGACAGTATGGTCTCAGCTGTTGTATCTCTTAGGGCGCCCATTTTCCCTAAAATGACTTTGCCATCTTGGAATTCGATGGCATCTGAAGCCCCATTTTCCCCAAGATTAAAATAGTTTTTACATCGGTTTAGCAGCGGGAGAAAGAGTTCATTGGGTTCAATGGCGCCAAAGAAGCCTGCGAGAGCAATTGCATGGCCTCCCTCGATTAAGGCATTAGCTAAAATAGGGGCATTTCCTCCTATTTTTATTTGCTTCAACATGAGTTCGATATTTCCGCTTTTTCCGGCAAAACTTGCGATTCTTTCGGCAAATGAGTCTATGGTTGGAAGTAGTTGGAGTTTTTTAATTTCCCGTTTTGAAACAGCAGAGGAGATCTGGTCGATAAAGCCGTCAAATCCGATGAAACAGAAACGAGGCTGCCCTAAAAGAGGTTCCAAAAGTTTTTCTTTGAGAGGCTTTTTCACCACTAAAATTTCGGAGTGTAATAGGAAGAAGTTCCGCAAACGAGAACGCGGTTTTGCCCCGATTCATATATTTCATCATTCAGGAGAATTTTGAATTCGCACTTATGGAAATCTTCATCTGTTTCAAAAACCCATTCGTCCGCCTTGATGTTTTTAAGACGGAGGCCCTTTTTCCAACTTAAATTGGCTCCTGCTCCTCTAATGGCCAAATGGTTTGGAAATCCGCAGTCGTAGTGAATTGTCAAGCGCGTTTTTGCCCTCTTTGGAATTGGTAAAGGAGCTGTTTCTTTCCGGACTAAGGCTTTTACTGGCATATTCGCACCTCCATTTGCTACCTATAGCAGATTCGATCAGAAAATTCAAATGGTTGGGGTTGCTCATATTTCCCTTGTATTTTAAATAAAGAAAGGGTAGCGTATTTCTACGCGCGAAAAAATTAACCTCGAGGAACTTCCATGCTTAAAGCCTTGAAAAAGATTCTAAAAATACAAGACTTAGACATGCAGCTTATCCAGTTGATGTTTCTAAAACTGGAACGGCTTAAAGAACTTGAGAATCTCAAGGAGATAAAGAGCAATCTCGAGAAACAGATTACTCTCAAGGGAGCAGAAATTTCAGAATTGAAAGTGAGTCAGAGGCTTTATGAAGGTGAAGTCACCGACATTGTCGCAAAGATCAAAAAGCTTGAAGCCCAGCAAAATGCAGTGAAGAAACTGGATGAATTTAATGCTTTGACTCATGAAATGTCAGCTGCTGAGAAAGAGCGTGTTGTGAAGGAGCTGCGTTTAAGCGATTTGATCGATCTGCTGAATGCTGCAGAAGATGCTTTAAAAACGCTTGACGAGACCTTGAAAAGCACCTGTGAAAATGGGCGTTCCCTGGAATCTGAAATTATCGAGAGTATTTCTAGAATCAATGACGAAGGCAGCGTGATCAAAAAAGAGCGCGATAGTCTCGTTGTAGATGCGAATCCTGAAGTATTTCAGGTTTATGAAAGACTTCTGCGCAATAAAAAGGACCGCGTTGTTGTGCCGATTGAAAACCGCTGCTGCAGCGGCTGTCACATCATGCTCACCCCTCAGCATGAAAATCTGGTGCGGAAAGGGGAGCGCTTGGTCTTCTGCGAGCACTGCTCCAGGATTCATTACTGGCCTGAATCAGAAGAGTTGGAAGAGTCGGGTGCGGCAACGACAAAATCGCGCCGCCGCCGCTCCTCAAAAGTATAGAATACCCTTTTGCTCAGGAAGGTGCGCTATCGCCGCCGGGGCTTCTTAAGCTCCGGGGGAGGAAAGTCTGGACTTCATAGGAGAGGATACCAGCGAAAGGCTGGGAGCCGTAAGGCTACGGAAAGTGTAACAGAAAGCAATCCGCTCTTGGAGAAATCCGAGAGACAGGCTGAAACGCTCTTTTCATGAAAGAGCCCTACCCCGGGAGACCGGGGAGGCGATAAACCCTATCCGAAGCAAGACCGATAAGGAGCGATGCTGTTCTCCGCAGGGCTCCATGACAGGTCGCTCGAAGGTGCAGGTGACTGCATCTCTAGAAGAATGATAGCGGCTGGTAGTTAAACCTATCGGTACAGAATCCGGCTTATAGCCTTCCTGAGTTTTTTATCTTGTATTACCAATCAATGATTGTTTTGTAATCATGCGTTGTCTCATAAGAATTTGCACTGATCCATTTACCGTTAACATATTTTTTTATGGCAATTTTTACTTTTTTTGAATTTTCAAGTTTATAACACTCTGAATGCTTGTACTTGTGGGATTGCCAATGTTTTTGCGAGTAAAATTGCCGTGCCGGCCCAGAGTGGTTATATCCGCAGGAATATATTTTTGCGATCATCCCATTTTCTGGATGGTTTTTTAAAATGTGTGAAACTAACATGTACTCCTGAGAAAATTTTTCTATGCACTTTTTGCAACAAAAGTGAATTAAAAGAGGTCTTCCCAATTTTTTCCCTTTTCGCTTTGTTTTTTGAATCGGTTGGGCCTGATAGACATTCATCTGATACGAGGGTTTTACGGAAATAGGTGCCGACATCTTTTCTCCATTTTTTTCATTATTTTAGCAATTGAATTTTTAAATTCAAGTAAAATATATAAGAATATATGCTAATACATTTTTAAAATTTATTTTATCTTAATGTTTTTAGTTTAAAATCTAATTCATGAAGGGATTTATTATAAGTTTATTAGTAATTTTAAATTCGATGACGTTTTTCTCTGTTGAAGCAACAAAAGATCAGCAGCTGATGGAGGTAGCCAGTCTGTACCAATCTGAAAATTTGGGATGGCCTGGGCTGAAATGGCATGAGGCGCCGTTAGTTCTAACCTTTGAAGATGGTGAAGTTTACGCTCTTGGCATACAACAGCCTTCAGAGGTTTGGGAAGAAAAAAAGTTGGGGAATGCAAAGCTATTATTCGCGAAAGATGATCGTTTTGGAGCCTTAAAGTTGAAGATGCACCCCTATTTCGAAATTGACGGTGAAAAAGCATTTCTGTTTCATATGAGCTCACCACGCTCGGTGAAGGTTTTAGCGCATGAGTGGTTTCACCGCTTTCAGATCGAAAATTTTGGCGAGGATGAAACAGGGCCATCCAATGGCTACCGTCAGCATTTAAATGGGGAAAATGTTGCATTGATGGCTCTTGAAGAAGAGTTGTTAAGAGAATTTATCCAGACGGGGAGATTGGAGAGCGTGAGAGAGTATGTGGCAATCCATCGGGAGAGGGTGAAGTATCTCGATGATGAGTCGATTGCCTGGGAAGAGATGCAATTGCGGATGGAAGGGCTGGCCGATTACGTAGCGGCAAAAATGTTAGGCTTAGAGAAAGAGATTTTGGCTAAGAGTAATGAAGAAACCTTGGTAGAAAATGCGATGAAATGGCGCCATTATGGAGTCGGTGCGGCCCTTGGGGTTGCGCTCGATGCATTGGGGGTTGAGGGTTGGAAAGAAAAAGTGCAAAAGGGAGCCTCTCTCAATCGCTTGCTTTCTGAACGCTTTTCCGGAAAGGATGAGGAACTGGTTACATCTGTTAAGAAGAGATTGAATTTCAAACGCAAGAGAAAAAAGGTGTTAAAGCAGGTAGGAGATTACGTGGCTAAGTTAGACAGCCTCCAAAATGCGTTCGACGAAGGCGAAGGTGTAAAAATAAGGGTCGGAAGCTTGTGGGGAGTAGGAGTGAGTGGCGGAGGTCGATCTGAGGCAATCTATTACTTGGAAGATGGCTCACAAGTGAGTGTAAATGATAAATCGATCTCAACTTCTATGGATGGCCGCTGGTCATTTGCAACGAAAGAACAGTCGACTCTTTATCAGAGGCAGGGAGGCTACAGGGAAGTTAAAGCGGTCACCAATTTTACGATTAAGTTGGATGGATTGACATTTCAACATGAAGGCGAAGAGCCTAAAGAATATCTTTTCACCGATCTTATGATCGATTCGAAAGAGGTTGGCTTTAAAGCGCAGGAGGCTCCGGGGGTCCTCGTCGTTAATGGATCAAGGGTCCGGATAGAGTTCCTTGACTAGAGAGCTAATCCTTGTGAAAACGCTCTCTGTGGTTACATTGATTTCGAGTTTTTCGCTATCAGAGATTAAAACTTAATTACTCTCTGCCATCAATCTCTTTAATTGCGCTTTTAATTTCCTCTATTCTTTTTTGGTTTTTTGAATTTACAATTTTATTCTCTTTTGAGTGTATGTTATGCTCAGCTTCTGCTTTAGCTAGTTCCAATTTAAGTTCTCTTTTTTTCAGAATTTTTTCTTTAGCAAAAAAAAGCTTATCTATTGAAATCACATTTACTCTTCGTTTCTTAGAGGCCTTATTAATTAATAGTTTAGTAAAAAAAACTTTAAATTCTCTGTATAAAACTTCATTCGGAAATGCCCCATGTATGGCGCTCATAAATGACTTCAAAACACAGCTACCGCCTCTTTGGGTGCAATGATACCTTCCGTCTTCTATGCGTACACCTTCAGAAAATAATGCCTTTCTTCCATCTAAAATTAAATCTTCGAACTTTTCATAATTAGTTGAAATTACATCAATCAAATTGAAAATTTTTTCTTTTTTTATTCCATTAAAAACAGTGTCTGTGGTGTGTAAGTAATTTTCATCAACTTTTAGACAACCATAGCCAGTGTTGATTAATTCAGCAGAAAAGGTATTATCTGATCGATTATAAGACACCTTCAACATAATCGTGTGGTTTTTACTTTTCAAAGAGAAAAAGGTAAATGGAGGAACAGTGGATTTGTCGCCAATCATATCCTCTAATGTCTTCTCTAGCATCAGTGTTAAAAGTCTTTTGTGGTTTTCAAATTTCTTGCCACCATCTATGAAATCGCGGGAAACGATTCTGAAGTTGATAGCATTCCTCAATGCAAGATACAAATTGCAGAGTCCATTGCCCTCTTCTTCATTAAAATCAGATGAAGCATTTTGTTTATTTTGTATATATAATTTAATTAGATCCCGAACACTTAATAATCCTTGGATGTTGTTAAATCCTGAGCTTCTGAACTGTTTTTTTTCACTGACTGAGTCCAGGACCAAATGAGTGAATAGGTTATTAAATTTCTCTTGGTAAATTTTAGGCAATCCCGGCTGACGCGTTCTTAGTTCATCAAGTTTCTGATTGATCTTTTCTAAATCTATGGAATTATCCATTAAATAATTTTGTATTTTAGATTTAATTACAGAAAGTTCTCGATTAGCTTTTATCTTCTTTAGTTTAGAAGATAGAATTTCTATGTAAGCAACGCGTTCTTCATGGCTCAATCTTCTTGTTTCTTTAAGTAGGAGAAATGATTGCTGAAAAAATTCATTTTGCGAAATCGACCTCATTCTCGCATTGTTCTCTTTATCAGAATGAGATATTCTAGCTTCGTTCAGCGATATTTTATCACTAAGATACTTTTTTGTTATGTCTAATGTTATTAAACTCATTTTAACCGCGATATTTTTGTGTAGATAATAACAAACGAGCGGCTTTAAATCAATTTAAAAAGAAATAGTAGTCTAATCTTGTTTTTAATAAAAATTAGATTTAATTTAGTTCTGTTCGGTTTTTATAGCGAATCTTCGAGGGAGTTCTTTTAACTTTTCTTTTAAAGAATCTACTTCCGTCTGATTGGTCTCAGAAGATTTTAATAGCTCAGCAATCTGTAGTTTTATTTCTCTCTTTTTGAGAATTAACTTGGCGTCATCGATCATTTTGGGCATTAATGGTTGCATCTTCTCAAGATCATTTTTGTAATTATCTGCACGACTAATTAAATAATTTGTAATATGAAGTTTAAATTTACGGAAGTCAACTTCACTTGAAATCGAGCTATGAATCCCTCTCATCATCGATTTGAGAACGCAGCTGTATCCCAATTGCGCATGGTGTAAATTACCGTTAATTCTTTTGATGCTTCCTGATGTTAAATCACTAGAGATTTTGTAAGAAAATACTGAATATGATCTATATTCTGAAAATCTATGATTTATGATGTTATCCAAATCCGCTTCGGAAACATTTTCATATATCATTTCGCAAGTAAAGTATTCAAGGAAATGCTTTTTATCTATATTCAAATCATTTGTGTATTTCGTTAAAACCGTTTTATAATCTACTGGTTCGCGGCCATCCCCTGTATTAATTATTTTAACCCTATATTTATCTTGATTTTTTGATATTACTAAAGTAATGCAGTGACCATACGTCATTAGAGGTATAAATACAAATTTATCATGCTCTAATGTTTTTGTTATCAAATGCATTAAAAGTCCCAAATGGTTTTCAAGTTGAGGTTGACTTACATCATAATCTTCTTCAATAATGTTAAAATGAAAACCAAATCTAAGTGCATTTAAAATTGCCTTAAATTCATCAATTGACTGTTTAGAGATATTGTGAGTATTATCATTTAAAAAATTTTTAATTGCTTTAGTCAGGAATACTATCCCTTCAGGAGCTGTTAGGCCATCTTCTAAGCGGACATAATCATCGTCATTAAGTATCAACGAATCCAAAACGATGTGAGTGAGTATTTTTGGGATTAGATTTCTTTCAAATTTATAATTTACCTTTACTTCTTGAAAAAATTTCTTGTACCCATCGAAGTCGGCTTCAAATTTTAAAATTGTGTTTCGTACTGAGCTTATTAATGGAAGGAACTTATCATTTTGGTTTTGACTAAATATAGCCTCAAGCTTTTTTAAAGACTCTAATTTTATTTTTCGTAATTTTAAAGCTTCTAATTTTAGCTTTTCAACCTGTAAATATTTTGCAGAGAATTGTCTTGATTTTGTATTTTTACTTAGATTAGGAATTTTTGGTTCAGGGTGATCTTTTATAATATTAAAACATTGACGATAGAAATCTAATGTAACTCTTTTGCGAATGAGATCATTTGGGTCTCTGTTTTCATCGGGATAGTACTTGAAGTTGTTTTTTTCAATCATTCCGACTACTGTATTGAATGTTAGTTTATTTGTCATTTAAACCTCTTATTATTCAAACTCTATGTAAATTTTTTCTAGTTTATCTTCCTTAGAAGTGATTCTATTATTGTGGCTATCTATTTTGAATGTTTTAGCTGCGATGATATTTTTTAATTCTGTAATTTTTGATTTTAGGTCGTCAATTTCTGATTTGAATTCTTCACTGCGATTCAAATGATTCTGAATTGTTAGCTCAACAACCTTTATTACTTTGTTTAGTTTCTTTACTTCGTTTTTTTCTTGATAAACTAAATTTTCTATTTCCAAGATCTCTTTTTTTAGTTTTCGTTTTTTTAGTATTCTGTAAGCGTTATTTAATTTTTCACTTATTCTTGGGCTGGAATGCTCATTAATTAAGTTTGATTCTATGGCCTTTTCCATTCTCTGAATTAAATTTTGAGTTAGATGAAATTTAAATGCTTTGTAATCGATGCGATCAGGGAATGATTGATTAATGCAACTCATCAATGATTTAATAACACAGTTATCTCCTTGCTGAAAGCTGTGTTCAAAGCCTAACTCACTTGAAAAACTTTTGCTTTTAAAGATTTTTTCTAATTTCCATTTGTGAAATGAAAAGTTTTTATTTTGCAATAAAAAGAAGTCTACGAGTAATTTTAAGTCGCATTCTCTAACACCTTTATAGACTATGTCACGAAGGCGTCCGTTTCCTATTGATTTAGAGCCCGTTCCAGTATTAATAACCTGCACTATAAATTTCTTTTCTGATCCCGAATAAGATATTTTTAAGAAGATGTTGTGGTTTAGATTTGGAGCAGCCATAAATGAATATGGTTTTCCTTGTAACTCAGGTTTTATTCCTGCTATCATTCTATTTATTAAAAATGTTAATAACCCCTTGTGATTATCGAAATCATTTGTTTTAAATAGATTGTAATCATCTGAAACTAAATTGATTTGAAAAGCGTCTCTTAGAGCATGTTCGAGGTTATTAAATAACGTTTTGTCTTTTACGTAACTTCTTAAAGAATCACGTATGAATTTGATCGATAAATCTACTGGTGCTCCGTTTGTTCTGTAGTCAAATTTTCTTGACACTGAATTTAAAACGAAATGAGTAAACATTGTGGGGAATGCTGATTTTAATAAGTAATTTTCTATGTTGCTTTCTGTGTTGTATTCAGAATCTAGTTTTTGAAGATGGGAATGAATATTTGGAAATAATATTAAAGTCAGCTCTTCTGTTCTTTTTATCAACGGCATTAATTTGTCAGAATTAGTTCTTTGAATTTTTGATTTTAAATTCTCTAGATATTCTCTTTTCTCGATAATGTTTAATTCTTTAGAGAAGGAAATAACCGAAATAATCTCTTTGAATATGCGTTCGCGTGATTTTTTGCCGTTTTTCGACCTTAATTCCTTTAAATTCAATGTGCCATCTAGATAATCTTTGGCATCTTTAAATGTAATTAAATTCATTTTATCTCTAATTTATTTAAATTAAGTCAGGTAATTATTACACAAGATGGAAATTTTGTAAACTTTATTCTATTTTAATTCGTATTAAACTGTTTACTTTTAATTATTTATAATATGTTTCAGTTTTATAAAAATATAAAATAATGAATAAAGTGTGAGCGTGTTCATCAGATCAAATATGTTTCGTCACGACAAAGAAGCAGATTCAGGGGCGAGTTCTTTGATTAGCGGCGTAAGCGAGAATGGCGAATGCGTTAGCGACGTTGAGGGAGTTTTTGCGTCCTCTTAAACGGATTTGTAAAACTTCATCAGCTTGAGCAAGAATCTCTTCAGAGCAGCCCAGCTCTTCGTTGCCAAGAATGAAGGTGCCTTTCTCTCGAAAGTGGAAATCTTCAAGAGCTATGGCATCCGGTGCCGTTTCAAGAACAATCCAAGGCCTGGGTAGTTGCTCTAGTTGGGTCTGCAAGCATTCAACCCATTCCCAAGAACCCATTGAGGCATCTTTAACTTTTTTTTGATCGATCCAGGGAGTACTAGGGGAAAAAACCACCTTTCCGAATTGAAACGCCTCCACGGTGCGTAATATGCTTCCTACGTTGTGAGCAGAGCGGAGGTTGTCTAGATAAAGACAGTAACCAAGACTTTGTTCAGCCTCTGAACGGTCGCGTTGAGCGATGCGTGGTAAAAAGCGGGCTTCATTTATCGAAACACCAGCTTCTTTAAGATGGCCATGGTAAAGGTCGGCGATTTTTTCCCGATCAAAGCTTGCGGGAGCTTCTACTCCCATCCATTCCAGATATTTCTTATACTCGCTTTTAAGGTTGGAGTTATTAGGGTTTTCATAAAGCTCCCGCAAGAGTCTTGCGGAGAGCTTGTGCTGCTGATGCGGCCTTAATGAGGTGAATTTGCCTTTGGTGAACCCGTGGGTCACTTGGCCATTGCCTCTTTTCGCGCGATATACTCTTCTAAGGGTCCATCAAAGTAGTGGATGCCATCTTCTTCAAAGGCGATGATTTTGGTCGCGAAGGCATCAATGAGGGAGCGGTCATGGCTTGCAACGATGGCCGTTCCCTTATACTCTTCAAGGCCCCAGCCCAAAGCGGAAACTGCTTCCAAGTCGAGGTGGTTGTTGGGCTCATCCATGATCAGAACGTTTTGATCCGTGAGCATAAGACCCGCTATGATCAAACGCGCGGTCTCTCCACCAGATAAAGCTCCAATATTTTTAAACGCATCCTCTCCAGCAAAAAGCATTTTTCCAAGTACGCTGCGGATCTCCTGGTCATACACACCCGATTTTTTTGATTTGAGCCAGTCAAAAGCTGTGATTTTTTCTGCTTTATCGATCACTTCGGCATGATTTTGCGGAAAGTAGCCTAGCATCACTTGATGACCTAGTTCAATGCGTCCACGATCGAGAGACAGTTGCTGAGCGAGCATCTTTAGCAAAGTTGTTTTGCCTCGGCCGTTATTTCCGATCACGGCAATTTTGTCTCCGCGATTAATTTCGATGGAGAATTTGTCGATGACGGGATGGTCGTAAGCCTTTGATACGCCCTGTACTTTGAAGATGATCTGACCTGGTTGCTTCTCACAGGGGATGAACCGAATGTAGGGACGCTGAATATTCGACTCTTTTAATTCCTGAGGCTGCAATCGATTGATTTCGCGGATACGCGATTGAACCTGGCTAGCACGAGTTCCAGCTCCGAATTTTGCGACAAATTCTTTAAGTTGAGCTATTTTCTTTTCTTTCGATTTGTTATCGAGCTCGGCACGGTCTCTAACAGATGACTTTGCGACCACCATCGAATCGTAGTTGCCGGGATAGACGATGATCGTTTCATAGTCGATATCGGCGATGTCGGTTGTAACGGAGTTCAAGAAATGGCGGTCATGGCTGATTACGATGAGTGTTCCCTTGTAGTTAAAAAGGAACTTTTCGAGCCATCGGATTGAGTCTAAGTCGAGGTGGTTTGTCGGTTCGTCAAGAAGAAGGGCTTGAGGATCTCCAAAGAGCGCCTGGCAGAGAAGCACCTTAAACTGGCTGTCAGTTGGGATTTCCCGCATCTTTTTTTCAAAGAAGGCATGGTCGATGCCCATTCCGGACAAAATGATCTCGGCGTTTGCTTCAGCTGAGTAGCCATCCTCTTCTGCAATGATGCCCTCAAGATCGCCCAAACGCATACCTATTTCGTCGCTCGTCTCAACTTCATAAAGGCGGTCGCGCTCCTGAAAGGCATTCCAAAGGCGTTGATTTCCCATCACGACGGCATCCAATACTCTTATGTCGGCATACGCTTCGATGTTCTGCTTTAGAATTCCTACACGGTCTGGGAGTGTAACGGATCCGCTTGTGGGATCTTCGGTTCCCGTGATGATCTTCATCAGAGTTGTTTTGCCGGCGCCGTTAGGACCGGTCAGTCCATACCGTTTTCCTGTTGAAAAGGTGAGAGAAACGTCGGAAAATAGAGTTTTTTGATATTTTTTTGAGATCTTGTCCAGCGTAATCATGTCTATCCTTAGTTTTTTGAGAGGAGCAAAAGGGCTGCCTGTTCAAGCAGATTTTGCGAAAGTGATTCCGCATTTGCTTTTGCTTGGTCTAACTGTTCTGCAATTCCTTTGCAGCATGATTCAGAGATACTGCAATAAATTTTGATTTTCGGCTCTGTGCCGGAGGGGCGTATCATAAGCCGACTGCCACCTTCAAGATGGTAGATTAGGAAATTTGATGGAGGTAAAGAGAGACTGCTCTTAAGGTTAGTGGCGATCTCTACTGATTCTCCAGTTTGAAAGTCATCTATCTTCAAGATAGCCTTGCCGGCTAACTCTTTAGGTGGATGGCTTCTTAAATTATCCATGGCGACTTTCATCGCCTCTGTGCCTTGTTTGCCTTCTTCGAAATTGACAGAGCGTTGCGTGTCTAAGTAGAAACCGTATTGTATATAGAGCTGATTCATACGGTCTAGCAGGGTAATTCCTTCGCTTTTGGCCAATAGGGCTGCTTCAGCAATTAGTGTCGAGGCACTGATGGCATCTTTGTCCCTTGCATCTGTTCCAAATAGATATCCATAAGATTCTTCTGCGCCGAAGAGGAATTGGTAGCCGTCGGGCTCCTGTTCCCATTGATGAATCAACTGAGCGATGTACTTAAAGCCGGGGAGGACCTCGAAACAGTGTACGCTATTGCTCAGAGAAATTTCGTTGAAGAGGCCCGTTGTGACAATCGATTTGACGGTAGCTCCTTTTTTAGTCTTGATGCCGCTGTCGAGAATATGGTGTAAAAGCAAGCATGCGATCTGGTTGCCGGATAGGATGACAGCTTCGCCCTTGTGCAATACAACAACTCCCATGCGGTCGGCATCGGGGTCTGTAGCAATCAGTAGATCAGAGCCATTAGATAACAGCTTATCGATGCCTAGTTGAAGAGCCGCTTTTTCTTCAGGATTGGGATAAGGTGCTGTCGGGAAGGTTCCATCGACAGTAATTTGGCTTTCGACAAAGGAAAGAGATTTAAAACCAAGTAAACGCAGTGCGCGTGGCGCAAGGGTGATTCCTGTCCCGTGAAGGCTTGTATAAACAATATTTAGGGAGCGGCCTGTTCCTAGATCTTCGATTGGATGCAAAGAGTGATTTTTTACTGCTTTGAGGTAGGCATCGTCTACTTCATCATCCAGAATTTTGATCCATTCGCTTTTAAGTGTATCTATAGAGTGGATCTGGTCAGGTGTTTCGATTGCGTTGGCTGCCCGTACGATCCCCACATCATGTGGAGGAAGGACCTGCCCGCCATCCGACCAGTATACTTTGAATCCGTTGTACTCTTTGGGGTTGTGCGAGGCAGTGATCATGATTGCTGCGGAGCAGTGTTTATATCTGCAGCCGAAAGAGACAAGAGGTGTAGGCCTTAAGTCTGGGCAGAGATAGGATTTGATCGAGTTGCCGGCTAGAACTTTAGCGGCTTCTTCGGCAAACGTCCTGGAATTTTCTCGCGAGTCATATCCAATAAATACTGAAAGCTCTCGATTTTCCTCATTTTGAGAATGAAGGTAATTGGCGAGACCTTGAGTTGCGCCTCGAATGGTGTATACATTCATCCTGTTGCAGCCTACTCCCATAATGCCGCGCATCCCGCCAGTACCAAATTGCAGTTTTCTATAAAAGGCGTCGACCGCCTCTTCAGGTTTGTCCTGCATTAAGGCGGCGACTAAATCTTTAGTATTTTGATCGTAGTCGCCATCAAGCCAAGATCTGGCATTAGCATTTGCAGTCGCATCAGAAAGAATAGGCAATGAGCTGAGATCCACTGGTATCTACCCTAACAGGAGTTTATCTAAGTTTACTATGCCAGATGAGTGTAGCATGATCAAGATAATTGCTGCAGGTGCCACCCAGCGGATGAAAAAGAACCATGGTTTAAAGAGCCATTTAATGCTGCTTCCAGCATGAAATTCGCTCTCGGAAATCTCTCTTTCGAGTTTCCATCCCGTAAATAGAGCAACGAGCAAGCCCCCAAGAGACAATAGCCAGGTGGACACAAGAGCATTGATCGTTTGAAAAAATGTCATCCCAAATATCGCTGGCCAGCTTTGGAAAAGCCACGGGGAGTGTGATAGTGCACTTGGAATCCCCAGTGTAAAGGTCCCTAAGCCCACAAGCAGAGTAGCTTTCTTTCTGCTCCAACCCCAAAGATCCATTGAGTTTGAAACGACCACCTCGATAAACGCGATGGAGGAGGTAAGGGCTGCAAAGCTGAAAAGCACAAAAAATGTAGTCGAGATCAAAATGGAGCCGGGCAGTTTAGCAAAAAGCATGGGAAGTGTTTTGAAAACAAGCCCTTCGCCTCCTGTAGGGTTGGAACCAAAGGTAAAAATCACAGGAAAAATCGTGAGACCTGCCAAAAGGGATATCATGACGATCGATCCTCCAATAATGAAGGCGGTCCTAGGGATATCTTCAGTACGGCGCATGTAGCTTCCATAAGTGATCATGATCCCTTGACCAACGCTCAAAGTAAAGAACGAGAGGCCAAGTGCCTCAAGGGCTCCTGAAGGTTTGAGGTTGCTTGCATCAGGATAGAAGAGAAAGCGCAATGCATCGCTAAAGCCATCGAGGCTTAGTGCATACAAAAAGAGGCAAATCAATAGGATAAACAGGCCGGAAGTCATGAACTTATTGAAATATTCGATGCCGTCTTTTACCCCGGGAATCACTAATGCAATAGTTGTTGCTGTGAAGAGAAGGTGCCACAATAAGGAGATATCACCAGACTTTTGAAGGATAGAAAATACTGTAGAAATCTCTTGAGGAGGGCGGTTGAATGTAGTCTGGTTTAAAGACATGAGGAGATAGTTTAACCCCCAGCCGGCAACGACGCTGTAATAGGACATCAGAAGGAACGAAGTGATCACGCCAATCCAGCCGCCGATCTTCCAATTGGATCCATGATGACTGAGTTGGCCAAAAGCGCTTACCGGAGCTCTTTGGGATTTTCTTCCCAGAATGAGTTCGGCGATGAATACGGGAACTCCGATCAGAAAAATGCAAAGTACATAAAGAAGGACGAAAAGACCTCCGCCATTTTCGCCGATTACGTAAGGAACCTTCCACAAGGTTCCCAGGCCGATGGCAGAGCCTGCCGCTGCCAAAATGAATCCAAGTTCAGTACTCCAGTGTTCACGCGGTTTTTGCATCAGAGCGTCCTTACAGTTGAGCGATTAGGTTTAAGTAGCTCCCAGTCTAACCGGGAGCTTTAGAGATGAAAAAGGAGTCTAGGTCTATGATTCCTGAAGATTGAAGGATGATCAGGATAATTGCGATCGGTGCAATCCAGCGTATGAAGAAAAGCCAGGGTTTAAATAGCCATTTAAGGTTTGATCCTGCTTCAAATTCATCTTTGGCAAGGTGTTTTTCTAGTCTCCACCCTGTGAAGATAGCCACCATCAGTCCTCCGATCGATAAGAGCCAAGTCGAAACGAGGGCGTTGATTGTTTGGAAAAAGGTCATTCCAAAAATCTCGGGCCAGCTTGAAAATAGGGTGGATGAGTGGGATAATGCACTTGGAATGCCAACAATAAATGTGCCAAGACCGGTCGCAATGACTGCTTTTTTTCTGCTCCAACCCCAAAGATCCATGCAGTTGGAAACCACGACTTCCACAAGAGCTATTGATGAGGTGATTGCAGCAAAGCTGAATAGAGTAAAGAAAGTGGTAGAGATCAAGAGTGCTCCGGGAAGGCGAGCGAAAAGCATAGGTAGCGTTTGGAAGACGAGGCCTTCACCGCCTGAGGGGTTAGAACCAAAAGTGAAGATGATCGGGAAGATCGTAAGTCCTGCCAGAATAGACACGCCAACGATTGTCAAACCGATGATGATGCCTGTACGAGGAATATCTTCCGATCTCCTCATGTAGCTTCCGTAGGTGATCATGATTCCCTGACCCACGCTTAAAGTGAAAAAGGAGAGGCCAAGAGCTTCTAATGCCCCGGAAGGTTTTAGGTTAGACATTTTTGGAGAAAATACGAAATCAAAAGCCTCTCCAAATCCCTCAAGGGTTAAACCATAGAAGAAAAGACCAACTAAAAGAATGAAAAGAGCTGAGGTCATATATTTGCTAAAATATTCGATGCCCTCGCGAACGCCCGGATAGACAAGGGCAATTGTCAGCGCAGTAAAGATGAAGTGCCAGAAGAGGGTAATATCGCCTGAGGATTGCAAAATCGAAAAGACGCTTGATATCTCTTGAGGGGAGCGTTCAAATGTCACTTGGTTTAGCGACATGAGGACATAGTTTAAGCCCCAACCGGCGACTACGCTGTAGTATGACATCAATAGAAAAGAGGTGATGACTCCGAGCCAACCAGCCATTTTCCAGCCTGAATTATTATTGCTTAGGTTAGCAAAAGTGCTAACGGGTGCTCTCTGTGCTTTTCGACCCAAAATCAGTTCTGCGATAAAGACTGGTATACCGATTAGGAAGATACAGAGGACATAAAGAAGAACGAAGACGCCTCCGCCATTTTCGCCGATGACGTAGGGAACTTTCCAGAGCGTACCCAATCCGATCGCCGAGCCTGCAGCGGCCAGGATAAATCCGATTTCTGTGCTCCAATGTTCACGTGGTTTTTGCATATTTTGTCCTAGGAATAATCGCGTTATTTGACAAGTCTCTCATGATTGCATTTTATTGACAACCTCTGAATTTCAAAATATGCTCGCCTTCAATGAAAGGAGTGTGCTATGCTATTGAGTCTTTTTGTCGAAGCAGCGGTTGTTGGGGTGGTTTGCCTTGTTTTTCTGGCTCTTTTTGTCGTTGCCGGCATAAGACAGATTATTAAAGATCGCAATGAGTGAGCATGGAAGAGTCTAAAAAGTCGCCTTTAAAGCAGATTGCTCCTTGGAATGAGAATGAAGAGCTCTACTTTGAATGCACCGGCTGCGGCGCTTGCTGTACCGGATCTCCGGGTTTTGTTTGGGTTTCGGAGGCTGAGATTCTTGCAATCGCAGATACGCTTCAGATTTCTCTTGAGGAATGTGTAAAACGCTATATTCGCAAGATTGGAGAGCGGTTCTCCTTAAAAGAGCTTTCCCCGAACTATGATTGCATCTTTTTAAAGGACAAGCAGTGCTCAATCTATCACGCCCGCCCTGAGCAGTGCCGCACTTTTCCTTTTTGGCCAGCGGTCCTCGCTAGCAAGGATGCCTGGGAAAAAACCTCGCAGGGTTGTGAAGGAATGAGCATCAAACCGCTAGGCTCCTCCAAATAACATCTTACTGTCGAAAGTCTATCTTGAGAGAAAGGTTCTTAAGAGTGTTTCACTCTGAAGGCTTAAGGGAACCTTTTCGGCTCCCTTAAGCCATTGATCAGGATATTAGTCCTGTTCTTTTTCCGGGGCATTCGCGATGAGCGCTTCTGAGAGCAGGATGATCCCGGCGACTGAAGCTGCGTGAGTCAGGCAGTTTTTAGCTACCTTGGCAGGGTCAATCACGCCTGCGGCAAGAAGGTCCTCCACCTTTTCAGACATTGCATTGAAGCCGAAAGAAGGTTTAGCTTTCAAAACTTCTGAAAGGATTGTCGAAGGGTCGAAACCGGCATTAAAGATGATCTGACGGATAGGGGCCTCGCAGCTTTGTTGAACGATTTTGGCTCCGAACGCCTCTTCACCTTCCAGTTTCATATTCTCAAGGGTTTTTGCTGCGCGCAGAAGAGCAACACCACCTCCGGGAATGATGCCCTCTTCAAGAGCCGCTCTTGTGGAATTCAGACTATCTTCAAACATCTGCTTTTTCTGTTTGAGCTCAGGCTCGGTAGCAGCTCCCACGTGAATCACTGCAACACCGCCTGCAAGCTTTGCTTTCCTCTCCTCAAGCTTTTCCTTGTCGAAGCTATTCTTCGAAAGAGAGATTTCAGCGTCTATTTGCTTAACGCGCGCTTTGATCGCTGAAGCGTCTCCTGCGCCATTGATAATGATGGTGTGCTCTTTTGCTACCGTGACTTTCTCTGCGGAACCAAGCGCTTCAGGTTTGATTTCGCTTAAACTCAATCCGGCATCTTCAGAGATCATGGTGGCTCCGGTGAGAATTGCGATATCCTCGAGGAGGGATTTTCTTCTATCTCCGTATCCAGGCGCTTTGACAGCTGCTACTTTCAAGGTGCCGCGGATTTTATTGATCACAAGGGTGGAAAGAACATCGCCTTCAATGTCGTCAGCGATGATTAGAAGGGGTTTCCCTGCTGTGGCGACAGTTTGGAGTAATGGAAGTAGTTCATGAATGTTACTGACCTTCTTGTCTGTCACAAGAATTTGGGGGTGATCCATTTCAACCATCATGCGATCTGCATTGGTGCAGAAGTAGGGGCTGATGTAGCCACGGTCAAATTGCATCCCTTCGACGATTTCAATAGTTGTTTCTGTGCCCTTCGCTTCTTCGATGGTGATCACACCCTCTCTGCCTACTTTTTCAACGGCATGGGCAATTACTTTCCCGATTTCCTGATTTCCTGAAGAGGAAGCTGTAGCAATCTGCTCGATCTCTGAGCTGTTTTTTACTGCAATTGCCGTTTTTGTGATTTCTTCAACGATGATTTCAACAGCTTTCTCGATTCCTCGTTTTATAGCGATTGGGCTCGCGCCTGCAGATATTTGTTTGATTCCATTTTCGACAAGAGCTCTGAGAAGAAGGGCTCCTGTTGTCGTACCGTCACCACACACTTCTTTGATTTTCTGAACGACCTCTTTAGCCATCGACACGCCCATGTTTTCATAGACGTCTTCCAGGTCGATGTCTTTGATGATGCTTTTTCCATCATTGGTAATTGTGGGAGCTCCCCAGCTTTTTTCGAGGCCAACATTTCTGCCTTTAGGGCCCAAAGTGCAAGCAACAACATCGGCGAGTCTTTTGATGCCGTTTGCGAGTTTCTGGCGCGCTTCTTCTTCGAAGATAATTTCTTTTGCTGTAGACATGAATGACTCCTGGTTGAAGCTTCACATCTTAACTGAAATTGAGGAAATCGTGCAAGACGGAAAGGCGGGGAATCCCGCCTTTCCTAAAAAGGGTCTGATTAGTAGTTCCAGCCCCAAGCAAGGCCAAGAGCATACTTTTGTTGCTCAATATTGGATTCGCCGCCGCCAAAACCGGCAGGAGGTAATCCGTCAGGAATTGAGTTTTTGCCCTTGATCTGTTCTTTGAAGCCCCACGCAAAGTAGGTGGAAAATTCATGGCAGTCATTGAGCATGTAGGTAGCACCCACAGTTGCAAAGTTTCTGACAGTATCCAGTGTGAGCTGGTTCACAACAGTCTGATTCTTAGGAATAATTCTGTTGGTAGTGCGGAAGCCCGCTCTCAGGATCAAAGAATCGGTGACAGCATAGTCTACACCAAAACGGTAGAAGATCTGGCTTTTCCAGCCAAAGCCTGTGCCGTTGGACGATCCAAGTTTATCATTGATTAGATCAGCAGGACCACCGGCGAGAGGATTGTGAAGAGCTTTGATCTGTTTCCAGTCGTAATACTGCACATCGAAAGTCGCTGTTGCGCATTCGAGGAATCTCCAGGCCACGCCGCCTGAGAACACTTGAGGAATATCAAATTTTCCGTGTTGAGCCAGGAAGCCATCATACTTCTTGAATTTTGGCATATTTGTCTTTGGCTGGTAAGTCAGGCCGACTGTAAAGCAATCTGTTACTTTCCACTGCCATCCGAGAGTTGTACCCCAACCAGTTGACCATGCATAGCCACGGTTAGTGACGTGGCCAGGACGGGAAGAGAAGAGAGCATTATCAAACTTCTCAATGCCGTTGGCCTTCAGTCTTTGAACCATGCAGTTCAATGTGATCCCGAAGCTGTGGCTGTTATTAAGGCGATAGGTTACAACCGGAGAGATTGTTTCATGAACATATTCTAGGCCGAGGTTCGATGTTCCTATCAGTCCGAACGGCTTGCTATATGTAGTTTTGCTTTGCTGTCTGTTGTAGACGGCAAGACCTACAGACCACTCGCAATCGCAGCCGAATGTTTTATTGATACCAAATTCGGGTGAGTAGAAGTTTTTAGTTTTATAGCCATTGTAAGTGCCGTTCAGTGTGGGGTTGATGTTGCCAGCGATCTTCGTTCTGCCAGAATCGTGCGCCCAATGTACGCCTAAATCTAAGCGATCGCCGATCCATGCCATACCTGCAGGATTGTAAGCAACAGCAAGAGAGTCTTGAGCATAGGCAACGCCTGTTCCTGCCATACCGAATGCTTTGACGCTTGCAGCTAACGCTTCTGCTTCTGACGGTTGGCTCACGAGGGCCGTTAAGCCTCCAAGAGTTGTCAAAAGAAATCGTTTTAAATTCATGAAATAACTCCTTAAATCATTTAAAGGTTTTGCATACTTCTATAATCGATTACGATCTAATTTAGCAACCGGTTTTTTGTATACAATGCCCTTTTGTTTTCGCCACAAAGCTCTGCGGCGATTTTAATGGCTTCTTTTTTAGGGATTTGGAATACAACTACCAGTTTTTCTGCTAATTCGAGGGCTGATGGATATAATTGTGCAATTGAGACGGTGTTTGGGGCTAGGAGAAGAACTATCTCTCCTTTTGGGGTCTCTTTTTCACAGGTTAGGGCAATTTCATGAACGGTTCCCTGAATAAAGGTCTCAAAACGTTTCGTCAGCTCTCTTGCGAGGCACGCCTTGCGTTCAGGAATGATCTCGTTCATCAAAGTAATACTATCGAGGATTCGGTGCGGAGATTCGTAACAGATCGAAGTGCCATCATAGCAAGCCATATCGGCTATAGATGCGGCAAGATCGGTTCTTTTTTGAGGGAGAAACCCAATGAATTGGAATTTGTTTGCGGGAAGGCCTGAACCTACTAGAGCATCAATGAGAGCACACGGACCGGGAAGAGGGGAGTAGGGGATCTTTTCTCGGATGCACATTTGAATCAACGGAAATCCTGGGTCTGAGATCAGCGGCGTTCCCGCGTCGCTAATCAGGCAGACAGTCTTTCCTTCTTGCAGCAAGGGCAAAAGAGCGGTCGTCGCCTTTTCTTCATTGAATTGATGATAGGATTTGAGCGGCTTTTCAATGCTATAATGTTGCAAGAGCTTGAGGCTGTGTCGAGTATCTTCGCAAAGAATAAGATCACATGCTTTAAGAGCCTCTACAGCCCTAAAGGTGATATCTGAAAGATTGCCAATGGGAGTAGAGACTATATAAAGCATTAGGTGGCACCCAGATTCGAACTGGGGATCGAAGCTTTGCAGGCTTCTGCCTTACCGCTTGGCCATGCCACCGTGAAACTAAGGTTATACAGGAACCGGTCTGTTAGGGTCAAGAAAAAAAATAGCGGATAATAATCTCATTTATATATCTTGTCTTCATGAGGGTGGAGACAATAAAACAGCTAGCTTGTGCGCTTGGAGTGAAAGTTTCATTCGATGGAAAGATCAAAGGGTTTTCCCTAGACTCTAGAGAAGTGAAAGAGGGGGATATCTTTTGTGCCGTTCGAGGCGAGAATGTCGACGGCCATGCATTTTTGAATGAAGCATTTGAAAAGGGTGCTATAGCTGCTTTGGTAGACAGAAGTTACTTTGGGACTGAACCTAGAGTGATTCAAGTCCCTCTTGTCGTAAAAGCCTTGCAAAGGCTTGCAGCATTAAAAATGAGTGAGACATCTATTCCTGTTATAGCTGTGACGGGGTCTGTCGGCAAAACAACCCTTAAGGAATTTATCTCTACTCTGCTTAGCGGATTATACTCTGTATTTAAAACTCCCGGTAATCTGAATTCCCAATTGGGGCTTCCCCTTGCTATTTTGAATGGGTTAAATAGTACTCATGAGGTGGCTGTCATTGAGATGGGAATGTCTAGGCCTGGCGAGATTTTGAATCTGGTAAATATTGCCACCCCTACTGTTGCAGTGATCAATAGCGTTGGCTATTGCCACGCAGAGAATTTTAAAGATCTCTCTGGGATAGCACTTGCAAAAGCAGAAATATTTTCTCGTGCTGAGACTCATTTCAAACTTTACCATGCTGAAATTGCCTCCTATCTACCGGAGAATATATTGCAAGGGGCTATTCCATTTGCTCTTGATAACCCAGCACTTCCTTTTTCATTACTTTGTGAAAGGGATTCGATATTTTTTGTCGAGTCTGGAAATAAGTTGCTATTACCCGATTGTCCTTTTCAAGAGCCCCATTTATTACATGCCCTTTTAGCTGCTCTTGCAGCCTGCCGTCTCATTGGTGCAGAGGTAGAACGGCTAGCAGATAGGATTCGGTTGCTTACACTCCCTGAAAAAAGGTTTCAGCGCGTTGAAAAACGTGGTGTTATTTTAATAAACGATGCTTATAATGCCTGCCCACTGTCCATGAAAGCATCATTGCAGGCCCTTTCAAGGGTTCAAACAGGCGGTAAACGGATAGGGGTTTTAGGTTCGATGGCGGAATTGGGGAGTTTTTCACAGCAATGTCATGAAGAAGTGGGTGCTTGTGCGCTGACTCATCTTGACAAACTTTTTTGTTACGGAAGAGAGGCTAAGGAGTTTGCAAATGTATGGCAACGTGCTGGACGCGAGGCTCATCATTTCGAGGATATCTCTGCATTGAAGAAAGCTGTAATAGCAGAGGCTTCTCCCGGGGACCTTTTATTGCTAAAAGGGTCTAATAGTAATCAGCTTTGGAAGATCGTTGAAGAGTTTGATACATGATTTTGATACTGATTGAATGGCTTCAGTCTCTTTCGATTCATATACCCTCTGCGTTCTTGTACACATCGACAAGAATGATTTTGGCGGCACTCACAGCACTCGTTGTGAGCATTTTTGTGGGCCCCTACTTTATCAGAAAGTTGTATGAGCTGAAAATCGGACAAACAATAAGAACTGAAGATTGCCCACTTCTTGGTCAATTGCATGAAAAGAAAAAAGACACGCCTACGATGGGAGGTGTCTTGATGCTTTTTTCAATGCTTCTAGCTCTTCTCTTTTGGATGGATCTCAAAAGTGTATTTACAGTGGCTCTACTCCTCACAACGCTATGGTTGGGATGTTTAGGTGCACGAGATGACTATTTAAAATTGAAATATAAAAACACGAAAGGAATTTCCGGAAAGAAAAAATTGCTTGTCCAGAGTCTTGTAGCGTTGTTGATCGGTGCCTATCTGCTTTTTCCTTCATTTCAGGAATCGGTTCAAAAGTTCATAAACCTTGATCCTCCACAGATAAAGGTGGAGGCTCCTTTCTTTCAGCAGATCCCCCTAAGCGATTTTTACGAGCGTCTTTATATCCCATTTATTAAGGAGCCTGTGATTTTGCACCTCGGCGCTTTGACAGCACTTCTCCTCATAATTTTTGTCGTTGTAGGCTCTTCTAACGCCGTAAATTTGACAGACGGATTGGATGGACTGGCCGCAGGATGCTGGACTATGGCGGCGGTCCCATTTGCGCTTCTTGCCTTTGTATCGAATAACAATGATCTAGCCCATTATTTACATATTCCCTACATTGAGGGAAGTGGTGAGATAGCAGTTTTTCTGTCAGCTGCAATTGGTTCTTGCATCGGCTTCCTCTGGTATAATTCCCATCCTGCCCAGCTCTTTATGGGAGACACCGGGTCCTTGACTTTAGGTGGAATTTTAGGAGTGTCGGCGGTTTTGCTCAATAAGCCTGTCTTGTTGGGAATTGTGGGCGGTATTTTTGTGGCAGAAACGGGATCCGTGATCCTTCAAGTAGGTAGTTTTAAATTGAGAGATAAAAAGAGAATCTTCCTCTGTACCCCTCTCCATCACCATTTTGAATACAAAGGATGGGCGGAAACGAAAGTTGTGATCCGTTTTTGGATCATTGCTCTGCTTTTGGCATTAGTGGGTCTTGCGTCATTAAAGTTTCAGTGAGAATCGAAGATGATAAAAAAAGCATTGGTCATAGGGTTTGGTGTAAGTGGTAGAAGTGCTGCGAAGTTTCTTCTTGGCCAATCCTGGCAGGTGGCCGCAGTGGATCGCAACGCACACGATCTGATACTTCATCCAGAGGTTCAATCATTCATGGATTTAGGTGTTCCCATCTTAAAAGATGATGTAGATTTGCCTCTTTCTCAGTTCCAATTAGCAATTCTTTCGCCTGGAATTAATCCCACCCACCTTCTTGTTAGGGCGCTTCAAGAGTCCGGAATTGAGTGCATAGGCGAAGCTGAGCTAGCTTTCAGGTTTCTACATCTTCCTGCTATCGGCATCACAGGCACGAATGGAAAAACTACCGTCACTTTACTTGTACAGCATATTCTGGAGGCCAATAACGTTTGCAGCAAAGCATTGGGTAATGTCGGAACACCTCTTGCAGAAGAGATTCCCTATTTATCAAAAAATTGCGTAGTCGTAGCTGAGCTGAGCTCTTTTCAGCTGGAGACGATCACTCGTAAAATATTAGATCACGCGGTCATTTTAAATATCACTCCAGACCATCTCGACCGTTATGGAACTATGGAAAACTATGCTCAGGCAAAAATCTCGATAGGAAAGCTTCTGAAAGGTGCAAATAAGCTCCTTGTTTTCGAAGAGGTATATTGGGAATTTTCGCAGATATTCGACAAGATGGAAGTGGATCTCTACGGGTATTCACCCGATTGTTTTTATTGGACTGATCTTAACGCCCTTTATAAAAAGACCGACAAGCTTTGTGATCTTCCAGATCCTCTGAAGGGGAGAAAAGGCCATGATTTGGAGAACTTCATTGCAGCTTTTGCTCTCTGCCTATCTCATGGAATTCTTCCGGAAAAAATTGTGGAAGGATGGTCCTCGTTTAACAAGCCGCACCACAGAATAGAATATCTTGGTGAAAAGGCGGGGATTGCTTACTACGACGACAGTAAAGGAACCAATATCGATGCGGTGATACGCGCTGTTGAGACGATGACAAGACCCACGATTCTGATTGCAGGCGGAGTTCACAAGGGAGCTTCCTATGCCCCTTGGGTGAAAAGTTTTTCTGGAAAGGTGAAAAAGATATTTGCTATCGGTGAAGCGGCTCCTTTGATTAAAGAAGAATTGGAGGATTTAATCTCTGTGACCTGCTGTATAAGCATGAAGGAGGCTGTAGAACAGGCTGCGCGCGCTTGCAATCCAGGTGATGCTATTCTACTTTCCCCAGGATGTTCAAGTTTTGATATGTTCCGCGATTATGCCCATCGCGGTGATGAATTCGCAAAATGCGTCAAAGAATTGGGCAATGAAATTGAGGCTAAGGTATGACTAAACGAGATTTAATTATTGTTTCCGTTCTTTTAAACGCAGGGATTTTGGCTGTTTTATTTTTGACAGCAATAAAAACAGATCCTGATGGAGCGATGCCCTCTGCACCTTCTCAGGAAAGCATGGCAGCGAATGAAGTCCTGATTGAAGCTCCAGAAGTGGTGGAGCCCCCTAAACAGGAGTCACAGCCTATCGATGAGGTGGATCTCGTCCTGCGAGAGTATTTGCCGGAAGTCGCAGTTGAAACTGTTGCGATCGAGCAGCCTCCTGAAGTTGCTGAGAGAACCGATATTTGGGCGCAATATAAAATCGTCGAAGTGACCGTAAAAAAAGGAGATGCTCTGGAAAAAATTGCTCGAGCAAACAATGCAACTGTTGAGAGCATTAAATCGATTAACCGTCTCTCTACAGATAAGTTGAAGATTGGGCAAGTTCTCAAAGTGCCGGTAGGGTCTGCGACACCAAAGAAAATCGAGAAAGAAGCCCCATCTGCTAAGTCTGAAGTGGCCTTAGCAACTCAAGGAGAGCCGCAATACTACACGATCAAGAGCGGCGATAACCCTTGGAAAATTGCAAAGCAGTTCCATGTAAAATTTGAAGACCTTCTAAAGATGAACGGTCTCAATGAAGATTCGGGCCGCAATTTGAAAGTAGGAGATAAAATCCGCGTCAAATGACTTCCATAGTTACGACTTCAAAATGGATTGTTCTGGCTACTGCCTGCTTAATCTTCACGCTTGGAATTCTGATGATATTCAGTACGACAAGCGCTGAAGTGATCGACCTTGCTCTTGAAAAAAGCACCCACCAGGCGTTTGTCAAGCAATTTTATTATGCTATTGCAGGGGTTTTGCTAAGTTATTCTGCTTACCGCATAGGCTATTTGAGGCTGATAGAATGGAGTCCCTTGATTTTAGGGGTTCTCACATTTCTTCTGCTGCTTGTGTTAATTCCCGGGATTGGTCGCGAAGTGAATGGTTCCAAGCGATGGCTCAATATATTAGGGTTTTCATTTCAACCCTCTGAATTTGTAAAGTACATAGCTCCTGCCTATTTTATTCACTTATATTTGCCGTTGCAGAAAATGCAGTTGTCGTGGAAAGAGTTTGGAAAAATTTTAGGTAAACTGGCTCTCCCATTATTCCTGATCATGATTGAGCCGAATAATGGAACGACAGCAGTAATTGCAGCGACCCTTTTGGCTGTCTTTCTATTAATGCAAGTTCCTCTGCGCTTTTGGGCGCTACCTCTTGGCGCCATTTTGCTTGCTGGCGCACTTTTTGCCTCCCAGCTCCCTTATGTCCGAGGTCGTTTGAATGTCTATCTGCACCCGGAGCTTGATCTAAAGGGAAGAGGCCATCAACCCTATCAGGCCAAAATAGCTGCAGGTTCCGGAGGGGTTTTTGGCAGGGGACCTGGCAACAGCTTGCAAAAAATGAGCTATCTTCCTGAGGCGCAAAACGATTACATTGCAGCGATTTTTGCAGAAGAGTTTGGGTATGTGGGCATGTTTTCCCTAATTGTGCTTTACCTCATCTTCTGCTATGGAGGGTTTTCGATCGCATTTTTGGCTAGGGATCCTTCAGGGCTATATTACGCAGGGGCAATCGTGTTTCTTTTTTCTCTTCAGGCGTTTTTGAACATGGGGGTTGTTTCCGGATTACTTCCCAGTACAGGGTTAAACCTGCCTCTATTCAGCCAGGGAGGATCTTCGTTAATGGCAAACATGACAGGTATAGGTATTTTGCTGAGTGTTCATGAGGAGAAGGTATGGTGAATAAAAAGAAAATTTTAATGGCTGTAGGCGGTACAGGCGGCCATCTCTTCCCTGCAATGGCATTAGGGGAAGAACTTACGGAAAAATATGGTTGTGAAGTTCTTCTGGCAGGAGGGAAACTGTCACAGAATCAATTTGTAGAAAATGCAAAAATCCCATTTTGCGAAGTCAATTGCGGCT
Organism: uncultured bacterium; assembly: GCA_964605535.1. Taxonomy (GTDB): domain Bacteria; phylum Chlamydiota; class Chlamydiia; order Chlamydiales; family Parachlamydiaceae; genus CAZSDA01. The sequence goes on from CAZSDA010000005.1 coordinate 46,850, forward strand.
CTCTGACGATGAATCCTTTGAAACTTATGAAGGAGAGCTGGAGGCTTCTGAAAGGGGTGAAAGAATCGATGGATCTTTTGCGCTCTTACAGCCCTGATGCAGTTTTGGGCTTTGGAAGCTTTTATTCATTACCTCTTTTAATTGCATGCAAGCTCATGAGAAAGCGTCTTTTTTTACATGAAGGCAACAGCATTCCTGGCAGAGTGAATAGGCTGTTTGCACCTATGGCAGAAAAGGTTTGGGTCCATTTTCCTGGAGCAAAAAACTATTTAAATGGAAATGCACGGCTTGGAGGTCTTCCCTTAAGAGAAAAGCTCAGAAAAGGCTTTCAAACAGCTCGGGATGCGCGAAAGATATTTCAACTCGATCCTGAACTGTTAACGATACTAGTTCTTGGGGGCTCACAAGGAGCAAAAAAATTGAATGCGCTTTTTTCAGAGGCTGTTCTCTTTCATCTAAAAGATCTTTTACCAGCGTTTCAAGTGATCCATGCTGCTGGCAGCCATTCAGAAGCTGAGCTTTTGATGGCGCGTTATGTATCTGCTTCCATTCCAGCCTATGTTAGACCTTTCATAAAAAATATGGAAAGCGCTTGGTCAGCAGCTACCTTAGTAGTTAGCAGAGCAGGTGCCGCATCGATTGCCGAACAGTATGCATTTGAAGTGCCGGGACTGCTTGTTCCCTATCCTTACGCTACGGATAACCATCAAGAAGCAAATGCCGACTTTTTAGTCTCTGTAGGACTTGCGATAAAAGAGCTGCAAGAAAACCTTACGCCTCAAAGTCTTTCCATGAGAATTCAGGACCTTTTCATTCATTCTGCAGAAAAAGTACAGGCTGTAATGGCATATAAGGCAGAGAACGCATTACCCCTTCTCTCTCAGGAACTGATTGGAGCATTGGAAGAAAAATGAAACAGTGTGTGCATTTTGTCGGTATTGGCGGCATAGGAATGAGCGGTTTAGCTAGGATTTTGCTCGAAAAAGGGTACCAGGTCAGCGGTTCTGATCTCGTAGACAGCTCCCTTCTCAAGAATCTGGAAGCTTTAGGAGGCAAAATTTCTATTGGCCATAGTGAGATGAATGTGCCTGAAAGGGCAACGGTGATTTATTCTACAGATATTAAAGATTCAAATCAGGAAATAGCTGTTGCATTAAGGCGCAAACAGGATCTTAAGCACCGCTCCGATCTTTTAAATACCATTTTGAAAGATCGCACTTCTCTTCTTGTTGCGGGGACCCATGGGAAAACGACGACGACCTCGCTTTTGACTCATCTTCTGATTCATGCAGGCTTTGACCCCGGGTTTGCAATTGGAGGGATATTGCCGAGTGTAGGAGTCAATAGCAGTGATGGAAAGGGGAATTATTTTGTAGCGGAAGCCGATGAAAGCGATGGCTCTTTTTTAAAGTATCATCCCTTTGGGGCTATCCTTACAAATATTGACCTCGATCACATGGACCATTATCAAAATGAAGAAGCTCTTCTAACTTCTTTTAAGCAATTTGCATTCCAGGTAGTTAATCAGGGCTGTTTACTCTATTGTGGAGATGATCATAGACTGGTCTCGTTAGGTCTTTCCGGTGTTTCATATGGCTTTGGTGAAAATTGCACCGTTAGGGGCAGTCGCTTTAGACAAAAGGGCTGGAATATCATGTTTGATATTGCCGACGGAGAAAGAACTTATACTGATATAGAGATCCCTTTTCCAGGGTATCACACGGCATTAAATGCTCTTGCTGTCTTTGCAATGGGAATAAGATTAGGAATACCTGAAGATATAATTAAAGAAGCGTTTCGTACATTTTGCGGAGTCAAAAGAAGGGCTGAAATTAAAGGTGAGGAAAGGCATGTCACCGTGATCGACGACTATGGGCACCATCCAAGCGAGATCTCCACGACTTTGAAGGGGCTAAAAAAGGCTTTTCCAAAACGCCGCTTAATCACAATCTTTCAGCCCCACCGGTTTACCAGGGTCAGGGACTGTTTGAAGGAGTTTGGAACCTGTTTTGAGCACTCCGATGTCGTGATAGTCACAGATATCTATTCTGCTGGGGAGTCCCCCATACCTGGGGTTCATGCAAAAGCTGTTATAGATGAGGTTGCAAGCCATTTTACTGGAAATCCGCATTATATTTCGAATGAGTCGCTTTTACAGGAAACATTACAGATTCTAAGGCCTTATGACATTGTGGTCACAATGGGAGCAGGAGATATAACCAGGTTTGGCATGGAACTCCTTACAGAGATCAAAAAGAAACCCCTCACAAAATTGAAGCTTGCTGGAATTTATGGAGGAAAATCTTCTGAACATGAAATTTCGATCCGCTCTGCAAAAAACGTTTTCTCCTCGATCGATAGTTCAATTTTTGATCTGCAGCTTTTTTACATTGCAAAAGACGGCTCATGGCGAGAAGGAGCATCTAACACATCTCCACATGACCTTGAATTTGTGCAAAAGCTTTCTTGTTGTGATTGTGCCGTTCCAATTCTTCATGGGCAAAATGGCGAAGACGGATCCTTGCAGGGTTTTTTGCAAATTTTAGGCATTCCTTATACTGGCTGTAGCGTGCTTTCTTCAGCAATCTCGATGGATAAAGCGATGACAAAAAGGCTTGCAGAGTATGCAGGGCTTGCTGTTGCTCCTTTTGTTACTTTAAATGAGTTTACATGGGAGTGGGAAAGAGACCAAGCTTTTAAACTCATTCACGATTCCTTGATCTATCCTCTTTATGTAAAACCGGTTCATTTAGGTTCTACGATTGGTGTGCGCAAGGTTGTAAATCCTAAAGAGCTTGTACAGGCAATTGAAGCAGCTTTTCAGCTTGATGGGGAAATTTTGATTGAAAATGAGATTCGAGGAAGGGAGATTGAGTTTGCGGTTTATGGAAACGGGGAGCTCCACGTGTTTCCTCCGGGAGAGATCAAGTCACAGGGTGGAACATACGGGTATCAGGAAAAGTATTTTAGTTCGACTATGGAAACTACACCGCATGCAGAACTGACTCAGGAAGAGATTGAGAGGGGATGTGCCTTTGCAAAACGTGCTTATGCAGCAGCTGGTTGTGATGGCTTTGCAAGGGTGGATTGCTTTCTTAAGAGTGATGGGCAGTTCATTTTAAATGAAATAAATCCCATTCCCGGGTTTACTTCGACCAGTTTGTATCCACAAATCTGTCGGGAAAATGGTCTGCCAGAGAAAGAATTTTGGACTCATTTGATCTTATCTGCAATGGAAAGAGGGCGTCAGCAAGACCGCAAGAGGCTGTAGCATGAAAAACGTCTACACTGCACCCCAGGCTGTGTTGAGAATTTTTCTATCCGCTCTATTTGTATCCGGTACCGCATGGGGTGTTTTCTTTGCTTATCACGCTTTTTGGAATTTTCGAGCCGAAAACGAGAAATATCAAATTGTAGCCATCGTGCAGACGGGGCCTGAAAGAGAAGCGCTTCAAACCTCATTTCTTGCAGAAATATTGGGACTCTCCTCTGACAGGCCATTTAATCTCTATCGCTTAAGTCTCTTTGAAGCTAAAAAACGGCTGTTGTCTTTTCCATTGATCAAAGAGGCAAGTTTAAAAAGGATACCTCCCGGAACCCTTTATATCGATTATGCTATCCGAAAGCCGGCAGCTTTTCTTGGGGAGCGCAGTAATGCTGCTATCGACCGCGAAGGTGTAATCATTCCCTTTTCTCCCTTTTTTCTGCCCAAAAAGCTGCCTCAATTTTACTTAGGGATTGATCCAAAGAACGACTTGAGCTATGGAGAGAGGATAGAATCTGAAGCGATTGATATGGCATGGACAGTTGCAGATTATATCAAGGAACGTACTGCTTTCAGGGTTAAGAGCGTCGATCTTTCTAGGGCCTATAAGGAGAGTCTTGGAGCACGAAGAATCATTGTTTTGCTGGAGCCTTTAGAGAGAAATGTGGAGCCTATTGAGATTGCTCTCATCCTTAATGCGGCGACTCCACTAGAAGGAGTGGATAGGTTTTTAGCTTTTGTTCAGGCGCGAAACGATCAGATGTTAGGCAGGACAGTGTTGCTCGATTTGCGTATTCCAGGAGTTGGAATTTTTCAAAGTGAAGTGGGGAGACTATGAGCAGTGAATTGATACAAATACAATGGAGTGCAGGAAGCATTGATGAGGCAAGAAGAGTTGCGCGCTATCTTATTCAAGAGAGATATGCAGCTCTTGCAGAGATCATACCATGGGTTGAGTCGATTTCCATGCTCAACAATCAACTGGAGACAACACAGCAAAGCAAAGTGCTCATAGTGACAAAGAGAGATTTATTCGATAGAATTCAAGAAGTGATTTCAAAACAGGGGAAATATGAAGTTCCCGAGCTATCCTACACTGTTTTTGAAGGAGTTGATAGTCGATTCTTGAACTGGGCCAATGAATCTGTAACATTTCCCATTGGAAATTAAAAAATGTCTGTGTTAGCTTGACGGGAATGAACAATACTTAGGGAAAATATGGCTTCAATGAATAAAGTGATCATCGCGGGACGGCTGACGCGCAAGCCTGTATTGCGCAAAACGCCCTTGGGAATGGCTGTAACCGACTTGTTGATTGCATTAAACAGAGAATTTACGACGCTCAATGGCGAAAAGCAGCAGGAAGTGTGTTTCGTCGATGTAGTTGTTTGGGGAAAGCAGGCAGAGCTGTGCGTCCAAATGCTCGATTGCTCCTCTTCCGTTCTTATTGAAGGCAGATTGCAACTTGATACTTGGGAAAAAGATGGAGAAAAACGCTGCAAGTTGCGTGTTGCAGCTGAAAGGGTGCAGTTCCTCGATAAAAAACATACTTCTGAAAAACATTTAGAACCAGCGTGTACGACAGCATATGGCGGATAAATTATTTGATCAGGTAGAAGGCATTGTGCAAATAAAAGAAGAAAAGAGGGCCGATGTTTTGCTTTTGCGCTTCGTCGGCAGGCTTGATGCTCTATCCACGCCAGAGGCCGAGAAAAAGGTGCTGCATAGCATCGACTTAGGCAGCTCAAAGATTCTGATGGATTTTTCCGGGGTAGATTACATCAGTAGTGCCGGCATGAGGATGCTATTGGCTGTGGCAAAACGTTTAAAGACGCAATCGGGCAAATTGACAGTATGTTCAATCACGACAAATGTGATGGATGTGTTTAAAATGTCCGGATTCGATCATGTCCTGGATCTCACGCCTTCTGAGGAAGAAGCTTTTAAAAGACTTTCTGAATAGTCTTTGTTTTCAGATCTTCGGAATAATTATCCATTTCGGTTAGTATTGGATCACTATGACAATGGGATCGGAGTGCGTAGAAAGCGAAGATATTGAACGGATTTTTTTGGGACTAGCTCTGGAAGCTCAAAAAGAACTACCGCCTAAATATCAGCGTTCTAAGAAAAAAGTTATTATTTTAGCGGGCCCTACGGGATGCGGCAAATCGGATTTTGCCATGCAGTTTTGCTCCAAGATTGGCGGAGAGATCGTTTCAGGTGATTCCATTCAAGTCTATAAAGGAATGGACCTAGGCACTGCCAAGCCCTCGAAAGAGGAGCAAGCTCAAGTTCCGCACCATTTAATTGACATCCGCGAAGTGTGGGAGCCTTTTAATGTCGTCGATTTTTATTATGAAGCCAGACACGCTTGTCAAACGGTGATTGGGCATGAAAATATTCCCGTCATCGTTGGCGGATCGGGTTTTTATATCCATTCACTCTTATATGGCCCGCCAAGCGGCCCGCCATCCGTTCCTGAATTGAGAAAAAGTCTTGAAGAGGAGATGGCACAGCTTGGTTCTGATGTACTGTTTGCCAGGTTGCAACAGCTAGATGAAGAGTATGCCAGAACAATCACTAAGCACGATAAGCAGAAAATTATAAGAGCTTTGGAGATCATTTCGCTTACAAATAAGAAGGTAAGCAAACTTTCCTGGAAAGCTAGGCGCAAGCCATTGAATTACGACTTCCGCTGTTGGTTTTTCCATCGGCCAAAGGAGGTTCTCTACAAACGCATTGAAAAGCGCTGTGAAAAGATGCTGGAGAATGGGTTTCTGGATGAAGTGGAGGCGATGGTGAAGCGCGGCCTCCTGCAAAATCCTTCTGCTGCTCAGGCTATCGGGTACAGACAAGCTTTGGATTTTTTTAAAACTCCACGCTCGAGAAGCGATTATGAAAAATTTGTGGAAGCATTTAAGCTTGCATCGCGCCATTATGCGAAAAGGCAGATGACATGGTTTCGAAGAGAGCCGCTTTTCCGTTGGGTCGATCTGGAAATGCACGATCCTGAGATGATTATGGATATGATTGAGCAGGATTTTGAACAATCCTTGTGACAGAATTTCTAGCGAAGTGGTATAGTCTTTGCAAAACATTAGGTTATTTCCATGGAAGAACACCCCGAAATCCAAGAAAATTCAGTTGCATCTAAACAATCCCACTATGAGCTCTTTTTAAAAGAAGCTTCTGCAAGAGGATTACCGGAAGAAAAGCTGCGGCTTGCGTTTTTATTCATGGAATCAGCCCTCACAAAAGGCGATGGCCCAGATTTCAAGCATTTTTGGGAAGCAAGGAAGTTTTGCTTGGAGCATTTCCGCGAGTCGATTGCACCTGGCTTACGCAGTGAACTGTGGAATCGGTTTAGTGAGCTTTCCAAAGAAGGCAGGCGTTTGAAGGACATTGCAGACGAACAAAGCAGCTTTGCAGCAGAACAGATCGGTATCGCCATTATGGCAATTACTCAGGAGCTTGGCAATAGAGAGCATGCCGTTAACGCATTTGAAGATCTCGCAGAACCTCAAAAATCGCGAGCGTTAAGCGCTCATTGGAAAGAGTACAATGCGATGCAAAAGGAGCTTTCCTTCCTCAATGCGTACGCTACAAGAATCAATGCTCTAAGAAAAGAGTTGATGAAGACCGATATGAGAATCAGCGTAAAAAATCAATTCTTTGAAGATTTGTCCAAAGCAGGAGACCTTCTTTTCCCCCGCAGAAAAGAGCTTATCCATGAGATCAGCAAAACGTTTGAAAACGATATTGACGCTTTTGTTCATCGCCACTTTACAGAAGCTGGCTCTCGCGTGCCGATCTTTGCATTAAGAGAGGAGATCAAGGAGCTTCAAGGGTTGGCTAAATTACTCACTTTGAATGCACATGCCTTTAATCAAACTAGGATGAAGCTCTCAGCCTGCTGGGATTCCCTTAAAGAAGCCGATGCAGTGAAGAAGAAGGAGTTTGCAGAAAAGAAAGAGATTTTTCAGCAAAACTTTACTGAACTTTCTGCAAAGATTGCGGAACTCCAATCTGGATTTTCAGCAAATACCTTATCTCATGTCCAGGCAGAGGAACAGTTAAAGACCCTTATTCTCGAAATGAGGAAAAAGGAGTTGGGAAGAGATGAGGTCAAGGCATTGAAAGAAATGATCGAAGCTGTCCGGGATGCCCTTTACGCTGCAGAAAGAGAGCTCGAAGCAAAGCGCAGGCAGGTTGAAGAGGAACGCAATGCAAAGAAGACAGCATTAACGAATAGTTTGAAGGAGAAGGCTCAAGCTCTAGTCGAAACTTCTGCTGAAAACAACATTGAACAATTGCTAGAAGCGCAGAAGCTATTTCTTAAAGAGTTAGAAGAATCTGCATTGAACCGGTCGGAAAAGAGCGCTATTTCTAAGTTAATCGATCCATTGAAGGGGATTATTAAAGCAAAAAGGGAAGCTCAACTCCTAGCATTGCCCGCGGATTCAAGAGCGGCCCTGGAGCAACTCAATGAGCTTTTGCAGGAAAAACTGCAGGAAAGAGCAGAGGTTAAAGAGATTCTTGAATCTCTTAGAAAAAAATCTAAATCAAGCAGTCTAGACTTCAATCGGGCATTAGAGTTTAATGACTCTATAGCTAGAGAAAATGAAAGATTGACAGAACTCTCTGGCTCGATAGAGGAGCTCGAGCAAAAAATTGAACATCTTGAAGAAAAGGGTCTTGATTCCTAGTTACCCTCCGGGCGAGGGGATTGCGGTCTTCGATCTCGATCACACCCTCGTCCGAGCCAATTTGAGTTTTCTTTTCGGAAAATTTCTTTTTCAGAAAGGGCTCATGCCCTATTTCAGCATGTTCCGCACTGCAGCCTGCTATGGCCTTCACAAGGGATTTGGATGGTCTTTGGAATGGCTTCATCAACGCGTTCTAGATCTGTATCTCAATAAGATTTTGAAAAATAAATTGACTGAGCTGGCAGGGCAATTTTTGGATTTGAACTTAGATAAGCTCTATAATTCGGACGTTTTAGCAGAATTAAAAGAGCATCAGAGGCAGGGGCGCCATCTTGCCCTTTGCTCGAGTTCACCTGATTTCTTGGTCAAGGAGGTCGCAGACCGGTTGCAAGTGCCATACTGGTGTGCCTCATGTTATCAGGTAGATAGCCGAGGGTATCTTTGTAAAATCGATCCCGTTGTCAATGGAGCTTTTAAAGCGGAATACTTGGGAAAGCTCATGAACAGGTATGGAATTCTTAGAGAAGCAGTATCTGTTTACAGTGACAGCATCCTGGATATGCCGCTGTTTGCTCTTGCTGGCGATAAAGTCGCTGTGAATCCTGACCGTAAATTAAAGAAACACTTGATTGATAGCTCATGGAGGGTAATTGATTATGAGAAATCCTAGATTTGCAGCAATTTTAGAAACTGATCAAATGGCTATCTGTCAAGAAACATCATGCGGTGGGGAAGCAGGTTCTGAATATTTTGGTGAGCTTGTATTTACTCGGGCATTAATGCGCAAAGTTTTGCCTAAGGAGATCTATAAAAATGTGATTGATGCGATGGAGCTTAAAGATCGCATAAAACCTGAATATGCAGATACGATAGCCCTTGCGATGAAGGAGTGGGCTTTAAGTCATGGCGCCACACATTATACTCATTGGTTTCAACCTTTGACAGGCGCTTCAGCTGAAAAGCATGACGCTTTTATCGATTGGGCCGAGAATTCCGGAGAGGTCATAGAAGTCTTTTCAGGCAAGCAGCTGATTCAGGGTGAGCCGGATGCTTCCTCGTTCCCTTCCGGAGGTTTAAGAAGTACTTATGAGGCAAGGGGATATACAGGATGGGATCCCACTTCACCAGTATTCTTATGGAGGGGGGGAGAAGGGCTGATTTTATGTATTCCTTCTGTGTTTTTTTCCTGGACAGGTGAAGTGTTGGATGAAAAACTGCCGCTTTTGCGCTCCGATGCTGTTATCAATCAAGCAGTTTTACGCCTTTTGAAACTTGTAGGGATTAAAGCTGACAGAGTCTATTCAACATTGGGATTAGAACAGGAGTACTTTGTCGTCGATAGAGCATTGAGAAACCTGCGGCCTGACTTATTATTGCTTGGAAAAACAGTTTTTGGGGCATCTCCTTCAAAAGGACAAGAGCTTCAGGATCATTACCTGGGCTCTGTCAAAGATAGAGTTCTCGCTTTCATGCAAGATTTTGAACGTGAAGCGATGAGACTTGCAATCCCTGTTAAAACACGCCACAACGAAGTTGCTCCTGCTCAACATGAGGTCGCTCCAGTTTATGAAAAGGCTTCACTTGCTATCGATCACAATATTTTGTTAATGGAATTGATGCGTCACATTGCTGTGCGCCATCAACTTTCCTGTTTGCTTTATGAAAAACCCTTTAAAGGGTTGAATGGATCAGGAAAACATAGCAATTGGTCATTAGCAACAAATACTGGTGTAAATTTATTAGATCCATCTGATACTCCGGGTGGAAGCATCCACTTTTTGCTTTTGCTGACAGCTATTCTGACAGCTTTGCTAAAACATAGCTCTCTTCTAAGAGCTTCAATCGGCTCGGCATCAAATGATTACAGACTAGGAGGCCATGAAGCTCCCCCAGCCATTATCTCAGCATTTTTAGGCACTGAAATTGAAAACGTACTCAATCAAATTGAAAGTAAAGGTCATCATAAAGGCTCCGGTAACAAGGAACATTACGACTTAGGGTTGCTTGAGATCCCCCATTTGAGAAAAGACTACACGGACAGAAACCGCACCTCTCCTTTTGCTTTTACTGGAAACAAATTTGAATTCCGGGCGGTTGGATCTTCTGCCAACCCCTCTTTTCCTGTGACTGTGTTGAATGCAATCGTTGCAGAAAGTTTAAATGAGATCCTAGATGAGGTGGAAGCAGGATTGAAGGGTGTCAAAAAACCATCAGGTGATGTTTTGGCAAAGGCTGTCATCCCCGTCCTAAGAAAATATATTCATGCATCAAAGCCAATCCGTTACTCTGGTGATAACTACTCTGATGCCTGGAAGAAGGAAGCCTTATCGAGGAAATTGCCTAATCACGAACTCTCTTTAGATGCTTTTGAAGCCATTAAGACACCATCGACAAAAAAGGTTTTTAAAGGGATTTTAAAAGAGGAGGAGTTAGCAAGTCGTTATGAGATTGTGGTTGAAAATTATTTTCTCAATCTCAATATCGAAGTGAATCTCATGCTCGAGCTATTTAATACTTCTATTCTTCCCGCTTCGATGAATGCTCAAAAAGAGGTGGCAAAAAGCATCTTAAAGGCTTCAGAAGTGTTAAAGAAAACTGCTAGCCTGAAAGGTCAAATCGCACTTTTGGAAGAGCTATCTGAACTCATTGAAAAAGCAATTGCGGCTGCTCAAGCGTTGAAAAAAAGTGCGGAAAAACAGAAAAAAGATGCTTCCTATGCAAGAGAGGTCAAGGGTAAGATGGAGGCGTTAAGAAGTTTAGGCGACCGTCTTGAAACTATCGTTTCAGATGAATTGTGGCCTTTACCTAAATACCGCGAGCTTCTCTTTATTGTATGATCAAGCTTGGGGTATTTGGCGGTTCTTTTGACCCGGTCCACTTTGGCCATCTTCACATCGCGATCACCCTGTTTGAAAAGCATCAGCTGGATAGGGTGTTATTTGTTCCGGCCAAAGCAAATCCTTTAAAATCGTCACCTCCAGTTTCTGATGCGTTTCGACTGCAATTTTTAGAAAGTGCTCTTGAAGGGCTGCCACAATTTGAGATCGATACAAGGGAGATTGGGCGAGGTGGTCCATCTTATACAATTGACACTTTGCGTGAGCTTCAAGGAAATGGAGAATTATACTTGCTTCTCGGGGAAGATGCTCTTACTCATTTCGATCAATGGAAAGAGCCCGGGGAAATTTTAAAGATTGCAAAGCCGCTTGTTTGCGCCAGAAATTCCACTCAGTTTCCTGGGTTTCCCCATTTGCCTAAGGAGTGGGAATCTGCATTTAAGGAGGGGTGGACTATAGCGCCATTGATGCAGATTTCAGCAACGGATATTCGTAACAGACTGAAAATGAATCGTTTCTGCGGTCATCTTTTGCCGGCAAAAGTACTAGACCTGATCAAAGAAAATAGGTTATACTGTTCCTCTATAATATGAGGTGAAAAAGAGCATGGAACAGAAGAGAAGACGAATCGTGGTCACCGGGTTGGGAGTTATTAGTGCACTCGGACATGATGTGGAAGAATTTTATCAAAATCTTCTTAATGGTAAGAGCGGAATCGCTCCCATCGATTCATTCCCTTGTGCAGATTTTTCTACTCGGTTCGCAGGCAGTGTAAAAAATTTCAATCCTGAAGATTACATGGAGAAAAAGCAAGCGCGTAGAGTCGATAACGCAATCGCATTTGGCGTCGCCGCTTCGAAAAATGCACTCAAATACGCCGGATTGACCGAAGAAGTTCTCAATTGTTTGGACAAGACGAAGATAGGGGTCATTCTTGGCTCCGGAATGGGCGGAATGCAGGTTTATGCAGACGGGGTGCAGACTTTGCATGAGAAGGGGCCTGCGCGTTTGACGCCGTTTTTTGTCCCTTATATTTTGCCCAATATGCCGGGAGCTCTTGTTGCGATTGAATATGGCTTTATGGGTCCGAATTATCCTATCTCCACGGCATGTGCAAGCGCAAATAATTCAATTATTGCAGCGGCAGACCACATTTTCCGGGGCGATACTGACCTTATGATCGCAGGAGGAACAGAGGCTGCAATCTTGCCGATCGGATTAGCCGGTTTCTGTGCTTGCAAAGCTTTGTCTCAGAGAAATGATGATCCGGCGCGTGCTTCGAGGCCTTGGGACAAAAACCGCGACGGTTTTGTGTTAGGAGAAGGTTCCGGCGTATTGATTTTGGAGGAGCTGGAGCATGCGAAAAAGCGGGGGGCGAAGATTTTAGCTGAGTATTTAGGCGGCGGCATATCCTGCGATGCTCACCATATGACAGAGCCTCGTCAGGATGGCGGTGGGGTGGCTCTTTGCGTGAAACGCGCACTTGAAAATGCACGGATTGCTCCGGAAGATGTCAATTATATCAACGCCCATGCCACATCAACGCCTGCAGGAGATATGGCAGAGATCAGTGCCCTTCTCAAAGTATTTAAAGAGCCAGGTAAAATCTCGATTAACTCGACAAAATCGATGTTAGGTCACCTTTTGGGAGCAGCCGGTGGTGTTGAGGGTGTAGCTACCGTGAAGGCAATCATGGAGGGAATGGTCCATCCTACGATCAATTTGGAGAATCCCGAAGAGGGCCTCTTGTTCCATGCTCCCATAAAAGCTGAGCCTTTGAAAATCAAAGCTGCCCTCTCCAACTCCTTTGGATTTGGCGGGCACAATGCTACATTGGTATTTGCGCCTTTTGAGGAATAAACATGGAAAGAACAGATAAATCAGTCAAAGTGATTGCTCATCGTGGAGCGTCGCTCGAAGAGCCAGAGAATACTCTCAAGGCAATTAAGAGGGCGCTAGAGATAGGTGTGGATTGGATTGAGATCGATGTCCAGCTTAGCTCAGATGGTGTGCCCGTGGTGATCCATGATGAGACTCTGTGTAGAACCACAAATGCGGAAAAGGGCTTAAGAATCAGGTCTTTAGAATCAAATCAAGTTAAAGTATACGATGCAGGAGCGTGGTTTCATGGTATGTCCACTGAGGTGCGTGTCCCAACGCTTGATGAGGTGCTTAAGCTCGATTTTGGTTCTACAGGACTGATGATCGAAATCAAAGATGACATTAAACATGACTTAAGCCATGCAGTCTTTTCTTTACTAGGTGAATGCAGTCTCAAAGATCTTGTGATCGGCAGCTTTTCGGCTGAATCTCTATCTTTTTTCCATAAAAAATACCCTCGCTATGAATTAATCGGCATTTTAGACAACTTGGACAAGCTGGTAGAGTTTAGTTCTTTAGAGATCGACCATCTCGCTATTGACCATGAGCTTCTTAACGAGAAGCAAGCGTGTGCGCTGACGAAGCGCTACTCTGAAGTTTGGGCCTTTGCTGTTGATCAGGAAGATCGAGTGCGTCAACTGATTGAATTGGGGGTTAATGGTATCATTACTAATGATCCCAAGATGTGCAAAACCTATGCAAACAGGGATTGAAAATTTTTAGTGCTTCCTGGACAATGGGTTCTAATCTCTAAATAGGGGTAATTTGGTGTTTCGAAAACTCGGTGAATTCTTCTGGTCCTTTTTTTTACGAACTGTCCTTTCCTTCCGTTATAAAATTAAAGTGGTTGGACTGGAAAATCTTAGCCCCAAAACTTTGACAAGGTCAGGAGGCGCTCTCTTTCTTCCCAATCATCCCGCGATTTTTGTCGACCCCATTTCCGCAACTTTGGCAATTTTGCCGAAGTACAAAATACGACCGATGATTGTCGAGTACATGTACTATTACCCCATTGTTAACTCTCTCATGCGCTTTATGCGTGCCCTGCCGATTCCCGATTTTGACGTTTCGAGCAACACCCTCAAAAGGAGGAAGAGCGAGCAGGTGATTGGAGAGGTGATCAAGGGCCTCAAAGAGGGAGATAACTTTTTAATCTATCCTGCCGGAAGGATTAAAATGACATCTTATGAGGCAGTTGGTGGAGCTTCCGGTGTGCATCGGATTTTGCAGGAAGCTCCTGAGGCTAATGTTGTGCTGATGCGTGTAAAAGGGCTATGGGGAAGTAAATTCAGTCGAGCTTTAACGGGCGCTAAGCCTCAAATGTTCCCTACAATCTGGTGGGGCATCAAGCAGGTATTGAAAAATTTGCTGTTCTTTACACCTCGCCGGGAAGTCATTATCGAAGTGGTTCCTGCTCCTGAAGACTTTCCTAGGAATGGGACCCGCATTGAGATCAATCAATATCTTGAACGTTGGTTCAATAAGCCCGATGGATTGAGTGAACAGATCGGTGAGTATCCGGGCGATTCTCTGGTCCTCGTGCCTTATAGCGCATGGAGCAAAGAACTGCCGCGCGTGCAAATCCAGCAGGAGCAAGAGGAGAGTAAGCGGAGAGTCGATCTTTCAAAAATCCCTCTGACAATCCAGGAAAAGGTAATCGCTAAAATCGCGATGATGACAGATAATGTCCCTTCCTCAATCCGTCCAGAGATGACATTGAGCAACGATCTTGGATTAGATTCCCTCGATACGGCAGAGCTTGCTGTCTTTCTACATGACCAATTCGATATTCTTATCGTCCCAGTCAATGAGCTGGTTACGGTCGGGAGGGTGATGGGAATTGCGGCAAAGCAGATCGTTTGCAAACAGCCCATCAAGGAAGAGATAGGAGACATGACCAAATGGTTTGCACCTGTCGAACGGGAAAAACGCAGCATTCCTCATGGTAAAACAATTCCGGAAGTGTTTGTCAATAATTGTAAGAAACTTGGCAAAGCAGCAGCTTGTGGAGATGCCAGGTCTGGGATTTTGTCCTATAATGACCTTCTTGTTAAAACGTTAGTTCTTGCGGGATTAATCAAAAATTTTGAAGGCAAGCATATTGGCATTATGCTCCCTGCAAGCGTTGCAGCGGATCTTTGCATCATGGCTGTGTTAATGGCTGGCAAAGTGCCCGTTATGGTCAACTGGACGGTAGGCCCCCGCCATCTTGAGTCCGTTGTGAAACTATCAAATCCCTCCGTCATTCTTTCCTCATGGTCTTTCATTGACCGCCTGGAGGGTGTCGATCTGACTCCAATAGAAGATAGGCTCGTTCTTTTGGAAGATAAGAGGCGTGAGATATCCCTTTTCGATAAGGTGCGAGCCTATTTTACCTCAAAGCAATGCGCTTCCAGTATTTTGAGAAGCACGGGTGCAAATAAGTTAACACCTAATGATGAAGCGGTTGTGCTCTTTACGAGTGGTACGGAAGCGATGCCTAAGGGCGTACCTTTGACTCACGCTAATATCCTGGAGAATCAGAGAGCCGCATTGAAGGATATCGAGCTTTATTCAGATGACATCTTTTTCGGAATATTGCCGCCTTTCCATACTTTTGGATTTTCTGTCAGCTGCTTGCTTCCGATTCTCGCCGGAATTAAAGTGGCATTTTATCCTGACCCGACAGACGGAAAAGCTTTGGCAAGTAATTTTGAGCGCTGGCGCATCACGATCATGTGCGGAGCTCCTACGTTTATCAAAGGCCTTCTCAAGAGTGCTCTTCCTTCACAACTCAAGACGATGCGTCTATGCGTTACGGGAGCGGAAAAGGCGCCTCAAGACCTTTTTGACATGCTTAAGGCACTTGATAAGGATGAAGGCGTGCTGGAAGGATATGGCATCACCGAGTGTTCTCCTGTATTGACAATGAATCGCCCAGAAGAGCCCAAGAAGGGGGTAGGAAGAGCCCTTGACAACGTTGAGCTTTTAGTTGTCAACCCAGAAACACTTGAGCCTGTCGGTGTTGATACCCAAGGGTTGATTCTGGCAAGAGGGCCAAACGTATTCCATGGTTATCTCAACCCCGGAATTGAACCTCCATTTGTCGAGGTTAAGGGATTGCAGTGGTATAAGACAGGTGACTTGGGCGAGCTTGATAAGAATGGCTTTTTGACCATCTCCGGACGACTGAAGCGATTTATTAAAATGGGTGGAGAGATGCTCAGTCTTTCTGCCATGGAAGAGGCGCTATCGCAGATGTCCTCCCGTTATGGATGGCCAAGCGCCTTGGAAGGTCCAACCCTGGCTATCGTCGCCAAGGAATTTGAGGGTGAGAAACCGAAAATCTATCTCTTCACCAAATTTCCTGTGTCTATCGATGAGGTGAATAAAGCCATACGCGAATCCGGCTTTAGCAATCTCATGAGAATCTCTGCAGTCCAGCAGATCGATGACATTCCAATCATGGGAACCGGCAAAGTCAATTATCGACTCCTTGAACAAAGATACTTGTCTAAAACATAAGGTAGCATGCAAAACACAGCCTCTGACCCGAAACAGAAGACCGTTAGCCTTTTTAACTCACTTACGAGAAAAGTGGAACCTCTTAAGACCCTCAAAGAGGGAGAGGTGAGAATCTACACTTGTGGTCCCACTGTGTACCATTATGTTCACATTGGGAACTTGCGCACATTCCTCTTTGAGGATGTTTTGAGGAGAACTTTAAAGTACTTCGGGTACCGCGTGACTCAAGTGATGAACTTGACAGATGTCGATGACAAAACAATCCGCGGTGCCCTTGCAAAAAAGGTCACTTTGGATGAGTTTACAAAGCCCTACATCGATGCCTTTTTTCAGGATCTCAAAACTTTAAACGTAGAGCCTGCTGAGCACTACCCTGCAGCTACTCGTTATATTGACCAGATGATCGATATGATTCAAGGACTTCTAAAGAAGGGCGTTGCGTATCAAGGCACTGATGGTAGCGTATACTTTTCAATTAAAAAATTCCCCCATTATGGTTGCCTTTCTCACCTGAAGTTAGACGAACTTAAAGCAGGTGCTTCCGAGCGGGTTGATTCCGACGAATATGAGAAGGAAAGCATTTCCGATTTCGTCCTTTGGAAGGGCTACGACAAAGAAAGAGATGGATCGATCTTCTGGGAGAGCCCCTTCGGCAAAGGGCGTCCGGGATGGCATCTTGAGTGCTCCGTCATGGCCATGCAGCTATTGGGAGAGACCATCGATATTCATGTGGGTGGTGTGGATAATATGTTTCCTCATCATGAAAATGAGATTGCGCAGTCAGAAGCTTATTCCGGAAAGCGATTTGTCAATCTCTGGATGCACGCAGAACATCTGATAGTAGATGGCAAAAAGATGTCTAAAAGCTTGGGCAATTTCTATACGCTTCGTGATCTTCTTTCTAAGGGGCATTCGGGACGTGAAATTCGCTATCTTCTGATTCAGACGCACTATAAGACACAGCTTAATTTTACAGAACAAGGTTTGGAGGCTGCGAAAGGGTCTCTGCAAAGGCTTAAAGACTTTCTCTACCGCTTACGTACACTCCCGGTAATTGCCCATTCTCAAACGGCAAAGCCTCACCTTATAAAAGCTCAAGAGCAGTTCAACTTAGGGCTTGCAGAGGATCTCAATATCTCTCATTCGCTCGCAGCCCTTTTTGATTTGGTGCGGGAGATCAATACCCTTATCGATTCCAATGCGTTAGGCAAAGATGAAGCGCAAGAGTGCATTGACTTGCTACGCTCTTTTGATAGCGTACTAGGCGTTTTAGAAATCGACCAGGCTGAAGAATCCATTCCTGCGGAAGTAGAAAAGCTTTTCGAAGACCGACTCCAAGCGCGCAAAGACAAAAATTGGGCTCTTGCGGACACTTTAAGAGACCAAATCGCAGCAAAAGGCTATCTCATAGAGGATGCCGCAACAGGAGCTAGACTGAAGAAAAAATGAAATCACATACTAAAGACGAAAAATACATCATCACACTTTATAAACTTGCCACTGCAGAAGGTGATCCTGAGGCAGAGGTGAGCCGCTATGCCGTTGCTAATGCTTTAGGCATGCACCCCAATAGCGTCGATAACATTTGCAATCAGCTTGCCAAAGCCAACTTCATCAAGAAAAGTGGCGATAGCATGATCTACCTCAGCCCTCAAGGCGTTCGCCTTGTCGAAAGCCTCACTCAGTAGATTTCCAATTTAGATGATAGCGCGTGTAACGAAGTTCACCGCTTCTTTGTAGTACGCCTTTGTCGACAAGATCAGTGAGATCTCGTGTGGCAGTTGCTTTTGATGTTTTCGTAATAGAAAGATAGTTTTCGGAGCTCAAGCCACCTTTAAAACCTTGCGGCCCCTCTGCGAACATTCTTAACAGAGCTTTCTCCTGCCGTTCATGGGAGGAGATCAAATTCTTATTAATTTTAAAGCGGGGCCAATCTGGGAGCTCCCAAGTCCAAGGCATGAGCGATAGTCTCCCGTTCTATAACTCATGTTTTAGTGGAAATATGAGTTATAGAACAAGTCTCATTTCATCCAGGGGAAGTAAAGCACGTCGCGGATGGAGGCCGCATTGGTGAAAATCATCACCATGCGGTCAATGCCGATGCCAACGCCGCCGGTAGGCGGCATGCCTTGGCAGACAGCTTCAATAAACTCTTCATCAAGAGGACTTGCTTCCTCATCGCCTTGTTCTTTTCTCATGGCTTGAAATTCGAGGAGCTCGCGCTGTATCTCGGGATCGTTGAGCTCTGTATAGGCGTTGCAAATCTCTTGTGAGAGAATGAAACTTTCAAATCTTTCGACAAGACCTGCTTCCCTTTCCTTCTGTCCGCGATGCGGTTTGCAGAGGGGAGTTGTTTCGATGGGGTGGTCGATGATGTGGTGCGGTTGGGTGAGATGCTGCTCTGCCTTTACTTCGAAGAGGGCTGCAATGAGGAGGCCGCGGCTTAAACTAGCAAGTTCCTTCGGATCGACGTGTCCGCTATCTTCCAGCAGTTTTTTGATCTCTTGGTCGCTTAGGTAATCGACATCGATACCGGCATAGGTGTTGATCGCCTCTTTCATCGTCATCCTTTTCCAAGGCGCCTTGAGTTCGATCAGGACAGATTCACCTTTTTGAGGGGAGTAGACGGGGATTTCCGTTTTGCCAAATAACTTTAGTGCAATTGTCTCAAAGAGGTTCTCAACAAGACGCATCATGTCGTTGTAATCCCAATAGGATGCGTACGCTTCCATCATGGTAAACTCGGGGTTGTGGCTTCTGTCTATGCCTTCGTTTCTGAAGACTTTACCCAATTCGAAAACCCTTTTCATGCCCCCTACAATAAGTTTCTTTAAAGGGATTTCAAGAGAGATTCTCATGAACATCTCTTGGTCTAACGCATTGAGCTTTGTCAAAAAGGGTTTGGCTTCTGCGCCGCCATATATCGATTGCAGGACAGGCGTTTCCACTTCGATAAATTCATGGCCATGGAGGAACTCTCTCACAAGCTGGACGATCTTGCTGCGAATCAGGAATGTATTTTGCACCTCTTGGTTGCAGATCAAATCGAGCCAGCGCTTTCTATAGCGCGTCTCCTTATCGGCAAGGCCTGCATGCTTGTCAGGAAGGGGAAGGAGAGTCTTTGTAAGAAGTGTTACCTCATCAGCGAAAAGCGTTAACTCGCCTTTTTGAGTTCTAAAAAGAGAACCTTTGACACCTATGATGTCGCCTAAATCGATCTTTTTTTCGATGAATTTGAAAGCAGATAGCTCATCTGTAGAGGTGTATCCTGAAACTTTTGTATGGTCGCGGTTGAACATGATCTGAATCCTTCCCGTGGGATCCTGGATCTGGCCAAAGGCATTTTTGCCCATTGCACGAAAAAGCATTAGGCGCCCTGAAACTGTTGTGTGAGGTGTTTTTTTCTGTTCAGCTTCTTCGCTATTTCCAACAGGTTGACCTTCATATTTTTTATGCAGCTCTTCTGCGTGAGCCGTGGGAGAAAAAGATGCCGGATAGGGATCAACTCCAAGGGCGCGGATCTCTTTCAGCTTTGCAGAGCGCGTGACGAATTCATCATGTTGGTGGTAGTCGGGTTTTGCAATCATAGCGTCTATTACAGGGGTTGTTCTTGTGTTAATGATTTTCCGCTTCGCACATAGTCTAAGCGGGCATAGCAGTAGAGGGTGCTGAAGACAATGATCATCCCATAGACGATGCAGTTGAATATGAACCACTTCGTCTTCGGAGAGCTGTTCTTAAACTGTTCAATCCAGGCGATCATAGCTTCTTTATATCCCTATTTGACTCTTCCAATCAAGTCGTAATCGGCAACGTCTGTGATTTCAACGGAAAAGATCTGACCAAATCCAGTCACTTTTCTGCCGTCGTTTATCAAAACTTGGCCATCGATGTCGGGGCATTGTCCGGTGTGGCGTCCACGCATGAGCAGCTTTGTTTCAGGGTGGTAGCCTTCTACCATGACAGGGATCGTTTTCCCGATGAAACGCTTATTCAGCTTTTGTACCTGTTTTTTCTGAATCTGCATCAGTTTGTCCCACCGTTTCTCTTTGACCTCTTCGGGTATCTGGTCGGGTAGATCATAGGCATGGGATCCGGGTTCGCGAGAAAATTTAAAGATCCCTACGTTGTCAAGAGGGTATTCTTTCAAGAAGGAGCATAGTTCTTCAAACTGTGCATCCGTTTCCCCGGGGAAGCCTACGATTAAGCTTGTGCGGATAGAAATATCGGGTAGCGCCTTTCTGAGTGCTGTGATCGTCTGTTTCACCTCTTCAGCAGACGTCGCACGATGCATCGCTTTAAGGACGTCATTGTTAATGTGCTGGATCGGCATGTCGAGATAGGGGCAGATTCTTGTATCGCTTTTCATGAGGTCGATGAGTTCTTGAGTGATTTCATCGGGATAGAGATAGAGAAGTCTTAACCAGTAAGGCCTGTCGACAGCGAGTAATTCCTTAAGAAGTTCAATGAGCCCCTGTGAGCGCTTCGATCCTTTGTCTTTGCCGTAATCGCCTAGGTCCTGAGCGATTAGAATAACCTCTTTGACTCCTTGGTCAAGCAGGAGGTTGAATTCTTTTAAAATCTGCTCTTTCGGTTTGCTGCGTAGCGGCCCTTTTATTGTCGGAATCACGCAGTAAGCACAGCGCTTGCGGCATCCTTCCGCAATTTTGAGGTAGGCAAAATGGTTGGGTGTTGAAATCTGGCGAGGCACTTCGCCTGCTTCCAAATAGCTTCTTGCGTTTGTGACGCGCATTCCGCTTTCGGTGGATTGTACAGCCTCTAGAATTCCTTCGAGATCGCCAGAGCCAAGCAAATAGTTAATTCCGGGAAACTTTTCTTTGAGGGAATCGCTATGCGTTTGCACCATGCAGCCTGTGACGATCAATTTAGCACTTTTTTTACGCGTCTTTAGGGTGTCTTCCACAGCGCCCATCGATTCTTGTCTGGATGCCTCCAAAAAGCCGCAGGTGTTGATCACGATGTAGTCAGCATCTTCAAGTTCTTGAGCGACTTCATATCCCGCTTTAAGCAGAATGCCGAGCATCACCTCGCTATCGACTAGATTTCTGGGGCAGCCCAAGCTGATGAAGTGAATCTTATTTCCGGAAAATTCGTAGCGATGGCGCATCTCATCTTGCTTGCTATTTTCCTGAAGCGGGGCTTTCCCCTTCTTTTTTCCTGCGATCGGAAGCATAATTCTCCTTAAATAAGGAGAAATGATAGCAGATCTTTAAAAGAAAGTCGAGAGGGGATTTACATCGATGAACAGTTTGATCGATCGCGGGAGGGAAGTCTTTTGCCGGACGCGCTGTATAGCATGTAAAAGAGGGGTGATTTTTTCTCCCTTCACGAAAAGATGCATCCTATGCTGCTCTTTGATTTTAGCATGACCGCAAGGAGTGACGGGCGTGGCTGAAAGCCCCTCTTTTTCCAAGGCATAGCGGTATTCATTGGCAGCACTCTCTACTATTTTGAGATCGCTGCCTGTAAAGCGCAATTTGACCATTTGCGTGAAAGGGGGGTAGTGAAAGAACTTGCGCACTTCTAGCTCTTCCTCAAGAAAAGAATTAAAATCCTGCCTGGAAGCGTGCCCGATGATGCTATTTTCGGGAACTGAAGTTTGAATGAGCACTTCACCCTTTTGAACACCCCTTCCCGCTCTTCCGGCAACTTGCGTTAGTAGCTGAAAGGTCGTTTCACCCGCACGAAAGTCGGGGATTTGCAATCCCATATCCGCATTTAAAATGCCCACCAGGGTCACTTCGGGAAAATGGAGCCCTTTTGCAATCATCTGCGTACCGATTAACACATCCGCTTTTCCGGTCCGAAAGGATTTGTAAAGTTTTTGATGGCTCCCCTGATGGCGAGTGGTATCCGCATCGAGTCTTAACACCCTTACATCGGGAAAAATCGCATAAAGGGCGCTTTCCACCTGTTCGGTGCCAATTCCTTTGTATTTTAGCGGTTCGCAAGCTTTGCAGGAGGGGCATAGAGTGGGAGGTGGCTGACGAAAATCACACAGGTGGCAAGCTAGAGATTTTTCCGATTTATGAAAGCTTAGTGTGATGGAGCAGGAGGGACACTTGATGCGTTCGCCGCAGGAAGGACAAACAAGGGATGTATGATAACCCCTTCTATTCAGAAAAAGGATCGATTGCTCGCCTTTGGAAAGTCTTTTCTCAATTCCATTTAAAAGCTCATCAGAAAAGAGGGTGATCTGCTTTTTCTTTTCATATTCGATCCGCATATCGATGACTCTGACATCTGGAAGGAGTGCATTTTCCGGCCTCTTTGTAAGCGTGCTTAACCGGTATTTGCCCAGCTTGCAGTTCTGAGCGCTTTCAAGGCTGGGAGTTGCGCTTCCAAGAATCACAAGAGCTTTATTGAGCTTTCCCCGCATCACTGCGACATCTCTTGCGTGGTAGGCAGGCATGCCGTCCGACTGTTTGTAAGAGGCTTCATGCTCTTCATCGACAATAATGAGGCCTAAGTTTGGCATGGGGCTAAATACTGCCGAGCGTGCACCTACAACGATTTTTGCCTCTCCTTTTTGGATTCGTATCCATTCATCTCGTTTTTCGCCCTCGCTCAAACGGTGATGCATTACGGCGATTTGACCTTCAAAGCGGCTTCTGAATCGCTCGATGGTTTGAGAGGTTAAGGCAATCTCCGGCACCATGACAATAGCGCTTTTGCCTAAGGAAAGAGCTTGAGAGATCAACTGTAGATAGACTTCCGTTTTTCCGCTTCCTGTAACGCCGTGTAATAGGTGCACACAGAATCGATTGGATTGCAAATCTGAAGAGGTTTCATCAAATACTTGCTTTTGCTCTCCGGTTAACGTCTTTGGCTTTGAGGGAAGAAAGTCAGCGCCTTCCAGGGGGGAGCGCTCCAGAATGACCTTCTCAATTGCGAGCAAGCCCTTATCTGCAAGCGCGTTGATGGTTTGTCGCGAGGATTTGCTCTCTTCGAGCAGCTTTGTAAGCAGCATGCCCTTTTCTACGAGGAGCATTTTGTCGAGAACTTCAGCCTGCTGCGGGGCACGCCTTCTTAATAGTGCTGTTTCTTGCGCTAGTTGCTCTCTTGTCTTGGCTCTTGTGACAAAATACTGCTCCTTCGCCTGCACCTTTCCTTTAGCTGCCGCAGGAACCATGCATTTCAAAACGTCGCTCAAAGATGTGCAGTAGTAATCGCTCATCCAGAGCGCAAGCTGAAGCAGGTCCTTTTGTATCAGAGGCTTTTCCTGCAATACTCTAGAAATGGGTTTCAGCTCCCTATCGTTTTCCGCAGCTTTTAGGGAGATCACAGTGCCTTGACGCAAGCTTGAGCGCAAGGGGATCTCTACAAAGCTGCCTACGTCGACGCTATTTTTGAGCTCTTCAGGGACTGAATAATCAAAAAGCCTGTCGAGCTTTAAATCCAAAGCAACAGATGCGACAGTCATGCGGACACAATCTGCTGAAGTTTGTCCCAAAAACTGCGCTTTTGTTCTCTAGATGAAAGCTCCTCTTGTGGAGGAGCGATGAGAAGCGGTGTCGCTCCAAGGTAGGGGCGAAGAGCTTCATCCCTTCTTGCCATCTTTTTAACAATTTCATGTGTCAGGAGGGTCTCTTTAGTGAGCACCATCGCTTTTGCGCCTTCTGCGCAAAAGGAGTCTTCGAATGTCTCAACGTGGTGGGTACGACAGCAAATGCCTTGTTTGCCGAGAGCCTCTGCAATCCTGGCATAGAGATCTATTTCAGCTTCAGAACCTATGAAAATCAAGTCGATCACAGCTTTTGGAGGCTCCACCCATTTGATTTCAGGAAATAGCTCCTTTAATTTGGGCAGGATATCTTTTTTGCTCTCTGCGGCTCTTGGAATCGGCTTTGGTTCTAGTGGGATTAAGGGCGCAGGCTTCGATTCTGCAACCATCATCTTTTTTTCGACGGGAATCACCGCTATTTTAACCGGAGGTAAGGGAGCGGGTTTTGCCTCAACAGCTATTTTCTTTTGTTTTAGCTTGAGGGATGTCTCTATCTGTGCATTAGAGGCAAAATGCTGCCCGATGTGCTCTTTAGTTAAACGGATAAGGGAAAGGTATTCTTCGATCACAATTGACAGTTTATCAAAATCGAACTAAAGACAAAAGCGAAGAGAACTTCGCCTTTGTCAGGAGTGTTCAATTACCAGTTGGAAGCAGGTTTCTTTTGGGAAGGGTTTTTGCTTTGTGGATTCTGTTTTAACTTCTCTTGGTTTTTCTGAATGTTAGCTGTTGTTTGAAAAGGGTTTCTTTGTTGTGGATTCTTTGATTTGTCCATGGTTAACCTCCTTAGTTGGACATAACTTTTATTTGAGGTTAATCGGAATTTCTGTCAAGTGAGCTCGATGCCGAGAGAGAGCTGAAAATCTTTGGCCTCAGGACGAGGTTTGAGGGTAGCTCTTTTCGGCTTAGAGGGAGCAAAGGTGTTCTTTTGGTTGGCATTTTCTTCGAGATGGAGCAAAATTTCCTCGGCACGCAGTAAAACTTCTGAGGGGAGTCCTGCGATGCGACCGACGTGAATACCATAGCTTTTATCAGCTCCGCCCCGGACAATTTTTCGCAAAAAGTGGAGCTCCTCTCCCTTTTCGAGCACCGCTACATTGTAATTGACTGCTCCTGGGACTCTCTCTTCTAGTTTAGTGAGCTCAAAATAGTGAGTCGCAAACAAAGTTTTTGCTCCTTTATCCGGAGCTGTCAAAAGATATTCCGCTATCGACCAGGCTAAAGAAATCCCATCATAAGTGCTTGTGCCTCTGCCAATTTCATCGAGAATCACGAGGGAGCGAGCAGTTGCGTGATGGAGAATGTTCGCAGTTTCTGTCATTTCCACCATAAAAGTAGATTGCCCTCTTGAGAGATCGTCACTTGCTCCGATGCGTGTAAACACTTTATCGATGAGGCCGATATGAGCTCTGTCCGCAGGAACAAATGAGCCCATGTGCGCCATGATGGCGATCAGCGCAGTTTGCCTGATATAGGTGGATTTTCCCGACATGTTCGGTCCGGTAATGAGCATCATTTTCTCTTTATCGCCATCAAGAGTTGTGTCGTTGCAAGTGAAAGGCTCTTGTAAAAGCGCCTTTTCAATGACCGGATGTCTGCCGCTGATGATTTGGAGCGCATTCGAATTGTCTACAATAGGCCTGCAATAACGGTTTTCTTTAGCTGCTTCCGCAAAACTATAAAGACAATCCAAATGGGCGATAGCTTTTGCATTTCCCATCACCTTGTGAGAAAATGCAATGATTGTTTTTTGAAGAGAATTGAAGAGCGTGCGCTCAATTTCGAGAGCGTTCTCTTCGGCTGTTAACAATTTATCTTCTTGCAGTTTAAGAGCAGGCGTTATGAATCTCTCAGCATTCACAAGCGTTTGCTTTCTAAGGAAATTTGCCGGAACGTTTGAAGCTTGCCCTTTACTGACTTCGATGTAAAATCCTGAAACTGAGGTGAATCCGACTTTAAGTGTTTTAATTCCCGTTTCATTGCGGATCTGCAGCTGATATTGCTCCATCCATTCTTTGCTATCCCTTGCCAGTGAGCGCAACTCATCCAGTTCACCATTGATACCTGTTCGAATGGCTCCCCCGTCAGAGAGTTTATAGGGCGGTTCATCTACGAGTGTCGCACTGATCGCTTCCACGACCTCGCTTAAGGGATTCAGCATAGAAGCGATCTCTTGCAACAAAGGCGATTGAGCCGAAAGTAGAAGGCAATGAAGTTCTCCAATCGGTTCAAGAGAGGTTTTTAAAGCGACGAAATCTTTTGGGGAGGCTTGGAAAGTGGCGATTTTTGTCATCAGTCGTTCCAGGTCGCGGACGGAAGACAAAGGCTCTTTCAACCCCTCAAAGTTTAATAGCTCTTGAACCGCATTCTGGCGATGGGTGATTTTTTCGCAGTCGATGAGCGGCTGCAAAATCCACCTCTTTAACTCGCGTCCTCCCATCGGTGTCAGAGTGTAGTCAAGAGTCGAAAAGAGAGTGAATTTTTTGCTTTTGGAAGGCGTTTCCACAAGCTCAAGATTTTTTAAAGTGGTTTTGTCCAAGGAAAGGCAGCTCTTGTTGGAGTAGGGGCGGATTGCCTCAATGGGGCCAAGTTTGCATTTAAGAGACTCTTGCACGTAAGAAACTAAAGCGCCTGCGGAATTGATTGCGGGCACCATTCCCTTCATGCCAAAACCATCGAGAGAATGCACTCCGAAAGTTTTAGTCAAAGTTCCATAATTCAGCCTGTGCTCAAAGCGCCACTCTTCTTGTACATCGATTCTGCATTCCAATTGACGTTTGATTTCAGCAAAAAAGGCAGGGTGTTTGTTATAGATTTTTTCGCTGGTGATTAACTCTTTTGGACGGAAACGGGAAAGTTCAGTCTCTACTTCCTCAATGCCGTCGAGTTCTATTGCCAAAAATTCCGAAGTCGAAAGATCGAGAAATGCAAGACCATAGGTCATTCCCACCTGGTTCAAAGAAGCGATATAATTGTTCTCTTTATCCTCGAGAAGAGAGGAAGAAACGAGAGTGCCGGGAGTTAAAATGCGGATGACCTCTCTTTTCACCAACCCCTTGGTTTTTTTGGGGTCTTCTACCTGCTCTGCGATTGCGACTTTGTAGCCTCTGGCGAGCAATTTATCGATATAGGGTTCAGCCGCGTGAGCTGGAAGACCGCTCATTGGCGTTTGCTGTCTTTTCGTGAGCGTCAGATCCAATTCCTTGGCGCACACTTCTGCATCTTCATTAAATGCCTCATAAAAGTCACCAAGACGGAAGAGTAGGATCGCGTCTTTAGCGCTTTCTTTGCATTCAAACCATTGGAGCATCATGGGGGAAGTTTTGATCTCTTGAGCAGTCATAGCCTACTCTTATATCACGCCCATTCTCTAAAATCAATTGACAGTTTTTTTTTGAAGTAGCAGGTTGATAGAACAAGGAGGAAATGATGAGATTCATTCCAGTTTTAGCGACAACAGCTCTTTTAGGGAGCTTAACAGCTGCGCCTGCAGCTTATCAAGAATATAGACCTTCACTAGCTGAGGCTCCTTCAGCCCCTGCAGATGTGAAGAGTGATGCGGTTCCCGAAATGAAAGACCGTTTCACAACTTCAGACGACCAAAGGCTTGGAGTTGAAGTGCGCGCATTGATTTTGGATGTCACAGGAAAAGATGGCGCTAAAGGCGTTTTTGTCATCATTGACAAAGGCGATGTGCAGCTCAATGGCAATGTTCTTTCAGATGAAAAGAAAAAGGAGCTTGTAGAAGCCATTAAGAAGCATAAGGGCGTCAAGAGCGTCAACGTGAAGTTGAATGTAGGGTCTCAGGCAAAAAAATAGTTGAGCGTCCGTAAGGAGGTTCTATGGTGCTGGCTACAAATCTAACTGCATGCGAGGCTTTTGGTCTCGAAGCTGAAAAACTCTGTTTTAACGCTCTCAAGGAGTGCCATGAGGAGATGGATGTTGTAGTCAGAATCGCTCTGGTCATCGCCATTCCATTGGTGTTGATCGGAGCTCTTTTTGCTTTAAAGGGACTTGGAAATTGCGGGCTTGGCTGCAAACTCATTTATGATGGTGGCTCACGCAGAGGAATCCAGTTCGAAAGTTTAGATGAATTTGTCCATGAAAGACCATTTTTTACTGTGCTTAAAAATCCCTATCGATACTACAACCATAAGTGGACCGTCGGCATGCAATTTTTTACAGGAGTAAAAGACTGGGTTATTGCAGCGCTGCCTTTGGCGATAGCCTATCTGTTATTTGTCGTCCCACAGCTCATTCTCAAAAGTTATTGTCCTCAAGAAGCGGCATGTAAAAAAATGCCTGTCCTTGGCGAATCTGCTTGTAATGCGACCGGAGAGTGGCTATTGAAATTCATAGAGGAGATGATATGGCTGCGTTCGATGCGCTCCTAGCTCTCGATACTGCCCAGTAAAAAAGCGGCGTCCCCAGAATAGAGAAAGCGGCTTTGTAGAGATATGAGAAATAGATGGCATTGAGCACCAAAGAGGCTTCCATCCCCAATCCGATGTAGAGATAGATGCCGTTTACTGCAAAAGTGTCTACCAATTGTGAAATGAGCGTTGAGCCGTTGTTTCTCAACCAGAGCATTTTTTCTCCGGTTATGTTTTTGATTTTCCCATAGAGATAAATATCTAACGTTTGTGCAACAGCAAAAGCAAAGAGTGAAGCCGCAACGATCCAACCATTGACTCCCAGGACCTCTTGAAATACGCTTTCAAATTGCGGATCTCCTCCGGGAAGCCATAAGGCCATTTGAATCACCAAGTAGCTTACCACAGAGAGGAATAGCGCTGTTTTAACCATTTTGTTTGCGCAATTCACTCCGTGAATTTCTGTCATCAGATCGCTTAAAAAAAAGGTTAACGGATAGGTCATCAAGCCTGCGGGAATAAAGAAATCATCGATAAAGGGGAGGGGAAAAAGCTTTGATGAGATCACATTAGAGATCACCACCAGGACAGCGAAAGCTGCAGTCAGGGATTGGGTTGAATAGAGAGTCATTTACCAGAGCAGCCTTTCTGGAAAGAATTCATCCATCAGCTCTTTGTAAAAGGGGCGTAGAGCATCAATGTCTAAAGGAGTTTCATCTTTTGAATAGAGATCGTATTTTGAAAAAAGATCGAGCCATGGCGCCATTTGATGGTCTTTTTCACTCATGAAATGGCGGTAGCCGCCTCTTGAATAAAAGGAGTGGTAGCGGATGATATAACAGGCTTCTTCAGGCAGGTAATTTTTCACAACTTGATAGAGGTACTCATCGTGGCTAAAGGAAAAATGGAGGGCATCAAAGCCGCACCCTTCCTCGTAAATTCCAAGCTTTGTGCTATAGACGGGGTCACTCCTATCGCGATTTTGTTCAAAAAATTCAGGAAAAACATTCTCTTTGGCAAACGCGCACCCTACAGGAAAAGTATCTCCTACAACAGCCCATTGCGGCTCGCCGAAGGCAGTGAGGATTTTGCCCAAGTCGTGGATAAATCCCATGGCAATCATCCAACGAGGGTGACCATCTCGCTTAATAGCTTCAGCAGTTTGATAGCAGTGATAGCTTTGAGGCAAATGCAAATCGGGGTCGCTTTCATCGATGAGCGTGTCAAGAAGTGTTAGAGCCTCCCAAATATTCATGGTCTGCCTGTGGAGAGGAAAGTACTCCGCTTTTTTCCTCAAAACAAATTCAAGGGTCTGGTTTTGATGGTTTTCTCTATAAAATTGCCTGACTGAAGTCTCGGTCGTTTCATCGTAAACGCGAAAATCATCCTCAGTTTTTTCACAAAACCCTTGAGAGAAAGCAAGGCATAAAATGACGAAGCAAAAAGATGCGATTTTCATCTTTGACCCTATAATTTTTGCATCGATCATCGCAGAATGAATAATTGTATAAAAGAAAAAAATTGACAGGTGTGCTAGGCTCCAAACTTCAAAAGTAAGTGGAGATCGATCTTATGGTATTAAGAGTTTCAGGGTTGTTTCCTCCTGTCCGCCGTTTTTGGGCCAACGGATTTTCTTTGCAGGCTGTGGCAACAAAAGTGGGAGGGCTCGGTCTGTTTTCGACAAAAAGCGGACAGTCGTCCATGATTCAAGACTACATATCTAAGGATGACCTCAATGGATTTTTACAATCCCTCAATCCCGGGGATCTTCAGTCATTGATCGCCGCTCTTAAAACGAAAAGACACCCTCTTTTTGAAAACCCACTGGAAGGAACGCCAGATTGGGCAGTGGCCTTGCTAGAAAAGCGCAGACATTCCAAAATAGGGGAGTTTGTATGGACAGAAGTTGACAAAAACTAGTTTTTTATCGTACCATTTATTCGATGTTTTTAAATAAATTACTCACAGTTCTCGCTCCGGCTCCTTTCTTACCGGAGATTGAGGAAGAAAAAGTTGCCGGCACTTTTAATTACTGGCGCCGCCGCCTCTTTTACTCGATGCTTTTTGGGTATGCGCTTTATTATTTCACGCGCAGAAGCTTCACTTTTGCGATGCCCGGTTTGATCGCTGAACTCGGTTTTGATAAAAGCGACCTTGGAATTTTAGGTAGCGTCTTTGCACTCGCTTACGGGATGAGTAAATTTGTGAGCGGAGCCCTTGCCGATCGCTCCAATCCTCGTTACTTTATGGCTCTTGGCCTCTTTTTGACAGGCGTATGCAATCTTCTTTTTGGGCTCTCTAGCTCGCTTGCTTTCTTCGTAGTATTTTGGGGATTGAATGGGCTTTTCCAAGGATTTGGCTGGCCTGCTTGCGCACGAACATTGACAAACTGGTACTCCCATTCGGAGCGTGGCGTGTGGTGGTCATCGACGAGCGTTGCGCATAATCTTGGAGCATTTATCACCCCTTGGGTGGTGGGATTTGCTCTCGAATTTTATGGATGGCGAGCAGGAATGTTCATCCCGGGCGTTGTTAGCTTTTTGGGCGCATTATTCCTGATCAATCGTCTGCGCGATGCGCCGCAAACCATTGGTTTGCCCTCCGTCGAAACGTTTCGCAATGAGCCGGCGCCCCCAAGAGCAGAGATTTCTAAAGAATCGACTTTAGAGCTGATGAAATCGGTGATGTTTACCCCGGCATTGTGGCTTCTTGGCATTGCCTATTTCTTTGTCTATGTCTTGAGAATGGGGATTGCTGACTGGACAGCGCTTTTCCTCTACGAAGTCAAAGGCTACGGTGCGATCGGATCAAGCGGCACCTCTTCGCTCTTTGAGGCAGGCGGTTTTTGCGGCTGTCTTGCTGCGGGATTTATTTCAGACCGCTTTTTTCAAGCAAGACGCGTTTCAGTTTCCGTGCTGTTCTCGGTGGGTATTTTGGCCTCCCTTACATTTTTCTGGTTTGCGCCTCCGGGAATTATCTACGTTGATTTTGCCGCTATCTTCGCGATGGGATTCACAGTTTTCGGACCCCAAATGCTTCTAGGTATCGCAGCTTCTGAATTGGTCGACAAGAAAGCCGCTGCAACGGCTAACGGCTTCATTGGTTGGATTGCTTACATTGGAGCAGCTGTTTCAGGCTACCCGATCGGCCGTCTCATCGACTCTACGGGCTGGAATGGAGCATTCCTCTTCCTGATCGTCTGTGCCGTCGTCTTGATTCTCGCACTCGTGCCTCTCTGGAATTCCTCGCGTGCGCGTACTCCCGCTTCGGATAGAGTTTAAACCCCCGATTGCGACCAAATCCATTGCAAAACGCCCCAGATGGATTTTAGATTTTATAGCTTTTTTTGAAGGACATGTCGAGACATGTCCTAAAAAAAAATATATAAAAGATGTAATTGATCTGGGGATGGTTTGCCGTGGATTTGGACGCAATCGGGGGTTAAAACCAAGCAGGGTTTAGCTTGTGGGGAGGACTCATTTCCTTCCACTTTGCTAATTGATTTGCTGCGATCGGGTTGCTGAGCTTTTCCAACAGGTGAGAACGCGTCTGAACCTCTATACCGCTCGCATCTTCAGCTTTCTCATCTTCAACTGGCACATAAACCTGACCATTCAAAAAATTGGTAATCCTTTCCCGAGTTTCTTCATCGCCTCTATTGAGCGCGATTTGGTACAGATTGAGCATTCTAGTCACATTCTCTGAAATTTCCGCTCGATTCATCTTCTCAGGTTTTGATAGCGCGGCAACGCAGCTCTCTAACGTGGCTTTTCTCTGTGCTTGCAGCTTTGAGGATGAGAGCAGCTTCACGGCCTTTTTCAGGGTGCGATTGCTATTTTTAAGGCTGCTACTAGCTACATGTCGTGATAAATCTTTTTGAAGTGCGAACGAACGTGCCTCTGTAATCGAATCCTGAGACAGTTTCTGCATGAGGTCATCCATCGCATCTGTTTCCTCATTTTTACCGGTTAGTTTGCGGGCTAATCTTTTGATTGCCTGGATCAACCTTTGCATCCGTCCTGTCTCATTTGCGGGCCGGATCTTATGTTCACTCGCCCTTGAAACCTCAGTGTGGGTCAACTGCTCCATTTTAGAGTGGGCAGCTGATTCAACGCGTTTATCACTTTCAGGGTGAGCATTTCTGCCTAATTTACTCAAAACAGCGAACTTTAACGCACCCCATCTCTCGCCAATTCTCATGTCTATCCCAATACATCTTTATAAATAGTATCTAGATGGTCCTTACTCTCTATCTGCTGTTGCGTAGGGACGGACAACACACTCAAACGATCTAATTTGTCCTGAAGTTCTTCGCTCTGCCCATCCTTTAGCTTGTCTAAATTTTCCCCTAAAAATAGAAGCAGCGTTCTCTTCTCTTTTAAGTTTCCTAAGCGATTTGAAATGTCGATGAGATTTGCGAGCTTTTGGACGTCCTCTGTCTCGATAGTCTTTGATAAGCTCTTAATTACTGAGTTTACGTCGCTTTCGCGCTGCGCTTTTACTTGGGGTGCATTAAGTGCATCATAAGCTTTCATTCTCATTTTGTCATTTGCAGGCAAGAACTCCATTGCATCTGTAAGCTCGCGCTGGTTTATTAAAGAGTTCTCGTCATTAAATTTGGCTAAGCTACTTGCAACGTTATCGCGATATTTGCTAGTTTCGAGCAGTTTTTTGTGTTTGTAATTAGACCCAAGAGACTCATGTTCAAGCGTACGCGCAGCAACCCTTAATTGTTTTGAGCTGCCGATTCCTATTTTTTCTCTTAAGGCAGCAATAGACATTTGTCTTTTTGCTTGCTTGATATCGCCCTCGTCAGAAGCTTTTTCAGTCGTTTTTTTAAGAAGAGAGTTCGTTTTCTTAAGCGCTATTTTTTCTTTAATCCCAGCTAGCCCGGTAAGACTATCACCGCTAGTATATAGATTTTGATGTTTTATTTTTGTTGAAAGAGCTTTACCTTCGACTATAAGGTTACTTAATTCGCCGCGCAATTTACTAATCTGTTCGCTATCCCTAACTTCCTTTTTAAGCTCATTTTTAAGCTCCATCCGTTTTTGATTGAGCTCTTTCAAATGAAGCCTTAGGACATCCTGCTGGCCTTTTATATCCTGCATCCGTTGATCTTTTTGATCCGACAACTTCTGCAAAAGGCTCTCTTTATTAAGGTATGTTTTTCTGAGGTCCTGTATTTTGGTGTCTTTCTCACTTTGCTTAGCGCTTTTGCTTGCTGATTGAGAGAACATACTCTGTATTGTCTTTCCGATTCTGCCTAAACCGCCACTCATAGAATCCTCCATCGATTAGGGTTATTCGAAAGCACAAGGAGCACATCCTATGCCAATCCCTATTAATTCTATTTTATAATAATTTCTATTTTATTTAACAATAATCTTATTAATTAGCAGAAATGACTGTCTGATGTCTTTAAATTCGTTCGATAGCGAGCACAGCTCTCACAGAAAATGGTTGAGGCTGCCTTTGTGGCTTTGTGACTTTGTGTTGAATTTATTAATTCTTGTTCTTCCATGAAGGAAGATTAAACTAGTTGTTTATTATAGACTAGTCTATTTTCCTATTTTTCATATCCTTGCCCGTG
>CAZSDA010000006.1:0-78770 GCA_964605535.1 uncultured bacterium
AGTGCTTTAATTCAATTCTTCCCTCCTGAACTTAAAGCATTGCTTACTGTTTGAATCCCTGATTGCGAACTAATCTCGCTTCCTGACACTCTTAATAAACGCATCTGCGAAGACAATAGATAAGGAGAACCTGGGACCAACGGTCCCAGGAATTGTGCGATCTATTTACAGGTCGTACTGAAGGCCCAAAACCCACGCATTGTAGTGGATTTCGTGCACTTTTACGTTCCATGGTGAGGTAGGAGCATGTGTGGGGTAATTGGTTGATCCGAAGATGTGGAAGGAGTCGCAAATCTGATAGCGTAGTCCAGCCTTAGCTTGCGCCGCAAAGCCCCATGAGGAATCATTCCTTCTGGAATTAATATGGTCGATTCCAGGTTCTATAGGCGATACTTGCAGTGACTTAGCATTCTTGAGAGAAATATTTCACCGCACGTTCCACATTCATGTTGGGTGCACTCCGAAAA
The DNA here is from genome assembly GCA_964605535.1 of uncultured bacterium. GTDB lineage: Bacteria > Chlamydiota > Chlamydiia > Chlamydiales > Parachlamydiaceae > CAZSDA01. The sequence continues at coordinate 468 of CAZSDA010000006.1, forward strand.
TTGCGCTGAAGGCTTGGAAAACATACTAATGGAGTATGGCTACAGACTCCTTACGACCTGTCCTGTAATGACATGGCGTGTAGAAGCCTCTCCTTTGCCGAACTTCGATATTCGCAAAGCAACTGATATGCAATCTTTTAATTTCATATTGACCCTTACTTCGCAATATGAAGAAGCTTTGGGGGCAAATATCGTTCGCCTCTTACTTAACAGCCATGCGGAGCATTATCTTGGGTATATTGACGATCATCCCATCGGAATCGTCACCCTGTTTCGCGATGGAAAAACAGGTGTTGTTTCCAATTTAGCTACGCTGGATAAATATCAGAGGCAAGGATGTGGACGCTCACTGATGCTAAGAGTGATGCAGCGAGCATGTGAAATGGAGCTTGAACAGCTTGTTTTAGGGACTTCCCCTGCCGCAGAAAGACTTTATGGAAGTTTAGGATTTAAAAAACAAATCAATATTCATATGTACTCAAAAGATGGTAGAGACATTTCTCATTTGCTGTAGGTGCGCTCTCTTGATTTAAATGATGAGACAGCTTCCTCAAGGTCACTGCGCTGTAGCGCGGGATAGTTTTTCTGTGTGAAATAGAGTTCGCTATAAACTGCTTGCCAAGCCATAAATCCAGAAAGACGTAATTCACCCGATGGCCTAATGATTAAGTCGGGAAATGGAAACGGTTGTTGAGAAGTATCTAAATTTGCTGAGATCTCATCTTCGGTCATATTTTCCAGAGAGCCTTTCTTGGACTCCACTTTTTGAATGGCTCTGATGATTTCGTCCCTTCCCCCGAAATCGATTGCGATATTGAATACATGTTTATTAAATAAATAGGTCTCTTTTTCAACGCGGTTCAAAGTTTGCAAAAGATGATCAGGCAATCTATCTTTTCTACCTAGATGTATGATCTTTGCTTCTGCCTGTATTGCAATGGGTAGCATCTTTTTTAAAAGCTCATCTAAACAGTTCATTACGTTTGCGACTTCGCTTTCGCTTCTGTTCCAGTTGCCCGTAGAAAATCCCCATATTGTCACAGTATGGATTCCCATATCCCAAAGATCTGCAATGATCTTCGGAGAAGTATTGATAAATCCCTCCTTATGTCCTTCTGATAGAGGAAGATGGTTTTCTTTTGCCCAGCGGCGATTCCCGTCAGCAATGATTGCTACATGATTAAGGTCAGAGGCTGCAATCACTTCAGAAATTGAGAAGAGCAGAATTAGTATCAGTAGGATTGGGATGATATTTTTCGGCAATTTGATTTGCGACTTACTTGCGAAGGTCCATTCTAGAAATTGTCGGTTTTCTTTTCAATCAAATCTCCCGCCCTCGAAGACAATAGATAAGGAGAACCTGGGACCATTGGTCCCAGGAATTGTGCGATCTGTTTACAGGTCGTACTGAAGGCCCAAGACCCACGCATTGTAGTGGATTTCGTGCACTTTTACGTTCCATGGTGAGGTAGGAGCATGTGTGGGGTAATCGGTTGATCCGAAGATGTAGTTGCTGGAATCCACAAATAGGTAGCGGTATTCGCCGAAGATGTGGAAGGAGTCGCAAATCTGATAGCGTAGTCCTGCCTTAGCTTGCGCCGCAAAGCCCCATGAAGAATCATTCCTTCTGGAATTAAAATGGTCGATTCCAGGTTCTATAGGCGATACTTGCAGTGACTTAGCATTCTTGAGAGAAATGTGGGCTGCGCCGATGCCTCCGCCAACATAGGGAGAAAACCCACAGAGGCAGGGGCTGTTGATAGAGAACACGGCGTTAGCAAGAATAACGCTCATGCGCATGTCAAAGGAGTTATAAAAGTCATGTTCGGGTAATCTGGTCGTAGGATTGATGAGGTGGCCATTTCGTTTATTGCTAAAGAAATAGGCTTCCAACTCAAGCGCAGGTGCTAAGCTCCAGTCGGAGCAGCCGCAATCATCTGAAAAATGCGACCACTCATATCCTACCTGGACGCCTCCAAGACCTGCCGCCTTACTTTTGAGATGTCCATTAGCTATGACTGCTAAGGGCCCGCCCTCAGCTTCAGTGAAAAACGCTGTGCCCAATTGGGTCACATGGGTTGTGTCAGAGTAAATTCCTCCGCCAAAACCTCCGATATAGAGTCTGTTGCAAGGGGATGGTTCACAGTCGTCCCAGGACGTCAGGGAGGCTGTTATGCCTAGCGAGCAAAGCGCAACTAACGTAGAAAGTTGAACTTTCTTGAATGCGTTAAACATTTTTTTCTCCAATTTATTTGGTTCTTAATGAAAGCAGCTCTATTTATCTCTCTAATATTTTGCCTATTTATTTTCCAAGCTATTTCTTATTAAAACCTGACTTGTCACCTAAATCTATGTTCAAGCGTGATGTAGGTGGCAAGTCAGGTTTAATATGCAACTAGGCGAAGTAAATCTTAATGTTAGTCGCTTGCTTATGCCTGTCAAAAACGCATCTGCTAGTTTACGCCACTCGCCATACTTTAGGAATTTGGCGAGTGACGTATATATGCATTTGCATTTTTTACAGGCAGGATCAAGCGGAATTAGGTCGCAATTAGAAGTGTAAATCAATCGCTACATGAGAAATACAGCGCCCAAATTTAGGCGCTATTTCTTTTGTAGAGCGTCTTTAACCAGGGTAATGATTCCAGTTAGTGCTGCACCGCTAACGCCGCTCACTCCAATATTAGAAAGAAGGCTAACGATATCGATTCCTGTTTCGCCAGTAGTCCCAGTTGCATGAGCTGCTGAAATCACTCCCAAAGCTTTCAAAATAAATTCTCCGCCACCGCCGCCGATAAGACCAGCAATCGTATTGAAAATCGGCCCTAGATTTTTATCTGATGTAGCTGCGCCAGCCAAGTTGCCTCCGATTGCACCGCTAACAAGGGATATGATCAAATTTACAATTTCCATGAGTTGCTCCTTTTGGGGTTTTCTCGATCAAACAATCAATTAATTATTATATGTTTTTAAGTCAAGGGATTCTATGACTGCAGGCCGATGGTACAGGGCAGGGATGAAATTTTCTCTTAGCCAAGAGAATTTCGCAAAAATGGAAAGAGGTGGTATGTGTGATCAAAAGAGGATACCTTCATGCCTCATGCAACGCAAATTCCCTTGCAAGATCTTGATAGTGAAATTGATCTGGATCATTTGGACATCCAGGGAAAGTTTCCTGAATGGATAGAAGGCACATTGGTGCGGAACGGGCCTGCCAAATTCCATTTTGGATCTCAAGCGATTAGCCATTGGTTTGATGGGCTGGCGATGCTGCACGCCTTTTCATTTGGCCGGGGCGGCATTTCCTACCGCAATCGATTTATTCGTTCGACGGCCTATCAAAATGCGATGAGAAATCATGATTTGCGTTTCATGGGATTTGCGCAAGATCCTTGTAAATCGGTTTTCGGAAGGCTCTTTACCCATTATTTCCCTTCATTGACTAAAGAAGTTGTCCAAAATGCCAACGTCAATGTGGCGAGGATTGCTGGAAAGTACGCTGCGCTTACGGAGACGCCGCTTCCTGTAATGTTCGACCCAAAGACGCTTGAGACGCTTGGCCCCCTCGAGTATGGAGACTTATTGGCAAGGAGCGGCTGTTTTGAATCAGCGCATCCCCATCACGACTCTGCAAGAGGGGAAACAGTCAATCTTCAGATCGATTTTGGAAAGGAATGCACCTACACTCTTTATTCTGTGGCAGACCGGGGAGAGCCCACCAGAAAGCCCTTTTGCTCGATGAAGAGAGAACGCGCCTCCTACATGCATACATTTGCTCTCACTGAGCGTTATCTTGTTTTGGTGGAATTTTCGCTATTGATTAAGCCGTTGGATCTGCTTCTGAAAAGTGGAGGGTATATCTCCCACTTTCATTGGGAGCCGGAAAGGCCGACGCTATTTCACCTTATTGAAAGAGAGAGTGGACGGGTCGTAAGAAGTTATGAAGAGAGCGCATTTTTTTGCTTTCATCACGTCAATGCTTATGAAGAGGGAGATGAGGTCGTGGTCGATCTCATTAGCTATCCGGATGCTTCGATTGTCTTTGGAGAGCCTCCTCAAGGACAAAAAAGAAAACTGGAGCGCTTTAGGATCGCCCTTACATCTCCAAAAATTATAAGGGAAACAATTGCGGACACACTGCTTGAGCTGCCAAGGATCTATTATAAAAGGCATAGTGGCAATCGATACAGGTTTGTGTATGGGGTTGGATTTCACTATCCTGAAACAGCTAATGATGCAATTCCTTTGCTCAAATGCGATCTCAACAAAGGTTCCTTTAAAGTATGGAGGGAGGAAGGCTCTCTAGCAGGAGAACCTGTCTTCATTCCAGACCCCTCAGGACGTTCTGAAGACGATGGTGTGATTTTGAGTGTGGTTTCCAATGCACTCAAAGGCAATTCAGCATTACTAGCACTCGATGCGGCCTCATTTGAGGAGATCGCAAGAGTTGAGGTGCCTCATTTTATTCCATATGGCTTACATGGAGCATTTTATGAGTAAAAGGATCTGCTTTTCTTTAGCAGTTGTATGGGTTTTGTCTGGCTTGCAGGCAGAGCAAGAGGTGATTAGCGCGACCACTCAATTGACATTCAAGGTATTCGATAGCCTGCAAGTGCACGGTCCGACTTCCTTACACTGGGTGAAAGCAGATACGTTACACGTATCTGGTCCCCTCACGTTTTCAAGGTTGTCTGTAGGTGAGGATGCGGTGGTGGAAGGTTCGATGCAAGGCGATCATGGGAAATTTGGTTCTCTTGAAGTCTCAGGAGAGGCCAAATTTAAGGAAGTGATTTGTGGCAAATTGATCGTACGCGGTTCTTGTGAGGCCGAAGATCTCATGGTGAATGGCGATGCTAAATTTTTTGGCCCTTTACAAGTGAATCATGGAGAGCTTGAAAAAGTAATGGCGCTAGGAGAGGAGGTCATCCTTGACAACGTAACTGCAGATACAATTCATCTTGAAAGGCATGAGGAAAGTCAAATTCTCATACTAAGAGGTTCGACGCTAATTCGCGGCGATATTCAATTAGCTCATCCAGACAGCAAAGTTCAAACAGAAGGCGCTCAGGTTAAAATTCTTGGACAGACCCACATCAAAAAATAACTCAACTTGCAGCAAAAGAACGACTCGTAGAGAATGGCCCAAAAATGAAATGGGGTGTAGAGATGGGTAGCTACATTAAAATAGATCCTAAAGGGATTTGGGGAACGGCTTTTGCGTTGATAAAGTCATCTAAAAAAATGACAGATTCAGATTTAAATGAGATCATTCATCTTTTGGAAGAAAATTTTGAACGCTTGGCGAGAAGAAGGCCTGCAGGGGGCGAAGAATTTCGTGCAATGGTCCTAAGTGCAAAAGGGGAGAATAGAGACATTTCTTTAACTGACATCATCGGTTCCAGATTATTTCAATCGATGCAAGCTGAGGCTGTAGACTTGGAACTTCATCATGTTGTGAAGAAAAATAATGTCCCCTCACTCTGGAGGAGCTTTTGTAAACAATATTCATTAGATGAACCGTTGACGGCCGAAGTTGAAGAGTGGGTTGCACGCACTTTGGAAAGCTATCTTCCAAAAGAGCAGATTTTGAGGGAAGAAATGCTGTCATCCGATCCTCAAGCAATCGAAACCCGTAAGGAGATTGGCATCCAATTGAGTCGGCAGATTGAATTGGGAAATTTTAAAGAAGAGGATCTGAACGTGCTTATAGAGGTGCTGTCAATCCTCGCAAAGTTTGAAAACCCCCAGCTGGCAAGTGAATTTGTAGGCAAGTATGCAACCTTGACTGCCTCTTGCAAAACGCCGAAGGCGATGGCTGAGGCTTTAATGAATTCATTAAATACAACTTTGCGGAATAAATATTTCCCACCTAAAGAATAATGGCCTATGGCTATAGTCCTCACAGTTAAAGACCTTAAAAAGATTTATTCGACAGCCGATAAACCGGCTGTCGATGCGATTTCATTTACCCTGCAATCGGGTGAGATTCTTGGTCTTTTGGGTCCGAATGGATCGGGTAAGACGACGACGATCCAGATGCTTCTGGGTACCCTTTCGCCAACCTCAGGTTCGATCTCATACTTTGGAAGGGATTTTGCAGCACACCGCTCTGAAATATTGGAAAAGGTCTCCTTTGCAAGCACCTATACCAATTTGCCCTGGATTTTAACTCTGGAAGAAAATCTGAAGGTATTTGGAGCGTTATATGGTTTGGATGGGAGCGAAAGCGCAAGGCGTTATGAGCCCCTTTTAGAGCGTTTTGGCATTTTAGACCGAAAGAAGCATCGAGTGGGATCTCTTTCTGCAGGGCAAGTGACGAGACTGATGCTCGTCAAAGCTTTTTTTGTAGAGCCTTCTGTAGTTCTTTTGGATGAGCCTACAGCCTCTCTTGATCCTGATATTTCAAAAGACATTTGTGCTTTCCTTCTTGAGCGGAGGCAGAAAAGCGGGCTTTCCATTCTCTTTACCTCTCACAAGATGGAAGAGGTGATGGAAATTTGCGACCGGGTGATCTTTCTAAAAAATGGAAAGATTATTGCCGATGATAAGCCTGGCCTTTTGGCATCCAGTGTCGCTCAGTTTCGTGTGCGCCTTGTCATTTCTCAAGGAATGGAGAAGGCAATTGAAATAGGGAAGCGGCAGGGATATGCCTTAAAATCTGAAGGAAATTTATTTGAGGTGACAATGCAGGAGGAGAAGATACCTCCCTTTTTGGAGATGTTGAGTAGCGAAAAAATTACTTATGCCAGCATCAAAATCGATGAGCCCTCACTTGAGGAGTACTTTTTGCATATCTCAAGGAGAAAAGAATGAGCTTTAGCCGCATTAGAGGCGTGTTTTTACGCTATTTTTATACGATGAAAGACTTAAGCCAGATCTCCGATCTCTTTTACTGGCCCTTTGTCGATATCCTTTTGTGGGGACTCACTTCAATTTGGGTGGAGCAAAAGTCTCAAACACCCGATTTACCTCTCATCCTTATGACAGCCCTCATTTTTTGGCAGATCGCATGGAGGGGGTCTCTTGGAATATCACTTCCTCTTTTGCAGGAGTTTTGGCACCGCAATCTGATCAATCTATTTTCGACTCCATTAAAGATCTCAGAGTGGATCTGCGGCATATTATTACTCAGTTTTTGCAAACTGCTCGTTTCGATTACCTTCGCGTCGCTTATGGTCTACTTGCTTTATTCCTTAAATGTCTTCACCCTCGGATGGGCATTTCTTCCTTTTGCGCTGCTGCTCTACATTTTTGGGTGGACTGTTGGCTTTTTAGCCTCTAGCATGATCATCTATTATGGCCATAAGGTGGAGATGTTTGCCTGGATGCTTCCCTTTCTTTTTGCCCCTTTCAGCGCTGTCTTTTATCCTGTTGCAGTCCTTCCCGCTTGGGCTCAAGGCGTTGCTTGGAGCCTGCCGACGACTTACGTGTTCGAAGGAATGAGAAGCATCTTGCGCGGGGGTGATTTTCCTTACTCGCTATTTTGGACCAGTGCTATACTCAGTGGGATTTTCGTGCTTGGCGCGATTTTGCTCTTCAGCACGATGTTTAAACGCAGCCTGATCAAAGGTCTTGCGCGATTGGAATAAAAATGAGGAATATTCATGCGTGTTTTTAAAGTTGGAAATTATGGCAGCTCCTTGTCTGAATTCAAAAAGTCCATGGAGACAGTTGAATTTAATGAATCATCGAGATTCGTCGTTTTGCAATTGGACAAAAAAAAGGTCGAAATTACACTTGAGCATCTTGCAGAAGCGATTATCTTCTATGCATCAGCATCTGCTACTCCAAAGTCATTAAAGCGCGCAAAAGCAATGCGAAACATACTGAATCAACTGAGGGGCTCAAGAGAAATCAAAGTAGAAAAGGCTATTCAGGATTTGAAAGATAGAGTGCGGACGACAAACGGTCGCCTATTTCAGTGCTGGTATATGTAGAAGAATGAAATTCATTGCGCATGGCGTCTTTTGCGTTTTTCATAGATGTAGAAGAGGCTAAGAGGCGCGATCGTGAGGATGTTTCCGAGAAGAATTGTGAAGAAGTAGTAGAGCGGACTTTCAATATCGACGTGTTCGGGCGGAAGGAAGCTCACGACAATTGTGGTTAAGCAACCAAAGAGGCCTAAGAGGACCACCGCAATGATTCCAAAGTTGCCTCCAGGTATTTTGAAATGCCCCTGAGTCCTCTTTTCTGAAAAGTGCATTTTTAGACCTGCAAAAAACATCAAGATATACATGATCATGTACAGTTCAGTGCTAAGAGCAGTCAGGAACCAGTAGAAGGCGTTGACACTTGGCTCTAGCAAGAAAAGTAAGCAGAATATGGTGACAAAGACGCCTTGAGCAAGGAGGATGTTTTGAGCGACTCCATGGCTGTTCTTTTTCGTAAAGCAGGTGGGTAAAAAACCGAATTCTGCAGCATGCAGGATGCCTTTCGCAGGCGAAATCAGCCAGTTGATCATCGTGCCGATCGACCCAACTGCGATCAGGAGCGTGATGATGGGCATTAGCCATTCCATGCCAAAGGCTTTGAAAAAACTGGAGAAGACCTGCATAACGCCTGCAATCAGGTTAATCTCCTCTTTGTCTAGGACAAAAGCAATCGAGAGTGAGCCAAGAAGCATCGAGGTGAAGATGAAGCTGGTGGCAATGAAAAGAGCCCTCGGAAAGTTCTTTTGAGGGTTTTTAATGTCGTTGACATGAACTCCCGCAAGTTCAATGCCTAGAAATGAAGCCATGATCGCAATCAGCGAGACCCAGCCCTCTGTGTTGTGCAATGGGGGTAAAAGTGCCTCTTTGGTCAGTGTAATTTGCAGCGGCTGTCCTGAAAAATACCAGATCACTCCCATAAGAATTAGGAAAATTAGAGGGATGATTGTGCCAATGGTGCAGCAGATATTGTTCAGTAATGTGGAAATGTGAATTCCCCTTAAATTGATGAGGGTCATGCCCCAAAACACCGATAGGATGGTTGCGATAATGTAGGTTCTATTTTCAGCAAGCGCAGGGTCGATGAGATAGGCGATTGTGCCGGCAATGAAGGAGAGGATTGTGGGGTACCATACCATTGTGTTGATCCACTGAAGCCAGATCGCAGCCATCGCCCATTTCTTGCCGAATGCTCGCAGCACCCATTGATAAATCCCGCCCTCTTCCTGTGAGGTTGCAGAGAGCTCGGCGGCCATAAGAGCTGTGGGGATGAGGAAGACGACCGCTGCTAAAGCAAAGAAGAAAATCATGGAACTGCCAAATAGAGCCGCAGATGGCAAGTTCCGCATGTTGTCGATTGCGGCAATGATTAAAATGATAAGCGAGGTTAACGAGATTTTTTTGTTCATGTGCCGATTTTATCAAAATGTGAATATTTATACAAGTTCAAGTGAATAAATATTCAATGTTGCCAGAGGATTTCGGGGCACTCTAACGGAACAGATGCTTCAGGATGGTAGGGAATAATGCGAGAAGTAAAGTCCTGGATTTGTCGTGTATTGGGAATCGAAACTGTATAAACGTATGTGAAGGGGGAGCCGGGAAGCTCCTTAAGACGCGTCATTTCGATCTGTTCGGAGGGTAAACTTCCATTGGCCTCCGCATAGAGCTGCACTTTCACGAAGTCAGGTGAAATATCATCCAGATAGCAATCGAGTTGGAATGTGTGCGTGGTGTCATCTGTCCTCACCTGCAGATTGCCAAAACGGATGTTATGCCAATGGTTCTTCAGAGTATCTTTCCAGGTAAGAAGCTCTTTTGCAAATATGGCTTGTGGCTCAGTCCTTTTGAGGTATTTTTCGGAGAGGGGGATATAAAATCTTTCCGTGTATTCTCTGACCGAGCGGTTGGAGGAGTATTGGGGAGTAAGCCTGCCCATGCTAGCGCGAATTTTACAGATCCATTCCGAAGGGTGGCCTTCAGAATTCTTTTTGTAAAATAGAGGAGCGATCTCATTTTCTAAAAGCGAATAAAGCTGTTCTGCTTCGATAGCATCCCAAGCGAGGTCTGAATCGTGTTCCTTTCCATCGCCGATGGCAAAACCTACTTCTGGCGTGTAGGCCTCCGCCCACCATCCGTCGAGCTCCGACAAATTGAGGCCGCCGTTGACTAACACTTTCATGCCGCTTGTTCCGCAAGCTTCCCAAGGCCTTCTCGGAGTGTTGATCCAGAGGTCAGCTCCCTGAACAAGCTTTTCAGTGAGGTTAACGTCATAATCGCTTAAAAATAGGACGCGGTCCTGCACATCTTCCCTTTTGATGAAATCGATCCACTGGCGAATCATTTCTTGACCGGGCTTGTCTGCAGGATGAGCTTTTCCTGCGATAATGAGCTGAAAGGGGTGATGGGGGTTTTTAAGAAGATTTGCAAGTCTTTCAGGATTATTTAAGAGCATGTTGGGTCTCTTATAAGTTGCGAATCTTCTTGCAAAGCATAGCGTGAGGGTATTGGGATCAAAAACCCGTTTAGCTCTTTCAACCGCCTCCCGGGTTGCACCAATTGATGCGAGCTGCATGGAATAACGCTCTCTAACATAATTGATAAGACTTTTTCGCGATTCATTCCGCATAGACCAGATAGCGTCATCGCTTATCGCATCAATTTTTTCTTGAAGGTTTTCTGTTTTGCCAAGCCATCGATTTTTGCCGCATGCTCCTGTCCAAAGGTTATCCGCATACAGGGAGTCCCAGCTTGGAACATGGATGCCATTAGTCACTGCCTCGATCGGAACCTCTTTTTCAGGCCATCTAGGAAAAAGGGGAGAGAATAACTTTCGGCTCACTTCACCGTGAAGCTGACTTACGCCGTTAGCGGCACCTGACCCGCGCAAGGCGAGGTAAGCCATGTGAAATTCTTCCGTTTTGTCCTTAGGAGTGATTCTTCCAAGTCCCAGGAGCTCATCTGCAGTGATTTTTAGATTGTTTTTTGCATACTCGGCTAAATATTCTTCGATGAGTTGTGGTGAAAATCGGTCAAAACCTGCTAAAACTGCAGTGTGTGTGGTAAAAAGGTTTCCAATGCGCGTAGCTTCAAGAGCTTCCCAAAAATTGCAGGCGGATTTCTGCATCTGTTGATATGCACGCTCTAGAATAGCAAACGCCGCATGGCCTTCATTGAGATGACACACTTCCGGTTCAATCTTTAATGCTTTAAGGAGGCGCACTCCACCGATTCCCAAGATCAATTCTTGTTTCAGCCGAAGTTCAGAGCCTCCTCCGTAAAGCTCGCTTGTAATTCCTCTGTGGGCGGGAAAGTTTGCAGCGTCGTTGCTGTCCAGTAAATATAAATTGACGTTTCCTACAGTTGCTTTCCACGTTCTTAACCAGATTGAAAATCCCGGGAATGAGGCTTCAAGCCTTAGCCATTCTCCATTTGCTGTGCGGAGTGGTGAAATTGGAAGCTGGCCGGGATCGTTATAAGGGTAGAGTGCTTGCTGGGTTCCAAGTTGATCTACGACTTGCCTAAAGTACCCTTGTTGATAGAGTAGACCTATGGCATGAACGGGTACGCCAAGATCAGAGGCGGCCTTGAGCTGATCACCTGCAACGTTACCGAGCCCCCCTGAATAAATTGGAAGGGCTTCGCATAGCATGTATTCCATGCTAAAATAGGCAATAGCGGAGAGTTTTGTTTCAGGATATGCATCTTGAAACCACCTTTTTGCTTCATCCATTGAGCGGTAGTTTTTTGTGATTTGGTTCAGTAGCTGGATGAATTCAGGATCTGAGAGCGCTTCCTCAAGACGTTCTATGGATACAGTTTGTAAAACTATCCAAGGATTGAGTGTGTTCTTCCATAAGGCTGCGTCGAGCCATTCCCATATTTTATCTGCAGCATGATTCCAGGACCACCTAAGATTGAGGGCAAGCTTCTCAAGCGCTTGGTACCCCGGCAGGGAAGTGCGTGATCCTACAGGTTCGTGGTCCATCAGGCTTGCTTTAGGAATGGCTCATCGTTTTCTGCCATTTTCTGTAGAAGTTTAGAGGGCGCAAAGCGCATCCCATACCGCTTTTCAAATTCATGTAAATCTGCAGTAATCTTCTTAGTGCCAATGGTATCGGCGTAGGCTAAGAGACCGCCTCTAAATGGAGGGAAGCCAATGCCTAAGATGAGAGCAAGATCGAGATATTCAGCCTTTTCGACGATTCGCTCTTCCAGACAGCGAGAAGCTTCGTTAATCATTCCATAAAGGAATCTTGGAAGGATATCGTCACTTCTTAACTGCCCCTGCGGTCGATTTAGTCCGGACAGCAGCTCTTTTACTTTAGGGTTGATCGTTGCTTTATCTTTATTATAGATGTAGAATCCTTGTCCGCACTTCTTACCATAAAGTTTATTTTCATTCAGGAGAGAGAGAATGATAGGAGGGTGCATTCTTTCGCCATAGGCGCGCTCAAACACCTCTGCAACCTTATAAGTGACATCGTTGCCAACTTCATCAGCAAGAGTAAAGGGGCCCATCGGCATGCCGAACTCTTTAAGAACTTTGTCGAGCTCATCCATTGAGAATCCCTCTTCAAGCATGCGAATTGCTTCATTTGCTCCTAAAAGGAAGATCCTGTTCACAAGGAAGCCCGGGCAATCTTTGACGACAATTGGAGTTTTGCCAACTTTTCTGCAAAAATCGACAGCCGTTGCGATCGCTTTTGGAGAGGTGTGCTTGCCTGCAACTACTTCTACAAGAGGCATTTTTGCGACTGGATTGAAAAAGTGCATCCCGACGAAGCGATCGGGATAGCGCAGGCTCTCTGCCATTGCATCGATTGTAAGCGAAGAGGTATTAGAAGCGATCACTGCGTCTCTTTTACAGACGGCTTCAACCTCTGCGAAGAGGGTTCTCTTTAAGTTCAGGTTTTCTGTCGCTGCTTCTAAAATGAGGTCAGCATGTTGAAAGCCGCTGTAGTCAATTGTGCCTCCCACGAGTTGGAAGCGACGGTCAAACTGACAGGGTGTCAACTTTTTCGCCTTTAACCCTTTTTGGAATTGAGCGCGCACCTGTTCCATGCCTTTTCCGAGCAATTCCCAGGAAATGTCTTTTAGACGAACAGGGTAATTTTTGTCTGCAAAGAGCCATCCTAATGAAGCGCCCATTGTTCCAGCGCCTATGACCGCTGTGTTTTCGATTTTTAATGTCTCTGTTCCTTGAGGAGCTCCTGTCTCTTTTTTAAGTGCTTCTTGAGTAAAGAACAGTCTGATCAGATCTTTCGCAAGGAGAAACCCTTTGGGGATGCCTGTTACAAAACACTCTGCTTCTTTTTTTAGCCCCTCACTGAGAGGAAGGGAAATGGTCGATTTTATAAGGTCAAAAGCAAGTAGGGGTGCAGGATAGCGGCCTTTCGTTTTCTCCATGAGTGCTTGCTTAGCCTTGTAGAATACGAGGGCTCTTCCAGGAATTGAGTCATCGAGGAATTTCTTTAACAGAGGCTTGTTCTTTCTTCTGTCCTTAGCTTTCTTAGTTCCTTCAGGAGTAAGAAGAGTGCGAATGAACTCGTCGGTCTTTTCTTTTTGAAATTCAGCTGGAACAATTGCATCAGCAAGCTTCATTTTCCAAGCTTTAAGAGCCGGGACCATTTTACCGGACAGGATCATGTCTAATCCTTCAGATAATCCCACACGCCTTGGTAGCCTTTGGGTGCCTCCCCATCCGGGAATGATCCCTAGCGTTGTCTCCGGAAGACCTAAAACGGTTTTTGGGCTATCTGTCACAACGATGAAGGTGCAGCTTAAGGCACATTCAAGACCGCCTCCAAGACAGGCGCCGTTGATGACTGCGACTGTCGGGAAAGGGAGCGCGCTGAGTTTATCAAAAACTCTGTGGCCTGTCGAAATGATCTCTTGAGCCTTAGAAGGGTCCTTAAAGGCAGGTTCAAAGCTGTGAAGGTCTGCTCCTGCGATGAAGATTCCCTCTTTGCCGCTTGTCAGCTTGAGAAGTTTAATCTCTTTTTTGGAAGCTTCCTCAATTTTGGCTTCTAATTCTTTCAACACATCGGGAGAGAACTTATTGACCTTTTCTCCCGGGAGATCGAATTTTAATTCGGCAATCTCATCTTCGGAGATAGTGAGTGTGAAGGCATTATTCATGGTTCCACCTCCAGCAGGCAAGCTTGTCCTTGGCCGCCTCCAATGCACAGGGCAGCGATTCCCAGCCGTTTCTTTCTGCGGTTCAGTTCATGAAGGAGAGTAAGGATGAGGCGGGCTCCTGAGGCACCCAAAGGATGACCCAAAGCAATTGCGCCCCCATTGACGTTAAGCTTATTCAAATCGATTTCTCCAAGAGGTTCATTTCTTCCCAGGTGCTTTTGCGCAAATTCCTTTGATGCAGACGCTTTCATAACTGCAAGGACTTGTGCGGCAAAGGCCTCATTGATTTCAATCAGATCGATCTCTTTAAGGCTGAGGTTCGTTTTGGCAAGGAGTTTTGAGATGGCATATACGGGGCCTAATCCCATTCTCGATGGATCTAAGCCTGCTTCTGCAAATTCTGTCAGATAACCGAGAGGTTTGAGGCCAAGCGCCTTGGCTTTTTCTTCGCTCATGACAAAGAGGGCACAAGCGCCATCTGTAATTGGGCTTGCGTTGCCTGCTGTGACGCTTCCTGTTGCTGTATCGAAGACGGGCTTTAATTTTTGTAAAGCCTCTAGTGTCTGCGTGCCTCTAGGGCCATCGTCGATCGTTTGGTAACTTTTGCAAGCAGGAGGGATCGGAACGGGAATGATCTCCTCCTTAAAAAATCCAGATTCCGTGCCTTTTGCGGCGAGAAGTTGGCTTCTAAGGGCAAATCGGTCTTGATCATCGCGCGTGATATGGAACTCACGAGAGAGTATTTCGGCCGTCTGGCCCATGGTGAGGCCGCATAATGGATCGGTAAGCTCGGGGACTTGCGGATAGAGCAGCTTCGGACGGAATTGCAGAAGAGCCTTAAGCTTTTCACCAAAAGAGCGCGCTTTGCTAAGGCCTAGCAGAAAATCTTTCATTTTTCTTGGAAAGAGAATGGGGAAGTTGCTCATTGACTCTGTTCCCCCCGCTAAAATGATCTCTGCCTGTTCCAACCAGATTTTATTGGCAGCAGACGTAACCGCTTCCATGCCCGAGGCACAGTTGCGATTGACCGTATAGGCAGGGATAGATACAGGAAGTCCTGCTTTGACTGCAATGACGCGCGCGATATTTGTGGATTCAGAGGGCTGAAGCACATTTCCTATAATAACCTCCTCAATTTCGTTCATTGAGAAGGGTGCTTCGGCAATCAGCTGTTTGACGACAAATGCCCCTAATTCATCTGCGCGCCAATCCTTGAGAATTCCATTTGCCTTGCAAAAGGGGGTGCGTTTTCCGCTGACGATCGCAATTCTTTTTTTCATCCCTGCTCCTCCGAGTAAATGGTGTCGATCAGTTGCTGATATTTTTTCTCAATGACATCCCGTTTAATTTTCATCGATGGTGTCAGCTCTCCACCGTCGATTGTCAGTGGCTCGGGAATAAAGCGATAGTTGTGCACCTGTTCCCATGAGTTCAATTTTTCATTGACCTTCTTTAGGAGTTGATCTACTTCGTTGATCATGTAGGGGCTATTTAGAAACTCTTTGTCGCTAAGATGGGTTTGATGTGTTTTTTCTTTGATTTTTTGCAGATACTCAAAATCGGGAACTAGAAGGCATGCGGCGTACTTCCTGTTATCTCCTATCACCATGGCTGTATCGACAAAAGGAGCCTTTGAGAGGGACTGTTCAATAGGCACGGGAGCGATCATCTCTCCTGTTGATGTTTTCAAAAGCTCCTTGAAGCGGCCTTCTATAGTGACAAATCCTTCTTCATCAATAAAACCTTTGTCTCCTGTTTTGAGCCATCCATTTTTGTCGAAAATAGCATCCGTTAACTCTTTGTTCTTAAAATAGCCATTCATCATCATTTCGCCTTTAACCAAAAGCTCTCCCTCTTGCGAGCAAGTGACTTTCATCCCCGGCAGAGCAGGACCAACCGTGCCGACTTTGATTTTTTCGATCCTATTGACAGTGATGGGACACGATTCGGTAAGACCCCACCCTTCGTAAAAAGGAAAGCCCGCATTGAGATAGAACTGATATAGGCGTGGGTTGAGAGCAGCCCCTCCACTGAAAACAACTCTTAAACGGCCCCCTAAGGCAGCGCGCAGCTTTTTGTAAACGAGGGCATCAAAAAGAGGGTGCAGGAGGCGTTGAAAGAAATTAGGATTCTGTAGATTAGCGAGTTTGAAAGCCGTTGTTGCAATCCACTTCTTCAAGCCGCTACCACTTTCAGCTTTTTCCGCCATCTTTGCATACATTTTTTCCAAGAGCCTTGGAACGACAACCATCACTGACGGTCTAATCTCCTGACAGGCTGCGGCAATATTTTTTACATCATTGAAATAGTAAATACTGATCCCCCAACTCACCATAATCAGATTCAAGACCCTCGCAAAGACGTGGGCCAGGGGGAGAAAACTTAAATACACATCTTGTGTTGAATTCCAGTGAAAGACAGGACAATTCAGAAGGCTAAAAAGGGAGTGGTGTGTATGGACAGCTCCCTTTGGAACACCTGTCGATCCGCTGGTGTAGATGATTGTACCTATTGTATCCGGCGTGATCGATTGCAGCTGTTGTTCATAAAATCCGGGATGCGCTTCGTCATAGGCTTTTCCCTTTGCCAAGAGATCTTCATATCTTGTAACTCCGGCAACTCCCGGTTTTTCATCTAAGCTAATTGCCTCGTCGAACAAATCTTTGGTCAACTCGTAACGGGTCCATTGATCCTTTTCGCCGACAAAGACGCGTTTCATCTCTGTTTGCTGCACTTCAAAATGAAAATTGTCGTCGGAAATGTTCGCAAACAGAGGAATTGAAATGGCGCCAGCGGCCATGATGGCCAAATCGGCAATCGTCCAGCGGTGGCATGGCAGGGCGAGGATGCCGATCATTTCACCACGCTTGACTCCCGAGGCGATCAAACCAAGAGCAAGATGGCGGACTTCAGAGATAAATTCATCCGTATTCAATGTGTGCCATGTTGCATCTCTATAAGTACCAATGGCTTTTGGATTGTTATAATTTTTTTTAATGAGATGGAGCAGATCTCCGACTGTGAATATTTGTTTCATAAAAATTTTTATATCACAGAAGGGTAATTTTTGCTCTACGGATCCGTTCAATGCTTTTGTCGAGTGCAGCTTCAGAATATTTGCCTGAGCGGACAGAAGCAACAATGTAGCGATGGATGCGAAGGACATCCTCCAGGTTCAATTCATCTTGTATGCTTTCGTTGAGCAGCTTCCCTCCAAGGCAGATGAGATCGCAACCTGCTAAGAGAGCTGTAAGGGCTGCTTCCTCTGGAGTATCGCAATGGGAATAAAGAGCTTTCATCAGGAGAGAGTCTGAGATCACGACTCCTTGATATCCCCACTCATCTCTTAGAAGCTCGGTGAGGATTTTTTTTGAAAAAGTAGCGGGGTTGTCCGGGTCTAAGTCAGAAAAGATGATGTGAGCTGTCATCATCATTGGTGCAGAGGCTAAAAGCTCTCTGAAGGGAAAAAGTTCGATCTTTTGAAGCTGTTCGAAAGATTTATCCACTCGAGGAAGTGCAGAGTGGGAGTCTATGGTGACGTCGCCATGTCCCGGAAAATGTTTGATGGCCGTTAGGATGTTCTGCTCGGAATACGCTTTCAGAGCGGCTAAGGCGCACTTTGCAACCACTTGAGGATCATTAGAGTAGGCGCGATCACCAATAATCGGGTTGTTGGGGTTGGAATCGACATCGACTACAGGAGCAAAATTTAAATTGATTCCGGAAGTTTTTAACTCCTTGGCGACAGTTTCCGCTGTTTGGGCCACCGTTCCCTGTTTGGCACTCTCTCTTTGGGAGGGTGCAACAAAAAACCCCTCTTTCAGGCGCTGAACCCTTCCACCTTCTTGATCCACGCCAAGAAATAGAGGAAGTGCAGAGGGGTTTTGCTGTTGAAGGCTTGTACAGAGCTCTGCGACTTGTTTTGGAGAGGAAAGGGAGTTGCACCAGTTATAAAAGATAAACCCACCTACTTTTGCTTCATTCAGGAGTACATCCGATTCAGAGTTCGCCCTTTCTCCATGAAAATGGACGATTAAAAGCTGGCCGACTTTTTCTTCTAGCGACATCTCTGCGCATAGGGAGGCAAAAGTTAGAAAGAAAAGTAATCGGAAATAGTATACAATAGCTGCCATGGAAATGAAATATGATCGCATCCATCCTTTTTTTGCAAAAATTAAGGAAAGGAAAATTCTGACAGCCAAGGGCTCGACAAAAGAGACAGTGCATCTCGTTTTGGATATCGCGGGGTCTGGCATTCAATATGAGCCGGGCGATAGCGTGGGAATTTGTCCTAGCAATGACCCGAAACTCGTTCAAAAGACCTTGAGCGCACTTCATGCTACCTTTTCAGATAAAATTACCGATAAGCATGGAGTTGAAATGGAGTTCGGCGAGTTTCTGTCGAGGCACGCTAATCTCAAAACTGTGAGCAAAAAATTTGCACACGCCCTCTTGCAAAAGTTATCCGGAGAGCATGAAAAGACTCTTAAGGCAATTCTGGAAAGTGAACAGTGCAAAGAAGAGCTTTCAACTCATGAGGTGTGGGATTTTCTTCAACACTTCAATGAAGCGCATTTTTCGCCGCAAGAAGCTGTAGAGCTTTTAATGCCCCTTTTGCCGCGCTTTTACTCAATTGCCTCTTCACAAAGAGTTGTCGGGGATGAAATCCATTTGACAATTTCCTATCTCAACTATGAAACGCGCGGTATTTGCCGTCTTGGAACTTGCACGCACTATTTATGCAGCCTTGCACCTATTGACGAAGCATGTATCCCTCTTTACATACATCCGGCGCATCATTTTAGAATTCCAGATGATCCTCATGCAAAATTGATCATGATTGGCCCCGGCACCGGCATCGCTCCCTTTCGTGGTTTCATCCAGGAGAGGCAGAAAAGGGGAGCCAAGGGGAATAATTGGCTCTTTTTTGGCGAACGCACCCGGGCAGGAGAATATTACTATGCCGAGGAGCTTGAAGAGTGGGAGGCCTCCGGCTTGCTGCGCCTCGATTTAGCTTTCTCAAGAGACCAGGAGCAGAAAGTATATGTCCAGCATCGCATGCTTGAAAGGGCAGAAGAGCTTTTTAATTGGCTTGAAGAGGGTGCATATCTTTATGTATGCGGAGATGCACATCGCATGGCTAAGGATGTCGAAGCTGTCCTTATTCAGATAATTTCTGAAAAGGGCAACCTCGACGAAACCGCTGTCAAAGAGTATCTGAAGAGGTTAAGAAGCGAAAAGAGATATTTAAGAGACGTCTACTAGCTCTCTTCAGTCGTCACTATTGCAATGGCTTGCACTCCGTCTCCACAGCCGAAATCGGTAAGTCCCTCTCCTGTAGTGGCAGTGATGCCGACCTGAGCAATGTCGATTTTGAGCCGTTGTGCGATGCTCATTCTCATTTCACTTAAAAAGGGTTTAAATTTTGGGCGTTTCCCCTCAATAGTGACCGCAACGTGAACGATCTTCTGATTGCCAAGAGTTTTTAGCGCCTCTTCGAGATAGACTGAGCTATCGGTAATTCCATCTTTTAAGCAGAGATCATCCGCGATCCCGCCCAAAATAAGGACGTGAGTCAGAGAAGAAATCGCGTTGCAGATAGCGTGAAAAACCACATCTCCATCTGAATTGGCATTAAATCCGGGGGCATCTTCAAAGTTGATGCCGGCAATGATACATGGTTTGCTTGAATCGGGCGAAAGAAAGCGGTGGCTATCTTGCCCAATCCCTGTTCTTGTTTTTTTCATAACGTGAATGATACTACAATTTGGATTTTTTTCATTTTTTTTCTCAATTCCATTGTAATAAAATTATCAGTTTGATAAGAAATCGGGTGAAACGAAAAACGATGCTCAACCCAAACTGAGCGGGAATTGAATTGAATAACACACTAAACGAAGTATACAAATGAGCAAAATTAAGATAAAAGGTGGAACACAGTTAAAAGGCGCGGTAAAAGTTTCTGGCGCTAAAAACGCAATTACTAAATTATTAGTCGCCTCTCTTTTATCTGATAAAAAATGTATCTTTTATAATGTTCCAAATATTACTGATGTAGATGTCACTGTTGCTCTTTGTAAAGATGTCGGCATGGAGATTTTAGTATGGGATAAAGAAGCCGGCTACATGGAAGTCATTACAAAAGAGCTGAAAACGACCTATATTCCTCAGCGCTTTTGCGGTGCTAATCGCATCCCGATCCTTATGATAGGAGCATTACTTGGCAGAACAGACGATGATATTATTGTTCCGACTGTTGGCGGGTGCAAATTGGGCAAAAGACCCGTCGATTTTCACATTCGAGCTCTTGAGGAGTTAGGGGCAACTATCGACTATAGAGAGATGAAGAAAGAGGGTGCATATCTTGCCCATGCCAGGAGCGGACTCAAAGGAACTGTCATTACTCTTCAGTATCCCTCTGTAGGTGCTACAGAGAATACGATTCTTGCGGGAGTTACCGCTAGGGGCACAACTGTAATTCGTAACGCAGCGATCGAGCCTGAAGTGGTTGAATTGATCCTTTTTCTTCAGAAATTGGGAGCGGTAATTACATTGGATGTAGACAGAACAATCCATATCCAGGGAACGCGCCGCTTTTATGAGGTAGAGCACACCGTGATGCCTGACAGGAATGAAGCAGCTTCTTGGGGCCTGGCAGCCATTGCATCTAAAGGACGTGTGTTTGTTGAAGGTGCACAGCATTTGAATATGATCACCCTTTTGAATAAGATCAGAGAGGTAGGTGGTGCATTTGACATCAAGTCAAATGGAATAGAGTTTTACTACAATGGGCCGCTTCATGGTGGTGTTCATGTCGAGACAGATGTGCATCCAGGTTTCATGACAGATTGGCAGCAGCCATTTGCCGTTTTGTTGACTCAGGCGGAAGGTTCTTCTGTGATTCATGAGACAGTGTATGAGAATCGGTTTGGTTATGCTGAAACACTCGCCGAAATGGGCGCGGATATAACACCTTTCAAGCAATGTCTTGGAGGCAAGCAGTGCCGCTTTGCTTCTCAAAGCTTTTGCCACAGCCTGATCATTAAAGGTGCTACTGGCTTGGTCGGAAGAGAAATTACCATTCCCGACCTGCGAGCTGGTTTTGCCTATGTGATGGCGGCAGTGATTGCTCAGGGTGAAAGCGTGTTGTCGGGCTTGCATTTCCTTGAAAGGGGTTATGAGAATATTGTTCCCAAATTGGGTGCCCTTGGAGTTGAGGTGGAACGGACCGTTGCCGATCCTCTGCACGCCCAGGAAATCCCTCTAGTGATTTAATCCCCCCGTCCCCGTGCCTTTGCCCGTGCCTTTGCCCGTGCCTTTGCCCGATAAAATTGAAAAATGTATTATATATCAAAAGGAGCCGGAGAATATAATGTAGATGAGAAGGCTCGTTTTTATCGGATGGTGAAATGATCTGCAACAGAATGTACAGGTGTTTTAGATGTATGTCAAAGATTGGGCTGATTAAAATGGCACAAAAGCAACGTTAATAGGGCACAGGCACAGGTAAGGGCAAGGGTTAACTGAAGTTGAAGAGATGCTGCAGCTTGCGGTTTTTAAACTGATGCCTGATCTGTCTTGACGCATCTGTCACAACCAGCCTATTGCCATTTTCTATTTGCCGTTCGCGCAACTTCAATAGAAAGCCGAAACCTCTGTTGCTAATGCCTGTGCAGTAGTTTAGGTCGATTGCGCAATCCTTTCCATCGATCAGCCGATCGACATTTAGGATCCTATGGTTGCCATCTTCAATCGAGTTTAGTTTTCCAAAGAGAGAGATGATCGTTTGGTTTGGAATTTGATGGATGGAGACAAAATCGTGCTGTTCTCCATCAGTGTATTTTTTTAGATAAGAGACGCGCGCAAGTACCGCTTCGCTGTCGGAGCAGCAGAGTGAGGAAAATAGATCCCACGCTCCATGCACCTTAAAGAAGGCTTTTAGTTCGGAGCTGACTCCTAATAGCATCAGATTTTTTGAAGCATTTTCTGTATTCTTTTTGATTTGAAAGAGCATCCCAAGGCCTATGAGATCGAGGTGACGCACTTTAGAAAGATCCAAAATGACGTGATCATGCTCTAGCGCTTCTTCCAGCCAATCAGGCTTTTTAGACCATGTGCGCGCGTTTACGAGCGTTGGAAATGGAATGACTGAAAGGGCTTCCTTTTCAGATAGAAATAAACTTCTGCGTTGAGGTGGTTGCCTAAATCTTTTATAAATTAGATCGTATAGGAGCCTGTTAACGGTATTGTAGAAAAATAGCGAGGGGGCCCAAAGAAAAAAGCGCCAAGCCGTTTTTAATTTTCTCTTGAGAGCCTCTGGTGAGAATGAGCTAGAGGGCTGATTTGCAAATTTTCTTTGGGCGATAAAGCGTTCAAAAGCCCCGCCAACACCCAAGGATAGAGGGACGTTTAATTGACTTGCGATTCTTCCGAACCAGAGATCTTGTTTTGGGTGGCCAAGCTGAATGAGCAGAAGGTCCGGTTTGGCTTCATTGATTTTTTTTAGGATCGAGGTATCGTTTTCGATCGATTCGACGATCTGAGGGCCTTTGGTCTTAATGTGGGGAGCCATCCATCCAACGACATTCAGGGAAGGGTGATCATGCTTTAAGGCGTTTGCAACCTGTTTGCACTGCTCTTCATCGCCGCCGATCAAAAACAGCTTCTTCCCATATTTTGCGCAAAAAGTGGCTCCGGAAACCAAAAGATCGTCTGAAGTCACTTTAGGGATTTCAGCGCCAAGCATTTTTGCAAAAGAGATTAGAAAGGGGCTGTCAAGGCCGATAAAATCTGATGAGCGTAATCGCTGGATGGTCTCAGGGTCTTTAGGAAAAAAGGGCCAACCTGAGGCCAATCCCAGTACAAGCGCATTCACAGTCGTTCCAAAACGAGGGCGCCTATCAAGTGCATATTGTGTAATTAAATCCGCGAATACTGTTTCTAGTTTGGATTGATCCAACCTGTCGATCGGAATGCCGAAGTAGAGGAGTTTTTCCGTTTCCATTTTATTTTTTTGCATGTCCTCTTATGGCGTTTTCTATGGTATCAAAGCATTCAAATATTTTTTGCATCGATACGAGTTCAAAGATCGTCTTGACGGGTTTACTCATCGATACTAGGGCTAGATGAGCACCCCTAGTATTCAACTGACGCATAAGCGACAGAAATGCTCCGAGACCCGAACTGTCGATGAATTGCAGTTTTTGCAAATCAAAAATGACCGTCTCATTATTCTGCTCATTTAGGAGCTGAATCACTTTATCTTTGAATTCAGGCACCTTTTTTGCATCAAGACTTTCAAAATCCAGCCTGATAACGAATGAGCCATCTTTTTCATAGTGGGTTAGTTCCATATGGGCACCTTGGTTGTGATACTGTTTTTTTATGCAAAGGCGATTCCATCCCCCTTTAGCCTGTTTTGGGATATAGATCACCTCATCTGCTATCTTTTTGATCATGTACCAGCCATATCCATGTTCCATCTCACCGCACAGATTGAGTGCGGGCAGCTCGTCGGGGCTGAAAGGGCGCCCTTGGTCCAAAGTTTCTATGCTGATGTGGTCTGGTTCATAATTAGCGATCAAAGTGATCGGTTGACCGGGTTTTTCTTCATATCCGTGTGTGACGATGTTCGTAAACACTTCATCTAAAGCAAGCTGGAGTTCGGCCGAAAGTCTGTCACGGTCTCCGGGGGCTTTTGAGCACACCTCGCGGACCCACTCTCTTGCCGCTTGAAGTTGCGATAAAGCGCTTCCAAACTTAGCGGGCTTGCTTTCGTGCTTAATTTTCAAAGGAAAATCGTCGATTTTTAACAGTAAAAAAATGAGGTCATCGTCGACGCCTTCCTGTCCCGTGAATGCGTGTACTTTAGAGGTGATGATTCTTGCTATTTCTTCCGGTTTAAGATGCGCATGCTCTTCTACCAATGCTGCAAGACGGTCTTCTCCAAAAAGTTCTCCCTGCGCATTTTTTGATTCAGTAACCCCGTCTGAATAGAGAAGGATGAAATCGCCCATTTCATAGGATATCTCAAAGGGGTTATACGAGGGAAATTGAACGGTTCCGATCGGGAAGTTAGGGGCATTGATGAAAGTTGCCTTTCGTTTGGATTTCCTGAAATAGAGAGGGCGCGAGAATCCGCAGTCAATAAAGGTAAAAGTCCTTTTCTGCAAATCTAATCTGCCGTAGATAAATGTAGCATAGAATTCAAGAGAAACGAGTCTTTCGTAGAAGGAGTTGTGGACCTGGTTTAAGATATCGCGAATTGATTGAATATCTTCTCTCCAAAATTCGATGTGGTCAAAGCGGTAGACGCGAGGATTTGCCGGGTTTGCGTAACGGGAGATCTCGTCTTTAATTGCCGTAGCAATTAGGGTGGAAGCAAGGCCCTTTCCCATTACGTCCCCTAGAACAACGTCTAAAACATGCGGTACGGGGCGATAAAAGGCGATAAAATCGCTATCGACCTCCTTTGAAGCGGAGGAGTCAGTGGCGATGGAGACTCCTTCAATATTTTTTGGAGGTCTATCGATCAGAAGCGCTTTCTGAATTTTTCCACTAAGCTCTTGATGGGCAATCAATTTTTTTTCCGCTCTCTCCAATTCATCGTGATGTTTATGGAGTATGGTCTGCATGAGCTGGTTTTCTTTCTGGAGCTGGAATGTCTCAAAACAAACACCGATTTGCTCCAATATCTTTTCGTTATCTGTGCTTTCTATAAAAAACAGCGGATGCGCCTCTTTCAAGAGGTATTGAGGAAGAGAGCAGTTGCCTGCAAGGATTCTGCATGTAGACGGTTTGATCTCTTTTGCTTTTGTGAGTAGATGGAGCCCTGAAGATCCATTTTGTTTATGGAAGGCAAGAAGGATTGAGACATTGTGATTTCTTAGCTTGTCTTCCGCTTCCTGGGTATTCCGGGCGCTCAATACCATGTAGCCATCTTTTTGGAGGAGCTTTTCAAGTAGACGCAGCTCTTCCTCATTCTCCGTAACGATAAGGATTGGGGCGCTTTTTTTATCGATAAGCGCAGCAATTTCTGGAATCAGAGTGGCCATCATTTCCAGCATCAGGATAAAAAAATAAATGTCAAGGAGATGCAGGCTTGACCTCGATGAGAATATGTGATACATAAATTCCTATGAAAAATTGGCTCTGCTCAGTGATCTTTTTTACAACTCTCTTTCTCTTTAGTGAAGCTGCGGCAGATCTTTGGAAGTTAGAAGGCAGGGTTCTCTATTTTTCTCCTGCAAATAAGGCGACGCGCAACTTTTATGGAGCAGGATTTGGCGAGATCCATTTGCAAGGTTGTTACCGCTATTGCGACCCATGGGAAGCGTTCTTAGACATTGGGTACGGCAGTCGCTCAGGCAGGGTGAGTGAGGTGAGCCATGAGTCTTATAAAATGAGGCTGTATCCTTTCACAGTTGGATTGCGTTATATTTATCCCTTTTGTGAAAACCTGCAGCTGAATGGAGCTTTCGGTGTGAATTATTCTCTTCTCAGGCAGGTCAATCGCTATGACAGCGGAAATCGCTACGTCTCTAAAAATGCCTTTGGAGCTGTCGCAGAGGTAGGAGCCAAGTATTTGATTTGGAAAAGCTTTTTTGCCGATCTATTCCTTGGGTATCGCTTCCTAAAGTTTAGTTCATGGAGAGATGATGCCGGTTCCTCGCATCCTGCGAATTTTAGCGGACTTTCAGCAGGTGGTGGTCTAGGCTTTACTTTTTAACCTGATTGCGACCAAATCCACGGCAAAACGCTCCAGATGGATTTTAGATTTTTTAGCTTTTTTCGTTGGTTTTGTTTTCCTCAAAATATTTTAGAAAGCGATATTGATAAGATATTTTTGCAAAAATATCTATGAATTGATCGCAAAAATGGTTATTTGTTATTATTGAGGTTGATTGGTGCCATTTGGAGAAATTATGACTAATAAAATAGGTCTTAACTTTAACAATTTTATATTACACCCTTCTAAGTGCTCTACATCAAAGGGGGGTAAAGTCTTAGCTGTGGGGTTATCGATTCTCACTGGGATTTTTACGCTCGGAATGCTACACGCTTCTTTAGCTATAAAGCAAAAACGCATCAAAAAGATGACAACTGAACAAGGTGCAAAGGTTGGGGGAGCATCGCAATCTGTTCTCGCCTCTAATCGAAGAGCCTTGGTAAATAAGTATGAGCAATTTGAGTTTAAAAGTAGCAAAGCAACCGACCGAGATTACCATCCGCCGGTATTTGAAGCTGTTCAGAATACAAAGGGCGCACCTCAGGGTCATTACCGATTGAAGGAAAATTCTTTGATTAAGTCTCACTTTGTGCTTGAGATTGCAGGGGTTAAGGAGACTCTTCTTCTCAAAGAAGATTCTGAGAAAACAGGGAAATATAAAATTGTCCGAATGAAAAAAGACGGGTTCCCAACTGAATGCCCAGTGCCGATGGCTTTGCCTCAAATTATTAGCCTAGCGCTATGGAAGTCGAATCTACCTGAAGGCTGGAGGCTGTCTAATTTAGATTTCGGCTATCCAGAAATTGCCGCTTTCAAAGACCCCGAAAATAATTATTATTTTCCCGATGAAAAGGGTGTGATGCTTTTAAGAACACAAAAAGAAATGGTCGCTCTTGCTTTAGCTATGCATTCCCTCGGCTCTTGACATCTCAAAAAAAAACGGATAAAAACCTGTAATTGTACTCTATCCGTTTTACAAATGAGCGTGTTCATGAATTACCCTTTATCTCTGGAACAGACGCCTAAGCAGAAGCAGACGGTGTCTCAACGTCTCATGATGACACCGCAGATGCAGAAAGCGATCGAGCTTCTTCAGGCCCCCATCATGGAATTGTCTCAGAAAGTTGAAGAGGAAATGGAGAATAACCCTGTCCTCGAGTATTTGGAGGAAGAGGGGAGTGAGGCTGAGGCGAGTGAGGCTTCAGAGCCGCAAGAGATGGATTTCGATGAGAGGCATCTCGATATTTTGCGCAATTTGGATGAGGAGTTTCGAGACCATTTTGCCGAAAGCGAAACCTATAATCCAAGAAGGACGCGGGACGAGGAGCGCTTTAAAGCTTATTTAGAGAGCTCTATTGTCGATACGCCCACTCTTTTTGACCATCTAATGCGACAGGCTCATGAGGAGGGGTTCAGCAAAGATGAGCTTGCTATAGCAGAGATTATTTTTGGCTGCCTGGATCAGCAGGGGTATCTCTCTTCAGATGTTTCTGAAATTGCTGCCTGCTTCAATTTGGCTGAAGAGGAAGTAGCTCGGGTGCTAAAAAAGGTGCAGGAGTTTGATCCGCCGGGGGTGGCAGCTCATGATTTGCGCGAGCTACTCTTGTTGCAGTTGAAGCGAAAGAAGTTGGAAGGCTCTTTAGCATATCAGATTATCGATCGCTGTTATGATAATCTCTTGCATAACCGTCTGCCGCAAATTCAAAAGGCTCTTCAAGTCCCTATGGAAAATATAAAAGAGGCCATTCAAACAGATATCTCCCATTTGGAGATGCATCCCTGCTCCCATTACGAGGAGGCACAGGCGCCTGTTTTGGTTCCGGATGCTTCAATCAAGCTCGATGAGGGCAAGCTCACGATCAACGTTCACGACGGGGACCTTCAGCCCTTAAGGCTAAATCGGAAATACTTGAGAATGCTGGATGATCCGGCTGTAGCGCAGGAAACCAAGCAATTTATCAAAACAAAAGTGCTTTCGGCTAAGTGGCTCTTAAAAAGCTTGACTCAGCGCAATGACACTCTTTCTAAAATTGCGGATGTGATCGGTGTCAAACAACGCGCATTTTTTCTTTCGCCGGAAGGAAAGCTCAGACCTATGACCATGAAAGAGGTGGCAGACGAGATCGACCTGCATGAATCGACGGTTGCACGCGCTGTTGCCAATAAGGCAATCGACACGCCGAGAGGTCTTTTTCCTTTGCGCTTTTTCTTTTCCAATGCATTTATTGATCATAAGGGCGAGTCTCACTCCTCCAAAACGGTCAAGGCGATGATCAAGACCTTGATTGATGAGGAGGACAAGAAAAAACCCCTTTCCGATGACCAGATTTCTGTGGCTTTAAAGCGTCGTGGGATCACATGCGCTCGGAGAACCATTGCGAAGTATCGCATCGAGCTGAAGCTGGGCAATACGCGTCAGCGCCGCCGGTACTAAATTTTGTCTGTTTACATTTTTTTCCCTTTCGGCTACAATTTTGCTACTTTGAAGACGGAGTAAAAATGTCATCAGTTAAGAAGAAACGCAAGTACAAGATCGCGAAACACAAACGCAAGAAGCGCAGCAGACGTGACCGTCACAAAGGTAGATAACCTTTAAAAGACGTTAACAGTCATGTGGAACTACCCCTTTGAATATGACGTCATCGTGGTAGGAGCCGGTCATGCCGGATGCGAAGCTGCACATGCAGCAGCTCGCATGGGGTGTAAAACCCTGCTCCTAACGATGAATCTCGACACTATTGCCAAAATGAGTTGCAATCCGGCTGTTGGCGGGATTGGCAAGGGCCATATTGTCCGCGAAATCGATGCGCTTGGCGGCATCATGGGAAAAGCAATTGATGCTACAGGCATCCAGTTCCGCATGCTGAATGCAACGAAGGGTCCTGCCGTATGGGCGCCACGCGCCCAAGCGGACAAGGTGCGCTATCAATTCGACGTGAAGCATCGCCTCGAAATGACGCCATTTCTTGAGATCAAGCAGGGTACGACTGAAGAGCTGCTGGTCGAGGAAGGGGCGATTATTGGGGTTGGGACCAAAGAGGGAATTGTTTACCGCGGTAAAACAGTTGTTCTTTCAGCAGGAACCTTTATGCGCGGTCTTCTCCATATCGGGGAGACTCACTATTCAGGGGGCCGAGCCGGCGATCAGCCAGCTGTCGGGATCTCTGCAAGCCTCAAAAATCTTGGATTTACTTTAGGGCGCTTAAAAACGGGAACGCCTCCACGCGTCAACCGCCGTTCTATTGACTACTCTCTGACTGAAGAACAACCCGGCGATCCCGGCGTGCGCTTTTCATTTGATCCTGAGGAATCTCCTCGCTTGCCTCAGGTCTCCTGCCATATCACATATACTGCTCCGGAAACAAAAAAGATCATTCTCGATAATCTGCATCGCTCTCCGATGTATTCAGGTCAGATCCAAGGTGTCGGTCCGCGGTATTGCCCTTCTATTGAGGACAAAATGGTGCGATTCGGCGATAAGGAGAGACACCAGATCTTCCTCGAACCGGAAGGGTTAGATACGGAAGAGGTGTATGTCAATGGAGTTTCCTCCTCGTTGCCTTTTGATGTACAACTACAATTTATCCATAGCATTAAGGCTTTGCGGAATGCGGAAATCATGCGGCCCGCATATGCCATTGAGTATGATTACGTCGTATGTGGACAGATTGATAGCAAACTTGAGGCCAGGAGTGTAAAGGGGCTATTTTTTGCAGGGCAGATCAATGGCACTTCGGGTTACGAAGAGGCTGCAGGTCAAGGGTTGATCGCTGGTATCAACGCAGCTTGTGAGGTTCTCGGAAAGGAACCCCTCATTTTGAAACGAGATGAGTCCTACATTGGCGTAATGGTCGACGATCTCATCACTAAAGGGCTCGATGAGCCTTACCGTATGTTCACAAGCAGGGCAGAGCATCGACTCCTTTTAAGGCAAGATAATGCGGATTTAAGGCTTAGGGCGTATGGCTATCATTTGGGCCTAATCGATGATGCACGTTATGCAAGGTTGGAACACAAGCGTTCGACGATCGCTTCTGAAACTGAAAGATTGCGCAAGCAGTTCAAGCAGATAAATGGCAAGGGGGTTAGCCTAGCGCAACTTTTGTGCAGGCCTGAAGTGACATACGCTTCCCTATTGCAAGACTATCCTGAGCAAATTGCGGATCATGGAGAAGAGATCAATCTACAGATTGAGTTTGGACTAAAATTTGAAGGTTATATTGGCAGACAACAGGTAGAGGTGGAAAAGCTTTCCCATCTTGAAGCTGTGCGGATTCCAAAAGAGTTTGAGTTCGCTTCAGTCGTTGGTTTGAGAAATGAAGCCAGGCAGAGGCTTACAAAAGCACAGCCTGAAAACCTGGGCCAGGCCTCCCGTCTTTCCGGAGTCTCTCCTGCAGACATCTCCGTGCTAATGATTTCACTCTTAAAGCGAGACCGCACAAGTTTGCCCCAATCTCCCTGCTTGTGATATGAACAGCTTATGCGCCCGATTTTAAATCTACTTGTTCTCGATGGGTATCCGATTCTCGAGCAGCTTAAGCTCGAAGAGGCGTTGCTCAGAAACGACACTCAAGATTGGTGCCTGATCAATCGGGGATCAGATCCAGCCATTGTTTTGGGAATTTCCGCAAAGGTTGAAGAGGTGGTTGATGAAAATGCTCTAAAAAGGCAACCCATTCCACTTGTTCGCCGCTATAGTGGCGGAGGCACAGTTTATGTCGATAAAAATACACTATTCTCTTCATTGATTCTCAATCGATCTACAGCTCCGTCGGTGCAGTTTCCTAAAGAGGCCATGGAGTATGCTCAGGAGCTTTTCCAAGGGCTTCCATTTTGCATGAAGGAGAATGATTTCGTGATCGGCGACCGTAAGTGCGGGGGCAATGCGCAATATTTTACAAAAAACCGCTTCGTCCACCACACTTCCTTTCTTTGGGATTACACCTCCGACTTACTGGAGTATTTGCGTCACCCTCCGAAAATGCCAGAATACCGCGATAATCGACCTCACCATCAGTTTTTGTGCACTCTCAAGCCCTATTTTTGTACGCAAGTAGATCTCAGTACAGCTCTGATTGCTGCCTTAGGTGCCAGGTTTGAATTACTGCACCGTACTTTGCAGGAAGCAGAGGAATTTAAAAACGGAGAGCATCGCATTTCAACTGCTTTGGTTTCATGCTAATTTGTTCAGTCAATGCCGGATCGAGCAGTTTAAAAATTTCCCTTTTTAAAAAAGGTGTTCTTGAAGCTGTTTGGAGTGGAATTCTAGAGAATTGGAATGAAGATTCCGCCATCAAATTTCTTAAAAATGTATTAGATTCCTATGACCCTTCCTCTATCGGAGTAGTTGGACATCGCTTTGTACACGGAGGTGAAAAGTTTGTCGATCCGCTTTTGCTCACAGATGATTCATTAATAGAACTTGAGGCGTTAACTCATTTAGCTCCTTTGCATAATCCCAAAAGTCTTTTGGGGGTGCAAATTGTAAAGAGCGTCCTTCCAGATGTGCCTCAGGTGGCTGTTTTCGATACAGCTTTTCATGGCAGCATACCGGAACAAAATTACACATATGCACTTCCGGAGAAATATAGGAGCGAGGGCATCAGGCGTTTCGGGTTTCATGGAATTAGTTATGCCTCTTGCATAGAAACACTTAGGCGCATGCTGGGGGATCTGCCGGACAAAATAATTGCCTGTCATTTGGGGAGTGGCTGTTCTTTAGCTGCAATCCAAGGGGGACACTCGATTGATACCACAATGGGGTTTACTCCCATGGAAGGGCTTGTCATGGGAACCCGTTGCGGCTCTATTGACCCAGGAATTCTCTTTTATCTCTTGCGTAATCAGCGGGTAAAAGCTGAAGAATTGGACTATGAACTCAATTTTTCTTCGGGACTTCTTGCGCTTGCTGGTACGCAGGATATGCGCATCATCGCTCAAAACCTAGGCTTAGAGCAAAATTTTCTTTCCTTTGACCTTTTTTGCCGTTCAGCTGCAAAAGAGGTTGCAAAGATGGCTGTGTCTCTAGGAGGTGTCGATTTGCTGGCATTCACAGGAGGGATAGGTGAGAACTCGATGGAGGTTAGGGCGAAGATTATTGCGCTTCTTTCTTTCATGGGATTTGAGCTTGATGCCGCTTTGAATGCACAAGGAGTCGAAGGGGCCATTCATGTTGAGGGAAGTTCTAAGAGCATTTATATCATAACAAGCCGAGAAGCGCTTTGGATCGCGCAGCAGGCTGAATTATTTCTTTAGGGGGGATTATGAGTATAAGCGAAGTTCAAAGAGAGGATATTTGTGCTTATCTTTGCAGTTCCTGCGGTCTTGAAATAAATGGGCAAGTGTTTAGCCATGTGTGCACGGCTTTATTTCATAAACAATGCTTGCAACCCTTTATGAAGACATGCCCTCAATGCAATGAAGGAGTCCATTTTGAGGCATCAAGAGAAAATGTGGATCTTTCCTTGCCATTAGATAGGCTAAGCAGGATTCGCTTCAATGGGGCAATTACGCATGAAAAAGGCCTTGAGTTTTTGTTGCATTCTCAAAGGGTTGTTTCAGAACGATTTGACATTTCAGGTTTATTGCAACAAGTGATGCAAGATTTGTGTGGAGAGGAGAATGTCGATGTCACAGCTAAGAGGCATGCCGCTTTTGTAGATCTTCTTTTTATGGAACGTGTTAGGAATCAGGTGGACGTAGCAAATGGGTATTATATCCCCAATGAAAGAGAGATTCGTGAAAGTATTAGGGGTTTTTTTGCGCAGTTCCGCTTCTTTTTCCTTTGGCTTTTGAAAAATGGAGATGGAAGAATGCGGAGCTACATTCCAGTTTTTAAATCTTGCTTGATGCATTCTCCCAACGCCATAAGAAGTCTTGCATATTTTCAGAAAATCTTTGTGGAAAAAATGACAAATATTTACTTCACAATTCCGCAGCAAAATCGAGCGCTATTTCTAGAAGGGCGTTCAGATGATGATCTGCAAATTCTTATGAAAGATAATTATATGCATGATCCGGCTCGTTATGCCCTGCTTAATAAGAAAGAGCTGCGCTACAAGAGTGGGTTAAAAATGGTGCTGCTATCCCTATTTATTTTCATGTTTGGAGCTATCCTTGCTTATTCTAAGATAAAAGATATAAGATTGAGGTTCCAATAAGATTGAAGGAGAAATGAAATGAGAAATTTAATCGCAGCTTCGTTGCTTTTAATGAGCAGCTCAGAGGCATTTGCGGAGTCAAAAGTGCTCGCTTTTTCGGGGAGTACTCGACAGGAGTCTGTCAACAAAAAACTTGTTGAAGAAGCAGCTGGAATGGCACGAGAGATGGGTGCTAAGGTAACCGTAATTGATTTAAAAGATTATGCGATGCCATTTTATGATGGTGATATCGAGGCAAATCAGGGGATGCCTGAAGGTGCTAAAGCTCTAAGAAAGCTGATGCTGGAGAGCGATCTTGTTTTGATTGCCTCACCTGAGTATAACCACTCCGTTTCGGGCGTGCTAAAAAACGCTTTGGACTGGCTCTCTCGGAACGAGGAGGGAAAACCCTCTAAAGATGCCTTTAAGGGTAAGCGGTTTGCTTTAATGAGCGCATCTCCCGGAAAAGGGGGAGGAGCTCGTCATCTTGCACATTTAAAAGAAATTATCGAGGATGTCGGCGGCACGGTATTATCTACTCAGGTGTCTATCCCAAATGCATTTTCGGCTTTTGATGCCCATGGTCACCTTGTGAATGCGCAAGAAAAGGCGGCATTGCAAAAAGAGATTAGAGAAGGTTTGGGGATTGCTGCCGAAGCGCAATAGAAGGTAATGTCCTCGGCGCGAGTCGAACGCGCGACCTGTTGCTTAGGAGGCAACCGCTCTATCCACCTGAGCTACGAGAACGTAGAGGACACAGCATAACGCACTATCACAAATTTGGCAAGAGGATGAGGAAACCTCTGATTGACTTTTTCTCAATCAGAGGGTATCCTCATCCTCTCTAATGGATGTAACAATATGAGCTGTGAACAGGCAAGCAGCACAAGCCGCTTATTAGGAGCTATTTTAATGGTCTCGGGGTGCTGCATAGGTGCAGGCATGCTGGGACTTCCGCTTGTGACTGCGAGTGCGGGCTTTGCTCCGACAGCAATTCTTTTTTTTATTAGCTGGCTTTTTATGGCCTCAACAGGGCTTTTGCTTCTCGAGGTGAATCTCTGGTTTGGTCCTGAAGTGAATTTGTTGACCATGGCCGAGGCCATTCTTGGAAAAACAGCTAAATATATCGTCTCCTTTTTGTTTTTATTTCTGTTTTACTGCCTCATGGTGGCCTATTTGGCAGCAGGGGGCGGCCTGCTTCTTGACTTCATCTCTAATCTCTTTGGAGTAGAAGCACCCAGGTATACAGGATCAGTCATTCTTTCCTTGCTACTTGGATTGATTCTATTTGCAGGTTCACGATCAGTCGACATGGTCAACAGAGTGCTGATGTTTTGTTTGGGTGTGACTTATGTGACTCTTGTGGAGTTAGGGATGCTCAATATGGAGTGGGAAAATTTAGTAACCTCCAATTGGCGCTACGCTCTTCCAGCCCTTCCAGCTATGGTCATCTCTTTTGGGTACCATAACCTCGTACCCTCCTTGACAACTTATCTCAGAGGGCATGTTCTTTATTTGAAAATCGCGATTTTAGTGGGCAGTCTTATTCCCCTTTTGGTCTACCTTATTTGGGATGGAGTGATTTTGGGTATTCTTCCTTCTCAGGGAGTTCAGGAGTCCATTGATCAAGGCGCTATGGTTACAAAGCTTTTGCGAGAAACTGTGGGCGGTTCGATGATTGTCACTGTTTTGGAATATTTCTCCTTTTTTGCACTGATTACATCCTTTATCACTGTTGGATTGAGCTTTAACGATTTCTTGGCAGATGGATTGCATGTCAAAAAAGGCCCCTTAGGATCTCTTTTATTGGTGTTACTTGTTCTATTTCCTCCGTTTATGTTCGCATCTCTTAATCCGCTGATCTTTTTATCGGCATTAAATTATGCAGGAGCTTTTGGCGCTGTCATTCTTTTCGGAATCATTCCTGTTCTCATGGTTTGGAGAGGAAGATATCATGAAAAGCAGCCCGGAGTTAAGCTAGTTCCCGGAGGGCGCCCTGCCTTACTGCTGATCGGAGCCTTTGCACTGATGATCTTTTTCATGCAGCTAAAAAGTGAACTGCTTGGTTAGATCGCATGAATAAGACAATTGGAGGCATTCTTCTCGTTTCCGGAACCACTGTCGGTGCCGGAATGCTGGCACTGCCCGTCGTGACAGGTTTTGCAGGTTTTATTCCATCCCTTTTTCTATTTGTTGCCTACTGGGCCTTTATGACCTATACGGCTTTGTTGATTTTAGAGGTCAATCTATATGTAGACAAACGGGGCGCTAATATGATCGCTATGGCAAAGGCAACTCTCGGGCTTCCGGGAGAGTTATTGGCCTGGGCCGCTTACCTATTTTTGCTTTACGCCCTAACAACAGCCTATCTTGCTGGCGGCGGCCCTATCTTTAATCAGTTTCTTTTGGAATTGACCGGGTTGGAAGTGCCAAAATATTTAGAGAGCCTTCCACTTCTTTTCGTTTTTGGATACTTTGTTTATCGCGGCGCCCATACTGTCGATTGGATCAATAGGATGCTTATGGTTGGGCTTGTGTGTGTCTACATCCTTGCCGTTGCTTTCCTAATTCCTCACCTTGAGCTCCCTCTATTAACACACGCAGTTCCATCTCTACTATGGGTAGGATCCTCCGTCGCAGCGACGTCTTTTGGATTCCATATTATCATCCCTACTTTGACGGAATACCTGGATCGGGATCTTAAAAAGTTGAAAAGCGTTATTCTGATTGGCAGCGCAATTCCTCTAGTCGTTTATCTCATTTGGGAGGCGCTTGTTCTGGGCATCATTCCTCTGCAAGGACCTGTCAGTATTACTCAAGGGTTTATTGACGGATCCAACGGCGCTGCTCTCCTGAGTGCTTATCTTGAGGAAGGTGTTCTTCCAGATCTTTTAAGAGTATTCCTACTGCTTGCTATCGTGACTTCATTTTTGGGTGTTTCTACAAGCTTAACTGACTTTTTATCAGACGGGTTTAACATCAAGAAAACACCCATCGGAAAAATTTCTCTTCTCTTTCTTACCTTTGGCCCTCCACTACTCATTGCTGCCACTGATCCCAGGGCATTTCTTACAGCTCTGGAGTATGCCGGCGCATTTGGAGTCGTCGTGCTATTGGGGCTATTACCGGCCTTAATGGCTTGGAGAGGAAGAGTCCGGTTTAGTAAGAATGGCACCTACAGGGCTCCGGGCGGTATAGTTGCGCTTTTCGTTTCTGTAGCAATTTCTCTATTTGTCATTATCATTGAAATCTTGCAAAAGATAGGAGTCTTATGGATAAAAAGCGGATCTTGACGGGCGACAGGCCAACAGGCCTACTCCACTTAGGGCATTATGTCGGTTCTCTCCGTAATCGCGTTTTGCTGCAGGATCAATATGAATGTTATTTTATCATCGCGGATCTCCATTTGCTGACGACTAAGCCGCTCAAAGAAGAGGTTCTAAAGACGCGCGAACATATCCATCAGATGGTCCTCGATTATTTGGCCTGTGGAATCGATCCGAATAAATCGACCATTTATCTGCAATCCGCCTGTCCGGCAGTGTATGAGATGAACCTGATTTTTGAGATGCTTCTTCCTTTGAATAGGCTGACAGGCCTTCCGAGCATCAAGGAGATGGCAAAAAATGCCCATCTCGATCCGGAAAATGTGCCATTTGGTCTAGTTGGATATCCTGTGCTTCAATCTGCAGACATCTTGATGCCGAAGGCCAATCTCGTGCCGGTCGGTAAAGATAATGAGGCGCACGTCGAGCTATGCCGGGATATTGCACGAAAGTTCAATCAACTCTATGGCGAGGTCTTTCCCATGCCTGAAGCGCTTTTGAGCGATGTTCCGAGTCTTGTTGGAACAGATGGCAAAGGAAAGATGAGTAAATCTGCTAATAATGCTATTTTTCTCTCTGATGATGCAAAGGCGATTGAAAAAAAGGTAAAAGGGATGTTTACAGATCCTGCAAGAGTTCACGCGAATGTTCCCGGAACCATTACAGGAAATCCTGTTTTTGCTTACCACGATGTATTCAATACTAATGCCGATGAAGTTGCTGACTTGAAAAGACGCTATCAAGAAGGAACTGTCGGGGATGTTGAGGTAAAGCAGCAGTTGATTTTGGCTTTAAATCGCTTTCTAGATCCTATAAGGGAGAGACGCGCCCATTTCGAAAAGGAAAAGGGATTAGTCGAGAAGATCATTTACGAAGGCACTTTGAAAATGGTTGAACTCTCCAATCAAACATTAAAGGAGATGAAGAGCGCGATGGGAATTTCAGGAACATGGAATAAAATTTCACGCACCGCTCGCGATGTTTAAGCTTGCTGCGCCCTTTCCTCCTTCAGGCGATCAACCGGAGGCAATCAAAGCGCTTACCGCCGGCATCAAGGCAGGAAAGCCCTCTCAGGTTCTTTTAGGAGTGACGGGCTCCGGCAAGACTTTCTCTATGGCAAATATCGTGCAGAATGTGCAAATGCCCACCTTGGTCATTGCACACAACAAAACATTAGCTGCACAGCTCTACCAGGAATTTAAAGCATTTTTTCCGGAGAATGCAGTTGAATATTTCGTTTCTTACTACGACTACTATCAGCCTGAAGCCTATATTCCGCGGACAGACACCTACATCGAAAAGGACATGGCGATTAACGATAGAATCGATAAAATGCGCCTAAGTGCGACACGCTCTTTGCTTGAAAGAGATGATGTGCTGATCGTCGCTTCCGTATCCTGCATCTATGGCTTGGGCACACCGGAATATTACCGAGGAATGAACCTTACCCTTCAGGTGGGCATGCAGAGAAGGCGCGACGATCTTCTTCTCCATCTGGTGGAGATGCAATACAAGCGCAACGACATTGACTTTTCGAGAGCTACCTTCCGGGTGCGGGGCGATGTAATCGAAATCTTTCCAGCTTATGAAGAAGCTTTAGCGATTCGCGTCGAAATGTTTGGAGATGATATCGAGCGAATTTCCGAATTTGATCCTTTGACGGGAAAGCTTTTCAGAAGGATCGAAAAGGCAGTGATTTATCCAAGTTCCCACCACGTAACTCCTGAAGAGGTTCGCCTTCATGCTATTGAAACAATCAAAGCTGAGCTGGAAGAGCGTGCAGAATATTATGAAAGGGAAAAGCGCTATTTGGAGCATCAAAGAATCACAGAAAGGACCCGTTATGACCTAGAAATGATCAAAGAGGTAGGGTTTTGCAAGGGCATTGAAAACTACTCCCGCCATTTCAGTCAGCGCTCTCCGGGTGATCCTCCGCCTTGCTTGATTGATTATTTCCCCAAAAAATTTCTCACCTTCATCGATGAATCTCACCAGACGATTCCTCAACTTCACGCGATGTACCATGGCGATAGATCGCGAAAGACCACACTGATCGACTTTGGCTTTAGGCTACCTTCAGCACTCGATAATCGCCCTTTGAAATTCGATGAAACCTATGCGCGCTTAGACCAGGTGGTCTACGTTTCTGCGACACCTTCGCCTTGGGAAATCCAGGAGGCTCAAGGAGAGGTGGTGAGGCAGGTGATCCGTCCTACAGGTCTTTTGGATCCGATCATTGAAGTGCGGCCTGCGGTAGAGCAGGTGGATGACTGTCTTGAAGAGATTCGAACGCATACAGGAAAAGGGGGAAGAGTTCTAGTCACCACGCTGACTAAACGTCTTGCTGAGGAGCTCACCAAATATTTAACAGAGCTAGGCGTCAAGGCAAAATACCTCCATTCTGATATTGACACTCTTGAAAGAACTGAGATTATTCAAGATTTGCGTTCAGGAGCTTTTGACGTTCTTGTGGGGATCAACCTTTTGAGGGAAGGGTTAGATATTCCCGAAGTCTCTCTTGTAGCCATTCTCGATGCAGATAAGGAAGGGTTTTTGCGCAGTGAAACTTCTCTGATTCAGACTTGCGGTAGGGCAGCCCGCAATGCAGAGGGAAGAGTGATCATGTATGCAGATACGATGACAACTTCCATTAAAAATACTCTCCGAATCACGGAAGAAAGAAGAGCGCTTCAAAAGGCCTACAATGAGGCGCATGGAATCACTCCTACAACTGTTAAAAGGGATATTTCTCCACTTGTGCCCTTGGAAGAGGCTCCTGAGCAAGCTGCTTTAAAGGCTGCAGAGAAAGAGGGCGTCTATTTAACAGTTTCTGAACTGGATCGTAAAATCAAGGAGATGGAGGCGGAAATGAAAAAGGCCTCCAAAGAGATGCGCTTTGAAGATGCAGCACACTATAGAGATCAGATGCGCAAGTACCAAAATTGGGAAATGACTCTTTCTTAAATAAACTTCTTGCTTCCCCATCCCCATCCCCATACCCATACCCATCCCCGTGCCCTTGCCCGTGCCCGTGCCCTTGCCCTTGCCCGAAAAAAATTAGGGTGGGAAGAACCGAGTTAGGGTAATAGAATTTAACCGTCGGGTGGCCCGTCATTTCAGCGGGCCCCCTGCGGCCCCTTGAGCTGATTCCACCTGCGCCAAATCATTCTTTCTTCGCTCGGCGGGTTATCTACCCAGCCTTCGCTCGGTCAGAATGATTTTGCTTTGGCGGAACAGCCGCGGGCTGCGCTTTGGCCTCTTGCAGGGCCTTCGCGCAGAGACACTAACAAAAAGGAATTAAACAATCCCACCTTTTAAATTCTATTACCCTAACTCGGTTCTTCCCACCCTAATTTTTTTCGGGCACGGGCACGGGCACAGGCACGGGCACGGGCACGGGCACGGGCACGGGTATGGGTATGGGTATGGGTATGGGCACGGGCGCGGGTATGGGATCCAGTTGTATTCAAACCGAATTTCGGTCCAATTGTTTGACGCAAAATTTCATTCGAAATCGATCCACTTTATCGATGCATTTCTTATTTTCAGCCCCATGTATTTCAACGCAGTTTAAGATTTTTGCGAGATATTTTCTTTCTCGTGCCAGGTGGCTGCATTCTAAGAAGGGTAGGTGTGCATATAATTCGTTCACTCCTTTATCTCTCGGGGCAAAAGAATAGATGAGAAATGCTTCTTTTGCAGAATCGCATGAGCGAGTATCGAAACTCATAGGAGACTCCTTGATTTTAAGTTTCTAGCCACTCCAGCTCCGGAGTGTAAGCAACACGGGGGTCGACGACATTTTTCATATCGGCAAAGTTGTCATGGAGGTACTGTCTAAGGTTATAACGGAATGTGCGAAAAGCCTCTCTTCCTTGTGTTTTGGGACGGGGAGAGACTTCGGGTGTTATGATCAAGTTGGGGATCGACCAGAGCTTAGATTTAGGGGGAATCGGAAATTGGTAGTAGCTGTCGAGAATGATTCCGCGGAAACGGGGGGCCGCCTCAGCCAGAGCCTCCTCATCCACTAAATTGGCAAAGCCAATCATCGAGAGGATGGCATTGTTTTTAATGAGCGCAAGCTCCTCCTTTCCTAGCTTAATTGGAAGCCCCTGGTCCCTGGGAAGAGCAATTGAGATGAAGTCTGCTTTTGGAAGAGCTTTTTTCAGCTCAGAGTAATCTAAAGATTCTTCGCAGTGAGGGTGATAGGAGCGTTTATCGCTCATTCCTATAACAGACATATCGGAAAGTGCGGCTCTTCGGGCAATTTCGAGGCCAACCTTTCCTAGACCGATTTGAAGCAGCGTTTTTTTCTTCAGAGTTTCAATGGTATTGCGCCATTTACAGTCCCAGACAAGGTGGGGAAAGCGGTTGACTTCTTTGAACTGAAAGAGATTTTTAGCAAAAGCGAGGAAGCCTGCAAATACGAATTCTGCAATTTCAAACGCGTGTTCATCTTTTGTGAAGCTGATGAGAATATTTCCTTTGGCCTCAATTTCCTTCAAGCAAAGCTTATTTAAATTAGGGGTAGGCGAGTGGATCCATCGAAGCTCCGGAGCGGACTCCAGCTCATCTGCTGTGAGCCGCTCTCCGTAGATCACTTCAGTCCTTTTCCAAGCCTCAGGAGTTACAGGTTGCAACGGGTGGCGCGGGTAGGGGAGGAATAGAAGTTTCGGAAATTCCGAGGAGAGTTGCTTGAAGTCCTGAGAGGGAAAGTCGGCTAAAAGTAGAGCGATATTCATACCTAATCAATATCTCGTATTTTCCCATTGATTTCAATTCCCGCTCATTTTATACTCCTTAGCTACAGATCTCGCGATAGGAGAGTGACAGATGGACAAAAATTACGCAGTTTTCAAGATGGGCAGCAAACAGTATTCTGTGAAAGAAGGCGACATCATTGATGTTGACCTGCTCGACGCAGAAGTTGGAGCTCAAGTAGAGTTCGCTGACGTCTTATATTTTAAGGGCGAAAATGCTCCTTTGGTAGGTGCGCCTATCATTAAAGGATATCAAGTGAAGTGTGAAGTGATCGGGCCTGTATTGGGTCCTAAGATCCAATTTGTAAAATATCAGCCGAACCACACGCAAGTGCGTAAGCATGGTGCCCGTCAACCTTACACGAGGTTGAAAGTGGTTGGCATTTCCAAATCTAAGTAAGTGAAGAGGGTTCTCCATGGCACATAAGAAAGGACAGGGATCGACAAGAAACGGACGCGACTCCCATTCAAAGCGTCTGGGAATCAAAGCGTGCGCCGGTGAGTTTGTCAGAGCGGGAAGCATTCTCGTGAGACAGCGAGGCACGAAGTGGCATCCCGGTAAAAACGTCGCACGGGGTACAGATGATACGCTGTATGCGACGGTTGACGGGATGGTGGCATTCCGCAAAACATTCAAAACCTTCGTTTCCATCGAAGCAGGGGTTTAATTCTCTATAGGGAAGGGGCTCATTTGAGGTCTTTCCCTCCATTGGATGCGCTAATATGTTTACAGATCGAGTAAAAAAAATCACCTTTGCTGCCGGCCGCGGAGGCAACGGCGTGATCGCTTGGAGACGGGAAAAATACATTCCCAAAGGCGGTCCAACAGGTGGCGATGGAGGCAAGGGCGGATCGATCACTCTTGAGGCCGACCCTGAAATTTACGCGCTCGATTGGTTCCGCAATCGCAGTGCCATCAAAGCGGAAAATGGCGGCCAGGGCGCATCTGATCTGCGCAAAGGCAAAGATGGCAAAAGTCTCGTCTTGAAAGTTCCTTGCGGCACCCTCATCAAGGATGCCGAAACGGGAGAGGTCCTCAAGGATATGACTCAGGCCGGCGAAACTTGGGTCATCTGCAAGGGAGGCAAGGGCGGCTACGGCAATGACCACTTCAAATCCCCCACGCACCGCGCCCCCTACGTTTGCACTCCGGGTCAGGAGGGAGAATCCTGCTGTGTTGACCTTGAGCTGAAACTGATCGCTGATGTAGGCCTCGTTGGCTTCCCCAACGCGGGCAAGTCGACTTTGCTCTCTACCCTTGCTAAAATTCAACTTAAGATCGCAGCTTATCCTTTTACAACGCTCCACCCCAATCTCAGTTTCATCGAAACAGCCGGCGGTAAAAGGATCTACATCGCCGATATTCCGGGCATCATCGAGGGTGCTCATGAAAACCGCGGTTTAGGTCTTGAATTCCTGCGCCACATCGAACGCACCAGCCTTCTCCTTTTCCTCCTCGACGCTTCCGGCATCGACGGTCGCACTCCTCTCGAAGACTATAAAGTCTTGAAAAAGGAGATTAAGGC
Organism: uncultured bacterium; assembly: GCA_964605535.1. GTDB lineage: Bacteria > Chlamydiota > Chlamydiia > Chlamydiales > Parachlamydiaceae > CAZSDA01. The sequence goes on from CAZSDA010000006.1 coordinate 43,016, forward strand.
GTACAATCCGGAACTTCTGGAAAGACCTAGTCTTGTCGTTCTCAACAAAATCGACGATGAATCTTCTCAGCCTTTGATCGACGAATTTATCAAGAAATCGAAAGTTCCCAAAAAGCAGCTCTTCCAAATTTCAGCTGCCGCCGGCCTCGGCCTCGAGCCTCTCATCGCCGAAATAGAAAAGGTCTGTCTCTAATAATCTTTCTAACCTCAATATCTTTTCACATTTAAATACATTTAGTTGTATTATTAGAAAATAATTGGAGGTTTATTATGTTCGAAGATAGAAAGTTAATAGTTTCTAATATAAATTCATCTATTCAGAAAATTCAAGAAAGTAGTAAACCTCTGGTTCCTTTTGAAGATAAAAAAATAAAGGACGTTGCCACTAATATCTTAAATCAAGATCCTTTTGCAGCACTTCAAGAGCAACGCCAAGCTTTGATTGATCACAAGAAAAAGTTCAAGTACAACTTATTTGCAAGATGTTATCTCTATTTTGCAAATAAAAAGTTGTTGAAACGTATAGATACGGCTTTGGAACAAGCTCCCTCTATAAAACCGCAGGTTAAATCTCCTTCAGAAAAACGGGAAGAGCAAGCGGTAGAAAAACCTAAACCGACAAAAGTCGAAAGGGAGGAGCCTCTCGATCTCGCAAAGGTCCAAAAGGTCGCACTCAACATAGAGAGTTTTCCCATTTCGGAGACTCCTCAAGAAGAAGATGTGGAGAGGGCGGTAGCAAATTCCATTGATAAATTAAAAGAGCAGTATCAGCTAGACTTGAAAAATGTGAATAAAGAGACTCCGGAACCTTTAAAGGAGCATTGCAGTCATCTTGTCTTGATGCGAGACCCTTCATCGAGGTATAGTAATAAAGATCTTTTAGGGTCCTTCGATGTATTGGCAACGCCATGTGCAGTGGATTATAGCGCAAGTTTTGAATACGATTCCAGGGGAGAGCCGTTTTACCTTGTGAGTGCCCCAAGCATTAATTTGGCGGGATCTGAGTATGTGGCTGGAGACGACTTCCAACGCGAAAGGTACCTTTCCGATATGCAGCATATTTTTTCAAACATCCTGGATGTTCAGGATGGCTTAGGGGTTAAACATTCCATTTGGGTGCCATTCGGAATGGGGTCCTCATTGCGCCAATTAGATGTAAATTTGCCTGAAAGCAAAATGAAAGAACTAAGATTGGATATAGCAAGAAGAATGGTAGGTGAGTTTGCAAAAAGACCTGAGATGGAATTTCATCTTTGCTTGCCAACACGAACTAAAGAAGATCAAGCCAACAGCGAGGCATTGAAGTATGCCATTCAGGAACAAATTTTAAGGTCTCAGGGTTTTGGTGACCGTATCACAATTTATGAAAATGGGGATCCTTTGGATATTGCTAGAGGACAGAACACATCTGCTTATCAAGTAGGTCTTGTGAATCCTACCAACAGGCGCCAAATTGGAGGAAGATGGAAGGACCCAATAGTGGCAGGAGCATTAGACACAACCGCTCATCAAAGAGCTCCACTTGCGGCAGCGATGGCTCATCTTGTGAATGGCGGCGTCGAAGGAAGCTCTGCCTCTGATAGAGTGTTCAGATTGGGTGGTTCTTCGGGGTATTTTGTAAAACAGGCAAGAAAGTTCTTGGCGAAAGCTAACACCGCTGAAAAAATGAAATTTCTTAACAAGTTGTCGAAAGATCCTGCGATGACAGATTGGGCTTGTTACCAAATCGTTCGAGATATTCCAGGACTCGATCACTTTCAATTTAGAAATGGAACTATTAAAAGCCTATGTGAAAACTATGCATTGAGGCGTTCAGATAAGGTGGCCCGATTTCTCAATACCAATCCAAACGAAGTGCGCCTTCGTAGCTTTTTGACCGATGAGGATTTTCATCACAAAGCGAGTGACTTTGATCTAGGTATTGAGCAGGTGCTAGGGGTCCTTGACATGAATGCGGCTCTAATTCAGACAAAGTACCCTGGTGCATTTAAAGTGATGCAAGAGTATGGACGCCTGGCAAATACGGAAATTAACGCACTGTTAGAGCGTTCAAAAGAACATCCGGAGATTATTCCCGCATTGCGGGAACTCATTAGCGATATGATTGAACAATCATCTTAAGGCTGCGGTCTCTATTAAGAAACCGCAGCGTCCAAGAATTTAGTCCTTCACAGAGAGAAGGAACTCGATGTTGCTTTTGGTTTTCTTTAACCAGCTCAAAACGAGGTTCATGGCATCGAAAGGAGAGAGGTCTGCGATGCCGCCGCGGATGTTGTAGATTTTCTCCAACTCGTCAGGATGGAAAAGGAGCTCCTCTTTACGCGTGCCGCTCTTATTGAGGTCCACTGCCGGCCAGAGGCGGCGTTCTGCAAGGCGTCTGTCAAGGACCAATTCCATGTTGCCTGTACCTTTGAATTCTTCAAAGATCACCTCATCCATTCTGGAGCCCGTATCGATCAGCGCTGTTGCGATGATGGTGAGGGAGCCTCCCTGTTCGATGTTTCTTGCAGCACCAAAGAAGCGCTTGGGTTTGTGGAGTGCGTTCGCATCGATACCACCCGTCAGGATTTTCCCTGAGTGAGGCTGTACGGTGTTGTAGGCACGGGCAAGGCGTGTGATTGAGTCTAGAAGGATCACGACGTCTTTGCCATGCTCAACTAAGCGACGCGCTTTCTCAATTGCCATTTCAGCAACCTGGACGTGACGTTCAGGCGGTTCGTCAAAGGTTGAGGAGATCACTTCACCTTTAACCACCCTTTGCATGTCCGTGACCTCTTCAGGGCGTTCATCGATCAGTAACACCATCAGGACGATTTCAGGATTGTTCGTTGCAATGGAATTGGCAATATTTTGCAGAAGGACAGTTTTACCTGTTCTAGGGGGCGCAACGATCAGTCCGCGTTGGCCTTTGCCGATGGGGGCCGCAAGGTCGAGCACGCGCATCGCAAGTTTATCTTTTGTGGTCTCCATGACAAGCCGTTCATTGGGATAAAGGGGCGTCAGGTTTTCAAAGAGGATCCGCTCGCGTGCTTTTTCAGGAGTGGTGCCGTTTATGGTGTCCACTTTGTGAAGTGCAAAATATTTTTCTTTGTCTTTAGGAGGACGGATCGGCCCGACGACTGTGTCGCCCTTTTTAAGATCGAAGCGGCGAATCTGGGCAGGCGAAATGTAGATATCTTCCGGTGAAGGCAGGTAGTTGTAGTTAGGCGATCGCAGGAAGCCGAATCCATCGGGCAGCACTTCCAGGACACCTTCGCCCACCAGAATTTCTTGAGGGTTCTCAGAGAGTGTCTTGACGATTTCGAACACCATTTGTGAGCGGGTAAGCGAGCCAAGATGCTTTAAGCCGATCTGTCTGCCGAATTGGTTCAGTTCATCGATGTTCATCCTTTGGATGTCGGCGATTTTTAATACTTCCCCGTTGGTCGGCTGGTATTGCGGCTGTTCAGCTTCGCTATCGTGATTGCGCTGTTCATGGGGGTCATGGGGTGTCATAGGCAGTGGGTTTTGATCATCTGGATGCATTGCTTGAGCAACTCCTCAAATTAAATGTTTGTAAAGCGCGGCGGTCGCAGTTCTTAAGCTGTCGTAATCGCCATAGTTCTTGAGATGATAAGGGGCCAATTTTAATTTTTCCTCTCCTGAAAGCTGGTTTAAGCTTCGTTGATAGAAGTCATCTTGCGTGCCGCCGGCTATAAGGAAGCGTTTAAGACGCTCACTTTCGGGGGCATCGACAGAAATGACTGTATCAAACCAGCGCTCAAATCCCGTTTCAAAGAGGAGGGGCACTTCTGCAACAAAAGAGGTCTTTCCTGAGGTTGTACATGCAGTCTGGTATTCATTTTCTATGGATTGAAAAACCTCGGGGTGCAGAATTGCTTCTAACTGCTTAAGGAGGGAAGGGTTTTTAAAAACTTTTCTTGCCACAATTTGTCTATTTATGGAGTTGTTTTGAACGACATCACTACCAAGAAGTTCGATTACTTTTTGACCACATACAGTATTTGGGGACAATAGCCCATGAACGATTGCGTCGGCACTGGCGGTGTAAGCTCCAAGTTCTTCAAGAATTCGGCAAACTGAGGATTTACCGGAAGATACGGCGCCGGTGACGGCTATTTTCTTCAATGTTAACATTCTTTCCAATTTTTGCCAACAGCTGTATGCACTGTCAGTGGAACTTTGAGTTCCATGACGCTTTCCATCTCTTTTGTGACAATTTTTTCAAAAAGTGGGACCTCTTCATCAGGGACCTCGAAAATCAATTCGTCATGGATTTGAAGAATCATGTAGCCTGTAAGATGATTTTTCATAATCTCGCGGTCTATCTTTAGCATCGCAAGTTTGATGAGATCTGCGGCCGTGCCTTGAAAAGGAGTGTTTACGGCTAACCTTTCAGCGGCATTTCTGATCTGGGCATTTTTACTATTGATTTCAGGGATAGCACGCTCCCGTCCAGTCAAAGTGACTGCCTTCCCTGTGAGTCTGGCCCGGTCCTTGCATCCCTCTAAAAAGCCTTTGACTTTGGGGTATTTTTTGAAATAGGTGTCGATAAATTGCGCTGCTTCTTTTTGAGGAATTCCGAGGGATTGGGAGAGGCCATAGGCCCCTTGTCCATAGATGACGCCGAAGTTAACAGCTTTTGCACGGCTTCGCATCTCTTTAGTGACCTCCTCAATCGGTACATGAAAGACGACAGACGCCGTATGGCGATGCACATCCTCTCCGACTAGAAAAGCATCAATCAATGCAGGGTCTTCGCTCATGTGTGCAAGCAATCTGAGCTCAATTTGAGAATAGTCTGCGGAAAAATAGCTCCAACCCTCTTTTTGAGGTTTGAAGGCTTCGCGGATTTTCAGTCCCTCAGCACTTCTTACAGGGATATTTTGCAAATTGGGGTCTTGGGAGGAAAGCCTTCCTGTTGCTGCCACAGACTGGTTAAAAGTGCAGTGAATCCTTCCTGTCTCCGGATTGATCTGGGTGGGAAGGGTTTCTACATAAGTTGATCTCAGCTTTTCCAAACCGCGGTATTCCTGAATTTTTCCTGCAATGGGATATTCCCATTTCAAGAGTTCAAGCACTTCAGCGTTTGTCGAGGTGCCTTTAGGTGCCGGAATCCCCATTTTTTCAAAAAGAATCTCCGCGATCTGTTTAGGCGAGTTCAAATTGAAAGGCTCTTGTGCAAGAGAATAAATTTCCTCTTTTAAGGCGTGCAGTTTGCTCTCAAGCTCTTGCCCAAAGTGGTGAAGGATTTTCGCATCCAGATAGATGCCGGCCGTTTCCATCCTTTCGAGGATCTCGATGAGGGGAAGTTCTAGATCGTAAAAAAGTTGAGAGAGTCCTCGCTCAGCGATTTGAGGCTGAAGCAGGTTTTTCAAGCGGATCGTGTAGTCGACGTCCTCGCAGCAGTAATTGGAAACTCTTTCGATCGGGACCTCCTTCATGGTGATCTCCGATTTCCCTTTTCCGATTAACTCTGAAGTAGCTGTTTTGACAAAATTGAAATTCTCAAGAGTCAGCTCATCTAATGAATGGCGCCTGGAATGGGTATTCAAAAGATAGGAAGCAATGATCGTGTCAAAGCCAATTTGGGCGGGGCGCAAGCCTGCTCTTCTTAAGACGTGAAGGTCATATTTCAAGTTATGTCCAAAAAAGCGCAACTTAGGGTTTGAAAAGAGGGGTTTCAATAGTTTTTTGACTACATCCATTCCCATTTGGCCGTTGCAGGGGATGTACCAAGACTCTTCAGGAGAAACTCCGAGGCCGATGCCTACGAGTTCTGCGCGCATAGGGTCTATAGCTGTTGTTTCAGTGTCGACGCAGATGTCTGTGTGCTTTTCAAGATGCGTTATGAGGTCTTTAAGTGATTTCTCCTCGTCCACGAGTTGATATCTCTTATTATTCACTTCTGAGGGGGCCCCTTTTTCCATTTCCTTGAGAAGGCTTGAAAAACGCACTCCTTTATAAAACTCTTTCAGAGCGCCTTCATCACTCTTTTTCAGATGAAAAAATGATTCCTCTTTAGGAAAGTCAACTTCTTTGTCGAGTGTCACAAGAGCCCTGCTAAGAAGAGCATCGTTAGCATGTTTTTCAAAGAGCTCCTGCTTTTTTTTGCCGGGAATCTGATCGATCTGTTGTAGCAGGTTATCTAGGGAGCCAAAGCTGTTTATCAGTTCGGCTGCTGTTTTAGGACCAATTCCGGGGACGCCTGGAACATTGTCTGAGCTATCTCCCGTGAGCGAGAGGTAATCGACGATCTTTTCCGGAGGCACGCCAAATTTTGCGAGCACAGCCTCTCTTCCTACAATTTGATTCTCCTTATAGACATCTAGCAGTTCGGTCTTTTCATCGACGATCTGGCACAAGTCTTTGTCCGTAGAGCAAATCAACGTTTGTCTGCCTTCCATTTTCTGCCAGCAGGCGATGCTTGCAATTGTGTCATCAGCTTCCACTCCGGGCACATCTAGAATCGAGATGCCGTAGTGTTTGCAAAATTCTTTGGCCCACTGAATCTGATACAGAAGGTCGGGCGGCATGGCAGCGCGGTGTGCCTTGTAGGCGGGGTAGAGAGCCTTTCTTTTTTCCGCATTGTTTGGTCCGTCAAAAATGGCTGCAAGCTGATGCGGTTTAAAATCCGCAATCAGCTTTAAAAGCGAACGCACAAATCCAAAAAGAGCGTTTGTCGATTCCCCTTTGTCATTCGTCATGTTGCGAATGGCAAAATAGGAGCGGTAAATTAGCCCCGAGGCATCAACTAAAATGAGCGTTTCCATCTGTTTTATGGCCTGTAAAGGTACAAGGGTTGATAAAGGAGCTTTTCAGGGATCTCCTGGGTCATGGGAAGCTGATGCTTAATCTTGCCGGTCAGAACCGGAGACTCGCTTCTGGTAAGCTGGCTTAACCAGTTTGTGCTTTCGAGGCGCATGATCTGATAATAGTCATCTTCGATGCTTAAAGCGGCAAGAAGCTCTTTTAAAGCTGCGTTTCTACTTGTGGTTATTTCATCGATGTAACCAAGTTCTAAAGCTTGTTTAGCAAGGAAAATATTTGCGCCCAGATCTTTCACTAACTTTTCTTGTGTAAGTTTGGGGCGATGTTTTGAGACGATTGAAACAAAAAGTTGATAGCTGCCTTCGATGACCTCTTTGAAGTTGGTGGCCTCTCCCTCTTTCCACTGCCGAAAGGGGTTAAGGTCATCTTTGCCTTTGCCTGAATAGATAGTCAAAGAATCGATTCCAACTTTTTCCATGGTCTTTGAAAAGTTCATGAAAGGTGAGCTGATGACTCCAATGCTTCCTATGATGCTTGAGTCGGTAGCGAAAATCTTATCTGCTGCACATGCGACATACATCCCTCCGGATGCGCAGATGCCATCCACAAAAGCATAGATTGGAGTTTTATGCTGGGCTTTGTAGTTCAATAGAGCGCGGTATATGCCATCTGAATCGATGGCTCCTCCACCTGGTGTGTTGATATTGAGAAAGATAGCTTTGACTCTGTCATTTTTTAAGCTGTTTTCGCGCGATTCGATGAGGATGTTTTCAATATCTTTTTGTTCAAGGCCTTTACCTCCGATCTCTCCATGGACGTCGATTTGAAGGATCACAGGGGATGATTTAGACTGTCTTTTTCTGACTCCTTCGGCATTCGGCAGGATTTCTGTACTGTAGTTGTTGGTGATATTATCTTCCTGTTCCTCGATGCTGCTGATTACATAGATTGCAAGAAACAGAGCGGTCAAGAATCCCGCTACCTTTGCAAATGTTGTAAAAAGCGCCCGGGTCGCTGTTCGCCAAATGGATTCATTCATAAAATTCCTTTACAAAGAAAAGTTGCAGTTAACAGAATGGGGTTTAATGGTCTTTCTTCATGGGGGGATGGTATGACTTTAACAGAAAAAGAGCAAGAAAAGCAAGTGGTAGAACATTCGATTCTGGAAAACGCCTCAGGAAGCAGCGGGATGCGCGAAGCGCTAGAGGTGACAGAGGAAGCGCGGCAAAAGGAGTGGCTTGAGCAAACCTTTGCTAGCGAGCTTTTCTTGGGCAATTTTGATACAAAGCCGCTCTTTCCTTTCCCTGAACAGAGTGAAGCGGATCGCAAGACGGGAGACGCAGTCATTGAGCCCCTAATGGCCTATCTAAGCAAGCATTTGGATCCCGAAGAGGTGGACGCTACGCGCGAAATCCCCAAAGAGGTCATTCAGGAAATGGGGCGCATGGGAATTTTTGCACTTAAAATCCCTAAAGAGTATGGCGGCTTGGGCTTTTCCCAGACCAATTACAACAGATTAGTAATGCGCGTTGCATCCTACTGCGGTGCAACAGCTGTATTGATTTCAGCGCATCAGTCCATCGGCGTTCCACAACCGGTAAAGCTGTATGGGACCGAAGAGCAAAAAAAACGTTTCTTGCCCCGTTTTAGAGAAGGGCAAATTTCGGCATTTGCTTTGACGGAACTCGATGTGGGCTCAGACCCTGCGAAGATGAGTGCTGAAGCAAAGTTGTCGGCAGATGGTACCCATTACATTTTGAATGGCAAAAAGCTTTGGTGCACGAATGGGGTTATCGCCGATGTGATTGTGGTGATGGCTAAGACTGCTCCAAAAATAGTTAAAGGGAAGGAAAAGCAGCAGATTAGCGCCTTTATCCTTGAGATGAACACGCCCGGAGTCAAGGTCGTACAGCGCTGCGAGTTTATGGGGCTTGGTGGCATTTACAACGGGATGATCGAGTTTACAGATGTTAAAATCCCCCGCGAAAATCTTCTTTGGGAAGAGGGTAGAGGTTTGGCGCTTGCCCTGGGGACCATTAACGTGGGAAGGCTCACATTGCCGGCTGCATGCACAGGCGCTGCAAAGCAATGCCTTTCCATAGTGAGACGCTTTGGAGAGGATCGCGTCCAGTGGGGAATGCCGATAGGCATGCATGAGGCTGGAAGGGAGAAAATTTCCTACATTGCTGCTACGACGCTTGCTATGGAGGCGATGACTTGGTTGACGAGCGATTGGGCAGACAAAGGAAATATTGATATCCGCATTGAAGCTGCAATGGCTAAATTGTTTACAACTGAAGAGCTCTGGAAAATCGTCGATATGACGATGCAGCTGCGGGGCGGTAGAGGCTATGAAAAGGGGCGCTCACTTAAAGCGAGAGGAGAGGTACCCTATCCCGTTGAAAGGATGATGAGGGACTGCCGCATCAATCGCATTCTTGAGGGGACCTCAGAAATCATGAAGCTCTTCCTTGCCAGGGAGGCAATGGATCCCCATCTCAAAAGACTCATGCCGTTGATGAGCAGTAAAACTTCAATTCTTGATAAGGTAAAAACGTTTGGAAGCGCTTTCTGGCACTACTTGAAATGGTTTCCGAAGCAAAAATTCCCCTATTTCAGCCAAAGCCGCTTCCCTGAAGCTGGCGAGCTAGAGCCGCATTTCAAATTTATCGAAAAAGCGAGCCACGAGATGGCAGCGTCCTTATTTGAAGCGATGGGCAAATATAAGCAGCACTTGGAGAAGAAGCAACTCCTCCTTGGTAGACTGATGGAAATCGGAACAGATCTCTTTGCAATGGCCTGCTGCTGCTCCTATGCGCTCCATCTCTATAAGAAAAACCCCTCCGACAAGTCGCCGATCGAACTGGCTGATTATTTCTGCGCACTTGCCGAAAGACGCGTTAAAAGGCGCTTCCACGCAATAAAACATAACGACGATAAAAAGGGTGACAAAATCGCTGAAAAGGTAATTCTAAAGGACTACCGCTGGCTTGAAAAGGGCGTTCAGTGGATGGGTCCTGACGAATAACTTAGCTAAGTGTGATCTTCATCCTTTTGGTTTTGATTACAGGCTTTGAGATGTTAAAGCATTGATCAAAGCGCAATTCGGCATGCCCGATAGATATTTGAAGGTTATCATCGCTAGCTATTGGAAACTGGCATAATTTAGCTTTGGCGACTTTGACGATCTTCTCTTTATCGTTTCTTCCATTCCTAACTTCAAACTTCACCTTTCCCAAAGTGAATTCTTGAGGCTTTTCAAAATGGTGGATGCGCAAAGTGACATGGAGTTTATTTTGGCCCGCTATTGCAGGAATAAAACTCCATGAGTAAGGATTAAACACCCCATCTTTGACCGGCTCGGTTGTTTCAAAAAGTGCAGGAAAAAGGGCGACCGAAAGATCGGTGATAGTAAATGGATAGTTTTTATTCATCTTTACTATTACATTATTACAATCAGTTATTCTCATTTAATACCTACTTTATTGCAGATCATGCAATAAATTTAATTAAATTTCAATTGTTGTTAATTTTTTGACTAATATTTAGGTTTTGTTTATGATTTTCTTTGTTTTGGAGAAGAATTAGTGGTATCGATTCTAAGTAAAATCCCTTTCTACGTCTGGCCGCTCACTGTTTTGGCGTTGTTCGGCGGTTGGAGGGCTCGAAGAACAGCTTATACGCCTTTAAATGTCATTCTGCTCATCCCCACCATTTTTCTAATCTGGGCACTGAACTCTTTTTTCAATAAATATGGTTCGGATTTGCGTATGCTCTCATTCTGGGCCGTGCATTTTGCGGTGGGGATTGTGATCGGACTGCGTATAGCCAAGTCTCTTCATCCTAAGTTTCACCTGGAGCGCCGTTTGGTGGAGTTGCCCGGGAGCTACATGCCTCTTCTGCTTTCTTCGTTTGTGATCGGATCCAAGTTTACGATAGGGATTACGGGGGGAATTTACCCCTCCTTGCAGGGATCCGTATATTTTTTCATGCTCGAGTTACTTTCAGCGATTGTTTTAGGGGTGATTTCTGGAAGGGCTGTAGGTTTATTTCGCAGGTATTCTTTACATAAAGCGCAACATGCAAATGAATAACTATTCTGTATTCCATGAGCCGCCGAGTGATTTTGCGCCCGCGGTTGAAATCGGGGCTGTCTATGTCACAGTAGGCGATCAAATTCTTTTTATGCAGCTTGCTGCGGGTAAGAAGGAGGCGGGAGCATGGGGAGTGCCTGCCGGTAAACTGGAGGCAGGTGAGGAGCCTGTGAATGGGGCCGCACGTGAACTATTTGAGGAAACAGGGATTCAAGTTGGCGCTTGTCAACTGACGCCTTGTGGCAAATTATTTATTCGTAAGCCAGAGGTGGATTATGTCTATCATCTCTTTTCCCTGCCCCTTGCGCATTTCCCTGAAATTGCTTTATCCCAAGAGCACACCACCTTTCGATTCTTTACATTCCAAGAAACGTTAGCAATCCCCCTGATGCAAGGCGCCAAGGAAGCTCTGGCCTATTTCATCAAGAAAAAAGCTCTCTGAGCCTCTCTGCTTTGTCCACCTCTGCGTTTATTTGATTAATTTTGACGATTTCTTGATTCCTTCTTTTACAGATCTTAATTTTGAGATTAATAAATAATCGTTATATAATCGAACGATGATGGAGGTCATATTATGAGAATTCACTATTTCCGCGAAAAGAGGGTTGCCGACAGAGAGATTAAGCAAGCTAATAAGATATTAAATAATGACACACTAAATGAGGATCAAAAAACTAAGTTAAATAACATTCTTTCCGACATCAAAAATAGAAAGGAACAAATAGACCAGTATCTATCAAGTACAAAGCGCGCAAAATTTTTTCGTTTCTTTAATAAAAAATTCGGCACAGGCCCTAAGCAAAGGATAGATGATGCTATTGAGAAAATAAGCGGACGCCTTAAACCTGCGACTCCATCCGAACCCAAACCCCAACTGCAGCCTGAACCTGAAGCGCATCCTGAACCAGAACCCCAACCACAGCCTGTGCCTAACGCCCAGCCGCAACCAGAGGCGCATGCCGAACCTGAGCCTGAGCCTGAACCAGAACCCCAACCACAGCCTGAACCCCAACCACAGCCTGAACCTGAAGCTCAGCCTCAACCACAGGCACAGCCACAGCAGCCACCTGAACCTGAACCTGTACTGGTGGAGGTAGAGGCAGCGATGCCGGCAGTTGCACCGAAAGCAGTTGTCAAGCAGGAAGTAGAGCCTGTACCAGCTCCTCCTGTGAAGCCGGCTTTTGTGGATGCTGCATGGGATCGGCTATCCACTCTTAAGGATCGGTTGGCTGGGATTAAAGCGGTGCCTGCTAGGGTGACATTTTCAAAAGAGTTCGAGACAATTCTTACACATCCGAAAAATGATCTAGATCTCACAAGCAATTCGAAGTTGTTTGTAAATGACAAAGGGACAGCTTTTGATAAGGACAAGGAATTGCAGGAGGATTTGGCTGTCGCTCTTGAGAAAGAATTTATGGATACGTGTGAACAGTTCATGAGAACAACTGCCTTTAATCCTGAGCAGCTTAAATCTTTAAAGAAGTATCTGGAGATCTGTTCTCAATACATAAGTGCTCCTCCTACCAACTCTAAGACGGGCTTCTTAGGTGCGTTATTTAACAAAGATCACGCAGTTTTTAAGATGCGCCTTGAACAGGGAATGGTGCGCATGGTACAGGCTTATAACCTGTTGGTCATTCTTCAGGAGAAGAACATCACTCAATTGGTAAAGGGTGAGGGTGGATATTTTGTTGAAGGAAAGCCTAATGTCCGTGAAATTAAAGAGGAAATTGCGGTCTATTTAAGAGAAAAGGGCGCCTCACTTTCAGTTGCTTCCCGATTGAGTCTCATGATGAAATACGCGGAATGTTTGCATGCGAGTGAACAGGAAATCCCATCGGATATTATGCATGCTATTAATGAACTTGCAGAGGCGCTTTGCGTCTACAGCTTAAGGGCAGATGAGAATCCGGAAAAATTTAGCGCAATCGCTGTAGATTTTGAGATGGCTGGCCTTGCTAAAATTCTGTCGTTGAGAATACAGCCTCCTCCACATGAGCAAATTCCGGTTCCTGAAAAACGGGAAGTTTCCTTAGAGGAACCTTTAAAAGAGTATAGGGAGAGACTAGAGCAAGCAAACAAGCAATATGCGACCGATCAAAGTCTAACAGGTGGATTTTTTGGTAAAACATTTAATGAAATGACTGAAGAAGCATTTTCAGGGGTAAAAAGGGATCTGGAAGCGGTGCTTCAACTACATCAGCCTTCCTCTATAAGAGAGGCTGAAGCGCGCATGGAATTAATGGATAAGTTCCGTGCATTTCTTACCTTTAAAGATCTAAAGGCCTCTGAGGAGATTAAAGCGGAGTGCCTGGGGCTTGTTCATCGAATTGACCAAATGCGCGAGGAAGCGATCGGTCAAGCCTCCTCTTTGGAAGGCCTTCTCTTGACCTCGGGACAGCTCTTTTCAAAAGAGATTGTGGAAGGACAGTGCAAACGTCAGTTTGGGGATGCCTTTACACAGCGCATCATGACGGATTACTTTGGCAAGGTTGGGGATAATTTCTCAAGGGACAAAGTGAAAGAGCTGATAGCGGCTGCCTACGTCCATGTGCACGAAGAGGATCTGCAAGGACGCTCTCTTGACGATTTCAGGCCTCCTCGTCTCAAAGAGAGGTTAAATCTATCGAATAAGATAGAAGATCCTCAAGGTATTTTCAAGGCGCTGGAACAGATCGAAGCCCAAAGCAATTGGAACGAAATTAAGGGCATCAAAAAGTCTTTTGATGAAGCTTTTAATCAGCTCGTTCAATTTGCGAACCAAATTCCTCCGAACCCCACTCAGTTTCATTCGGAAATGTATTTGAACATTGTTGAGCTCGCTTCGAGTCTCGCAGTGGCATTACCTAGATTGGATGCGCAACTATTGCAACAGATCCAGGCGCGCATATCCGAATGGAGTTTATCAAAGACAACGAAATATGACAGGTATACGGATGAATACGTCAGGCATTTAACAATTTTGATGCGATGTGTTGAACATAGGGATGTGGATGGATTGAAAAGACACTTTACCCGTCACCCTTTGCAATCTCCTCTTGAAAATAGAGCCTTTGATGATGCTTATAAGGCGCTGCATGATTCAGAATATCTTGCTGTCAATGTGGCGAACATGCCTGGGATTGTCAAGAATCCTCAAGGAATGCTCTACACCTTGATGCATGAGGGGCAGCCTCTCACATTCAAGGTTCAAAAGGTGGTTCAAGCTTCCGGGCTCTGCTGTCAGATCTTGACCCCTCTTAACTGGGATAATAACTTGGGGCCGGTTCCATTAAAAATGGTGTTCGACGGATTAAGCGCTTCTACCAATAAAATTGCACGTTCCTTGAATGTGACTGGAATCTTATCGAAATTAGCCGCGGATTATGTGGCTACGGGTCAGATGAAGATTCCTGGAAAAGAGCTTATTCAGCAACCGGGTGATGCGGTCTGGAAGGATCAAAAGACAGGGGACGCCTTGCTTCAAGCACTGGATGAAGTGATGAATCAAGGTGCATTAGGCGCTACATACGCTATGGAGATTGCAGGAGCAGACCTTGGAGGGATGGATGCGCAATATGCAGCGGCGCATATTGCCCCTGCGATCGTAAAGCAAGGCGTGTTTAATCAAAAGATAGCTTCTATGAGCATTAAGACTTACAACCAGTGGGGAATCCCATTAGCGGTCAGTGAGCAGTTTAATCAGGCATGTATGGCTTCCAGAGATAAATTTGCTATCTATCACAGTGTCACAAAAGATAATGAGATGCAATTTGCGGGAGCTACCCTTCTAGGAGAACGCCTTGAGGGTGTTCCTATGGTTCTTGAGGTAGGCGCAACGCAGGCGGGCCGCAAAGGAAGCAATTGGCAAAAAGTTCAAGCTGCCTTCAACAAAGTGTCTACCACATATGCCTCAGGACAGTATCAGGCTGCAAGCGCTTTCACTCCCATGAGGCTGTGGAGTTCGCAAAGGGGAGCTGCTGGGCGTTATTTCCGCCGTTTTGGGTTATTGGATCGGCAAGGCAGACAGATCGGACTCGATGAAAAAATGGTCGATCTCGGCATGAAGTCACCTGGCGATGTTGGCCTGGAAGCGCGCTCCAAGAGGAAAAAGACAGCGCAATCTATTCAAGAGAAAGGCTTCGGGATGGTTTTTAATATGATCATGTTACCTGCTTCTCCGGCAAAGCAATCGACAGAATATTTGGAAGATTGTGTGCGAACAAATATCTATCATGGAATGAAGAAGGATGAGGTTGCTGAGGAGCTTGAAATCCGTAAAAATATGACGCCTCGACAGGTGCGCAACCTCTTAAAGTATGGATTGCCCAAGAGCGCAACCGGCGCCTTACAAGACTACTTAAAGGGGCAGGTGACGGCTGAACCAATTATCCAATAACCTTACAAAGGGCTTCCTTCCAAAGAGTAAGTGCTCGTTGGAAATTCCATAAGAGCTTTTTTGGCGATCGATGGGGTGGCGAGCAAGCTTTGGAAAACACGCGCGGGGAGGGTGATGGCGTCGCAGCCATGATGTGCAAGAAGGGTAAACTGCTCGAGTGTGCGGATGCCGGCGGCAAGGATCTTGCCGTCAAATCCCTCATTTTTCTTGAACGCTTGCGCGCATTTAAGAAGCTCTAAAGGACTGCTTCCTGCCTCTTCGATGCGGCTGAAGTAGAATGCAGCGTAGTCAGCGCCGAGTTTTAAGGCCAAATAAGCTTGCTGCGGTTCAAAAATGGCCGTAGCCATCACTTTGATCCCGTCATCGGAAAGGGCACGGATGACTGGGTATCCCTCTTTGGTCGCAGGCACTTTAATGATGATTCGCGAGGAGTATTCATGCAAGGCGTAAGCTTCCTTCAGCATCTCTTCCGAGGTGACCTGTACGGCAAGAGGGCTTTCTTGTGCGTTGAGGATCTCTTCGAACGTCTGCTCGAGAGGCTTTTTCGATTGGGAAAGGATGGTAGGATTGGTTGTCACACCGTCGAGAATCTCTAGTTCGTGTGCCTTCGCAATTGTTTCTAAGTCGATGGTGTCTAACCATAGTTCCATAGTTTACCTCCCATGAGCGCTGTTTCTAGCTCTTTATCCTCTCTTTTCCCATTTTTTTAAAGATCATTTTCCGGTTAAGAGACGCATCAGGCTTTTGACGACCGTATTAACAACGGATTTAACTAGGGGATTTTTGGAGGCTTTCGTGAGGGCTGCTTCCAAGTCGGAATTGCTTATCGGGATCTCTTGAGGGGTTTTAAGCTTTTGCAGTGCACCTTCGTGAGGAATTTGTTTGTTGTAAATGGCTCCTAAAAGAGAGTTCCGGACGATCTCATCGATTTCATCTGGCGTGAGAAGGTCCATTCTCGAGCGCGGCGCCGAGAGCATGCAGTGAGCGAGAGGCGTCGGATTGCCCTTTTCGTTGAGCACGGTAACTAATGCTTCTCCAATCCCTAGATGTGTGAGGAGCTCTTCGGTGTTGTAAAGAGTGGTTGTTGGGTAGTTTTGGCTGACGAGTTTAATCTCTTTGCGGTCTTTGGCTGTAAAGGCGCGCAAAGCGTGCTGGAATTTGCCTCCTAGCTGGCTCAAAATCTGATCAGGAACATCCCCAGGCACTTGCGTGCAGAAATAGACGCCGACCCCTTTTGAACGAATCAGTTTTACTACTGTTTCCAACCTATTGAGGAGCGTTTTTGTTGCTGATTGGAAAATGAGGTGCGCTTCGTCGATAAAGAGAACTAGTTTGGGTTTTTCTTTGTCTCCCACTTCAGGGAATTTTGAATATACTTCATCTAAGAGGCAGAGCATAAACGTTGAGAAGAGCTTGGGTTTATTTTGAATGTCGCATAAACGCAAAATCTGGATCATGCCTCGTCCGTCGGGGGCTTTTCGGAGAAGGTCGCGGACGTCGAAAGAGGGTGCGCCAAATAGTCGATCGCCCCCTTGTTCTTCTAGTTTCAAGAGTTCCCTGAAGATCACTCCCACAGAGGCGGGGCTTAAAAATCCATAGCCTGAGAGCTGATTGGCATTGAGTTTAGAGATATATTGAAGGGCAGCTTTAAAGTCTTCGAGATCAATAAGTGGGATGTTGTTATCCTTGCAATATTTGAAAAGCAGAGTGACGATGCCTTCCTGGTTTTCATTCAGTTCTAGCATTTTAGAAAAAAGCAAGGGGCCGAATTCATCCACCGTGGCGCGGATCCGCACTCCGGGTTCATCTGAGATAGAAAGGAGTTCTACAGGGTATCCCTTTGGAGACCAAGGGGTTCCGATGATCTTTTGGCGCTCGCTAATTTTCTCGTTTGGAGTTCCAGGCTTAGCGAGACCGCTTAAGTCGCCCTTGATGTCCATAAGCAGTACGCTGATGCCATGGTCTGAAAGTTCTTCGGCGATGCGTTGAATCGTCTTTGTCTTGCCAGTTCCCGTTGCTCCGGCAATTAACCCATGCCTGTTCAAAGTGGCAAGAGGAATGGATACAGGTGCCTCGGATTGAGCTTTTTCGCCGATTAGCGATATCCCGAGAGGCAGGCTCTCTCCCTGAAAATGGTAACCTTCGGATAAGGTAGTGTCCATAAAGTCATCCTATCAGATTCCAATATTAACGCTTCCTCTAAAATTGAGAAGCTGTTAGCATTATTTCATTCGCGGCCATGGCGGAATTGGTAGACGCGCTAGATTCAGGTTCTAGTCGGGGCAACTCGGTGGATGTTCGAGTCATCTTGGCCGCAAAACAATAGCTCCCTAAAAGCATTTCATGAAAGAATTTCACTACGATCCAAAATTTATACGCAATTTTTCCATCATCGCCCACATTGACCATGGAAAATCGACCATTGCAGACAGGCTGCTTGAGCTAACACATACCGTTGAAAAGCGCGATATGCAGGAGCAGCTGCTGGATGGAATGGATTTAGAGCGTGAAAGGGGCATCACGATCAAGGCTCACCCAGTAACAATGCGTTATGAGGCTAAAGATGGTCATATCTATCAGATCAATTTGATCGATACGCCTGGCCATGTGGATTTTACTTATGAGGTATCGCGTTCTCTTTCCGCCTGTGAAGGAGCGCTTCTCGTCGTCGATGCAGGACAAGGGGTGCAGGCGCAAAGCCTTGCTAACGTCCATCTAGCTTTAGATCGAAATCTCGAAATCGTCCCCGTACTTAATAAGATCGATCTTCCCATTGCCGATGTAGAGGGTGTGAAGAAACAGATCGAGGATGTGATTGGATTGGATGCCAGCGAAGCGATCTGCTGCTCGGCGAAGTCGGGTATCGGGATAGACCAGATTTTGGAAAGAATCATCCGCGATGTTCCTCCACCTAAACCAGATCCCGAAGAAACTTTAAAAGCATTGGTTTTCGATTCCCATTACGATACTTACCGCGGCGTGATGGTTTATTTGCGCGTGGTTTCGGGAGAGGTGACCAAGGGCTCTCTTGTTAGGATGATGGCAACCGGCAAAAGCTTTGAAGTCCTCGAAGTGGGGGTTTTTTCGCCGAAGGCGCGGCCTGTTGAGCGCTTGAGACCTGGTGAAGTGGGCTACATGATCGCCAATATTAAGGCAACAGCCGATGTCAAGATAGGCGATACGATCACTTTACAGAAATACCCTGCCAAGGAACCTCTTCCCGGATTTAAAAATATCACTCCTGTAGTATTTGCAGGGATTTATCCTATCGATGCCACCGATTTTGAAGCATTAAGGGATGCCTTGGAAAAGCTTCAGCTGAACGACTCCGCTTTACACATCGAGCAAGAAAGCAGCATGGCCTTAGGGTTTGGATTTCGCTGCGGCTTTTTGGGCCTATTGCATCTCGAGATCATCTTTGAACGTATCCAAAGAGAGTTTGATGTCGATATCATTTCGACCGCGCCAAGTGTGATTTATCGATTCACAATGAATGATGGCAAGACCATTGAGATAGATAACCCGGCCCTTTATCCCGACCCTACCCATATTGCCTGGGTAGAGGAGCCTTGGGTAAAGTGCCATATCATTTTGCCCTCTGAGTACCTTGGTGCATTGATGAGTCTCGGTTTGGATAAGCGGGGCGCTTTAGTGAAGACCGAAACGCTCGATTCCAAGAGGCTGATGCTGACCTACCGGTTTCCTTTGAATGAAATCATCACAGACTTTAACGACAAATTGAAATCAATCACGAGAGGCTACGGCTCCTTCGACTATGAATTCGATCGTTACGAAGAAAGCGATATCATCAAGCTCGAAATCCGCGTCAACGAAGAGCCTGTCGATGCGTTTTCATGCCTGGTGCATAGAAGTAAAGCCGAGTCGAAAGGCAGAGCAATCTGTGAAAAATTAGTGGAAGTGATTCCGATGCAGCTCTTCAAAGTGCCGATCCAGGCGGCAATCGGCGGAAAAGTCGTAGCGCGCGAGACGATCCGCGCTATGAGCAAAAACGTCACTGCAAAATGCTACGGCGGCGACATCTCAAGAAAGCGGAAGCTGTGGGAGAAGCAGAAGAAGGGTAAAAAGCGCATGAAGGAAATTGGAAAGGTCAATATCCCGCAAAGCGCCTTCATGGAAGTGTTAAAGGCTGGAGATTAGGTGAGGACCTCCTATTTTGATCAAGAGCAGATTTCTCGTGTGCGAGGAAGCGCTGTTCCTGCTCATATTGCGATCATTTTGGACGGAAATAGACGTTATGCGAAGGAGCAGGGGAAGGCACCTTTTTTTGGCCATCAGGCTGGATCGCAAAACATTTTAGATATCGTTAAAGCAGCAAAAGAGCTTGGGGTCGGGACTTTGACCCTTTACGTCTTTTCTTCTGAAAACTGGAACCGCTCGCCCTTTGAAGTGGCTGCCTTGATGCAGCTCTTTGAAAATTTTCTACTTGAGAAACTCCCGGAGATGATAGAGGAGGGCGTTCATTTACGCACCATAGGCTCCCCTGACAGATTGCCAAATTCTCTGCAGGACGCTATTTCTAAAGTGGCCGATGAGACTCAAAAATGTAAGGGTATAACAGTTCTTTTAGCGATCAACTACGGTGCAAGAGATGAAATTGTGCGCGCTTGTAAAAAGATGCTTGCAGATTATAGCGCCGAACGGTTAAATCTCGAAGATTTGACGGAGCAGAGAGTTGGAGCTTACTTAGATACGAGTGGTTACCCCGATCCGGATCTTCTTATCAGAACCGCGGGAGTCAAGCGTTTAAGTAATTTTTTATTGTGGCAATCGTCTTATGCCGAAATATATATCTCCGACCTGCTTTGGCCTGAATTTCAACCCAGCGATTTATTGGAAGCTGTAGTGGAATATCAGGGAAGGGAGCGCAGGTTAGGATTATGAGCAATTTTTTTCAAAGGTTGACATTCAGCAGTCTTTTGAGTGCCATTTTATTTGTGGTGATTTACTTTTCGAATGAACCGATTTTTCAGCCTCTTTTCCTATTTTTTACCGGAGCAGTGATCGTAGGGGCTCTTTGGGAATATTATACGATCTCCAAAGTAAGCGGTTCGACACCTGTAGCCTCTATAGGCATCTTTGGATCGATTATCTATCTCTATTTTGTCTATCTGGCTACCGGCAATGCAGCTTTTGCAGACTGGCCGTTGATCACATTGACACTCATTTTGTTTTCGGCATTTCTCTATTACTTTTTTTCAGGCGTCAGCCCCTTTCCCAACCTTGCTGTGACAATGTTTGGAGTGGTGTATATCACGCTGCCTTTAAGCGCCTTTATCCCCATCAATCTCATCGATGGGCGCTACTGGCTTCTCTATCTGCTGATCGTGACTAAAATGACCGATGTGGGTGCCTATTTAATTGGAAAGCAGTGGGGCAAGCATCAATTAGCTCCCGTAATCAGCCCAAAGAAAACGTGGGAAGGTGCCGCAGCGGGCTTGATCACCGGAGTCCTTTCCAGCTACTTTTTGCATAAAGCTTCAGGCTATTGGCTTGGCGAAGATCTGTTTGCGTCCTCTCTGCAAAGCATAGGGTTCGGCTTTTTGATGAGCATTGCCGCCCAAATCGGAGATCTGTCTGAGTCGCTTTTAAAAAGGGCAAGCGGCGTAAAAGATAGCAACCGGCTGCCGGGACTTGGAGGCATGCTCGACATGGTGGATTCTTTAGTTTTCACAACTCCTATGCTCTATTTTTTCCTCAAATTGTTTTGGAGGGTTTAAATGATTATAACTATCGATGGCCCTATTGCGACTGGTAAAAGCACAATAGCCAAGAAATTGGCACAAGCGATTGGGTTTATCTATTTTGATACAGGGGCTATGTACCGCGCCTGCACCTATGCAATCCTCAAAAACAATGTCAATATCGATGATCCGGAAGCGCTAAAGGCGTTTTTTGAAACTTTTGACTACAACATCAGAGTGAAGTTTGGAGAGAAACGTTATCTGGCAAATGGCGAAGATGTGACTGATGCGATTCGGATGGATAATGTGACTTCACAGGTTTCGCGCATTTCGGCTAACCCTTATGTCAGAGAAAAGCTTGTAGAGCTTCAACGAGAACATGCGAAAGGGATCAATGGAGTTTTCGAGGGAAGAGACATGGGAACGGTTGTATTTCCTGACGCACAAGTGAAAATCTTTCTTACCGGCAAGAATGAGGAGAGGGCAGATAGACGCTTTCAGGAAATGAAGAAAAAATATCCTGAACAGTCTAAAGATCTTACTGTAGAACAGGTCTTGAAAGATATTTTGGCACGCGATGAGTATGACACAAACCGACCAATTTCGCCTCTTCGTAAGGCGGAAGGTGCTTTCGAAGTGGATACCACAGGCCTTACTCCCGATGAGATCGTCTTTAAAATTTTGGAATACAAAGATACAAGAAAACGGACACACGCATGACGACAAAAGACAAAACAGCCATCACCCCAACCCGCGTTGAAGATTATCCCGAATGGTATCAGCAGGTGATCAAGGCAGCTGATATGGCTGAAAATTCGGTCGTCAGAGGGTGCATGGTCATTAAACCCTGGGGTTATGGCATCTGGGAGAATATTCAAAAAGAGCTGGACGGGATGATTAAGGCTACCGGCCATGAAAACGCCTATTTCCCACTGTTCATCCCATTGAGTTTTTTGGAAAAGGAAGCAGAGCACGTCGAAGGGTTTGCCAAAGAATGCGCCGTCGTTACCCACCATCGCCTAGAGCTCAAAGAGGGAAAGCTTGTGCCTGCAGGTGAACTTGAAGAACCACTCATCGTAAGGCCTACATCGGAAACAATCATCGGAGAATCTTTTTCCAAGTGGGTAGAGTCTTATCGAGACCTTCCTCTTCTGATCAATCAATGGGCTAACGTCGTCCGTTGGGAGATGAGAACGCGCCTTTTTTTGCGGACGACGGAATTTTTGTGGCAAGAAGGGCATACCGCCCATGCCAATGAGAAGGAAGCGATCGAGGAGACGATGCGGATGCTTGAAGTGTACCGCACTCTTCTAGAGGATGTGCTCGCGATCCCTGTGATCGTCGGAGAAAAGTCTCCTGGTGAACGCTTTCCCGGTGCTGTTCATACTTACACGCTTGAAGCGATGATGCAAGACCGTAAAAGCCTTCAGGCAGGCACTTCGCACTATCTTGGGCAGAACTTTGCAAAGGCATCCAATATCCGCTTCTGCAATCAGGCAGGCGAGATGGAGTATGCCTACACAACATCCTGGGGGATGACGACACGCCTCATTGGGGCGATGGTGATGTGCCACAGCGATGATGATGGATTAAGGCTGCCCCCTAAAGTGGCACATAAACAGGTCGTCATCATGCCTCTCACGCCTAAAGAGGACTCTAAAGCTTTTGTGGAAGCCTTTGCGGATGAAGTGAAGAAGACCCTTTCCTCGACCTCATATAATGGGCAGCCTGTCTCAGTATTCGTCGATAAGCGCGATAAGCGCGGCGGCGAAAAGAACTGGGAGTGGATCAAGAAGGGTGTTCCCGTCCGGATTGAAATTGGACCAAGAGAGCTGGAAGCGCGCTCAGTAGCTATTTCGCGTCGAGACAGGCCGCATAAAGAGAAAGAGGTCATTTCTCTCGATGCTCTCAAGGAAAAGCTGCCCGCAATTTTGCAAGAGATTCAGGATCAATATTTTAATGATGCTTGTGCATTTAGAAAAGAGCATCTTTATTCCCATATCACGAACTTTGAGGAATTAAAGGCTTTCTTCACGCCAAAGAACAGCGAGAAGCCGGAAGCGCATGGAGGGTTTGTCCTTGCTAAATGGTGCGGCGATCCGGAAAGCGAAAAAATGCTGGACGACCTGAAGGTATCCATCCGTTGTCTTCCCCTTAAACAGAGCGGAACGGAAGGAACCTGCATTTTGACAGGAAAAAAAGCTACACTTGATGCGATTTTCGCCAAGTCTTATTGATGCGAGATCTCAAGTCCCTGATTGCGACCAAATCTAAGTGTCTCTCTCTGGATTAATCACTCACCTTACGCACATAGAGCGGCATTTGGGCTGAGCCAAACCCAAATGCCGCTCTATGTGCGTAAGGTGAGTGAATAATACCTCAATGACTCGGCATATTTTCCCCCTTTTTTCTTGATTACGATGAGGGGTGTAATTATAATTTTATTTTTAAAACGTAAAATAAAATCAGTTGTGATATAATTGTTTTCAGCGTCGAATTATAAAAAAAATAGGATTATATATGGATATTTCAAATTGGAATGGCGGACTAGAAAGGGATCACAAGAGGCTCTTTTTTACAAATAGTAACGGCCATGTGACTCCTAATGGAGATGAAGATGCAAAGGGGATACGCTGTTATGGGCCAAAGACCGGAAAGTTCTTGAAATTCTGGGGTGTAACGGAAAAATTAGTCAAAGGGGATACAGTTTATTATGTAAATAAAAAGAGTTTTAAAAAATGGATGGCCAACCAGTTAGACACCACGCACAAAAAGGATAAAATCCCGCAGCTTTGGAATGCCATCATCTCGAAACCCGCCGCATCTAAACCCACATCAATTTCAAAACATCCTAAGGATCAATGGGTTGATTTTGTAAACGAATTGAATTGCTCTCAAGAACTAAGGCAGTCGGTTTTAGCAGCCATGAACAAAGCATTAAGTGTCGATTCTCAAAATCGTTTTGTTCTCTCAAGGTTGTTTTCAGAGATTGAATCGAAGGATGCTTCTTCTCGTGATATTTTGCATCAAGCATATGAAAAAGCTATCGAAGTGAAGCTAGTTGCTCCAGAATCTGAAGAAGTTCTGGATTTTAAAAGTTTGAAAGAGGGGATATCATTTTTTCTGGATGTTGAATTGAAAGCATTTGATAATTTTCAAATTCCTAGCAATGATCTCCAAGAATTTAAGACGATTTTGCTTAAAGCTCTAGATGGGGAAAGACGTGACTTTAATAAAGCTCTTGAATTGGTCATTGGGAGATGGAAGCTTCCCGATAGCTTGTTTGAGAACATGAGCCATTACTATGCTAGTATAGAAGATCGGTTACCTCCACAAGAACCTCCTGCGAGTAAAGAAATCCATCCCGCAAAAAATGCAGTATACGAAGAAAAAGTCGACGCACTCATCAAAGAGCTCTATAGCGGAGAGAATAAGGAAAGGTTGAGGGAGATTGTCCTGGGGGAGTTACAACATGCTAAAACCTTAGATCAGTATAAAGTGAGGGTTGAATGCCTCCTTGCAAGGGAAGGCATTGATCTCAAAGAGACCTTCTTTCTGGAACTTTTCGATTTTGTGGCAGCTTCTAAAGTCTTTGCTGACAACACAACAGGAATGTTTCAGAAACATCTCTCTCCGGTGGATTCTGCTCTTCATGAGATGAAGAGATTCTGTGAGGCTTTTAATATTTCTCCAGATATGCATCTTGAGCAGTTAAGAGGGATTGTATCTATTCAACCCTTTAATTTAGAAAGGTGTGAATCAGCATTGAAAACCTATTGCTCCGAGCAAGGCCTTGATTCCTACTTAGTCGATCGAGTGATTTCTGCATATATTGCTTCCGATATGGAAAGGCTTACGACCTCCATTTTGCTGCCAGTTACAAGTGTAATAGTCCCTCTACCTAAGCAGAGCAAAATTGAAGTGGAAATTGTGTTTCCCGGAAGCATTCTGGAAAAGCAGCAGTTTAAAAATGAGGGTAAGACCGCCGTCATTAACGCCGCAAATCCTAGAATGTATTTTGGCGGAGGGGGATTGAATGCAGCCTTTTCAGAAATGTGTGGAGATAAAAAGAAATGGAAGCAGAATGCAAAAAACGCTGAGGTGGTAGGTCGTGCATACGGTGATCTAAATAAGGGAGAACACCTAAGGACGGGCCAAGCAGCTATGGGAGTCCAAGTGACTACACAGTCAGGGAATGAGATGAGTTTGATTCACTCTCTCGGGCCGGATTTGAGAGAGGATCCCGACTTGGAGGCGTTTTTAAATAATGAATATTCTAGACCCGACATATCACGCGAAGAGGCTTTAGCAAAATTTAGAGAGCATCTTGAAAAGCCGGGTGGTTTAAAGGAGCAAGTCAAAGAGGCTTACAAGAGTGCGCTCCTAGTAGCTGATAAAAATGAATGTGTTAACGTTCAGGTGCCAGAAATTGCGACCGGCATATATGCACAAAATATCGGTCAAGGTCAAAGGATGCGCATTTGGCGAGAAGCAGTCCACGAGGCATTTAAGGAGGCGGTTGCCGAGTTTTCTCCTCAGGCCAAATCGGTTAAGGAGGTTAAGCTTGTACAGTTTGAGCCGCTACCGGATCTGAGCATGGTTTCAATAGCCATACTTCGTGGCTCAATTCCCGGAATTGGAGTTGGAATTGGCCGCTTTTATGATATGAAAAAATATGATCCTGGTGCTCGTGCGTCTGTGATTGCTGCAGCGGAGAAATCTCGGAGTGGCAGGGATTTTAAAGAGTCCTTAAAGGCTCTGAACATTCCGGATCAATCAAAAGCTTTACTAGTCAAAGAATTTGACAGGTTAGCAGCTGCGGCCACTTTCCAGATTGAGGGCAATAAACGCGCTGGACAAGATAATATAGAAATTATCATTGATATTGCTAAATTACCTCCTCAATTATGTAGATTATCTGAATCAACTCTTCCTGATATTCTCGATTTGGTCAATAAGCACACCTTGCAAAAACCCTATCCATGCGCTAAGGGGCAGGTTGTAAAAATTGCCGGGGAAGAGATCTATCGTCAAAACCACAACGGAACGCACTCAGCGCGCCAACTGCGTTATGTCGAGGTTTTATTTGAGGAGATGCAAAGGAACGGTAACGATGAAGCTCGAGGACTCATGAATTCACTTACTGCTGACGAAAGATTAAACCTTAAATTGGCTGCTTACTTCTTAAGAGCGGGTAGGGTGGATGAATCCTCCCACAAAAATCATCCTGCCGATGATTACAACACGCGCTCTGCAATGATCTACGAGGCATATGCTAACCAATTGGGAGTAAAAAAGGAAACTATTCAGTGGATTAAAAATCTGATTAACGATTCTTGTAAGCCTTTAAATATTTGTGTCGAAGCAAATAAACCTGGCAAGTCGAGGTTTGCTTATGACCTGCTCACAACGGCTCATGAACTCGATTTAGTGCGCTGCTTTGGGAAAAGTCATATGGAACACGATTATATGAACCCCAATGGAAGTACGACGCAAAGACTGAGGCAATACCTGAAAGGTGATGTTGTGGCACATAACCGGAAACTTTTCGGGTTTGCGATTCAATTGTGCCATGTAACGGGATCCTATATCTCGTACTTGGGTAAAAACTATTCAAATGTTAACACCTTTGCTACATGCAGCTTGAACGGCAAGGTTTGTTTGGATGTTGTGAGAAGAGTCACATACTCCTAACGAGCGAAAATCCAATGCCGCAGGACGTTACCGTCTTGCGGCTTTTTATTCTTTAGTGATTCCCATGATCGACAAAATTATTTTTAAAAAATGAACCACAGAGGGAAGGCAGAGAACACAGAGAGGGGGGGTAATTGAATGGAATTATGTTTTTAGATAATTGTGCAACAAGGCCTGTTAAACATAGGTGATTATTGGTTTACCAGCGTTTTTACAAATCCGGCAAATTTTTCTAGAGTGATCCTTTCTTGCTCACTTTTTGGAAGGATAATGAAGACCTTGTTGATTTTTCCTAACAATGTGCACTTCTTCACTAATGCCTTAAGGAGTTCAAAGTTTGAGGGATCCTTAAAGTCAATTTGTACTTTGCAAAGTTGATCCAGCCACTTGAAATAGACGCTTCTTTGAATACCATCCCAAACGGATAACGTATCTAAAAAGGGTAGGCAAATCATGAGGCGGCCTAGTCTTTCCATTTGTTTTGGCTCATTCGCGATGATGTTATCGATATAGTATCCAATTAATGACAATAAATGCGCAGGCGCATTTTCATTTTTAGATATTATTTTGTTGAGGTCATCAATAAAATCCAGGTGTTTGTTAATTTTGATATTCTTAATTAGAAAGATAAGACTATGTACAATCCTTGCTTGTAACTGGGGAAATTCAGCTGCCATCCACTTCTTTTCCTGGCAATGAATTAGGATCAATCTACCCAAAGACAGTACGTTCAGACTGTTGCTTAAGGTCCCGATGGCTGCGGGCATAATGGCTTTCCACTCGGGAGGCTTATTCGATATATTTCCTTGGCAAACATCTAAGATGAATCGTAGACTTTTTTGGGATCGCTTCTTTTGGATGCTCTCAAAATTTAGACCGTAAACAGCTAAATAATATTGATTTAAAGAATGCAACACATTTAGAGGAAGCAGTTTCGGCATCGTTTCAAGGAGTTCGTTTTGTTCAGACAACTCGCTTAGTTTATCGGGAAAATGGGATATTAATTGATTGAGATATAAGATGGCCGGAAAGAGAAGTTGCGGCTCTTTAAGCGTTTTTGAATCAATTGCCTTTAAATACAGATTAATAAAAAGGGCTCCATCCCAAAAGCCATCGTCTCCAAATGAGAGAATTTCATTTGTTCGAGGAATCCTTTTACCGCTTTGTCTTATTCCAACCAACTGCCTGAGATCGCGAATCAATTCATTAGAGTTAAAGTGAAAAATCAGTTCTTTGCTTCTTGCTTTTTTGGCATTAGCCAGATTTGGTAATTCAATTTTTAATATTTTCTGTTTTGAGAATTCCTCTAAAAACAATCGCAACTTTTCAGAATCATTCAAGATTTGATCTATTATCCTTTGATACAATTCGATTTTGAGCTCTATGTCCCGGGAGGGAGATTTAAATATCTCGCTCTTTTGGGGAGTCGATAGATTTAAAATATTCTTCACCATTTGCTTATACATATCGCGATCGAGGAGTGCGATAGCATCAAGCTTCCAGATATGATTGAGTGGGAAGATAGTGTTAAGATCGTTCGTGTCAGCTTTCAAACTCTTTTCAAAGGCTTCTCTTTTGGATGCGTCGATTTTTTCATAGGCTGCAGTCAAGAGTGGGGAAGGGTTTGATTGGTTGATTTTGAGTATGTGGTTTAATTGGCTTTTATTGATTGCTATAAACCCTTCGTTTCCTATAAAACGATTCACGAAGGTGCTATTAGTGGCCTGCGTCATTTTATTTCTCTTTGATTTTCTATTAAAATACTTAAAATGGATCTATTTTTGCAATTTAATAAGTTTTTAAACTGTTTAAATAGGGAGACAGTAGGAGAGGTGAAGGTGAGGCCAGGTTATCGAGCGAAAATCCAATGCCGCTCGACTTTACTGTCTTGCGGCTTTTTCTTCTTGCGGATGAGAGTAAGCTCCTGCTCCAGTTTAGCGTCGAGGCGCTTTCGCTCTTCCAGGAGAAACTCCCAATTTTTTTCATTGAAAGATTTTTCCTCGGACAGAAATGTGGTGAGCTGCTCTGCTGTCACCTCGTGTTCTGAAAGGGTTCGCTCAATCTCTTTGTCTAATTGCTCATTGAGTTTTTCTAGCTCTTGAAGTCTTCTCTCAAAAGAGGATTCAGGGTTAAATAAATCAAACATGTGACTATTTTAAGTTGTTTAAGACATTTAAATAAACATCTTTGATTCTTCCATTGGTGTCCAATAGTTTATGCTTATTTAATATAGCTCGATCATGCTCATTTGGATTTTTTTGATATAAATTCACTAGTTCCTTGGCATTTGGGCATCTATTCAAAAAAAGTTTAATATGAAACTCTTCGAGATGAATGTCTAATGTCATTATTTTAATCCTCTTTTCGATTTAAAATGGATATTTTACGAGACGTAGACTCTTATTTTCAAGATCTATTTTTAACAAGAAAAGTGGGTAGAATGGATACAGTGATGCAGACAACGATGACGCTGAGCGAGAGCAAAGGCGAGATGTCGATCCATGTATGTGCAAACATTTTGGTGCCGATGAAAATCAGTATGGCCGCAAGACCGTAGTGGAGATGTTTAAAGGAGTCGATCAGGGATTCAAGTACAAAGTAGAGCGAGCGTAGGCCTAAGATGGCAAATATATTCGAAGTGAATACGATAAAGGGGTCTGTGGTGATACCAAAAATTGCCGGGATGGAATCGAATGCAAAAATTAGGTCGCTTGATTCTATTGCCACGAGGGCCAAGAATAGGGGAGTCGCGGCTTTTCCAATGAAAAAGCGTCCACCTTCCATAGAATGGGTTACAGGAATCCATCTTTTAAGGCTTAGGATGATTGGGTTTTTTTCGGGATGAATCTCTTTGTCTGTTTGAAAGATGAGCTTGATGCCGGCAAGGACGAGGAAGGCTCCAAAAAGGTAAAAGATGGCTTCAAATCTCTGCACGAGAGCTAAGCCGGCGAGAATAAAAATCGCACGCATGGCAATAGCGCCAATGATTCCCCAGTGGAGAATTTTATGGCGGTATTCATGAGGGATATGGAAGGCGCGAAAGATCAGCAAAAAGATAAAAAGGTTGTCTACGCTTAAGGATTTTTCAACGAGATAACCAGTGAGAAAATTGATCCCGGCTTCACTGCCCTTGAAATAGTAAACACCCAGATTAAAGAGGAGCGCTAAAGAGATCCAAAACAGGGTCCACAATAGATCCGGAACAGATTTTCTCATATGGATTTTTTGGTAATAACCTTTTTTCCACCTTGCTTTGCACTCTTTCCCTGCCTAATGGCGGAGAGTGAGTTATATGTAGTATAGTTAAAAAAATCTTTTGAAGCATTTCCTAAAATAGCAACTGCAAGTCTGCGTTCATTTTCCCTACTCAGTAGCTTCTCTGAGGATTGGATGAAGGCGTCATAGGACAAGAGCGCCAGGTTGTCCAGCCTTTTTACGAGCCATCCAAAATCTTGAATGTCAAAAGCCAGTTTATAGAGAAGTTCGCCATAGAGGGTTAAGGATCCTGGAGGCTCGGAAAGCTTAATGGCGAGCCCCTTCTTCAAGTCTTCGAAGCGGGCGGCATCAATTTCTTCAGTTCTGAGCCTCCTTAAATAAGATTCAAAAAACTGTTCAAATCGCCAGATTAGTTCATCGGGCAGGTAACTGCTAGATTGGATAGCAAAATAGGAAAATAGATGCTGATACAGATCCAGAGAGTCACTCGTAACCATATACCCCGTTTGCTGCTTAGTTCTCAACTCGGTAAAGAAGGCTTCCCACATTGCTAGGGAGAGAAGCTGCTGGGCATTCCTTGCAGAAGGAGAGAATTCGCTCGTCTCAATTGCGATGAGCAATGCATTACCTTGCGCTTTGGTTTGGACATTGATTTTGCAAGCGCCTTTGCATTTTGCAAGTGATTCGACGGAGGGATAAAATGGGTTTGCAATCGACCCTTTTCCCTTATGGAATTGCGCATCGGTATCAAGTGCAAGTTGAGAAGCTTCAGATTTACTTAAGCTGCCGGTTGCAACAGCTTTTAGATAGGTTTTTTTCAAAAATTCAGTTTTAAAGTTCGTGAATATGTCTCGATCTACGGATTTTAAGAGCCCCTTTTTCTGTGCTGCTGTCACATGTTCTTTCAGCACAGCTCCTTTAAAATAGTCGAAAGCTTGATAAAGGGGCATATCAAGCAGATCATTTTGATATTTCTTTTCCAGTAAATCTTTAGCTCTTTCCAGCTGCTCATCGCTGAAATCAAGCGCAGGGATTTTTTTGAGGAGAGCAGGATAGACGCGAAGGAGGCTATCCGTAAAGCCCTCTAAAGTTATCAAAAGAGCACCTGAGGCGTGTTCGATTTTAATGGTTGTATCTGCAGACTTTGCCTGGAGAATCATCTCCTCCAGTTCAATTTCTAACAATTTGCCGAAAAGATCGGCAAGAACCGCTTTTTTCGGTTTTCCTTCTTGAATGATTGGAGACTGGATAGCCAGTTTGATATAGCTTCTTGGAAGGTGATACAAGGAATCAGGTGCATAGTAAAAAATGATTCCCGGAGCATCAAGGGCCGTTTCATGTCGGAAATCATGTGGAAAATGGTCTCGTGATGGTAATTCACTCTTGCTTTCTAGGTTTTTTGCAATCCATGGATTTGGTGTGTTCAGGCGGATCTTGCCATCAGGTGTGATTTGATCCCACTGCTTTATTTTAGAATCCGGAATCGTAAGAACTGTAAAGGGCACGCCCATCCAAGGCTCTTTTTGATCCAGTTTGGTTTGGACCTTCTTTTCAGGAGCAAATAGGATATACAAAGCTTCATCGGGATGGAGAAAGTCCAAAAAGTGGTTGATCGCTTTTGCATCAAAAGGCCCTAAAAGAAGAGAGCGCTCAGGATAGGTTTCCATGCTTTCTCTTGCTAGCCATTCTCCCTGCTGGCGCGCCCATTGGAAAGGTTCATCATACTCCAGAAACTGATAACGTTGTTTATTCAATAGAGCCAATTCATCATACAATTCTTTTGGATAAGGGGTGTTTCTCATCAAATTGAGGGTTTCATAAAAGGCTTCAATTACTCTCTGGTATTCTTTATATCCTTTCTCGGTGAGGGTGATGGTGACATCATAGAGTCTTGCACGCCTCTCAAATACGTTCATGGCGGTTTCAATCTCTTCGGCAAGCCCTTCCTTTTTTAAATACGCTAGTAGTGAGCCCGTATCTTTGTTTTCAAGTACGTAAGACACCAGTTGATCCGGTTCGCTATCGAGATCTTGAGGGTATGAAGGAGGCATTTCGAAAACAATGCTTAAGGTATAGATTTGCTTGGGAAAGGATGCAACCACGACCTTTCCCAATGAATCCTTCTTAAACATAGGGCGGGTGAGGCTGAGTTCATTGGGATTGCGTTTAGGGATTAACGAAAAATCTTCATCGACCATCTCTTTAAGAACATTGAGAGGAAGGGATGAAAGCACATAAAGACGCATCTTTTCAGGGCTATAATTGGCATTGAAGAAGGCCCTTAAGTCATCAGGCGTGGTATTGGCAAGCGAAGTGCTATTTCCGCTATTGAATGCATGGCCGGGATGATCGGGATCCATCAGGTTTTTAAGGAGTTGATACCCTAACTTGCCTTCACTGTTGAATGACTTTGCAAACTCCTGGTCAATTGCATTGAGTTCTCTAGCGACTCCCGACTGACTTAAGAGAGGGGATTTAAAAAAGCTGGAAAAGCGTTTTAGAGCCTCATCAAGTGCTCCGGGAGGCACTGCAAATTGGTAGCTAGTGTAGTCAGAGGTAGTATAGGCATTCATTTTACCGCTATGCTGCGATAGGAAGCGGGCAAATTCCATCTCTACCGGGTATTCTTCTGTTCCCAAGAAAAGCATATGCTCTAAAAAGTGCGCCAGCCCTTGGTGCTTCTCAGGATCTTGCCAGGAGCCTGCTTTCACAACCAGGTTCACTGCAGATTGGGTGATTGTGGGGTTGGAAACCAGGATGGCTTCTAAACCGTTGGAAAGGCGGATGCGAGCTGTTTCCTGTTTGGCAAGAGCCGGGTTTAGGAGCGGTGTTGTGGTGCGATCAGGGATCTCTTCAAAGGCAGCATGGAGCTGCAGGATGAATAAAAGAGCACTACATAGAATTGTGCGGAGGGTGCAGATCGATTTCGCCATAGAGTTGCCTTGCCATTTGGGTTAGTACTTGTGCTCTCAATGTGCGCTTTTCAGATTTGTCTTTTGCACCGTCCACCAGAGCATCCAG
The DNA here is from genome assembly GCA_964605535.1 of uncultured bacterium. Taxonomy (GTDB): domain Bacteria; phylum Chlamydiota; class Chlamydiia; order Chlamydiales; family Parachlamydiaceae; genus CAZSDA01. The sequence goes on from CAZSDA010000006.1 coordinate 75,892, forward strand.
ATCAATTTCATCACTAAAATGGAGGAATACAGGGGCGCTATGCGCTTGCCTTCTTTCTCCGATTTCCTTTTCAACGGTGTTGGGAGGGGGTAAAATGGAGTAAGTCGCAAGAGCAAGAACGTAAAAATTTGTTTTAATGTCTGTTTGTTTGCTGATTAGATGGAACAATTCGACGCTTTGAGCGTCAAATTTCTCAGGAACGATGCTGCCATCCGAGTTAGGGCGATCTCTTCCTCCACTAGGAGCCACATAGATGCACTTGCCTCCTTCAGAAAGGAGTTGCTTCATTTTTTTCATCGTTTTTTGGTTGTGCATCAGTTTTTCAGCTTTCTGTTCAGGAGGATGTTCGATGTGCTTTTTGGAATAGATGCAAAGAAGATTTCTTCCAAGGCTAAAGGGGACAGCCAAAGGATCTGTGACCACGCGGTGTCCTGCGACAAAGATCATCTCTTCAGCAATATTTGGATACTGCTTTTCAAGTAAGATGCTGATGACTTGAGGATCCGGCTCGATCTGGTGGTTGGCAAGCAGGATGACATTTTCACCTCTCTGTAACTGCTCCTGGATCTTATCGAGATGTTTTTTGCCTAGTACTTTGGAATGCTGCAAGTCGATCAGGGAGCGGATGAAATCATTTCCAAAAGAGTAGTAATTAAAGGGGCTGACGATGCGCTTATGGTAAGTTTCGAAGCGATAAGGGTGTGAGATCTGTTTGACGCAAAGGTGCAAAAGCTGCATGAGAAGAGGTTCTACCTCATCCTGAGAATAGCCATTTTCTTTTACGGCATCCACATAGGATTGATAGAACTTTTTCATGATGTCTGCTACAAATTGCGGCAGCTTCTTTCTTTTGACGAGAAGTTCGATCTCTTCGCGGAAAGCCATTACACCTCGATTCTCTTCTGATTGATTGTCGACCAGATCTGGAAGTCGTTTAAATGGAGGTTGTCATCGGTGCCAAACTCGAGGTGGGCATTGAGTTCCTCGGCAAGTTTCTTTAAAAAGGCCTTGTCGATAACATTCAGATGGTAGTCGAGCTCGGGGTGCGTAATTAATTTTAATGCAAATTGCTGATGCTGGCCAATCACCTTTTTAAGGGCGCGCTCAATTTCTATCGAAAGAGATTCGTGCGTTTTGATCAGGCCAAGACCGCTGCAGTAAGGGCAGTGCGTGAAGATAGTTTGAGCAAGAGATCCACGACTGCGCTGTCTCGTCATTTCAACCAACCCGAATTCACTCATTCCAAGGATTGTGCATTTAGCAGAATCTTCCTTCATGCAATCTTTGAGCTTGTCTAGGACTCGACGTTGGTTCTTTTTGAAGCGCATGTCGATGAAGTCGATGATGATTAGCCCGCCAATATTTCTCAATCTGAGTTGTCTAGCAACCTCTTCCGCAGCTTCCAGATTGATGCGTACAAGAGATTCTTCTACGTCTTTCTGGTTTCCGGAGCTGCGTCCGGAGTTCACGTCGATCGTTGTCATCGCTTCTGTTTTATCGAAGAAGAGGTACCCGCCGCCTGGAAGCCATACCTTTCTTCTCAAGGCCTTTTCTATTTCCTTTTCCACATTGAAGCGCTCAAACATTGGGATTTTATCCCTGTAATATTCGATGCGCAATGGGTGTTCGGATGTGTAGCGTGCGTGCATTTTTTTGCATGCCTGGTAGGTAGCATAGTCATCTACTAAAAGTCTCTCCATTCGCCTGTCGACTGCATTTAACAAGGAGCGCTTGATCAGATCGGACTCTTGAAAGAGTAGTTCCGGTTGAGTTGCTTTCTGAAACGAGTCCAAAATGCCTTGCCACTGTGTCAGTAGGTCGTGAGCTTCATCGATGAGCATTTCGGGGGTTGCCACGCAGCTTGCAGTTCTGCAAATTAGACCCATGTCTTTCGGCATTTCAAAAGAGCGGATGAACTTTTTTAGTTTTTCACGTGCATTTCTATCCTGAATTTTTCTCGAAACACCTCTATGGCTCGAGTTTGGAAGTAACACGAGGTAGCGCCCTGCGATGGAAACATTGGAGGTAAGTCTTGCGCCTTTTGAGCCGATCGCCTCTTTGACGACCTGGACGAGTACCCATTGATCGGGTTTTAATACTTGTTCAATGTCGACCTGTTTTTCCTCTTCCTTGGCGGCAGCCTCCTCCTTATCTGACTCAAAGTCCATATCGAAAAGTTCCTTGAACTTTTCAGTATTTTCCAAAATATCTGAGATGTGGATGAAGCCGTTGTCGCCTTCGTCGATGTCGATGAAAGCGGACTGGATGTTTTGCAAGATGTTGCGCACGCGTCCTTTGTAAATATTGCCCGTCAGTTGGCGCTCTTTTTTCCGGTCGATTTGCAAGTCGTAGAGCGAGCCGTTCATCAAATGGGCGGCGCGGATTTCCTTCGATTCGATATTGAGTAGCAGTTCTTCCATGTGGTTACCTAGAGATAATGGTACCATGATACTAAATGGCAATCTATTTTACTAGCCCCCCCTTCCCTCCCTTGCCCTTGCCCGTGCCTTTGCCCGTGCCCGTGCCCGTGCCTTTGCCTTTGCCCGAAAAAAATTAGGGTTGAATGGCCAGGCTAGATGATAGAAATAGACCGTCGGGCGGCCCGTCATTTCAGCGGGCCCCCTGCGGCCCCTTGAGCTGATTCCACCTGCGCCAAATCATTCTTTCTTCGCTCGGCGGGTTATCTACCCAGCCCTCGCTCGGTCAGAATGATTTTGCTTTGGCGGAACAGCCGCGGTGCTGCGCTTTGGCCTCTTTCAGGGCCTTCGCGCAGAGACACTAAGGAATTACTGAACAGTGCCCCCTCCCTCCCTTGCCCGTGCCCGTGCCCGTGCCCGTGCCCGAAAAAAATTAGGGTGGGAAGAACCGAGTTAGGGTAA
>CAZSDA010000007.1:0-38284 GCA_964605535.1 uncultured bacterium
TAGAAATGTGTCCAATTAATTTCTTTTAATGTTTTCATTGAGAAAGGGCGGGCACGGGCACAGGCACGGGCACAGGCACGGGCAAGGGCACGGGGCACAGGCAAGGGCAAGGGGCACAGGCAAGGGCAAGGGCACAGGGATGGGATTGCAGTTTCGAAAGCAGTCTACCGCTCAGTTTTTCTTGGAGATAAATGCGACTTACGTTAGAATGACGCTACTTCTTTAAGGAAAGATGGCTGAGTGGCTGAAGGCACGTCCCTGCTAAGGACGCATACCCCCTAAAGGGGTATCGAGGGTTCAAATCCCTCTCTTTCCGACCTTTCCATGCAATAGCATGGCCCCCAAGTAGACAATCCCCGAAAGCAAGGCGATCGTCGCCCCCGGCGGCCAGTCCAGCTGGTAGGCAGCTCCCATTCCAAAAAAACAGAAAGCTGCGCCAAGGCCAATCGCGAGGAGAATCACTCTCGAAAGTCTTGAGGTGCAGAGGTTAGCAATCGCTGCCGGGATCGCAAGCATGGTCATGACAAGAATAATGCCAACCACTTGGATGAGTAGAACAATTGTCACTGCCGCCAGCACTAAAAGAAATAGATAGAGGGCGTTCACTTTAAGCCCTTGCAGACACGCCTGATCTTCATCGAAGCAGATCGCAAGGAACTGCTTATGCAGAAGGAGCGCAATTGCAATGATCAAAATATCCAATCCGATGAGGAGGTAGATGTCATGAGGGTTGACCCATAAGATATTTCCTACAAGAAAGTTCGTCAGTTCTACGTTAAAACCGGGCGTCTGCGAGATGAAGAGAACGCCGACTGCCATGCCGATCGACCAGAGTGCAGCGATGACTGTGTCTTCCCGCTCTTTGTAATTGAGATGAATCCATCCAATCAGAAGCGCAGAGAGAACTCCCGCAATCAGCGCACCGTAAAGAGGGGATAGCCAAGCGATGCCATGCACGCGCGATAGCCATAAGCAGAGTCCAATCCCGCTTAAGACGGAGTGCGAAATGCTGCCGCTGATAAAGACGATCCTTTTGACTACGACGTATGAGCCGATGATGCCGCTTACAACTGATGAGGCCAGGCCTGCAAATAGGGCGGTGAGGAGAAGGGGGTTTTCTCTCAGTGCCTGAAAAAATTCGATCATTGCGATTCTCCCAATTTGATGAGAGGAGGGTGGTAAAGCCCCAAGGCATAATGTTCGCACACCTCTTTCGGGGAGTAGGAGAGGATTCCCTTTTGCACGACCAAAATACGGTCCACTTCGTCCACTGCTGTTTGCAGATCATGGGTCACCATCAATATGGTCATACCATTTTTCAATCGCCTAAGGATTGAAAAGATCTCCTTTTCAGCGTAGGGATCGAGATTTGCGGTAGGTTCATCGAGAAGGAGAATTTCAGGTTTCGAAGCAAGAGCCCGGGCGATTAAAACGCGTTGCTGCTGCCCTCCGGAAAGCTCTCCAAATGGTTTTGAGGAGATCTCTTCAAGTCCTACTTCTTGGAGTGATTCTATTGCGATCTTTTTATCTTCAGGTGAAAAGACGCCATACCAAGGCAAGTGGCTTAATCTTCCCTGCAATACCACTTCGATAGCAGAAATGGGGAAGTGGCGGTCAAATTTCATGTTTTGAGGGACATAGGCGAGGTTTTTACCATGGACCTGAAGATTGCCGGAAGCGGGAGTTAAAAACCCCATGATCAGTTTGAGGAGCGTGGATTTGCCACCCCCGTTCGGACCGATGATCCCTACAAATTCCCCTTTCTCCACAGCAAATGAGACGGTATAAAAGATGGGTGTGTCTGCATACTGGAAGGAGAGCTCTCTTCCTTCGATTGCCTTAGTCACGGTTGTACTCCGCAATCATCTCTGCAATGTGGCGCATGGCGCTGATATACTGTTCTGCGTAAGGGTCGAGAGGAATTAGCGCTGCATTGACCTGTTTTGAGATGAGCGCTGCGGCTTTGTCGCTGTATTGCGGCTGGGTAAAGATCGCTTTAGGAGAAACCTGCTTGACTTGCTGTAAGAGTGTTGTGAGCTGTTTAGAGGTGGGGTCTCTACCCTCAAATTCTATAGAGAGCTGGGTAAAGTTGTAATCTTTGCAAAAGTAACCATAGGCTGGATGGGAGACGACAAGTGTACGGTTTTTAACCGTTGCAGTCTTGTGCCTAATAAAAGCGTCCAGGTCTTGAAGCTCATTTAAAAAGCTTTCTAGATTTTTTTGAAAAATCTCCCTCTTTTCAGGATAAGTAGAGGAGAGTTTTGCTGCGATCAGCTTTGCTTGAATCATGCCATTTGCAGGCGAAAGCCAGAGGTGAAGGTCAGCTCCGCAATGGCGATGCTCTTTGCATTCGCTGTGCAAAAGAGAAATCCCTTCCCAAAGATCGACGACGATCAGGTTGGGGTTCGCATGCTGAAGGGCTTGCAGCGCCTTTGCTTCAAAGGGCTCTCCGATCCGGAACCAGATGGAGGCTTGACCTGCTTTGATCATCTGTTTGGGGCTTGGTTCAAATGTGTGTGCAGAGGCGCCCGCAGGAACGAGGACTTCAACCGAAACATCCTCTCCTGCAATCTTTTTTACAAAAGTACGATAGGGAGATACAGATACCAAGAAATGTGGTTCCGCACTTTCAGATTGGAGGGGCAAAAAAAATAGAAGTCCAAAAAGAAAATAGAGATAACGCTGCATCAACTAAACTTTAGCAGAAATGGAGCGTTAAATGCAAGAAGCTTACCCATAAAGATTTAAAAAGAGACTAAAGCTGTGCTGCAGATCTCGAGTAGGGCTTGAAACAGTGTGTCGTATTCAGAAGGTAATCGACTTTGATCCACACTTCCTTGGAATTCTCGTAATTTATCAATTAGTGTGTTCAGTTCCGTCAAAAGGGTACGATGCTCCTCGCTCTTTAAAATCGCTTCCTTTATCCCGTTCGCTTCAGAGAGTTCGATGTATCGGTTGCAATTCTGGATTGCAGAGGCAAGTAGAGTGCAGTTCGTAGCGAAATCTAGATTGTTGATATCTAATTGTGTTTGGAAGAGGTCGATTTCATCTATGGCTAATTGAGTGTATTTTTTGTATTCAACAAGCCCTAATTCTTGAAATCTCATTTTTGCTTGAGCATGCTCTCTTAAAATGCCCGAGATTATCGGATCTTGCTCTCGAGCAGAGGGTTCATTTTGAGTCTGTTGCTGTGGGAGTGGTTTGTTTTTCCGAATTTTCTCGATTGTGGTTGCAATGAAATAGGCGCAAAGACCGAAGCCGACTATGGCTGTGGGAACTGCTAAGGTAGCAAGCGGTGGAAAAAAGAATACTGCGCCTGCAGCAGCAAGCGCCATCAAGCCTAATGTAGCAAGTGCAAGTGCAGTCACCTTTAAGATGCAAAGGGTGATTTCTTTCGGTTTATTTAGGCTCTTTACTTGTGGTGTATTTTGTGTAACTGTAACTTCCATAACATTCCCTTTTTTATCTATTTTAACAGTTAATTATTAAGATTATATTAATTTATGAGGGTTTGACAATTTTTTAGGGAAAACTATAGCATCCCGACCTTATGAAGAGGGAGAAGATGTTAGAAGAGCTGCTTGAAGAAACGAGAGTCTATTTGCCTTCGAAGGACTTTAAAGAGGGTGCATCTATAAGGGATATGCAACTGTTTGTAGAAGCTAAGAAGGATCGGGAAGCATTTTGGGGAAAACAGGCAGATAAGCTTCAGTGGCAAAAGCCATGGGAAAGAGTGTTTTCCGGTACGATTGCGAAGCCGCACTGGTTTCTTGGCGGAAAGCTCAATGTATCTGAGAACTGTCTAGACAGGCATGTCCATTCGCATCTACGTCATAAAACCGCTTTGATTTGGGAAGGAGAGGATGGAGCGGTCAGAAACTGGACATATGCACAGCTTTTGGATGAGGTGTCTTCACTTGCGAATGTATTGAAATCTTTGGATGTGAAGAAGGGCGATCGCGTAGCGATCTATATGCCGCTTGTGCCTGAGGCGATTGCCGCAATGCATGCGTGTGCGAGGATCGGGGCTGTACACACAGTCGTTTTTGCAGGGTTTTCATCAGAAGCGCTTAAGGATCGGATTAACGACAGTGAAGCTAAGGTGTTGATTACAGCCGATGGCGGGTTTAGAAGAGGCGCTGTGACGCAGCTCAAGATGATGGCTGATCAAGCCCTGCTCGATTGCCCGACAATTAAAAACGTGATCGTTTTGAAAAGGACAGGGCAGCAAGTCAAGATGGAGAAGCTTCGGGACCATTGGTATCACGATTTGATGCTAGAGGCGACGCATAAATGCCCACCTGAAGTGATGGATTCTGAGGATCCGTTATTTATTCTTTACACTTCAGGAACAACGGGTAAGCCGAAGGGAATCCTACACACAACTGCAGGGTATCTTTTGGGAGCACATTGCACGATGCAATGGGTCTTTGACATTAAGCCTGAAGATCTTTTTTGGTGTACAGCCGATATCGGTTGGGTGACAGGCCATACTTATGTGGCATATGGGCCTCTTTCCAATGGGGCCACTATTTTTCTCTACGAAGGCTCTCCTGACTGGCCTGAAAGGGATCGATTCTGGAGTTTGATTGAAAAGCATCATGTATCCATCCTTTATACAGCTCCTACAGCGATTCGCACATTTATGCGTTGGGGTAAGGAGTTGCCGGCAAAGCACGATCTTTCCTCACTTAGACTTTTAGGGTCTGTTGGGGAACCAATCAACCCCGAGGCTTGGGTCTGGTATCATGAGACGATCGGACAGGGGCGTTGTCCTATAGTAGACACCTGGTGGCAGACTGAAACGGGAGCGATTATGATTGCCCCCTTGCCAGCGATTACGCCTCTTAAGCCGGGGTCGGCAACCCGTCCTTTGCCAGGGATTACCGCAGAGGTATTGAACTTAAGCGGAAAGAGTGTTTCCTCGGGATTTCTTGCGCTTACTTCACCCTGGCCTTCGATGATGCGCGGCATATACAAGGATGAAGAGCGCTATTTAAAGACCTACTTTAGTCATTGGGAAGGAAAATACTATTTCACAGGAGATGGGGCCAAATTGGATGATGAGGGGTACTATTGGCTTTTGGGCAGGGTGGATGACGTGATGAACATCTCTGGGCATCGTTTGGGGACGATGGAGGTGGAGAGCGCGCTTGTGGATAATCCATCAGTTGCTGAAGCGGCCGTGATTGGAATTCCTGATGAGATCAAGGGGCAGGCAATTGTGGCTTTCGTAATCCTCAAAGAGGGCGCCTCTATTGAAGAGGATGAGCTTAAGGAGCATGTCGTTCGCAAAATAGGGGCCTTAGCGCGACCCAAAACGATCCATTTTTCACGTGACCTTCCTAAAACGCGTAGCGGAAAAATCATGCGAAGACTCCTCCGTGATATCGCTGAAGGGCATATCCTTGGGGATGTCACAACTCTTGCCGATTCAGCAATTATCGAAGAGCTCAAAGCGCGCTACGAAAAGGAGGAGTAGCTGTTATTAAGTGCCATACTTTTCTATAAAATCACGCAAGAGTATATTATAAATCTCATCTCTAAAAGACTGAGGGGTTTTTATAATTAAATTTTTTAATTGAATTGATTTTAACTTTAATTTTTCGGTTGCTTGAGTGCTGAAAGCGCATTTTTTTTCTAAAAATGAAAAAAAGTCTTTTGTTCTATTAAAGGAGTGTCTTTGCCAAAACTCATCATGCTCAATGATTATATCGATGACTGGATTCAAATCGGTTGAAGATCCACAGTTATTTAAAAAGTCAGAACCCATTTCCAGGATACCTCTTGCATTTTCAATAGTGGGTAGACTTAATAGAGGGGCAAGTTTTTGTATAATCGCTTTGCACTCCTCTTTGGAGCAAGCATCGGAAGTTACAATAACACTGGCAAATTCAGGAGCTCTATTCAGAAATGAGATTAAGTCTTCACTTTTGTAGGTGATGGGTTTTGCCAAGGGATGTTGTAAAAAATCGATCATTATTTGTAAATGGTGCTGTAAATCTCTATAAAAAGAATCCAACTTGTCTAAAGGAATATTTACGAAGAATTTCAAGCCGAAATTATCTAGTTGGGAGCGAAAAATTTCGGTTGAAGGGATCATGTGATTAAATATTGAGAATGCGTACATTCCAAGAGTGATATTTCTTGAGGCAATACCACCTCCATCCGGTGCAATAAAGATTCCTTCAAATATCATTTTTTTCAATTTTTGATCCGAGTCAAGTTCTCCTATCAGTGTAAATTTAGCACTGTGTTTATTCAGAGGGCAGCTAAAGATGACCTTGATCATGGGGAGATTGTAAACAATGGATTGTATAGTTACATTTTGTGAACGATCGTCTCTTACTCCAGTTTGAAGAAAAGTTAATTCGTTTGAGGCTGATATCATTGCTTCAGGTAGCATATTCCTATCAAGCCCGCTCCTCGAGGCTACAGTATGAGCGCTTGTCAAAAGACTGTTATGAATGACAGAGAAAATTAATTTCAACGGGGCTATATCACCATAACATCTTTCGGGAGCAAGAAAATGGCTGCCTAAGCTGATTAGTTCGATCTTAAACTGCGATTCAGGTTCTAAAAGAACTCGAAGGGTCTCGGGAGTCTTCAAATTCTTTTTAGATGCAGATAAGCATTTTTTTAACCAAGGGATTAAAAAAGATACTTGAACGTTTAAATCGTGGTTGTTCAACACTGATTTTGATGAGAGAATTTCTGCGCTTTCTAAAAGGCTTTCAATTAGTTCAATGAAACGTGTTGCTAGTAACTCTTGATTCTCAGCATACAGAGAACTTTTAGTTAGTGCCTCGATACAACTATCATAAGCTGATGCGATTTCTTTTATACCTTCGGAGAACAAAATATAATAATCTAATGCTGAAGGATTCTTGCTAATGAGTTCGGCTATTTGCCTTGATAAGGGTTCAAGTTCCTGCTGCAAAAGAAGTTGTAATTCTCGATAGATAGCATCATTATCAACAATTTCTGCTTTTTGTTTGATCTTTGAAGTGGATTCTCTTGCTTTTTGTATCAATTCCAATGCGTGATTAAGATCAGGGTTTTGATTCGAAGTCGCATGCCTTGAATTCTTACTCAATTGAGTCTTGACTTTCTTTATCAATCGGAGAATTGTGTCTTCATTCGCATTTGTTCTGAGAATGCTTTGCGTAAATATTCCTTCAATTAATTCATTGCTTATCGTTCTGCTTTTTTTTAATTCTTTTGTGCAAAGTTTGATGAATTCTTTTTTTACAGCAAATCCATCGCAATTTTTCAATGCAATGTATACCTTTTCCGCTAATGCGATGACGTTGTCAGTTGATGTTGCTACTCTTTGGACAACATCCTTTATCGGGATTCGCATAGAATCATATTGAATAGAATACATGATATCTCCTTAATTAATAACAGGAGTTTTTTTGAAAAATTCAATATTACTATTCAATTAGTTTTCCTGCGTGTTTTTGTGATTATTATTCATTAGTTAGTTAAAAGGTATTAGGTAGTCTTTGTTTCAATTTTTGTGTTTGTTCGGAAGTCAGCGTTCTCTTTTTCAAGAATGATTGAAAAAATATTTTGGCCTTCCATTCCGAACTTGAACCCGACCAAAACTCATCATGCTCAATGATTATATCGATGACTGGATTCAAATCGGTTGAAGATCTACAGTTATTTAAAAAGTAAGAACCCATTTCCAGGATATCTCTTGCATTTTCGAGGGAGGGTTCGCTCAGTTGGTTCTCCATTTCTTCTAGGATCATTTTCCTAGCTTCCTTATCGCACTTATCGGAATTCACAATTAGACTGACAAAACGAGGCTCTCTCTTTAAAAATGAGATTAAATTTGTTGTATCAAATTTTAATGGTCTGTAAACACTGCTCTGCAAATGAGCTATTGCCTCTTGAAGATGTTTGGATGCTTTAGAACTAAAGGAGTCGAGGTCGTCCAGCGGGATATCCCAGTAGAATTTCACCCCGGAATAGGTTAGTTCAGGGCGGTAGGAATCCGATGGAGTCTTTCCTTCTGTAAGAGCGGAGAAAAGATACATTCCGAGTTCTATGCTTCTTGCTGCATCCATTCCATTGTCCGGTGCTATGACAATCCCCTCAAATGTTAAACGAGTTAACTTTCCATCGCGCCCTAGTTCACCTATCACTGAAAATTTTGCACTATGGTTATTCAAAGGGCAGTTAAATGTTGCCGTGATCATAGGGTAGTTGACATCAACGGATTGCAGGGCAACGTATTTCGATCGATTAGCGGTTGCACCAGTGTACAGCTTGAGAATGGCGTTCGAAACTAAACGCATCTCAGTTGGGAGTGTATCTAGAGAAACTCCGCCTCTGTAAGCTATAGTTTGCGAAGTAGTCAATAAGCTTTGATGGATGACCGAAAAAATCAATTCTAAGGGTACGATCCTCGGAGAAATTCTTTCGGGGGTAAGACAATTACTGCCTAAACTAATCAATTGAACGGAAAAGTCGGACGCCGGTATGAAAAGTTGTTCGACGGCTTGAGGAGAATCCGCTAATTTTCTAGCTCGCTCTAAGTTTTTTTGCAACCAATCAATTAAGACTCTAGACTGCTTATTTAAATCGCGATCTAGTAAAACCTCCTCGCATATGAAATGCTGTGCGATCTCTAAATACCCCTCCAAAAGTTCGATGAAACGGATAGCTTTCAATTGCTCCTTTTCTGCATACATCGGGCTTCCGGAAAGAGCTTTAATGCAGTCGTCATAGACAGCTACCATTTCATTCAAGGCTTGAGAACACAAGGCAAACCCAAGCTTGGAGGAGGGATTATTTTTAATTAATTCAGCGCACTGCTTAGCTATCGGGTGCAGTTCTTGCCTTAACAGGTCCTTGACTTCTTGATATGTGGCCGGATCGTCTAAATCGGACCCTCTTAGCTTGATCTTTGCAACGCATTCTTTTGACTTTTTCACCATAGCTAAGGTTTGAGCTACAAAAGGGCCCTCGATCTGTTTTAATATCGCATTTAGGCAGTTATTAGCATCGCCCCGAGATGCCGCATAGGCTTCTAGGAATCCAAAATTGATCCAAAGCTCTACAACTCTTGGGCCTAACAGTGCGAAGACGGAAGCAAGCTGTTGAAGTTGATCTTCGTTCAGTCTCTCACAAAACTGTTTCCAGTGTCTCCTATCTTCCTGAGAAATCAAAAATTTTCCGCTGCGTAGAAACACATCCAATAATCCGGAGTCAGTCTGTTTAGATGCTGAGGCGGCTAATATCTCCCTCTCTGCGTTTTCTCCGAGGAGGCTATATAAAGTGTCACTTTCAAAAACATCGTAAACTCTTTCCCTAACCAGTGAAGCGCGTAGCCAATTCATTGCAAATTTTTTCTCGAGGTCACCTGAGGATCTCATGATCCATGCGTGGTGTGCATTGGCAACCACTTTATTGAAAAATTGCTGTGCCGGTAAGGTGGGGACATTTCTCATGGATTTATGAGTAATTTCAAGCACTTTAGAAAGGATATAGGCCCTCTCATTATCGGTGGCTGCCTCTTCAAATGCATTTAAATACTGATCCATGCGGTTGGCTCCGGGCATGAGTAGCACTTTCCTTCGAATCTCTTGAGAGTTGGCTTCCTGGGCACTATTCTTTAGTTCCTCTATAAATTTTCTTCTGGAAACGGGAGCGGGAGCGCTCTCCATTTTAGGAGCCAAATGGCGTCTTAGACCCGAAACGACGAATTCCTCAACGGATCTGCCCTTCGGCACGGTTGCCACAATGCCTTCGCCCACGTCGATCAAGAGGGAATTGGACTTGATGGCCTCTTCAATCTTTCGATAATTTTCTTTTCCAGGATTGATCACCGAGATGCCAAGAGAGCGGAAATAACCAGCTTCGTGAGAGTTTTTGCGCACGAAGTCGCGGATGATAACGGTTTTAATTTGTGGGTTTTTGGCTGAGAGCGCTATGGCTGCTTTTGCACTTTCGACAACGAGCGTATTTTCTCTGTTGAGATGCATGGCTTTTATCCCTTGAGCAGCAACAACAACTGAGACGGAGTGGATCTCCTCGCATTCGCGCAATTTTTGCGGATCGATGTGGCTGTATTCGGAAGCCGTTGAAGGTTTGAAAGTTCTAGCTTGGAATAGATAGAATTTTCCAGTTTTAGGATTATAGCTCCACTCGACATCCATGGGACGGTTTTCATAGCTTTTTTCTACCGCCATTCCAATCAATGCTAGTTTTCTAGCCTCTTTTTGCGAAAGGCTTGGAGAGAGGACAAGATTCTTTGGATTTCGGTCCGATTTCAAACCAGATGCTTCATCAGGGACAAGCCTTGAGGGTTTTTCCTGAACCAGTTGGTGGACAATCCCCGATTGGACGTAAAATAGATCGCTTGGATTTGAGCCTGTGACAACCCCTTCAGCATGACCCGGGGCTGCTTCTATCTGAATGACTCCGGGAGTCAGAAGATCAGGCTCTCTTGTGTACATAACCCCTGAAACAGGAATCGATTTTTCCGATCTTTCATCGACCATCACTTGCAATAGCACAGGCAGGAAGGGGTCGGCTGTGATATCGTCTTTCATCTCCTGCCGTTGCCCTAATGACTTCAGGGAAAAGTAGGAGGCAACCACTCGGCCGATCGATTCACTGATTTTTTCAGCTGATGGCGCAACATTGGCAAGGCTTAAATTTCCTCCTGGATTGCTTACCGCATCAGAGCCGTCTTCTTTTTCTCCCGGATCATCTTCTCGGCCTGTGCTTCGAACCATTAAAGGGGCTCTTGTGTTGCACATCTTCTCGATTTGGGATCCGGAGATAAGATGTTCCTTGAATGCAGCATAAATCCCTGCTTGAATTCTTTCGATGAGCTCTTTGCAAGCATCCAATGAGTGCCCACTATTTTCAAAAGCAATTTTAAATTGTTCCCAGTCACTTTCAAATGCAGGGTAAAATTGATGAATGTGATTTAGGATCGCAACGTGTTCCAGCCCTTCAAATTCAGGAACTGAGGCAGAAAGGCCGGGATAATTTTCGCAAATGGAGCGTAACTTCATCAAGTTTGCTGTTTTCCATCCATAGCATTTTGCATGGTTGCGTAGCTCCTCTTGGGTCATGACAGATTTTGGTGCAGGAGGCAGTACCCGTCTTGCTGTTTTAGAAATCTCTTCTAATTTAGGAGGTGAAGCAGTTTCGAAGCTTTGGCCTTTGGACTTATGATCGGCCTCGGTTATTTTTCTATCAATTTTCGATTTAGGTTTGGCTTTGAATCTTTGTTGTGAAGCTTTTGTAACAGCACTATTTGGATCAGCAGGGATAGGTTTTAAGGTCGGAAGAGTTGTCGACTCAACCTCAGAAGATAGTTTTGGGTCAACTTGAGGAGTCGGCTTTGGTTTTATGGGCTTTTTGGGTTGAATCACCTCTTCGATGTTTGAAATAATGTGTTCGAGTTTATTAATTGGGCTTATGCCTAATTTTTTATAAAATCTTTTGAAAAATCTTCCTTGTTTTGATTTGAGGAATTTTTCAATTTTCTCTTTTTGAATGGAGAGGTTAGTTTGAGAGTCTTTTAGCGCCTTCTTCTGATCTTCGGAGATTGAATTGGATCCAATTTCACTATTAATTTTTTCGATTTGCTTATATGCATCGTGTTTTAATCTAAAGTAGTTGAATATTTTCATATTAATCATTATAGCATTTACTTTGATGGGGTGCAATAATTTTAAAAATGCAGCAATTAATCAGAGGTCGAATCCCATGATTAGTGACTACTATTTATGTATTCAACTAAATTTTTTGGAAAAATGAAATGGAGTAGTTTAGGAGGATATCGTCTGTAGATTTCGGGTGTGCTATAAATGCGGCATTATCGTATTGGATTATAGACATCGTTCTTTTGCATTAAGAGCTTCGCTTCACTTTTTATCATTCTGCAAATGCAGAGTAACTTAATATCTCGGCAACAACTTGCTCCATATTTGATTTGGAGTCGGAAGTGTGCCAGCCATTGACTGGAATCACGACTAAGTGAGCACCACTTTCTCTGATCATGCGGTGCTTCAAGTAAGTGGAGCCAACAGAGATTAAGGGTTTATTCGTGAGGCTGTTAAGTGCATAGTGAGAGGGCCCATCGATCTCGACGATAATCGGTCTATCATCTTTTGATAGACCATAAATTGCCATATCAACCGTCGTACCCATCAACGGTTCTTCAGTCACAATTCGACAGGTGCTGTATTTTTGTAAATTTCTTCTAATCTCTTTGTCGATCACAAGTTGAATCTCACTCGGTCTAGGCTTTTCCGGGTTCATTTTCTCAAATTGTGGGATCGCCTTTTTATACTTAGATAATGTGGCAGCCTGGAACAGCATTTGTATATGATCTTTTTCCAAGTTTTGTTTGGATGCGATTTCGATGAGTGGCCAAACCAAAATTTCTATGTTTTTTTCATGACATTCGAGTAGCATCATGAGCGTCCTTGCAAGCATGCAAAGGTCTCCAGGATAGCGGTTGTGCAGGTTTTTGTTTTCCGATTGGAGGTATTCCCGCGCCAAATCAAAGAGTTTATCCTTAAAATCTTGGTCACAATCTGGTGTCAGGGCTCCAGAGCTCGATAAATGCGAGATCAGAAGAATCTTTTCCCAAAGCGCTCCGTGGCAATAGATCGCTTCAAGAGCTGCATTGTTCCATTTAGGGTCGAAATATCTTATATTGGAGAGGGTGGCTTGTAACCCAATCAGTTGGTGGGGTGTAAAAGCTCGATTATTTTTTTCTAAGGTTGCTCTTAATGAATTTAGTGTCTTTTCGATACAAGGTAAAAAGCTGGCTTGACCTTCATTGATGTATCTTGACATATGTGTTCCCAGTGCATCTAAAACTTGCATTTTGTTGATATCACTAAAACTCGTTTCGGTTTTAAAATACTCCTGAAGTAGTCTATCTGCTTGATTCCATATTCCATTTTCAGCCCATCCTTGAAAAAGAATAGCCAGCAGATCGGAGTGCTGATTAAACGGAAAGGGCTGCTGTTCCGAGAAGCAATATTCTAAAAGGTGAGTGTAGAGTTCGCTAAAATTCTTGGGAGCCTTGCGGATTGTCTCAAGGATCATGATTAACTCTTGCTTATTGAAATCTCCTGCCAACTCTTGGATTTTGCAGCATAGCTTCGCCTTAAGTTGAGCGTTATTTCGGTCTAAAAATGGAACGACTCCTCCAAGTAATTGAGCGATTTCACCCTTCCCAAAGGATGACAAGTTGATCCTGTTGAGCATTTGTATAATTGTTTGGATCGTGTTCGCAATATTAGGATTAGTTTTATTTCGGCCTCTGGCTATGTGAAACAGCTTACCGCCAATTACGGCCCAATGGATCGAATTCAGGCGTTCCATGTTGTCGGAGACGATTTTAAAGAATCTAGCGGCTCCTTCAAGGCTGTCAACTTTGCATTTATTCAAATGACTACATAATGTCTTATCTGAGATTTCGTCATTAGGGGTCTTAGGTTCAATATTGAGTGCGGTTGAGGCTAATTGAGTGAGCTCAAATTCTTTGCGATGACTGCGATAAAATTTATGGGCAATACTTAGTTGCGAAGGGTTGAGCTTGTCCCATTGAGCTTTTTGAGTAATCAGATTAATAAGATTTGTTTTCTTTGTTGTTTCGTTATTTTTAAGTGAATCGGCTTTTTTTATTGCTGCGATTACATTATATGGGGTTAAAAAATTACAGTTCTCAACACAGTTTATTAATTCGTTTATGCTTGTTGAGCTATTAATTCTATTTGCTATGTTTGATGTCATTTTGATTCCTTAAAAATATTGGGGAATAATATTACCATTAAATATGAATAATAATCAATATAAATTACAAACTTGATAAAGTTTCACTTGACAGTAAGCTTTACGCGTTAGATCATCGCGCATATGGCTGAAACAGACTTGCCTTCCAGTTTTATTGCGAGGAGAATTCACTCTCTATTCGGCGCTTTTTTATCGGTCTTTCTTTTCTTTCATCTGTTTACGAATTCGCAGGCGGGTCTACTCATTGGCGAAGATGGAAAAGCCTTCATCCGCAGTGTGAACGGAATCCATGAGATTCCCTATTTGCCTCTTGTTGAATTGGCATTTTTGGGGTTGCCCATTTTGGTTCATGCGCTATGGGGTTTGAAGTATTTGCGGACAGCTGAATATAACTCCTTTGGCGGCGATGGAAGAAATCCTTATTTGCCGGAATATGGCCGTAACCGCGCTTACACTTGGCAGAGGATCACCTCCTGGATCCTGCTCGTGGCCATTTTGCTCCACGTGGCACAGATGCGTTTTTACGAGGCGCCTATTGAAGTGCGGTCCGGCCAAACGTCTCAATATATTGTGAAAGTATCAGACGATGCTGGCCTTTCCACATTAAGTCAAAGGTTACCCTTTGAATTGCAGGGAATGGAGGGGGATAGACGGGTAGTCTACGCCCAAGATTTTGGCACGGCTGAACTGCTGATGGTGCGAGATACCTTCAAAAGTCCCTTGATGATGTTTTTGTATACTATTTTTGTTTTGGCAGCTTGCTTCCACGCCTTTAATGGCTTGTGGAGTTTTTCGATAGCCTGGGGAATTGCAATCACGACTCGTTCTCAAGCTTTAATCTTAAAAATTTCGACCTTTTTGATGGTCCTGGTGATATGTTTTGGATTGGCTTCGATCTATTTAACCTATTGGATTAATTTGAGGCAGTGAAGATGGGAAAAGCCCAAAAAACAGTTTTAGTTGTAGGAGGAGGCCTGGCAGGACTTTCTGCGACTTTGAAGCTCTGTGAAGAGGGGTGTAAAGTTAAGCTGATTTCGATCACCAAAGTGAAGCGCTCTCACTCTTGCTGCGCTCAAGGGGGAATTAATGCTGCAATCAACTCTAAAGGGGAAGAAGACCACCCTCTAATCCATGCGTACGATACCATTAAAGGAGGGGACTTCCTGGCAGATCAGCCGCCTGTTGTGGAGATGTGCATGGCAGCCCCGGCTATCATCCATATGATGGATCGTTTTGGCTGCCCCTTTAATAGGACGCCTGAGGGAAATCTCGATTTCAGAAGGTTTGGCGGCACTCTTTACAACAGAACAGCTTTCTGCGGCGCTTCAACAGGGCAGCAGCTTCTCTATGCGCTCGATGAGCAGGTGAGAAGACATGAAGCCAAGGGCATGGTAGAAAAATTTGAAAATCATGAATTCATGCGGCTGCTTTTAGATGATAAGGGAGTTGCCCGCGGAGCTGTCGTGATGGATCTTTTTAATCTACGTCTGGATGCCATGCTAGCTGATGCTGTAGTTGTTGCAACAGGAGGATTGGGGCTCATTTTCAAAAAATCGACCAATTCAACCTTCTGTTCGGGGGCTGCTAACGGCCGTCTCTTTAGGCAAGGGATGCACTACGCCAACGGTGAGTTCATTCAGATCCATCCCACATCAATTCCAGGGCGCGATAAAATGCGTCTGATGTCTGAGTCTGCGCGCGGTGAGGGTGGTAGAATATGGGTGTATGGGGATAGCGCACAACAGATTCGTGCGCCCGATGGAAGAATGGTCCCATGCGGAAAGACCGGAGAGCCGTGGTATTTCCTTGAGGAGCTCTATCCTGCCTTCGGTAATCTCGTCCCAAGAGACATCGGTGCACGCGAAATTTTGAAGGTGTGCGAAATGGGGCTTGGGATCGATGGAAAAATGCAGGTGTTTCTCGATGTAAGCCATCTATCAGATGAGAAAAAACATAAGCTGGAATCGATTCTCGAAATTTACGAAAAATTCACCGGCGATGATCCTAGAAAAGTGCCGATGAAAATCTTCCCAGGAGTCCACTACAGCATGGGCGGAGCCTGGGTCGATTGGCCGGCAGCAGATGATGCAGATCGTCTGACCCGCTTTAGACACATGACTAATATTCCCGGCTGTTTCAATGCTGGGGAATCAGATTTCCAATATCATGGCGCCAATCGTTTGGGTGCAAATGCCCTTTTAGCATGCATTTTCAGCGGATTGGTCGTTGGAAAAGAGGTTCCGCGCTATATCGATAGTATAAGAGAGTCCGGAACGCTTTCCGTTGAAGCACAAATGGCCTCTGAAGATGCTTTTAAAAAAGATCTGATGGGGAGAAATGGCGGGGAGAATGTCTTTTTGCTCCACGAGGAACTAAGCACATGGCTAGTTGCCAATGCTACTGTGGTACGCAATAACAAAGATCTGAAGCTCACCTTTGAGAAGATATTAGAGATAGAAGAGCGGTACAAGAGGATTTCTCTAAGTGATCATGGAAGTTTTGCAAACCAAACCTATATCTTTGCAAATCAGTTTAGGGCGATGTTGGATATTGCAAAAGTGATAGTGAAGGGAGCTTTACTCCGCGATGAATCGCGCGGGTCGCATTATAAAGAAGAATTTCCAAAACGAGATGATTCGAAATGGTTGAAAACGACAATTGCATCCTATGCAGAAGGGGAAAAAGAGCCTAAAATTGCATATAAGCCGGTAGATCTAAGGTATTTGCAGCCAATTGAAAGAGATTATTCACAGGCAAAAAAGGTGAAGCCCCACTTGGAAAACGTTCCAAAGGAGATTGTGCTGCCGCTATGAGCCAGTTCATATTAAAAATCTATAGAGGTCACCCCGGAAAACAGTACTGGGAAGAGTTTGAGTTGACGCTTTTTCCGTTCGCAAACGTCATTTCTGCTCTCATGGAGATTCAAAAAAATCCTGTGAATAGAGAGGGGAAGCAGGTTGAGCCCGTCGTTTGGGAGCAAGGGTGCCTTGAGGAGGTGTGCGGTTCTTGTTCGATGCTGATCAATGGGCATCCAAGGCAGGCATGCACAGCCTTGATTGAAAATCTGATTAAGGAAAACTCCTCCTCTACAATCACATTAGCCCCTTTTACAAAGTTTCCTCTAGTGCGCGACCTGATTGTCGACAGAAGCAAAATGTTTGAAAATCTGATCAAGGTGCATGCATGGATAGAAACTGATGGAGTTTATGATCGTGGTCCGGGACCAAAAATTTCTCCTGAGAAACAGGAGATGATGTATAGTTTATCTACCTGCATGACGTGTGGATGTTGTGTCGAAGCATGCCCCCAAGTCAATCGCCACTCAGAATTTATGGGGCCGCAAATTATGGGTCAGGTTCGCCTGTTTAATGCGAATCCGACCGGGAAAGAAGATAAAGCGACCCGTCTCAGAGCTTTAATGGGAGAGAGTGGAATTGGCAGTTGCGGAAATGCTCAGAACTGTGTCAGGGTTTGCCCTAAGAAAATTCCATTGACAGAGGCAATCGGCGCAATTGGAAGAGATGTTACCTTGCAGGCTTTGAAAGACTATTTTAGCGCTCCGGATAGATAATGACTAAACGACTTTCTTTTGTTTTGGGATTTAAAGCCCTCATCATGATTTTCCTTATACTCTTTGCAGGAATCGGCCTTGGTCCTGACGAAGCGCAGTACTGGACCTGGAGCAGGCATCTCGATTTTGGATACTACAGTAAGCCTCCCGGCATCGCCTGGCAGATTTTTTTGGGTACTCTTGCTTTTGGCAACAGCGAATTTGGCGTAAGAGTAGGAGCTTTGTTAATTGGAACCCTGATTCCAATAGCGATGTACAGATTTGGAAAATCGTGCGACCTTTCTGACCGCGGAGCCTTTTACGCTGCATTGGCAACTGCATTGACCCCCTTTGGCGCATTTGCTACTTTTTTTGCAATCACTGATGGCGGAATGCTTCTTTTCTGGATATTGGGGTGTATTGAAATAGCCAAAGGATTGGAAACGAAAGAGCTTAATAGTTATAAACTTGGACTGTGGATAGCTTGTGGAGCTCTATTTAAGTGGCCCATTTTTTTTCTGTGGATCATCGCGCTTTGCGCCTACCCAAAGATAAAAATTCTCCCCGGCATTCTTTTGTCCTTAGCCGGTCTTCTTCCAAGCCTCTATTGGAATGCGACTCACGATTTCGCTACATTTAAGCACGTTTCTGCAACAGCTCAAGGAGGATCTGAAGGCGTTGCAAAGGGCAATCCCTTAGAGTTTTTTGGCGCACAGGCAGCTATTTTTTCGCCGGTTATATTCTTTTTGCTGCTTCTTTCCTGGGCGCGCATGAATGAAGTGGAGAGGCCTTCTCAACGCTTTTTTGGAAGGGTTGCTTTGCTCCTTTTTGCAGCCTATATGTCTTATGCCGTTTTTACAAAAGTTCAGGGCAATTGGGCTCTTTTTCTCTACCCTCCCGCCTTTCTTTATCTTGCCGCCTATTGGATTGACATCAAAAATAGTGCAAAATACATTTTATGGGCTTTAGTTGTTTCCCTGTTATTGCTTGCAGCTGCTTTTGCAATTCCAACTTTTCAAACAATCATTCCCTGGAAATTGAATCCATTTCGCCATAATGTAGGGTGGAGTGCATTACAGGATTGGATTGGAAAAGAAAAGGGAGAGCGCTTTCTTGCAAGCGATAAGTATCAATTGACGAGTGAATTGAGTTTTTACAATCCTGCTCAGGAACAGGCTTATTTTTTAAATCTTCTAGGAACGAGACGCAATCAGTTTTCTTATTGGCCTGGGCCTGAAAAGGGTAAGGATGCTCTTTTTTTTGTCGTTGAAAATGGTTTGGGACTTGCTGCAAAAATGGAGCCTTTGAAGGAAGAGTATAAAAGCCGATTATCTCCTTACTTTCGTGCAGTCGGAGAACCGGAGTGGATTCCGCTTGTCACTTCAAGAGGAGAGGTGGTGAAAGCGGCATTATGCTATCGTTGCGAAGAGTACAATGGAATGAGGCCCAATGAACCTGAGAAATATTAGTCTTTTTTTAGGGTTGCTCTTGATCGGATGCCAAAAAGCCGTTGAAGATGACCAGTCAGAAGTGTCGAATGCCGTCGCTTGCCGCGTGGGGTATTATAATGAAGTGATTGCGGACACGCCTCTTGATGGAGAAAAAAGCGCCTGGCTTGCGCTCTCTTGCAACCCAAAAATTTGGTCGGTTATAGAAAATATAGGGATTGCGCAAGCAGATCTCGTAGAGGCTTCAACGATCGAAAATCCCTTTTTTGAGGTGATGTTTCCTCTTTCTAAGGGCCACTGCTTTGATAAGTCAATTCAATTTTCCGTGATTCAAAATGTGGTCGATATTTGCCTCAGGCCTGCAAGAGAAAGGGCGGCTCAAGCATCCTTGGAAGCTGTTAAGGCTGAGGCAGCGCATGAAATCATTGAGATTGCTTGCAGTGCAGAAGAGGCTTTTTATCGCTTAAAAGCTCAAGAGTTGCTCCTGAAATTGATTTGCGAAAAAAGTCGAATCGCAATCGCTCAGGCGTCTCTTTCCAGGATTCAGTTTGATCAAGGCGCCGTGAGTGCATACGCTCTCAAGGATATGGAAAACCGTTCCTTGAATGCGCAGGAGGTGTGTCTTGCGGAGCATGTCAATTTGATCGCTGCAAGAGGAGAATATGAAAAATTGATTGGGAATCCTTGCAGCTACACCTTAATTGAAACTCTTCCACAACCACTCCCTGAAGAAAACTTGAGTTGCTTGCAAGAGCTCGCTTTTGAGAAAAGATATGATCTACTCTCTCTTAAGTGGGCAAGAGAGTCTTTGTGCAATCAATTTTCGCAAGTGCAATGGTGGGCATTTACAGAATTGGCTGCGGGTGTTGAGGCTGATCTCGATTTCGAAGATGACAGAGAGGTGGGGCCGATTTTTTCCGGAAGGATCCCCATTTTCAGGACAGGTCAGGCTGAACGCATGCGACTTCATGCCCTTTATGAACAAATGACAGCAGAGATTGAGGCATTGGAAGTAAAGATCGCAGTCGATTTAAAGAGTGCGAATGCCATTTTGCAAATGCAGAAAGAGCGCGCTGAATTACTGTCCGGCCAGATCCAGCCGTTGAATAAAAAACTTGTAGAGGAAGCAGAAGAGTATTACCGCTCAATGGCTATCTCTGAATTTGAATTACTCGATCGCAAAAAAGAACAGCTAGATTCTGAAATCTCTATGGTAGAGGCTCTCAGAGATTACTGGCTGGCTAGAGTTGAACTCAAGCGGATTTTGGGAGGCTCTTTGTGAAGTGGATCCTTTTATTAGCGATCCCTTTTTATCTTTTAGCTTATGTGCCCGTCATGGGAACAAATGGGATGGGGGAGATGTATGACATGCAGCACGAAGCTCATATTCCCAATATGCTTCCCATGGGCTCTAAAGGCCCACATGGAACTATCGAAATGTCCGGCATGTTTACCATCCTCAAAGTTCGCCCTTCGACTTCTGATTAGAATTTTTTTCTCTCATCAAGTATACTTACCAGGTTATGTCTTGGCGCGATGAATTAAAGAGAAACTTCACTTCTACCGAGCAGCTTGCCGAATTTTTGGAATTATCGGCGCTGCAAAGGGCTGAGCTTGTCAAAAAGCCGGGCTTTCCCCTGAATGTGCCTTTCCGTTTGGCTGCAAAAATGGCGAAAGGATCGCTTGAAGATCCCCTTTTTTTGCAATTTGTTGCGATGCAAAGCGAAGAGGTTGCAATTCCTGGCTTTGTAGAGGATCCGGTTGAAGATCTTTGTTTTTCCAAAGGCGGTCGAATGCTGCAGAAATATTCCGGAAGAGCCCTTCTCGTCACAACGGGATATTGCGCCATGAATTGCAGATTTTGTTTCAGACGCAATTTTCCCTATGCTTCAGGAACAACCGATTTTGGAGCAGAAATCGAAAATTTGAAACAGGATGCTTCAATTGATGAGCTGATCCTAAGCGGCGGCGATCCCCTCTCTCTTTCCAATAGAGCATTGAAGGAGTTATTCGATAAGCTGGAAGAGATTCCTCACTTAACCAGGGTGCGCTTTCATACCCGTTTTCCTATTGGAATCCCCTCTAGAATCGATGAGGAATTTTTAGAGCTTCTCAGAAATTGCAGTAAAACCATTTGGTTTGTTCTCCATACGAATCACCCTTTAGAGCTCGATGAAGAGCTGTTTCAAAAAATCCAGGAGGTGCGCAAGGCGCAAGCTGTAGTGCTCACCCAAACAGTGCTTCTTAAGGGAGTCAATGATTCTGAAGAAACGTTGGAAATGCTGTGCCGTAAGCTCATCAATCAAGGCGTCATTCCCTATTATCTCCATCAATTGGACCGCGTTCAAGGGGCACATCTTTTTGAAGTCCCTCTAGAAAGAGGATTTCAGTTGATTCGCCATTTGGAAAAGACTTTGCCGGGTTACGGAGTGCCAAAGTATGTCCGCGAGATTCCCCACAAACAGGGGAAGACGGTGCTACATCCGCTCTAAAGTCTCAATACCTAAGAGATTGAGGCCCTGTTTTAAGACGCGCGCTGTAAGTTCGGCAAGCAAAAGGCGGGATGTTTCTTCCTGGCTTCCCTCCACTCTGCAATCCCTGAAGAAGGCGTTGAACTTTTCTGCGAGGGTGAAAAGGTATTCGGTAAGGCGGTTTGGGAGCAGGCTGTCTGCGACCTGATCGATGGTTTCGGCAAACTGACAGAGATGGACCCCAAGGGCGATTTCTGAAGGATGAGCTATAGAGATAGAGCCTGCTTTGAGAGCGTCTTCCACAGTTTTATTGACCTTTCGCTTAATCCCCTGCACTCGGACGTAGGAGTAAAGGATGAAGGCTGCGGTATTCCCTTCAAAACGCAACATCTTCTCGTAGCTGAATTGGTAATCGCTCATGCGGTGAGAGGAGAGATCTGCATACTTGATCGCTCCCAATCCAAGGATTTTGGAGGCGTGAGCAAGTTCCTCTTTAGAGAGTTCGGGAGAGCGTTTTTCAAGAATTTTTTCCGCCTCATCGATTGCGCGAGTTAACAGGTCAATCAATCGTTCCGTTTCTCCTGAGCGGGTGCGGAATTTCTTTCCGTCAGGCCCTAAAACAAGCCCAAAGCCGACATGATCGCAGCGTACTTTTTTAGGATCAAGATAGCCTGCTTTTTCAGCAGCTTTAAAAATCATTTGGAAATGTGTGGATTGCCCTTGATCCGTAACGTAGATTAGACGGTCGGCTTTTTCATCGAAAATGCGGTGGCGGATTGCAGCCATGTCTGTCGTGTCATAGTTGTAGCCTCCGTCTGATTTTTGAATCATTAACGGCAAGCTTTCCCCTTCGCGGTTTTGAAATCCTTCAAGAAAGATGCACTTGGCACCCTCTGATACGGTGACAAGACCTTTGTTTTCGAGGTCTTTGACAAGGTCTTGAAGAAGGGGATTATAAAATGACTCTCCACGATCAATCAATGTCACTCCAAGCAGGTCGTAGATGGCTCGATAAGCTTTGATAGAAATATCGCAGATAATTTTCCATGCTGCTAGTGAAGAGGGGTCTCCGCCTTGAAGAGCGACCACCTCAAGCTGCGATGTTTTTTTAAAGTCGGCATCCTGATCAAAGCGAAGCTTCGAAGCTTTGTACCAGTTCATAAGGTCAGTGAGGTTTGCCGCTTCTTCACCTGATAGGACTTTAGGTTTTTCTTGCCGCATATAAGCAATCAGCATTCCAAAAGCCGTTCCCCAATCGCCAATGTGATTGATACGGAGTACGTCGTCACCTAAAAATTCAAAGACGCGGGCAAGGCACTCGCCGATGATTGTAGAGCGCAAGTGGCCGACGTGCATCTCTTTAGCTGTGTTAGGAGAGGAGAAGTCGATTGCAATTTTTAAAGGTTTTCCGGAACGATGGATTCCAAAATGGTCTTCGCGAACCATTTCCGTAAGTCTTTTAGAAAGATATTCTTTGGAGAGGGTGATGTTGATGAAGCCAGGACCTTCGATTTCGAGTTTTTCGATGGCCTCCTGTGGCCCCAATTTTTCGACGATTGAAGCGGCTACAACACGCGGATTTTGTTTGAGCTCTTTCGCTAGTTTCATGGCGCTATTGCATTGATAATGGCCAAACTTTTCTTGGGTGCTTTGTGTGAGTTCGACCTCTTTGCCAAGAGCGTTTTTAAATAGAGCTAAAAGTTGGTTGATGATGCTGTTCATATTGGGGATATTGTCTTCGATCAGTGTGTAAAAGTACAGTGGTTTTTATCGTGTAGACGGAACTCGGCAAGGTCATTTGCTATAACATTGGGAGGTTGCTTTTCTCTTTGAGACTTTTCAAAAATCTTCATAAGGGTTTGGTAGATTTTTGCCGTGAGCCTTCTCGCATGATTTGGGTCATAGCCTTCAGGCAAAAATTCTAAAGACGCATTGATGATTCCTCCGGCATTAATTGCAAAATCGGGGGCGTAGAGGATTCCTTTTTCCATAAGTCTTTTGCCATCCTCTTCTGTGGCGAGCTGGTTGTTAGCAGAGCCTGCCACGGCAGAACAGCGCAATTGAGGGATCGATTCTTTGTTGAGGATTCCCCCTAAAGCGCAAGGTGCAAAGATATCGCAAGGGGTGGAAAGGATCTCTTCACAAGTCACTGTTGAGGCGCCTAGAAAATTTGCTAACTTTTTTTCGACTACCGGATCAATATCATTTAAGAGCAGTTCAGCCCCTTCCCAGAATAGAAAATGAGCCAGTTTTTCTCCTACGCTGCCTAACCCTTGAATAGCAATCGTTTTGCCTTCAAGAGAGGGGGACCCCCAAAGAGTCTCAGCGACTGCATGCATGCCTTTCAAGATTCCAAAGGCCGTGAAGCGGCTGGGGTCTCCACTGCTTTTTTCAAGAGGAAGGGCTGCAACAAAGGGGGAAGTTTCTCGGATGAGCAGCATGTCTGATGTGGTGGATCCGATATCTTCAGCAGCATAATATTTTCCTTTGAGAGCATTTAACGCTTCGCCAAAGGAGTGAAAAAGCGCTGGAGATTTGTCCCTTTTAGGGTCTGCAATGATGACACTTTTACCTCCGCCTAATGCGATCTCAGCGAGTGCCGATTTATAGGACATCGCTTTTGATAAGCGGAGCGCATCATCAAGAGCCTCCTGGCGTGATGAGTAGGGGCGTATGCGCAGTCCGCCAAGGCTTGGACCAAGCAGCGTGCTATGGATGGCAATAAATCCATGGAGTTTGGCTTCAGTGTCGATCACCTCGACGACTTTTTCATATCCATCAACAGGGATCTCTTTGAGTGTAGCCATAGGATTAAATTAATAGGTTTGATTTGAGATGTCAAATAGAGGTTGATTTTACAAAGCCGATCGGGTACAATCATGTGCTAAATCCCAAAACAGTTTCCGGAGAAGTAGGATGACCAAAGTGACGATTACCCAGGAGTTGCAAAAGGCTCTAAAAGAATTTTTGAAAGAAAATCCTGTTGCAGAACTGCTCAACGCCTATCTTTTCTACGTCGAGAAAAAGTTTCATCTTCAACCGGTTCTTTTTGTAAGAGATAAGATTATTTTTCAAAGCACCGAAGAGGCTATTTCCGCTTTGGAGAAAGAGGGTAAGCTTTGGCATGAAGCAGAGATTAAAATATCTGTAGGTCAAGCCAGCGTGAATGAGCTTACAAAAAAGATCTACATTTGCCCGTTTACCGGCAAAGTATTTGGAGATAATACACATCCCAACCCACAAGATGCCATTTACGATTGGGTTTCAAAATGTCCAGAAAACACCGAAAGAGTCGGCGGTCTTAAGGCAAAGCGCTTTTTTGTCTCTGAAGATGCGGAAGTGATTCAAAATTATTTGGCTAAGAGCAAACCAAAAGAGCCGATCACAAAGATCGTTTACTCTTCTGTTTTGAATGGCAAGTTGTTCAATAGCAAATCTGCAGTAGTCGCTGATTTTAAGAAAAATTATTTAAAAGAAATGACGCTTTTTGAAGTGCAAAACCAGAATCGGTTTGAAATCGAAGCGCATTTCTTGAACTTCATCCAGTCTCAGCTTGCTGAAGACAAGATCACTGCCTTTGTAGAAGCATTGGCAGAGATTGAGGATTTTCAATCTTATGTTGCACAGTGGATCGAAGCATAACCTACACATCTCATTCGACTGAAGAAACCTTTGAGTTCGCGCGCCGTTTTGGGGAGACTCTCCCCAATGGCGCTGTCGTCTATTTTTTCGGAGATCTCGCTGCAGGAAAAACGACTTTTATCAAGGGGTTGGTGCGAGGTGCTGCCGATTATGCCGAGGATCAAGTGAGCAGTCCCACTTTTGTGATGCTGAATATTTACGAGGGTAAGCGCACCGTTTATCACTTTGATCTTTATCGTCTGTCGGGAGAGGAGCAGTTTTTGAGTCTTGGATTTGATCAGTTTCTTTCATCTCAAGGGATCGCATGCATCGAATGGGCTGAAAAGATCGAGTCCTTGATTGCAAAGAACGCCTACCGTGTGACTTTGACACCTTTAGCAGAGAACACGCGAATGATTGAAGTGAGGAGTCCTTAAGATGGCAAAAGCGCGTTTTGTGAAAACAGCTGTGACTGAAAAGGCCTATCCTTTGCTGAAAGATGCCCGTGGAAAAGAGCTCAGCGAATTAGCAGTTGTGGGCAGGTCAAACGTTGGCAAATCGAGCTTGCTCAATGACCTCTTTCAGGTCAAAGGGCTTGTGAAAACCTCTTCGATTCCCGGAAAAACGCAGGCAGTCAATTTCTTTGTGTGGGAAGATCGATATTCTTTCGTTGATCTACCAGGGTATGGATATGCACAAGTCCCTGTCGAGGTGCGAAAAAAATGGGGTCCGATGATCCATGACTATTTAAATGGACGCCCTCCGTTAAAATTACTGCTTTTTCTCTTTGATATCAGGCGGACCCCCGATGATGAAGACAGAATGCTGATGGAATGGATTGCGCAAGCAGAAAAGGGTGTCATCCTGGTGATTACAAAAGTCGATAAAGTCACCAGAAATGAGAAAAATATCAGAACAAAGGCAATATTGGATGCCTTCGGGTGCGAAAATTTGCATGTGATTCATTATTCAGTCCCAAAACGGGAGGGGCGGGAGCCTCTCTGGAAACTTATAAAAGAGGCGCTTGAATGAGACGTTTAGACCAGCAAGTATTTATCTGCATGGATTGCGAAACCACAGGACTCGATGCGAATGACCGAGTCATAGAAATCGCGGTGACAAAATTTACTTTTAAAGAGGTTTTGGAAGAGTTTGAAACCTTAATCAACCCGGGAAGAGCCATTCCAGAAGAGTCGATCAAGATCCACCACATTACAGATGAAATGGTTGCAAATGCGCCAACAATGGAAGATGTCATTCCGCAAGTCCTTCAGATGATTGGAAACCACATCATTGTAGGTCATGGCATTAAATTCGATGTGGATATGGTGTCAAAGGCTGCTGAGAGGGCAGGAATCGAGTCTAAAATTCATCTCAATCCTCTTCTCGATACTTTACGCATGGCGCGTCTATATGGCGAAAGCCCGATCAACTCGCTTGAACAACTGCGAAAACATTTTAATATCGAGGAAGAAGGCGCCCACAGAGCGATGAGCGATGTGATTGTGAACATGAATGTCTTCAGACAGCTTTCTAGAGAGTATAAATCGCTTGAACATCTATTCGATGTCCTTTCAAGGCCGATAATGATGAAGATCATGCCTCTTGGAAAGCATAAGGGAAGACCTTTAAAAGAAATTCCATTAGATTATCTCAGATGGGCTGCCAATAAAGACTTTGATCAAGATCTGCTTTTCTCTATCCGTAGTGAACTTAAACGGAGAAAAAGTGGAAATCTGTTTGGGCAATCGGCAAATCCCTTTAAAAATCTTTAGAAAATAAAAAGTCTCTGTTATAGGTAAACCTTATTGAGAAATGAGGGGACTATGATGCATTTTCTTTGGGCACTTCTCTGTGTTTTTTGTGAATGTGCGGCGTTGGAACCAAAAGGTGAAAAGTCGCCTGCTTCAGCAACAATAGATGCCTACCAAGAAGCCTTTAATAGGCATGATGCGAAGGGTATGGCTGATCTTTGGGCGGAACAAGGGCGTTATGGAAATCCCATCAGCGAGCAATTCGTCGAAGGTAAAGAAAATCTGCTTCATGAACTTGAAAAATGGTTTACAGTAAAAAATGCAGACAAACTTGAATATAAATCTTTTGTCACACAAACATTGAATTCCAAAGAAGTTATTGAGTCTGGAAGGTTTAAAATTCAGTTTAAGGATGGCAAGCCGCCCCTTGAGAGCGCAATCAGAATACTTTTAGTTGATGAGAATGGCAAGTGGCGCATTAAAGAGATCCGCGCAATCGATACCCCACCTTCAAAAAATCATCTTGAGGAATTAAAAGATCTTACTTGGCTGATTGGTAACTGGAAGGACGCAGATGAAGATAGTGTAATAGAAAGTTCTGCTAAATGGGATCTGCACCAA
This sequence comes from uncultured bacterium, assembly GCA_964605535.1. GTDB lineage: Bacteria > Chlamydiota > Chlamydiia > Chlamydiales > Parachlamydiaceae > CAZSDA01. Next base: position 27,248 of record CAZSDA010000007.1, read on the forward strand.
AATTTTATCCTTCAGCATTTTACAATTAAAGTTTTTGATCAAACCGTAACTGAGGTTAAGCAGATCATCGCATGGGATCCTGTCAATAAGCGGATCCGTTCATGGGCGTTTGATTCAGATGGAGGGTTTGGTGAAGGACGCTGGAGCAAAAAAGGCAACAGTTGGCATGTGGATAGTTCATTTACATTAGCGGATGGCGAGCGCGGCTCTGCAATCCATATTTATACTCCGATAGATAAGGATACCTATACATGGGCTTCTGAAGGTAGAGATATCAATGGTGTGATTTTGCCGAATATCGCTCCTGTTACAGTCAAAAGGGTGCAAGGAGAAGAAAAATGAAAGTAAATAGATCAACTTGTCTTATTTTGTTGTTTATAGCGATTCTTGCATTCCTCTTTGATGTCGAAGCGAGAGGTGGTGGTGGCAGAGGCGGTGGAGGCAGGGGTGGAAATTTCAACAGCGGTCGAACTCTTTCAAGAGCACCAACTATGGAAAGATCTGATTACGGTGCAAGGCGCGATTTAGGAGATATGAACGCGCGTTCACGCGAACAGGTACAGCAGTATGCGAATCAGGCCTCTGCAATGCGTACGGTCAATCCAGGAAGTAGCTTGAGTTCCGATGCCAATAGACGGGTCAATACGGCTCAAGGGATACGCCAAAGAGCGGATCAAGGGGATTGGAATGGGCGGAATTTATTTAATGACCGATTCTGGGGAGACCATAATTACAATCCTTATTACCGCTATGCAGGGGCAAATTATTGGCGCGCTGCTACTTGGGCTGGAGCTGCCTCGTGGCTTGGGTCGACGTGGTCGAGCCCTTATTATTACGATTCGGGATCCTATTATCCCGTTACTCAAGATGATGTTTCCGCCGCACCTCAATATTATTCTGACGTGAGCAGCAATGCTGCGCCGGCTCCTCAGCAGCAACCACAGGACCCGCAAGCAGCGAGTTCACCATGGATGCCTATGGGGATCTTTGCTTTGACAGATGATACGCCTAGTCCTTCTGATCCAAACATGTATCTGGAACTTGCTCTCAACAAAGATGGTACTCTTGCAGGAAGCTATTTCAATAGTTCCTCCAATCAGGTCTATCCCGTCACAGGGGTTGTCGATAAGGCAACCCAGCAGGCAGTTTGGAAAACTTCGTCAGCAGATAAAGCTCCTATCTTTACAACAGGACTTTATAATTTGACCCAGACTCAAACGCCGGTATCTGTTCATTATAACGATGGCACCGAGCAAAATTGGCTCATGGTGAGGATGCAAGGGCCTTCTAAGTGATTCAACTCAAAAGTTTGCCTCTAGAAGGAGCTACAGTGCTCCTTCGCGTCGATTTCAATGTGCCATTGGATGGGCAGGGTAAAGTTTTAGATTCTTCTAGAATCGATGCTGCACTGCCGACGATCCGCTATTTGCTCCAAAAAAAATGCAAAATCGTCTTGTTAAGCCATATGGGAAGGCCGAAAATGGGGCCCGATCCAAAACTCTCGCTAAAACCATGTGTGCCTCTGCTTGAAGAGAAGTTAGGTAGAAAAGTTATATTTAGTTCCGATTGTGTGGGGAAAGTAGCCGAAGAGGCGGTGTCTAAATTACAACCCGGTGAAGTTTTACTTTTAGAGAATTTGAGATTTCATTCAGGAGAAGAGGCTCCGGGGAAAGAGCCGGGATTTGTCTCTGCTCTTAGTCAATTGGGATCATTCTATGTCGATGATGCGTTCGGTTGCGCACACCGGGCTCATGCCTCTATAGTGGGTTTAGCAGAGCAATTTAAAGGTAGGAGAGCAGCCGGTTTTCTTCTCGAAAAGGAGTATGAGGCTCTTTCTAAAGTGTTTAAAAATCCGACATCTCCTTTTGTTGCGTTGATTGGAGGAGCGAAGGTCTCAAGTAAGCTGGGCGTATTAAAAGCTCTTTTAGAAAAAGTTGACACACTGGCCTTGGGAGGTGCCATGGCTTTTACTTTCCTGAAAGCCCAAGGCATACCGGTCGGAGATTCTCTTGTTGAAAATGATCTACTAGATGAGTCCCGATCGCTGATCGCGCAGGCGAAAAGTTTAGGGAAAAAAATATTACTTCCAAAAGATGCCGTTATTGCACGCGCGCTCGACTCAGAAGAAATTCAAACGATCTCTTTAAGTAAAGGAATTCCTGAGGGTTTTAGTGGTTATGATATTGGCCCTGAGACTGTTAAGGAATTTTCCCTTGCTATGGAGGGAGCAAAAACCCTTTTTTGGAATGGACCTATGGGTGTCTTTGAAACCCCCCGTTTTTCTGCGGGGACACAAGCGATTGCAAAAGTATTTGCCCGGAGTGAAGGTTACACGATCGCTGGAGGTGGTGAAACAGTTGCAGCGCTAATGCAAACTTCTTATTTTCAAGATGTTGACCATATTTCTACTGGAGGGGGAGCCTCCCTGGAAATGATCGAAAATGGCACTTTGCCTGGCATTGAAGTTCTTTCTTAGTCATTTCGGTGACTTTTCATTGATTTTTATCTTTGGCTGATGTAAACTCATTGCGACCAGTTAAAAACTTAATTGGAAATTAAAGGCTTATGATTCTGACATTTACAGCCTTATCTTTCACGACACATCTTATACCCTTTAGTTTTATCTTTTTTATAAAAACACATCTTTTGGAGCATGCACATGGCTGTTGGACCAAGCGATCAGTCTTCTGAGTTTACAGGCATAAAAGCACTTATTTGGCCTGTTCATCGCTTTGAGTTGAAAAAACTCCTTCCCATGTTATTCATCTTCTTTCTTTTGAACTTCGATTACAATGTTCTCCGCACCATGAAAGACACACTTGTTGTGACGGCAAAATCGTCCGGGGTGGAAGTGATCCCCTTTATAAAAGTGTGGGTGATGTTTCCAGGGGCCATTCTTTTTACCTACATTTTTACCAGGTTGACAAACAGGTTTTCGAGAGAGACTGTGATTTTTTCGATTCTGGGCCTGTTTTTGTCTTATTTTTTCATCTTTGCTTATTTTCTTTATCCTATCAGAGACTACTTGCATGCCGACAGAGCCGCCGACTACTTGCAATTGGTGCTTCCGTCGGGGTTTAAAGGTTTTATTTCGATGGTGCGTTACTGGTCGTTCACCTCATTTTATGTGATGAGCGAGCTGTGGAGTAATATCATCCTCTTTCTTTTGTTCTGGGGTTTTGCAAATCAGATCACTCGTATTGGCGAAGCAAAGCGCTTCTATGGTCTCTTCGGGATTGGAGCCAACCTATCGGGCGTATTTGCGGGCGGAGCTTCCATGTACTTTTGCGTGCAAGAGTTTAACCCAAATCTTCCCTTCGGACACGATGCTTGGGAGCAGTCGATGATGATGTTAATCGGATTGGTGATTGTGTCAGGACTCGTTGCAATCGCTCTCTTCCGCTGGATGAATAAAAATGTTTTAACGGATCCGATTTATTACGACCCTCAGGAAGCCTTAGGGGAAGGGAAAATCAAGGGAAAGATGTCGATGCGAGAGAATTTTTCCTATCTTCTTAAATCGGATTATCTAATCAGCATTGCCCTGATTGTTATTTCCTATAACCTTGTGATCAACCTTGTCGAAGTTGTTTGGAAGCACGAGGTAAAAGCTCTCTACCCCAATCCGCAAGATTACAACTATTACATGAATCAGGTGACTGCAATTATCGGAGCCATCGCGACATTTACAGCGCTTTTTGTCTCAGGCAATTCGATAAGAAAATGCGGTTGGACTTTCACGGCGATGCTTACGCCCTTGATTTTGCTTGTGACGAGTGTAGGGTTTTTTGGATTCTTCTTTTTCAAAGAAGAGCTTTCTCTTTATACCTCATCAATGCTTGGAGCAACACCTCTTGCGATCGCAGTTTTCTTTGGCTCGGCACAAAATATCATGAGCCGTGCAGCAAAATACACAGTCTTTGACGCCACCCAGCAGATGGCATTTGTTCCTCTCGACTTGGCTTCTAAAACGAAGGGCAAAGCGGCGATCGACGGCGTTTGCTCCCGCTTGGGCAAATCTGCCGGATCGGTCATCCACCAGTCGCTGCTCTTGACATTCACGACGATCACTGCATCTGCACCTTATGTGGCGGGCTTCCTGTTTTCAAGTATTATTATTTGGACTATAGCGACATCCTATCTCGGCAAACGGTTTAATCAGTTGACTCGGGCTCCAACAAGCGCCGACACCCCAACAGAATCTTCAACCGAGTTTGCTTGAAAGTGCTCCATAATTAATTGATAAAATGATTTTACATTGCAATTAATGTTGGGATGATTTACAATATTTACCTAAGACGATGGAGATTATGAGAGCTTCTGACTCCCATTTTGGCCCTATCCGTTCTGCTATTTGGCCTATATATAGGCATGAGATTAAAAAGCTGCTGCCGATGGTTTTCATGCTCTTTTTAATCTGTTTTAATTATAGCGCTCTACGCAACATGAAAGACGCTCTTGTGGTGACCACTTCCGGGGCCGAGGTCATTCCTTTCATTAAGGTATGGGCTATTCTTCCAATGGCCGTTGTTTTAACGCTTATTTTTGCCAAGTTATCAAATCGCTATAGCCAGGAAAAAGTCTTTTACATCATGACCTCCGGCTTCCTCATTCTGTACGCCCTTTTTGCCTTCGTTCTTTACCCTCTTCGCGACCACCTTCACCCCTATGAATCGGCCGATTATCTGCAGACTATTTTGCCCGCCGGCTTTAAAGGGTTGATCTCGATGTACCGGTACTGGACTTTCACAGCATTTTATGTCATGAGCGAACTTTGGAGTACGATTGTCATGACAGTGCTCTTTTGGGGGTTTGCAAATGAAATCACCAGGCTCGGAGAGGCTAGACGTTTTTATAGCGTATTGAGCATCGCCTCTAACTTTGCAGCCATAGCTGCAGGGTTAACCTCTATTTTAGTTTCGGCAGAAGGCACGTTCAACCCCAATATTCCACTCGGGCATGATGCGTGGGAGCAAACGATGATGATCCTGATGATCCTGATCATTATGAGCGGGATTGTGACAATGGCGCTTTTCCGTTGGATGAATAAAAAAGTGCTCACCGACTCCAGTTACGACGACCTTCATCAGATCAAGCGGGAAACAAAGAAGAAGGGAAAACTTTCTTTCAAGGAAAGCGTCTTCTATGTCTCCGGTTCTAAGTATCTGATGGGTATTGCCATCATCGTGGTTGCGTACAATTTAACCATCAACTTGTCGGAAGTTGTGTGGAAAGACCAGATTAAGAATGTCTATTCAGATGCCAACTCCTACAATAACTATATCAACAATCTGACGGCAATCCAGGGGGTTGTGTCCACGCTTCTTTCGATCGCCTTGGCACAAATGATCCATAAGTTGGGGTGGACGAAGACGGCGTTAGTGACCCCCATCGTAATGGTTGTTACCTGCATTGGCTTTTTTGGCTTTCTGTTTTTCCAGGATGCATTAGCCGGTACTTTCCTGAACTGGTTTGGGATGGCACCGCTTGCGATCGCTGTTTTCTTTGGATCCGCGCAAAACTGTTTGAGTAAAGCCTCCAAGTACTCAGTATTTGATGCGACCAAGGAGATGGCTTACATCCCCCTCAGTCATGAAAGTAAGCTCAAAGGCAAGGCAGCAATCGATGGCGTTGGATCGCGCTTAGGTAAATCGGGCGGTTCGGTCATTCATCAAGGCCTGCTTATGATCTTCGCAACTGTCGCTGCGAGCGCACCTTACGTCGCGGCTATCATCGGCATAGTGGTTGTTCTCTGGGTAATCGCTATTCGCTCTCTAGGCCAGAAGTTCGATAATCTCGTTGCGGAGAGAGAAAGAGAGACTGTTAAAAAACTTGAGGAGGAAGAGGTAAAAGAGAATCTTCATCCCGAAAAGGTTTTAACTTAATCTTTTTCCAAGATTAATTTTTAATTAATGTTATATTAGGTATAATAGCTGTATAGGTTTTTATGCCAAAACATGTTTCAAATTCTAAACAAAACCGTCCGCTAGATCCATCGGTTCGAAGTTCCCAATCGAACCGATTTGGAAGACTCATCTCTTGGTTTCGTGGTGAAAATAATACTAAACATGCGAAAAATGCGAAGCGTGTCTTTGCTGTTTTTTTAGCGGTCATGTTGAGTGCAACTGTCGTAGGGATAATTCCGGTTTCACTTGCAGCAGTTAAATGGCGTAAACTCTCCAAAGAGAAAAGTGAGGCTAGAAAAGCGCCTGTGCGCGCGAGAGCTCATGAAGTGCTAGTAACAGCTAAGGAATTGGCAAATTCATTTGTAGTGATGAAACCTACGGCTGCCGATAAAAGGAAGGCCATTGCACAATTCGTAGAAGCACATCTTTTGGGAGATCCTGATGCTTTAAAATCCCTTCTGGATTTAGCTCATTCTTTAGCCAACGCTGGCGATGCTCAATTAGCTAGGGAAGCCTATAAATCGGCAGCTGTATTGGGAGACGGAGAAGCTCAAGCCGTTTATGGCTCTTGGCTTAGAGCGGGCACCGGGTTAGATGCTAAAGTAGTGGGAACTCCTAATAAGGGCATTCCAGCTGCGGATTTGGAAGAAGGGCTGGAATGGATCAAAAAATCTGCTAAGCAAGAGCACCATTTAGGGTTATTTCATCTCGCAAAGTATTATCAAGATGAACTTTTTAACTCTAAAAAGGCTAGGAAATGTTTCAAGAAAGCTGCCAATCATGGATCTTATGAGGCTATCGCACGGCTAGGCAATGCTTATGAACTGGGCCATTTGGGCTATAAGATAAATCTAAAGAAAGCGCTAAAGTATTATGAACTCGGTGGAGAAGAAGATTTTGTGTGTCAGGATGGTGTGAGACGCTTAATGAAGCAGCTTACAAAAAGTTCAAAAAGCGAAGTGACGCCTAATACAGCTAGCGAATAATAGATCCAGGGGGAAGGAGTGATCTTAAGTCCAAGCATCAAAAGCACTCCTAGCTGCAAAGTGGTTGCAACTTTGCCACTTAAAATGGGCTGCACTTTCAACTTTTCCCATTTTCCGGAGCAGAAAAGATAAAAACCAAATACAAGTAGAGCGATATCTCTTCCGAGCATACAGGTAATCTCTATCGGCGTGATAGCATTCTCCCTGTAGAATGCCCCCATCGCCATGAGCACAAAAAATTTATCGCTGATTGGGTCGAGGACTTTTCCAAATTTAGAGTCTAGCTGTAAACGCCTTGCAAGATAGCCGTCGAGAAAGTCGGTTGCTGCCGCAATGCAGATCGCTAAGAGGCGAAGCAGAGGGTCATTTTGCAGAAAGGCAAAGGCCAAAGGTATGCGCAAAAAGGATAGAAAATTAGGAAGCTGTTTCATTAGATGCGCGCTTGTTAATTGCCTTTGAGAATATGAAATACAGGATTATTAGTCCAATCAGCAATAAAAATAGTATGTGAAACTGTTTAAAGAAACTGAAGAGAGCTTCGTGATGAGCGGCTCCCTGAAATCCTGCGGTGAAAAGGCAAGCGGAAGAGATGAGAGATGCAATTCCATCTCTCATTACGAAAACTCTATAAGACATTTTCCCCATTCCGGAGGTGATGAAGAGTGCATTTCTAAATCCGCAGGGGATGAATCTTCCGACGATAAAAGTCCAGATGCCAAATCTTTCATATTTCGACTTTAGATTTTCGATCTTCTGAGGAGTGATAATCTTGCGAAATAGAGGAGTTCCATACAATTTTTTTCCGAATACTCTTCCTATCCAATAAGCCTCTGAACCTGAAATGAAGCAGCCCAAAAACACCCATGCATAGAGGTGCATCACTTCGTTCGGCAAGCAGAGACTTGCTAAGGCGCCCGCCATTAACAAAATAAGATCTTCACTAAGGGGTACGTTAACTCCGGCAAGGAGGAGCATTCCAAAAAATAGATAATGGGCATCTTGCGCATGAGCACAGAGAAAGGAAAAAATATCAGCCATCTTTTTTGAGGGGGATTCCTTTGGGGAACTCGAGCCCTTGAATCGGAATCGCAAAGTCCGCGTTCATTCTATGAATAATCGCGCAAATTCCAAGGAGTAGTTCCTCTCTAAAGTTAGCGAAAGGTATTTTTTCTGTTTCCTGAGTATAGGCGGTCACCTGAATATCGATCGAATGGGTGGCGTAGGCAATCAGGTTAGCTGATGGTAAAAACTGCAAATCGACTTTGGATTGATTGGGGAGCCACTCACGTATCGCCTGTAATATTGCAGGGATCTTCTCGCAGTCCTCATAACGCAACCCGATGACCTCCTTGAATTGCCGGTGGGACATTCTCGAGGGATTCATGACGATGATGTTGGTCAAAAGGGAGTTGGGGATGTAGATGGGCAGCTTATCCAAAGAAAGCACTTCGGTTGTATACCAACCGATCTCTTCCACATACCCTTCGACCTCTTTTTCAGGAATCTTTATCCAATCGCCAATCGCAAATGGTTGCGTGAAGTAGATCATGATCCCGCCAAAGAAATTGGCGATGATCTGCTGGGACGCAAAAGCAATCGCCAGGCCGCTGACGCCTCCAAAGGCGATCAGGGTGTTCATGCTGCCTCCTAGCTGTTCTAGAACCAGTAAGATAGTAACTAGATAAAATGCTAGTGTAATGACTTTATTGATCGCATCGATCTTGCCGTGATCGAAATGGATTTCTCTCTTTTTGCTTTTTTCAAGAAGCCTGGAGATGATTCCTTTCTTCCAGCGGAAAAAAAACCATGCGGAGGAGACGATCAATCCGATTTTGATGATTGCATGGGGAGAGTGAATCAGTTCGTTGCCGCTAAAGCGGATCCACATTCCATTGAGAAGCTGGACGGCTGCAATGAGCCAGACAAAAGAGGCAAGTGGCTTGCTTAAGGCCATGACAAAAGCATCTTTCCAAAGATTGTGCTGCCTGTGATATCTGATGTGCAGTCTTTTTAGAAGCCATGCGAGCACGACATTAAAAAGGAGGACGAGGCTGATCAGTGCGGCAATTTCCGCTAACCAACCGTAGCCTCCCTCAATCGCTTCTACAGCAATCAGAAGAGCTTCTTTCATGGCATTGCCATCAATTCCTTACAATCCTTTTTGTCCCATGCTCTTTTTAACATTTCCATTTTTTTGTTGGAAATACCGCCTAGAAAATCGATGCTTCTGAGAAGCCTAACGCGCGTCCGGTCTTTTCCTAAAATCTCGGCTGAGTCGAAAAGAGGAGGGCCGAAATGCTTGCCCATGAGAGAAGCAAATAGGAGTGGCATGAGCGTTTTCTTGTGGTTGATTTGAAAGACTTCGGCAACCGTTCTTGAGGCTTGATTGACTCCGGAGCTGCCCCAATTTTCCTGTTCATCCATTTGCCAAATCATGGCTTGGAGGAGAAAACAGGCTTGTTCTGCCGTGTGACCCTTCACTTCAAACAGTTCTTTGCTATACTTCAGGTGGTTCACAAAGAGAAAATCGCAAAGTTCGATAAATTCTGAAAAAGTTTTGATTCTGGAGTGGACCAGAGGCATGACTTTTTCCATGAACTTGTCATTAAAAGCCCAATCCTTGATCCGATTCCACAAGTTTTCTACCGGGATGTTTTTAATTAAATATTGCTGGTTGATCCAATCCAATTTTTGTACATCAAATACGGCGCCTGAGACGCCGATTCTCGTGGGATCGAATTCAGAACTGATTTTTTCGAGCGAATAGATCTCCTGATCTCCTGGCATGCTATAGCCCATGAGGGACAGGAAGTTCATGAACGCTTCTGGAAGGTAACCGCTATCCCTATAGTAAAAAATCGAAGTGGGATTGCGTCTTTTGGATAGCTTTCTTCCATCTGTTCCGAGGAGCAAAGGCATATGGAGAAAAGTGGGGGGAGTCCATCCGAAGGATTCATATAATAAAACGTGCTTAGGGGTTGAACTCATCCATTCATCGCCTCTGATCACGTGGGAAATTTCCATGAGGTGGTCATCGACGACATTAGCCAGATGGTATGTGGGGAAGCCGTCAGACTTTGTCAATACCTGGTCGTCGATGTCTGCCCAAGGAAAGGTGATTCTCCCCTTGATTTTGTCTTCGTAGACGCATTCACCTGTGAGAGGTACTTTCATCCTGATGACGTAAGGCATTCCCTTGGAAAGTCTTTCTTCGATCTCCTGGGGGCTTAAATTGCGGCAACGTCTGTCGTAGCCCTGTCTTCCCCCCTGCTTTGCTTGTACGAGCCGCATTTCTTCGAGATCCTCGGAGGTGCAGAAGCAGCGGTAAGCTTTGCCTTTTTCCAGGAGTTCTTCGGCATATTTTTTATAGATAGGGAAGCGTTCCGATTGTCGGTAGGGGCCGTGAGGGCCTCCTACGTCTGGGCCTTCATCCCATTGAATGCCGCACCAGTGGAGGGCTTTATAGATATTTTCTTCATATTCGGGGCGGCTGCGCGTGCGGTCTGTGTCTTCGATGCGCAGGATGAATTTCCCGCCGTAGCGTTTTGCAAAGAGCAGGTTGAAGAGGGCCATGTAGGCTGTACCGACGTGGGGGTCTCCTGTGGGTGAGGGGGCGATCCTTACTCTGACAGGGAGATGATTTTTTTCCTCATTGGACATGGTGACGACTCGGGCGTTAGGGTTAGGAGAAGGACAAGTTTACCCTATAGCTGATTTTTTTTCACTAGACCTTTTGTTCCTTCCGCTCCTTGCCCGTGCCCTTGCCCGAAAAAATTAAGGGTTGAAGAGTCGAGTTAGGGAGTAGAAATAGACAGTCGGGCGGCTCGTCCATACAGGCGGGCCCCCTGCTGCCCCTTGAGCTGATTCCGCCCGCGCCAAATCATTCTTTCTTCGCTCGGCGGGAGAGCGAGCGCTTTCTTTCTAGAGAATAAAGTTGAAGAGCTGAGTTAGGGAATAAAAATAGACAGTCGGGTGGCCCGTCTATACAGGCGGACCCCCTGCTGCCCCTTGAGCTGATTCCGCCCGCGCCAAATCATTCTTTCTTCGCTCGGCGGGTTATTTACCCAGCCTTCGCTCGGTCAGAATGATTTTGCTTTGGCGGAACAGCCTCGGCGCTGCGCTCGGCCTCTTACAGGGCCTTCGCG